>NZ_BMCI01000007.1:0-210838 GCF_014635105.1 Haloferax sulfurifontis
GACACCGCCCTCGAACAACTTTCAGTTCCAAATGTGAGCAATTATTTCTAATTGTTACTATAGTGCGTTGCTCTGCTTGGGGTCGGACGCGATGCGGCGCGGGGACTGATCGAGCGCCAACTGACAGAACTGCCCGCCGACGCCCACGTAGTCGCGGGTTCGCGGGGAAGACGCACGGACTCGCGGGAGTCTGTGTCGAATCTTTATCCGTGTGGGCGTCTAGCAGGGAGGTATGAACGGCCCGGACACCGCGGACGAAACGAGCTTCTATTTCGACTACGAGCTACAGGTCGATGCAACCCGCGACGCCGTAGCGAAGCTCGCTCGTGAGGTCCTCCAGTACGAGTGGGCCGACTACCTCCGCGCGTCGCCGCCGGCGGGCGCACACGCGTGGCACGCCCTCGACTCGGGGCGACCGTGGGGCCGCGTCACCCCCGCGGCGTGGGAGCGCGGCCGCGACAGCGGCTACGACCTCCACTTCGAGCACTACCCGACGCCGCGCGCCCTCCAGCGCGGGCAGTTCCGGCTCGAACTCCACCTCGAAGACGGCGTCCACGGCGACGCCGACTTCTCCGGCGACTCGCCGTACGCGGCGCTCCGCGAGCGGCTCGTCGCGGCGCTCGACGAGGTGCGCGACGAACACGACGACCTCCCGGCCGGCAAGTTCGGCACCGGGCGGACGCTCTGGCGGGTCGACTCCCGCTTCCTCGCGGGCGACACCGTCGCCTACTACGAGGCGCTCCGCGAGGCGCTGTCGGCGCACGACCCGTTCGTCGACGCCGTGGCGGCCGTTCTCGACGACGAACTGCCCGACCCCGACCCGTTCGAGCGCGACTGACGCGCCGGGGCGACCGCAGACTCGCGGGCCGCGTCGAATCACGCGAGTACCGACCGAGAGTGGTGCCGCACCCGAGAGGGGCGCGTCCGGTTCCCCCGACTGCTGTCTTTAGGACGCGCGGGTCCGTCAGAGCGACACCGACCGGTGTGAAGGCAACCACAACAGAAAGTGCACAATTTACTCGACAATACCACTATATAACTACATTCGAACGATAATCATCGTGAACTGCGAAAGAATTATACTCGATACCGTCCGTTAGAGAAACGATGACGCAAACGCTCGAGGTCGCCCCGCACGTAATCACGGAGGGGTCGACCATCCGGCATTCGACGCTGTGTACGGAACAGACGGTGGTGGAGATCGAAGACGAGACCGTCCGGACGACGTACGACGACGAGGAGTTCGTCTACCCGCGCGAACAGCTCGCGGTCGACCTCTCGGTCGGTCGGTTCGAAGTCGTCTCCTGACCCCGCTTCGGGACGGCGCGGGCCGCCGTCTCGGGTTTCGTCGTCGCTCACGGTTCCCGTACTCGTCCCTCCCGGCCCGCTCGTGGTCCCCGTTTTCGTCGCGCTCGACTGACTCGCCCTCGCCGAACGCCCGCGAGCGTCCGCGCCGACACACGACTCGAAAATCCGGACAGTTCGACTGCCAGTACTATTTTTACCGCCCACGGAAATCTCCGGGCGTGTCCTCCGCAGACCCTCCGCGCTCGCCGGGTACGCTCGCCGTGAGCGCCAAAGAGACCGGCCAGTCGCTGTACGAACGGGCGTACAACACCCTGCTGACGGGGGTGGCGATTATGATTCCCATCGTCATCACGCTGTACGTCCTGCGCGTCGGCATCGACTTCGTCAGAAACGCCCTCGAACCGTTCATCGACCTCCTGCGCTGGGCGGGCGTCATCAGCCGCTTCGAGAGCGTCGAGTTCATCAGCCTCCTCATCGACCTCGGCGTCTACTCGTTCGTCGTCGACTTCTTCACCGAGTTGGTGGCGCTACTCGTCCTCTTCGGCATCGTCGCGGTCGTGGGGACCGTCGGCCGCAACCAGTACGGCGAGAAAATCATCGGCGCGTTCGACCTCGTGATTTCGTCGATTCCGGGCGTCGGGACGGTGTACAAGAGCTTCCGCCGCATGGGCGACGTGGTCCTCGACGAGGGGGCCGACGAGTTCCAGGACGTGAAACTCGTCCAGTGTTTCGACGACGACGTGTACGTACTGGGCTTCCAGACGGGGGGTTCGCCCGCGACCATCGAGCAGTCGACCGGCCACGGCGAGATGGTCTCGATGTTCCTCCCGCTCGCGCCGAACCCCGTCACCGGCGGCCTGCTCACCTACATCCCCGCCGACGACGTGTACGACATCGACATGACCGTCGAGGAGGGCGTCCGGAGCATCCTCACGAGCGGCGTCGCCACCGACGAGGACTCGGACGCGCTGGGCGTGAACATGTCCGAACTCCGCGGCACCGAGCGGTTACAGGACATCCGCGAATCGATGATTACGACCGACGAGAAGCGGGACGACGACTGATCGCAGAGGAGTCGAACGGGGCGCGTCGCGTTTTCGAGGCCGTTCCCCGGCGGCTTACCGGCCGCTTCCCCCGAACTCGCTCGAGAGGATACCGGGGAGGTCGGTCAGCCAACTGACGACCGCGCAGACGACCATCACGCCGACCGCGGCCATGTAGCCCCAGACGGTGACCGCGTCGAGCACGAAGTCGATAGCGACGAATCCCGAGAGGATGACGGCACCGCTGACGGCCGCCGCGACGACCACGACCAGCGCGCCGTACGCCCGTGTCGGATTGTCTACCATATCTGAGAGTGTAGATACAGTAACATAAACGTGAACAACGCCCTCCAGCGACGAGAGCGACACCGGCCGTCCGACGACGACTCAACGGATTCCGCGCGGGAAAAGCGCGCGCTCGCGGGCGACTTCGGAGACCAGAATGTGGTCAGAAGCCTCGGTAGTGGTGGTGGGTCTACGGAAGGAACACCGAGACTTAATTATCCTGACCAGATGGTTATCTGTTAGGTGAGTCTAAATACGTATCGGAAATTATGGATATTCGCCGTTCACGCCGCCACGAGCGCCTACGACGACCTTCCAGTCGCGGCGACGCGCGCCGAATCCGGATACCGCGTCCGGACCGAGCGCACCGCGAGCGTCGGAGCTCCGGGACCGACACGACCTGCGCCGACCGTGGTGTTTTTTATTGACACGTCCGATACCGGAGGTATGGTCCCCCAGTCACCGACGGGCATCGAACCGATTCCGAGCATCGAAGGCCGCCCCGTGTACACCGCCTCGGGCGAGCGATTGGGCGAGGCCGTCGACCTCTGTGTCGACCTCGACGACGACCGCGTGACCGCGCTTCTCGTCTCCGTCGAAGACCCGCCGGAGGAGTTGGAGGTCGGTCCGCGCGGCGTCCGGGTTCCGTTCGAGTCCGTGCGCGGGATGGCCGACATCGTCGTCTTGGCGGGCGACCCGGCGCTCGGGGCCGCCGACTGACCGCGGCGGCTCCGCGTTCGACCGACCGCGCCGCTAGGCATACGTTGATATAGTCCGGCCGACGACTGTACGGCGGGCAGTCGCGTTGGTCAGGATGTGGACAGCACGATTGCCCAGTTACGGCGACCCGTCCCGCCTGCTCGCCTCTGACAGGCGGTCGGCGCCCGCCCGTCCGAACGCGGGTTGTGAGCCTCGCAACCCGCACCGACGGGAAACTCGTCGTCGGTGAACTACTGTGTAGATACGTTGATACGAGTGGATAGAGTAAGCGAGTTGTGAGTTTCTACGAGTCGATTCACCAGTTCGTCGGCGAGCGCGAGACGCTCCGGTCGGTCAGCCACTACGAGGAGATGACGGTGCTCCTGACCGAGACGCGACTCGTCCAGATTCGACACGACGGCGCGCAGGCGACCCCCGACGAAGTGCGAGCGGTGCGGACGATACAGCTCAACCGGCCCGTCTTCGCCGACTGCTCCGTCGAACTCGAATCGGACCGGACGGTCGTCGGCTTCCGCGACGGCACCGGCGAGACGGTCCGGATGGTCGCGTTGCCCGCCCGCGACTTCGAGTTCGCGGCGACGCTGTCGGCCGTCGTCGGCGACGCGGAAGTCGACGCTCCGTTCGCCGGGGAGTGACCCGAGCGACCGCGACGGGGGCGGCCGCGAGCCCGAGGGGGCGACGCGTCCGACATCGTGACAATCTATTTACGCGATACCGACGAACGGTCGAGTGACGTGGAACACACCGGTCGCTGTGCCTACGAGCACGTCTTCGACGCCGCCGACGAGACGGGCGCCGACGAGTCGCCGTCGGTGTGGCGGTGTCCGCACCCCGCGAGCGACGGCGCCGACCGCTGTCTGTTCCATCGCCCCGTCGAGGAAACGCGGCCCGCGGCCGTCACCGAGGCGCTCCGCGAGGCGGTCGAAGACGACGCGCGGCCCTCGGCGTTCGTCGGTGGGGCGTTCGAGCGCATCGACCTCGCGGGGGTAACGCCCGCGTCCGACGCGTCGCTGGACCTCCGCGGCGCGATGGTGAAAGCGGACATCGACCTCCGCGACGCGACGCTCGACGGCGCGCTCCGCCTCGACCGCGTCTCGGTCGGCGGCGCGGTGTGCATGCAACGTCTCGACGCGTCCGAGGCGGTCAGCTGTCGCCACCTGCAGGCCGGCGACCGCTGGGTGCTCTGCGAGGCGCGCTTCGGCGCGCGCTTCGACGCGACGGGCTTCAGCGCCGAGACGGTCGTGGCGACTGCGGCGCGCTTCGAGGGCGGGGCGACGTTCAGGAAGGGCGTCGTCGACGACGACGTGTCCGTCGCGGAGGCGTACTTCGGCGGGCCGGCGTGGTTCTCCCACACCCGACTGGACGGCCGCCTCGACCTCGGGAGCGCCACGTGCGACCATCGGCTCTCGCTGGCGCACTGTCGCGTCCGCGGGGACGTCGTCGCCGCGGCGGCGACCGTCGACGACGGCCTCTCGCTCGAACACCTGACGGTCGACGGCGGCGTCGACGCGACCCGACTCACGGTCGACGGCGGCATCGACGCGACGACCGCCGCCTTCGGCGACCGGGTCGACTGCACGGGACTCACCGCCCGCGGCGGGACCGTCGACTTCACCCACAGCGCGTTCGACGGCCCGGTCTATTTCGACAACGCGACGGTCGAGGGCCGGGCGCTCCGCTTCCGGAGCGCGCGGTTCGAGTCGGGGCCGGCGTCGTTCGTCCGCGCGACCGTCGACGGGGGGCTCGACCTCTCCGACGTGGTCTGTTCGGCCGAGTCGCCCGTCCGGTTGGTCGAAGCCGTCGTCGAAGAAAGCGTCGTCTGCGACCACGCGCGCTTCGGCGACGAGCTGTTCTGTTCGGGAGTCCGCGTCGCCCGCGACGTGGACCTCTCGGACTGCACCGTCGGAACGCTCACCTTCGGCGTCGAAATCGGCGGGCGGCTGGATTTCGCGTACGCGCACGTGACGGACGCCGCGGCGTTCGGCGACACCGTCGTCCACGGTCCCGCTCGGTTCACCAGCGCGCGGTTCGACGCGGACCCGACGCTCACCGAGGCGACCCTCGACGACACGGTCGCGGCCTACGACGTGACCGTCGAGCGCGCCGGCGGCCCGTGACGCGGCGTCGGGTCGGCCGCCGGCGGCGGGACGAAGCCCGCGGCGAACATTATATGTCGCGCGGGGGAATGGTCTGAGGTATGTCGAGTGACGGGCAGAACACCCTCATCGCCCTCTACCGACGGTACGTCGACGCCGACCCCGACGAGACGACCGTCTACGCGGGCTTCGCGCTGTTCTTTACGGCTATCGGACTGCTCGCCGTCGCGCTCGCGGCGGTGGTGTGGAGCGGCGGCATCCCGCCCGAGAACATCTTCAAGTACGAACTCCGCGAGGTCGCGGGCGTCACCGGCGCGCTCGGGATTCCCCTCCTCCTCGCCTCCGTCGTGGTCCTGCTCCCCTCGCGGTACCGGTTCCCGAAGCTCCTCGCGGGCGCGGGGCTGGTCGTCTGCGCGGTCGCCGTCGTCCAGTTCGTCGGCGCGTACCCCCACAACTGGAACGTCGCCGCGAGCGCCGACCGGAGCGGCCGCATCGTCGGCGTCTACTCGCTCGGCGCGGTGGCGGTCGTCGCCGCGAGCGGCACGTCGCTCGTCGGCTTCCAACTCGCCCGCGCGAGGACGAGCGGGCCCGCCGCGGGCGGGAACGACGCGGAGTCAGACGCGGCCGACGAGGAAGACGAGGAAGCCGTCGCCGCGCAGGTCCGCCGCGACATGGACGAGGCGCTGTCGGACAGCGAACTGTCGTGGGGCGGCGTCCGCAAGACCGAGACCACCCGCCTGAAGCTCGATACCTCCGCCGTCGACGACGTCGACCGCGCGAGCTTCGAGAACGCGAAGGCGACCGAGACGCGCGGCGGGGGCGTCGACGACGCGGTCGCCGGCCTGCAGGGCCTCCGCGGCGGGAAGCAAGACACGGCGGTCGGCGACAGCACGGACGACCAGACCGCCGCGCTGGCCGAGTTACGGAAGCAACAGCAGGCGGAAGCCGAACGCGAGGACTCCGAGGGACTGGTCGACCGGATTCGCGGACTGTTCTCCTGAGTCGGGTCGGGACGCCGGGCCGTCGGTTGGGAATCGACTCGGCGTCGTTCGGCGTTACATTCATCGACCGAACTGAACGTCAAGAGCGCATACAGATTTATGCGACAGCCCTGCGACGCGTGAGGTATGGCGAAAGGCCTTGACGTAGGAACCATGAACATCCTGTCCGCGAGTCAGGATGGGAGTGAGACCGTATTTGTCCAGCAACGAAACTCGTTCGTCGAAATCGACTACAGCGACATGGCGGAGCAGATGCTCTCGCGGAGCGACGTGCTCCACATCCGCAAGGACGACAAAGTGTACGTCGTCGGTGACGACGCGCTCAACTTCGCGAACATCTTCGGTAAGGAGACGCGACGGCCGATGCAACACGGCATCCTCTCCAGCGAGGAGTCCTCCGCGATTCCGATGATCAAGCTCATCATCGAGCAGGTCGTCGGCTCGCCCTCCCGGCCGAACGAGCGCCTGTTCTATTCGAGTCCCGCCGACCCCATCGACTCCGACCTGTCGACGCTGTATCACGACAAGACGCTCGAATCGATGCTCGGCGACATGGGCTACGACCCCGAACCCATCAACGAGGGGATGGCGGTCATCTACAGCGAACTCGCCGACAACAACTTCACCGGCCTCGGCGTCTCGTTCGGCGCGGGCATGACGAACATCTGTCTGGCGTACTACGCGGTGCCGGTCATGCAGTTCTCCATCGCCCGCGGCGGCGACTGGATCGACCAGCAGACCGCACAGGCCACCGGCACGGCCGTCGACAAGGTCACGTCCATCAAGGAAGACGACTTCCAGCTCGACTTCCGCACCGACGTCGGCGGCGTCGAGGGCGCGCTGTCGATTTACTACGAGAACCTCCTCGACTACGTCATCGAGAACATCGAACGCGAGGTCGACGAGGAGGACATCGAGGAGGGCCTCGACGTGCCCGTCGTCGTCACCGGCGGCACCTCCAGCCCCGACGGCTTCGAAGAGCTGTTCGAACACCACCTCGAAGACTCGACGATTCCGTTCTCGGTCAACGAGGTCCGGAGCATCGACCGCCCCCTGTACAGCGTCGCCCGCGGGTCGCTCGTCGCCGCCCGCTCCGAAGAGGAGTCCGACGGGAGCACCTCCGAGCCCGAACCGGAAGCCGAAGCCGCGCCGGAATCGAACTGAACGCCGACCCGAACCGACGCTCCCGACCGGACAGTACGTCACGACCGAGGTCGACGCGCCGCCGGCGACGCGCGAGCGCGCGTCACTCGTCGCCCGCGCGGTCCCCGCGGTCGCCGTCCTCCCCGTTTTTCAGGTGCGAGTCACTGGGCTCGCGGTCGGTGGCTTCGTCGTCGGCCTCGTCGTCACCGGCATCAGCCGCGTCGGTAGTCGTGTCGCTGTCGTCCTCGTCGCTCTCTGTGTGGTCCTCGTCGTCCTCTGTGCCGACCTCGTTGCGCTCGGATTCGACCTCGGTGTCGCCGTCGGTCGACTCGCCGCCGTCGGCTCCGCCAGCACCGCCCGCGTTCCCGTCCCGCTCGCGCGCCTCGCGGAGCGCCCGCTCGTGGAAGCGGGCTATCGCGTCGTCCCACGACTCTCGGCTCGGCGCGTCGCGCTCGTGGACCGTCTCGACGCCGACGAAGCCGCATCGCTCGCAGTAGCGCGCCGCGCGGCCGTCGAACGAAAGCGTCGAGAGGGGCTGTGAGCACCGCGGACAGGTCATGGCGTCTGCCGATGGTTCTCGCGGGGGTCGTATAGAACTACCCCGTCGGCGGCGCGTCCGAGTCTGGCTGTGACAGTGTACTAACAGAAGATTCACCACTGATGACGTGTCAAAGAGAGACGATGAAGGTCCTCTGCTTCGGCGTGGGGCAAGCGGGTGGAAACGTCCTCGATGCCCTCCTCCGGTACGAACAGCGCACGAACGCCGACTACGTCGTCGACGCGGTCGCGTACAACACCGCGTCGGCCGACCTCCGCGGCCTCGACCTCGTTCCCGAGGAGAACCGCATCCTCTTCGGCGCGGACGAGGTGAGCGGCCACGGCGTCGGCGCGGACAACGAACTCGCCGCGGAACTCGCCGAGCGCGACAGCCGACAGCTCCTGCGGGGCACCGACGGCGCGCCGACCTCCACGGCCGACGCGTTTCTCATCTTCGCGGGTCTCGGCGGCGGCACGGGGAGCGGCGCGGCCCCCGTGCTCGCAAAGCACCTCAACCGCGTCTACGAACAGCCCATCTACGGCGTCGGCGTCCTCCCCGCCGCCGACGAGGGGGCGCTCTACTCGCGCAACGCCGCGCGGTCGCTCAAGGCGTTCGTGGACGTGACCGACCACGTGTTCGCGTTCGACAACGGCGCGTGGGCCGAAAGCGGAGAGGACGTCGCGGCGGCCCACGAGTCGATGAACGAGGAACTCGTGCGCCGCCTCGGCATCCTCTTGGCCTCGGGCGAAGTAGGCGAGTCGGGGTCGGTCGGCGAGAGCGTCGTCGACTCCTCGGAGGTCATCAACACCCTCCGCGGCGGCGGCATCTCGACTATCGGCTACGCGGCGAGCGAACTCCCCGAGAGCGACGGCGGCGGCGGATTCAGCATCTCGGGACTCTTGGGCGGGGGGTCGTCGTCGGCGGACGAACTCGACTCCATCAACCGCATCACGACCCAGACGCGGAAGGCGGTGCTCGGGCGACTCACGCTCCCGTGCGACGTCGACTCCGCCTCTCGGGGACTGGTCGTCGTCAGCGGCCCGCCCGAGTGGCTCAACCGGAAGGCCATCGAGCGGAGTCGGACGTGGGTCGAAGAGCAGACCGGGAGCATGGAGGTCCGCGGCGGCGACTACCCGCTTCCGGAGTCGAACCACGTCGGCGTGCTCGTGCTCCTCGGCGACGTGTCGCGGAGCGACCGCGTGGCCGAGGTTCGGTCGACCGGCGTCGAGGCCGAGCGGGCTCGCCGCGAACGGGACGCCGACGCCGCCGCCAGCGAAGACAAAACGGAGGCCGTCGTCGACGACCGCCTCGATTCCCTGTTCTGAATCGACGACCGACGACTGACGACAACCGGCGACGCCGGCGAGCGGTCCCGCGTGCCACCGCCGTCCGCGCCCGGTGTGGTCTCGGGTCGGAGAAAGTGTCAAATACTCCCTCGGCGAACAGTCGGACGCGTGTCCGAGATTAGCATAGCGGCGACGCCGCGCATCCTCGCCTACGGTCCGCCACCGGCGGGTCCGATAGCGACAGAGCGCGACGTGGACGTCGAGTTCGTGAGGTCGAGTCGGGTGTTGTTCGAGCGATTGACCGAGGGGCCGGTGCATCTCGTCGTCTGCCTCCACGCCCCGCCGGCGTTCGACGGCGTCGAGGCGGTCAAAGGAATCCGCCGGTTCGACGCGACGGTTCCGGTGGTACTGGCGTCGCGGGTCCAAAACACGATGCTCAATCTACAGGCGATTCAGTCGCAGGTCACATGGAGCGTCGGTCTCGCGGGCGACGTGCCCGTCGAGGAGGCGCTGTCGGAACTCGTCGTCGACGCGAGCGAGTGGATAGAGCGACAGGTAGAGTAGCGAAATCGCGTCTGCCGAACCGCCCGAAGGCGAAGCTCACCCGGCGTCGAACCGCGGTCAGTCGTCGGTCGTCGGGAAGTCGAAACCCCCCCGCGAGGGGCCGCCGCGCTCGTCGGCGCAGTCCCCCGGAAACGACACCTGCGCTAGTTCGTTCTGCACTGCCCACAACCCCTCGAAGAGCCGGGCGAACTCGTCGTCCGCGTTGTCCGGGAGGTCGCGGGTGCATTCCCACAACAGTTCTTCAGCGCGGTCGATGTGCGTGGTGGCCCGGGCGAAGGCGTCTTCGGGACGACGGGGAGAGGAACGGTCCGCCATGACGCGTACTCTGTCACCGATGCGCATAGTCGTTTCAGCAGATGTAACGACGTTATATTCGTTACACCTCTGCCGGATTGTTCGACAGACTGATAATCAGAATCATTTATATATTCGAAGCGATTGTGTCTAATTGGATGCATCACCGTACAGAGTAACCCCTCGGACGCATCCACTGACCGAACTCATCCCCCCTTCCCCCCCTTCCCCATTAGGTTCGGTCACCCTTCACGGGGCGCGCGACCAATCTTTGCGAGCGACAGCGATATTCACGACCGCCCGGAGAGTTACCGGTCGAGCGAACACGGTCGACTCGATCCCCAACCACAGAATAGTTTTAATTGTGAAATACTACGTGAGGGTGAAGAATGATGGACGCCAGAATTAATACTCGCACTTTCCATCGCAATCGCCATTTAATATTGGATATGTGGCCGATTAGAGCATAATTAAGTAAATAACGAGACAATATAGATAAAAATATATTTATAAGATTATTTAATTTAATTCTATAATTTCCCATAATACAAGAATATTGTATGAGACAAACACAACTGATGGTAGAAAGGCGTTCGGTCCGAAAACAGACCGTCAGTCAGAACCGCGGGCGTCGCAACTACTTGCCGAATCTGATGCCGTCTTCGACCAGTCGGAGATTTCGTTCTCGGTCGATGTGCGGTTTCAGCCACTCGTACTCCTCGATTTGGAGGATGAGGTCCGCCTGCAGGTTTCGCCACGCGATGGCGTAGATGGGCGACTGCCCCCACGCGCGGAGCTCGGGGATGAACTCGTCGTAGCGCTCGTAGTGGCCTTCCAGACGTTCGAGCGCGTCGACCACGTAACCGGCGGCCTCGGATTCCGTGTCGGCGCCCTCGATGGCGCGGTTCAGCCGCGTTTCGAGCCCCTCGACGGCGCGTTGCATGTCCTGTGCCGCCGTGCCGTCCGCCTCCGGGAGCGAGTCGATGATGGGTTTCGGAACGCCGAGCGAGAGTGGTTCGACAGCCATGCCTCGAACTGGGTGGCAAGGCGGCAAAAAGGCGGCGACGGCCGCATCACGGCGCGGGCGGTTACCGACATCGCGGACGCCGTCGAGAACGCGGGACCGAGCGGAGTCGCCACTGCTCGCGAGAAACAGCGCGCCGGGGTGCCTCCGAAGGCCGTCCCGACCTTCGGTTTCGGCGCGTCGTTCGCGTTACGCGTCCGTCTCGTCGGTCCGCGCCCTGAGTTCGGACTCGACGAGGGCGTCGAAGTCGACGCCGTCGGCTCGGTACTGGTCGCGGTTGTCGAGGACGACCAACCCCTTGTCGGTGATTTCGTACAGCCCGGAGTTCGGCGCGGGCCCGACGCGCGCCAACAGGCCGTAGTCCGCGAGAATCGGCAGTCGCGTGTTGATGTACGATCGGTTCTTATCGAGGATATACGAGAGATTCACGGCGGTGTTTCGCCTCCTATCTGCGAGCGCCTCGAGGATGTCGAAGTCAGTTGGGACGGCCAACTTCATACACGGTTGTTCGTAGCCGCTGTTAAATAAACAACTTATGTGAACGGCCACCGAGCCGGGTTCGCGCGGCGGAGGGCGTCAGCGCGGCGGCCTCGGGCGGGTTACCGGTGTTCGAGCGCGTCGCGCGCGAGGCGCAAATCCTCGAGAATCCGCGTGTGTCGGTCGATTGCGTCGTCGATGTGGCGCTCCGTCACCGCCGTGTCGAACCCGGCGTCACGGTGGTACTGCGCCCGCAACAGATGCGATTCTAAGGCCCGCGAGGTCGAATCGCTCGCCGCCAACAGCGCATGGGTAATCGTCCAGTCTACCGCTCCCTCGTCGGGGAGGTCGTCGAACTCCGTTCGCCCCTTGTGTCGTTCTACCATCATTGCCCACGTTGGGCCGGGATGCTACTTAAATTTATAGTGGCGTGATATTTCCGCCATACTCGGGTGCATAGAAAACCGGGGATAAATCCGATATAGCGGCGTTCAAAGGCTGATTAACCACCGCGTCACGAATAGTCATTGAAATGTTATGTTGGTGATGTCTACGGCGTGTCGGGCGGTTTTCGGGTCGAGTCGGAGCCCCCCGCCGAACCGAGTCGAACTACCGCTCTTCGACGTGGCGAATCTCGACGCCGACGCCGCGGGTGGACTCGACCAGTTCGCGGCCGCCCATCTCCGCGCGGCCGATGGCGAACGCCTTCGGCCCCTCGACGACGACCTCGTCGCCCGGGCGGATGTCCGCGTCGGCGTCGACGACGCCCGGCGCGAGCACCGAGCCGTGGGGGACGAAGCCGTCGATTTCGACCCTCTTCGTCGGCGCGTCGCTGTCGCGCCACACCTTCGCGCCTTCGAGGGTGAAAGAGAGCACGCCGTACTGCGGGACCATCGTCGCCAACTGCACGCCCGCGTCGTTCCACACCTGTAGCTTGGGGAACCGGCTCGTCATCTCCAGCTCCACGTCCGAAAAGAGCGCGTCGCCCGCGTCCGGGCCGAGTTGGTAGTCGGCGAGGGCCTTCACGACGTTGTGCTCGCGCTCCTCGCGGGTGAACTTGGGTTCGCCGTCGAGCGTCCGCATCAGGTTCCCGATGGACTCCGTCGTCGTCGGGTGTTCGGAGACGGTGAACTCCACGTCGAGGCCGAGGTCGTCGGCGACGCGCTCGACGATTTCCGTGTACGCGCCCGGCGGGACGTGCGCGACGATTCGCGGGTAGTCGTTGCGCTCCAGATAGCGCCGGAGCACCTCGGCGACGAACGACTTCTCGTCTTCCGACCAGTCGCCCGTGACGACCGAGTCGTAGTGCTGGGCGGGGTAGGTGAGTTCGAGTTCCTGCGGGACGACGCCGATGGGCGAGGTCATCGACACCATGTGCGCGCGGTACTGGACGGCCTCCTGGAACTGCCGGTGGCTCTGGGACTCGCTGTAGGGCTTTTTCGCCGAGCACGGCAGGAGCACAAGCGGGTTGTCGAAGCGGTTCCGATAGCGCTTGGTCACGCGGTCGGCGAACCGCTGAATCTCCACGCGGTCGATGGACTCCTCGGAGGCGGCGGTGAGCTCCGAGTCGCGGATGACGGGGACCCGCTCCTCCATGAAGTTGTACTGCTGGTCGAACCGGCGGAACAGGGCGGTCAGCCACTGGCCGTGGCGGGCCTGCCCCTCGACGTAGTCGCGGAGCCGACCGTCGCGGACGCGGCGTCGGACCCGCGCGAGTTCGGCGCGCAGGGCGTTGGCGTTGTGGTCGGCGGCGTCGGCGCGGGTGAACTCCGAGGCGGGCGTGCGGCAGGCCTCGCAGGCGCAGGGGAGTTCGTCGAGGTCTTCGAGGAAGTACTCGCCGTCGCTCGTGAAGTAGAAGCCCTCCAGCCCGCGGGCGCGAGCGAGCGTCTCGTCGACGAGGTCGACGCCGGCGTAGACGAGAAGCGAGACGTTCCGGGGCGTGGCGACGCCCGAGAGCATCAGCGCCGTGTCGGCGGGGAGGTTCTCCTTCGCCTCGATGACGTTGTCGCGGAAGGCGCGCGCGTGGCCGACGAAGCCCTGCGCGTCGGAGAGGACGTAGGCGTCAGCGCCGTAGTCGTCGGCCGTGTCGGCGGTGACGACGGCGGCCGAGGGGTAGTCCACGGCGGGGTAGTCCACGGCGAACGACTCGCGCACCTCGTCGGCGCTCCCGGCGGGGAGCGAGCGATGCGGGAGCACGGTCAGCACGTCGTCGGAGCCGTCGGGGAGCTCGCGCTCGGCCGCCCAGAGACTGCCGGCGTCCGCGAGCACGTCGTCCACGACCGCCGGCGTCGTCACCGAGTCGGAGAGCCGCAACTCCCCGATTCGGGCGGCGCCGTCGCGGGCGTGAACCTCGAAGTAATCGGTCATACCCGCTTTCGGCCCCCGATAGGCAATTAACTTGTCTTCTGCGGGCGCGGCCGGCGACCGAGACCGACCACTCGGCCTACACGACTTAGCCCCCGCCACCCCAAGGGGAGGTATGGACGCCTCCGACCCCACCGGCCCGTGGTCACGCGCCCGCGTCGACGACTTCCTCGCCGACGCGGCCGTCCCGGTCCGACTCTCGTGTCGCACCCCGGCGGACGACCTCTGGATGCTCTCTTTGTGGTACGAGTGGGACCCCGAGACGGCCGAACTCCGGTGTGCCACCGCGGCCGACGCCGACGTGGTGCGCTTCCTCCGCGCTCACGACGACGTGGCGTTCGAAATCTCGACCAACGACCCGCCGTACCGGGGCGTCCGCGGCCGGGGGACCGCCACCGTCGAACCCGACGCGGAGAAGGACGTTCTGCGGCGACTCATCACGCGCTATCTCGGCGACACCGACTCGGAACTGACCGAGCGACTGCTCTCGCCCGACCGCGACGAGGTCGTGATTCGGATTCGACCCGAGCGGATGCACACGTGGGACTACGCGTCGCGGATGAAGCAATCGAAATAACCCCAAGCGGGGGGCGTGCCGCGCGGGGGTGGCTTTTCTGGCCCGCGCGGCGTACGAAAAGAGGGTGCCTCTGTGTGGTGGTGGGCCGGTGCGTCGTCAGCGGGGTTACCGACGCCGGGCGGCGACGAGCGCCGCCGCGACGAGCGCGACGAGGGCCACGACGAGACCGAAGCCGGGCGCGTCGGTGGACGACTCGGTCGTCGTCTCCATCGGCTCGTCCCCCATCTCGGTCGCGGGTTCATCGGTCATCGTCTCAGTCGGTTCGTCCGTCATCGAGTCGGTCGTCGTCTCGGTCATCGTGCCTTCGACCGTGTAGTCGGCCGTGGTGACGACCGCGCCGCCGGCGGCGACGTAGGGACCGTCGTTTTCGCCCTCACTGGTCACGAAGTCGTAGACCTCGTTGCCGTTGGTGTCCATGTGCGCCATCGGGACGACGGTGCCGGACTCCTCGAACGGCGCGTCGAGGGTGATTTCGACGTTCTCGTGGGTGCCGGGTTCGAGGTACGCGGAAGTGCCGCGGACGCTCTCGAAGACCTGGCCCTCGGTGACCGTCGCGTCGTGGACCGTCACGAACCCGCCGTCGTGGAGCGTGACGGACTCGACGGTGACGGTCGCGCCGTCGCCGGACTGGTCCATCGCGGTCACGACCGCGTTGACCGAGGTGTGGGCGCTGGCGACGACCGCGCCGCCGTCAGCGGTGTACGGGCCGTCCGCGTCGCCCTCGCTGGTCACGAAGTCGTAGGCCTCGTTGTCGTTGGTGTCCATGTGCGCCATGGGAGTGAGCACCTGTGAGGAGCGAATCGGCTCGTCGAGGGTGACTTCGACGTCCTCGTGGACGCCGGCGGGCAGGTACATCGAGGTGCCGACCACGCTGTCGAACACCGCGCCCCCCGACAGCGACGGGTCGTGAATCGTCACGAAGCCGCCCTGCGAGAGTTCGACTCGGTCGACCACGACGGTCGCGCCGTCCGACGACTTCGTCGTGTAGTCGACGCTGGCGGAGACGGTCGCGGTGCCGCTGTCGATGACGGCGCTCCCGTCAGCCGTGTACGGGCCGTCAGCCTCGCCCTCGGATTCGGGGAAGGTGTAGTTCTCGTCGCCGTCGGTGTCCATGTGCGCCATCGGGACGACGGTGGTCGTCTCGTTCAGCGGCGCGTCGAGGGTGACCCGCACGTCGCGGTGCAGACCGGGTTCGAGGTACATCGAGGTACCGCGGATGCTCTCGAACACCGCGCCCTCGGTGACGGTGCCGTCGTGGACCGTCACGAAGCCGCCGTCGGGCAGGTACGCCGAGTCGACGACGACGGAGTAGCCGCCGGTGGCCTGCGCGGTGTAGTTCACGCTCGCGGTGTCCGAAGGCGTGGCCGTCGCGGTGTCGACGACGGCGCTCCCGTCAGCCGTGTACGGGCCGTCGGTCTCGCCTTCTGACTCGGGGAAGGTGTAGGTCTCGTCGCCGTCGGTGTCCATGTGCGCCATCGGGACGAGCGTCGTGTTCTCGGTCACGGGCGCGTCCAGCTCGACGCGGACGTTCTCGTGGACGCCGGCGGGCAGGTACATCGAGGTGCCGCGGATGCTCTCGAACACCGCGCCCTCGGTGACCGTCGCGTCGTGAATCGTCACGAAGCCGCCCTGCGAGAGTTCCACCCGGTCGACCACGACCGAGTCGCCGGTCGTGGGCTGGTCGGACATCGAGACGGTCGCGCTCGCGTCGACCGTCGCGGTGTCGACGACGGCGCTCCCGTCGGCCGTGTACGGGCCGTCGGCCTCGCCGTTGGCCGCGACGAACGAGTAGACGCGGTCGCCGTCGGTGTCCATGTGGGGCATGGCGACGAGCGTGCCGGACTCGTCGATTGGTTCGTCGAGGTGAACGGTCACGTCCTCGTGGGTGCCGGCGTCGAGGTACGCCGACGAGCCGACGACGCTCCCGAGGACGTTCCCGTCCGTGACGGAGGCGTCGTGAATCGTCACGAAGCCGCCCTCGGGGAGCGTGACGGAGTCGACCGTCACGGTCGTGCCGCCCGTCGCTTGGTTCTCGAAGGAGACGGCCGTGGTCTCCTGTTGTGCCGCGGCGGCCGCCGGGACGCCCCCGACGACCACTACGAGTGTCATCAGCACTGCGAGTGTGCGTCGCATGTCTCAGAGGGGGACGAATATTTAAAAGAAGATTTTCCGAACTGTCACCCAAATCTCTCCCCGATGTGTCCCCAGTCGCCCGATTTCGGCGGCCAGAAGCCTTATCCAGGGATTGGGGAGCACCCCGTCTCAGGGGCGAACACGACGGCAGACTGCCGTCGGTTCGACCGGGCGACCCGCGACGCGAAGGCGGCGAATCGGGCCCGATGAGACGAGGTTAAATAGCGTTCGTCCACCAACTATCGCTATCGGATGTCCTACAGCTACACGGGCGACGCGCATCTCGGGCTCGCGGCGTCCTACCGCGCCGACGACGACCCCTTCCCCACGGACACGTCGCTTTCGTTCCCGCGGCGGAACCACCTGCGAGAGGACGTAGACCTCATCAAGCGCCTCCTGTTTCCCCGCTGTTGGAACGCGGGGCCGTGGGTCGCAGACGAGGAACTCCTCCGCGACGCCGTCGCCAACTTCGGCGCGCTCTGCTACTCCGGCATCGACCCCTACACGGACGAGGACCCCGAGCCAATCGTGGACGAGGTGGTCAGGCGACTCCCCGACATCCGCGAGACGCTGAAGAAAGACGTGGAGGCGGCGTACAAGGGCGACCCCGCCGCCCGCGGCTACGTCGAAATCATCCGGTCGTATCCGGGCGTGCAGGCGATTGTCGTCCACCGGGTCGCCCACACTTTCTACGAGGCCGGCGCGCCCGCGTACGCCCGCGAACTCGCCGAGTACGCGAAGATGGAGTCGGGTATCGACATCCACCCCGGCGCGACCATCGGCGACTACTTCTTCGTCGACCACGGCACCGGCGTCGTCATCGGCGAGACGACGACCATCGGCGAGTGGGCGCGCATCTATCAGGACGTGACCCTCGGCGCGCTCCACTTCGAGGAGGACGAAGACGACGAACACGCGCTCAAGAAGGGGTACAAGCGCCACCCGGACATCGGCGACAGCGTCGTCATCGGCGCGGGGACCAAGGTGCTCGGCGCGGTCTCCGTCGGCGACCACGTGAGCATCGGCGCGAACTCGTGGGTCACCGAAGACGTGCCGGACCACACGAGCGTCTTCATCTCCGAGCACCCGACTCACGAGCGGAAACACCGGGACTGAGTCGGCGGCGACGCGGAAAATCAGAAGGAGCGGGGAGCGCGCGGCGTGTTCAGTCGAACGTAATCCACGCGAGGAACACGAGGCCGAGCGTCTCGAAGACGTGCAACAGCATCATCAGTCGCCACGCGATGACGGGTACGTCGGTGCTGAACCACCCCGAGAGCGTCGGGTCGAGGATGTACATGTAGAACGCCAGCGCGTTCTCGGCGAGGAGGAACACCCCGAACACGAGGAGGCCGACGGCGTGTTTGGACCTGAAGGTCAGGTAGTTTCGGGCCCACACCGCCGACAGTGCGAGGAGCACGACGACGTTGACGCCCGAGGAGACCGTCGCGACGTCCACCCAGATACTCATTCGTTCTCCCCTTTCCCCGTCATCCTGATATACGCTTTCCCAAATCTTTCCATAATCACCGCGTCCCTGTCTCGCACGCTCAGTCCATCCGCTCGACGATCGTCTCGACGGTCTCCCAGTTGGCGCGACACCGCGGCGACGGGAGGTAGACCGCGCCGTAGTCATCGCCGCTTCGCTGGACCACGTCGTTGTCCATGAGCACGTCGAGGTGGTGCCGGACGGTCTTGTAGTCGAGGTCGAGCGTCTCGGCCAACTGGTTGGCGTTTCTGGGCTGTTCCTCGACGGTCTTGAGGATGCGCACACGGTTTTCACCGCCGCGGGTTCCCGTGAGCACGTACCAGAGGACAGCCTCCATCGTGTTCGTTGATACGTCGGGTGAACCTAAGAGCATCGACCGGCAGACGCCGACGCGACCGGCTGGGACAACGTCACTCGTCTGACAGTTCGGTGGAGTCGCCCTCCTCACGCCCGTCGTCTGACTCCTCGTCGGCCAATCGCTCGGAGACCGCCGACAGCGACTCCAACTCGACCGAGTCGGGCACGCGAGCGAGGGCCGACTCGGGCCAGTCGTCGTGCGCCAGCGTGAACGCCGCGTCGGGGTTCTCCTCGACCAGCCGCGAGACGCCGCGGGCGGCCTGCTCGTAGGCGTCGCGGTCGAGTCGCTCGGGGACCTCGGCGGTGAGCGGGTACGTCTCGGACAGCGCCCGCGGGAACGGACCGAACGGCGGGACGACGCGCCACGTCGCGTCGAAGTCGTCGCCGGAGGGGATACCGCCCTCGGTGAGGAGGACGTGCCCCTCGGCGGTCAGGCGGTCCATGCGGGCGTGGTGGCGGGCGACCTCGGGTCGGTGTGCGCTCTCGTTGGAGGCGTAGAAGAACGCGCCCTTCGAGGCGGGGTCCTCGCGTTCGAGCTGGTCGGCGTGGTCGAGGAGGGCCCGGTAGCCGTCGAGCATCGCCGGGTGCGAGCGGGCGCGCTCCTCGACGAGTTCCATGAGGTCGCCGTCGCGGATGGCCTGCTTGATGCGGCGGAGTTCGGCGAAGGTGACGTGGAGGTTGTGCTCGGCGAGCAGTTGCTCCTGTCGTTTCGACCCCGCGGCCCGGAGGTCGTCGGGCGAGTGCTCCGTGCAGATGGGGCAGGTACACGGGAGATACTCGAGGTCTTCGAGGTGTTCAGTCCCGCGAACCGTGAGATAACGGCCGTCGCGGGCGTAGAGGGCGTAGGCGGCGGAGTCGAACAGGTCACAGCCGAGCGCGACGGCGAGCGCGAGCATCATCGGGTGGCCCGCGCCGAACAGGTGGACCGGGGCGTCGACGCCGAGACCGCGTTTGGCGGCCGCGACGGCGTCGACCATGTCGTCGTAGCGGTAGGCGTTCATCATCGGCACGACCGCGCCGACGGGGAACACGTCGAGGTCGGTCGCGTCGGCGTGGCGGCCGGCCTCCTCGCGGAGGTCCGGGTAGGTCGACCCCTGAACGGGCGCGTTGACGAGCATCTCGCCCGTGTCGGCCGCCTCGGCGTCGGCGAGAGCTTGCCTGGTGATTTCGAGGTCCGTCTCGGCCTGCTCGCGGGCCACGTCCGGCGGCGTCGGGATGTCGACCGGCGTGGCGATGTCGGTGCCGATGTCGCGCTGGAACTGGAGAATCTCCTCGGTCGTCGTGTCGATTTCGCCGTACTCGGCGAGCTGGAACGACCCCGAGTCGGTCATGATGGCCCCGTGGAAGTCGAGCATCTCGTGGAGGCCCACGTCCAGCGCCTCCTCGCGGAGGTGCTCGTTCGTCTTGATGATGTAGGAGTTGGTGATGAGGATGTCCGCGCCGAACTCGGATTCCAGTCGCGCGGGCGAAATCGTGTCGATGTTCGGGTTGACGACCGGCAGGAGCGCCGGCGTCTCGACGGTGACCCCCGCACGCGGGACCGAAAGGCGGCCGATGCGGCCGGCGAGGTCCCCGTCGCGGAGTTCGAAGTGGTCGCGCATGGAGTGGCGTTTCCCGAGCGCGGCGGTAAGGGTTGCGTTCGCGGGCCGGTCCCCGGCCGAAAAATGGACGCACGAAACTATACCACTGCATTCCGTGAAATGTCCCAGGTAATATACACGAGAGATGTCAAACGTGATTTTTTGGGCGAACAGTTTACAACGTGATTAGCTCAACCGAGAGGATAGATGTTAGCCGACTTATCACCACTCGAAGTAACCGCGCTCGCCGTCGCCCTCGTCGGGCTAATACCGGTTATCACGCAGTACAGGAAAGAGACCAGACTGTTCGCCGCGGGGTACGTCCTCCTCGTGGTCGGTATCGTAGCCACGAACGTCGAGGCGTTGTTCCTCGGGTCAGTATTCAACTTCGTCGAGCACTCGTTCGGCATCGGACTCGCGGGCGTGACGTTCTTCGCGGCGGCGTACCTCCGCCGGAAAAACGTCATCAAGGGCGGTGACGCCTCGTGATAATCGACGCGCTGTTCGACGCAATCGGAACCCTCGGGTTCATCGGCGCGGCGGTGCTGGCGTGGCTCAACTACCGCGACACCGACGCGGAAGCGTCGTTCTGGCTGACGTACGCGTTCGCCTCCGTGCTGGCGATTCTGTGGATGGTCAGCCTCACGATGGAGAAACTCGGCTTCTACACCGAGATATTCAACCTCGTGACCTCGCCGCTCATGACCGCCACGGTCGCCGTCTTCGCCATCGGCGGCACCGCGACGCTCGCCATCGTCGCGGACATGAAAGAGCTCGTCGACGACGCCGAGACCCGGCGGCGCGAACTCGACGCGCTCACGACGGACCTCGAACGGCAGGCCGAGAGCTACGGCGACGCGATGCAGACGGCCGCCGACGGCGACCTCACCGTCCGCGTCGACGCCGAGAGCGACAACGACGCGATGCGTCGCATCGGCCGCGGGTTCAACGAAATGCTGGAGGCCATCGACTCGGTCATCGTCCAGATACAGACGTTCGCCGAGCAGGTCGACGACGAGAGCTCCGAGGTCACCGCGAGCGCGGACGCCGTGAAGACGACGAGCACGGACGTGGCCAACAGCATCGAGGAGATTTCGGCGGGCAACGAGACGCAACACCGGAACCTCAACGCCGCCGAGTCCGAACTGAGCAACCTCTCTGCGACCATCGAGGAGATCGCCTCGTCGTCCGAGGAAATCGCGCGGCAGTCCCAACAGACCGTCGGGCGCGCCAAGGAGAGCCAGGAGGCCGCCAGCTCGACCATCGAGAAGATGGAGCAGTTGGAGTCGCGGTCGACCGAGACCGTCACGGAGGTCGAAGACCTCCAGCAGTCGGTCACCCAGATCAGCGAGGTCGTCGACCTCATCGACGACATCGCCGAGAAGACGAGCATCCTCGCGCTCAACGCCTCCATCGAGGCGGCGGGCGCGGGCGACGCGGGCGAGGGGTTCGCCGTCGTCGCCAGCGAGGTGAAGACGCTCGCGGAGGAGACCGCCGAGGCGACCCAGGAGGTCGACTCGCTCATCGGCGACATCGAGCAGTCGACCGAGAACGTCGCCGAGGACACCTTCGAGACGCAGGCCGAGGTCGAAGCCAGCCGCGAGACCGTCGGCGAGACCGTCGACGTGCTCGAGGAAATCGTCCACAAAATCGAAGACAGCAACGACTCCATCCAGTCTATCAGTAGCGCCACCGACGAGCAGGCGCAGTCGACCCAAGAGGTCGTCACGATGATGGACGAGATAACGAACCTCAGCGACCGGACGGCGTCCGAGGCGCAGAACGTCTCCGCCGCGGCCGAAGAACAGACGGCGGCGACCCAGCAGATTGCGGCGTCGTCCTCGTCGCTGTCGGAGCGCGCACAACAGCTCAAATCGCTCGTCGCGCGGTTCGAATCCGGGCGCGCGGCCGGCGGCGCACCGGGCCGCGAAACCGCGACGCCCGCGGCTTCGGCCCCCAACCGGTCGATGCGGGCCGACGGCGGCGACGACGACCGCCCGAACTGACCGACGACAGACGACCGGCGCGCGAACGAGCGCCCGACGAACGTTTTTCCGCCGGCTCGCGCGCCGAGAGGACGCGCCTACGCGCCGACGCCCCAGAAAAAGGCGATGCCGGCCACGGTGACGACCGACAGGAGCAACTGCAGGGGCGCGCCGACGCGGAGGAAGTCGGAGAACCTGTAGCCGCCGGGACCGTAGACGAACAGGTTCGTCTGGTAGCCGACGGGCGTCATGAACGCCGTCGACGCCGCGAACGTCACGGCGAGGACGAACGAGAACGCGTTGGCCCCGATTGATTGGGCGGCGCTGGCGGCGACCGGAATCATGAGCACGACGCTCGCGTTGTTCGAGATGACGCTCGTGAGCAACCCGGTCGCGAGATAGAACACCCACAGGACGCCGATTGCGGGGAGGACCGTCGCTGTCGAGGCGACGGCGTCGCCGAGGAGCGCCGCGGCACCCGTCTGTTGGAGCGCGACGCCGAGCGGGATGACGCCCGCGAGCAGGAAGATGACGTTCCACTCGACCGATTTGTACAGTTCGTTCGGCTTGAGGACGCCGGTGAGAATCATCGCGACGACACCGCCGAGCGCCGAGACGACGATGGGGAGGACGTTGAACGCCGGGAGCGCGACGACCCCGGCGATGATGGCGACGGCGAACGGCGTTTTCTCGGTTCGGTAGTCGACGTCGTCGAACTCGTGGGCGACGATGAAGTCCTCGTTTTGGACGAGGCGCGTGAGGCTGTCGGGCGGGGCCTGCACGAGGAGCGTGTCGCCGACGCGGATGTCGATGTCCTCGAACCGGTCGCGGACGACCTTCCCGCGGGTCCGAAAGGCGAGCACGTTCGCGTCGTAGCGCTGTCGGAACGTCGAACTGGCGAGGCTCTCGCCGACGAGGAACGAGCCCGAGGGGACGACGACCTCGACCATGACCGGCTCTTCTTCGCCCGGGTGAAGTTCGCTCTCCGAGCGGGGGCCGCCGACGAACGTGAGCCCCTCCGAGCGCATGATTCGTTCGAGCGTCTCCCGGTTCGTGCGGAGCCGGAGCGTGTCGTTCTCGTGAATCTCCTTGCGGGCCAGCGGTTCGAGGAACTGCTCGCCGTAGCGGATGAGCTGTAGCACGTCGATGTCGAGGTCGTCGTCGCCGAGCGCCTCTTGGACGGTCTGCCCGATGAGCGACGAGTCCGCGGGGACGACCACGTCGGCGAGGTACTCCTGGAGCGCGTACTCCTCGACGAGGTCGTCCTCGGCGGGCACCCGCTTGGGAATCAGGCGCACACCGACCGTCATGAGGTAGACCGCGCCGACCGCGAAGACGATGACCCCGAGCTTGGTGAACTCGAACATGCCGAAGGCGTGGAGGCCGAGACCGGGCGACTCCTGTCCGAGTTGGGCCGCGATGTCGCTGGCGAGGATGTTCGTCGACGTGCCGATGACCGTCAGGGTGCCGCCGAGCATCGAGGCGAACGAAAGCGGCATGAGGAGCTTCGACGGCGAGGTCTTGCCCTTGTGCGCGAGGTCGACGACGACCGGGACGAGGATGGCCACGACCGGCGTGTTGTTGATGAATCCCGACACCGGGCCGGTGACGCCAATCGTCGCGGCGAGTTGCTTCGTGCGGCTGGTGCCGGCGAACTCGGCCATCTTCCGCCCGATTTGCTGGACGACGCCGGTCCGGTTGACGCCCGTGCTGAGGATGAGCATCGCCAGCACGGTGATGGTCGCGGGGCTGGCGAACCCAGACAGGCCCTCTCGCGGCGAAATCTGCGTCCACGGCTCCAGCATCATCAGGAGGACCATCACCACGATGGCGGTCACGTCGATGGGGAGCCACTCGGTGGCGAACAAGACGAGAGACAGGAGAATGAGCGCGAAGACGACGAGCATATCGCCCGTGACGGCCGCCGGGACGAGTCCCTCGACTACCGACACGAGTGTGGAGAAGAACACGTCTGTTCGAGGGGCCAGCGAAGGAAAAAGGCTGGTATCCCCGGCCGCTCAGAACAGCAGGCCGGTCGGAACCCCGCCGGGGTTCATCTCGGTGAGCTTGAACACGAGGTACGCCAGCGAGAACAGCGTCGCGTTGTACGCGCCGTGGATGAGCGCCGGGACGGCGATGTTGTCGGTCAGTTCGTACGCCGTGCCGAAGACGACGCTCGGGAGGAACAGGATGCCGATGGTGACGAGTCGGCCGCCCGCGCCGCCGGTCAGCGCGACGTAGTGAATCGCGGCGAAGATGGCGCTGGCGAGGGCGATACCCGGCACCGGGCCGAACGACTCGCGGATGCGGTTCTGGACGACCCCGCGGAACAGCAGTTCCTCGCCGGGGCCGATGAGGAGGAACGACGCCGGGACGAGGAGCAACAGCACCTCGGGGTCCTGCGCGGCGATTTCGGTCACCTGGTTCGACCCCGCTTGGACGCCGAACGTCGAGACGAGGAACGCGCCGACGAACGCCGCGGCGAGCGCGGTCACGTAGCCGAGGACGACCGCGACGACGTCGCGGAGCGACGGGACGGAGACGCCGAAGTACGAGCGGTCGAGGCCGCGGTACCGGCTGTAGACGAGGGCGACGCCGCCGAAGGCGATGCCCTGCAAGAGGACGAGCGAGATGACGATGAGCGCGAGCGGCGTCAGTTCGACGCCCGCGCTCACCGCCGCGAACTGCGTGATGACGACGAGTATCGTTCCGACGACGAGACCGCCGCCGCCGAGGGCGATCGCCGCGAGGAAGGACCGAGCGAGGTCAGGGAGGCGCGTCGTAGTAGCCACAGGCGACCAGTTGGAGCGCCGGCGTCAAAATCCTTCTCGCCTCGGAACGGGGTTCGAGGGGCGAACGCGACGCGAGCGACCGGGCACAACGCGACCGGACGCGCACGGGCCGACTACTCGCCGGCGAGTTCGTAGTAGAGCACGCCGAGGACCGTCCGCGCGTCGCGGACCTCGCCCGCGAGGACGGCCCGCGTGAGGTCGTCGTAGTCGACCGTCGTCGGGCGGATGCTCTCGTTGAAGTCGAGGTTCTGGTCGGCGCTCGGCTCGCACCCGCGCGCGAGGAAGTAGTGGTGGACCGAGTTGGCGATGCCGTTGGACGGTTCGACGGTCACGAGCGGCTCGACCGATTCGGCCTCGTGGCCGGTCTCCTCGGCGAGTTCGCGCCGGGCGGCCGCCGCGTAGTCGTCGTCGTCAGGTTCGGTGCCGCCGGCGGGGAGGCCGCGGTTCGTCCGGCCGACGGCCTGTCGCCACTCGTCGATGACGACCACGTTGCCGTCGGGCGTGAAGGGGAGGACGACGACCGCCGCCGGCTCGTCGACGTAGTGGAAGTCCGTCTCGGTGCCGTCGGGGAGCCGAACGTCGTCCATGCGGATGTCGAAGCCGGGACACGAGTAGTCGATTCGCGTGTCGGTGGTCTCCCACGCGAGGTCGTCGTCGCTCATGGCTTCACGTGGCGGCGGTGTTTCCAAAAGCGTCGCGATACCCCGCTACCCAGCGTCGTCGAACGAGACGGTCGCGAGGTCGGCTTCGAGGTCGTCGACGTACTCGTTGTACGCCTCGACGAACGCGACGAAGTCGCCGGCGAGTTCGCGCACGTCGGGCGCGGCGGGCGGTTCGTACTGCGACAGCAGGTAGATGCCGCCCTCGCCGCCGACGCGCAGGTACGACGCCCGCGGGCCGTCCCACTTCAGCTCCCAGCGGGTGCCGCCGACCCGCTGGGTGAAGGTGCCGTACTCGCCGTCGAAGCGGTTGAGTTCGCCCGCCATGGTGTCGGCCACCTCGCGGATGGTCGAGACGAGTTGGTCCCGCTGGGCGACGATTTCCTCGGTCGTCGTCACCGCGGGGAACTCCGTCGGCACGTCGTCGAGGACGCCGTCGAGCGACTCGACGTGGTCGTTGTACGCCTCCACGAACGCCGGGTAGTCCTGCATCGCCGTTCCGAGCGCCTTCGGCTCCGGGGGCTGTTTGGTCGAGACGACGTACGTCTCGCCGCCCGACTTCCCCTTGAACCGGAGGTACTGGAGCGCGCCCGCCTCGTACTTGAGCGTCCACGTCCCGCGGCGCGTCTTGAACGTCTCTTGGCCGTAGTCGCCGCCCTGGAGGATGGCGAGCTCGCGCGCGATGGTCCCCGCGTGGGCCTCGACCGCGGCGACGACCTCGTCGCGGTTGGCCGCGACGTCGTCGACGCTCGTGATATCGAACGAGAGGGCGTCAGTCATGGTCGGAGGGTGGGAGTTAGAGGGGGATAAGTGCGTCCGTCGCCGGTTTTATCACCGACAGTACACGTCTCGAACGTGATGAGCCAACACAGGGCAACGATTGGTGGGACAATCGGGGGCATGGCACGACGGGCGAACCCGGCCTTTGCGGGTGGCATCGTCGCCGTCTCGGTGGTCGCACTCGCGTACGCGGTGACGGTCGGGTCGCTCCAGCAACACACGTTCGTCCACGTCATGGCGGGCCTGCTGTGGACGGGCACCGACCTGTTCATGGGGGCGATTCTCGGGCCGGTCATCGGCGGGCTGACCGACGAACAGAGCGCCGCGGTGTTCGAGCGCCTCACGCCGAAGACCGCGTTTTTCCTCCCGTCGATGGCGCTCGTCACCATCGCGGGCGGCATCACGCTCGCCCAGCGACTCGGGGTGTTTCCCCACGCCGAACCGTGGCTCGCGCTGTTCACCGCCGCGAACCTGATTCCGACGCTCCTCCTGCTCGGGCGTCGGCTGAACGCGTGGCGCGACCGGCGCTGGCAGGTCGTCTTCGCCGTCGCCACCGTCGGGTCGCTCGCGTGGGTCGCGACCACCATCGGCGACTTTCAGATGACGACCCCGGCCATCATCGTCGCGCTGGCGGTCGTCACCGTCCTCTCGGTGCAGGGCTTCGGCTTCCTGATGCCCGGCGAGATACGGATGTACTTCGAGATGACCTCCGACGACCCGGACCCCGGCGTCATCTCCGCCATCGGAAAACAGAACGCCATACTCGGCGGCGTGCAGGGGCTGTTCCAACTCGTCCTCATCGCCGATATGGTGTATCTCCGCTACGGCGGCTTCTGAGGTGAGCGCGGAGCGGCCGCGCTCGCGGCCTCACTCGGTCCGGCGGAACACCCGGAGCGTGTCGCGGTCGCCGTACTCGCGGGCGACCTGTTCGAAGCCGAACTGCGTGAACACGGCCGCCCAGTCGCGGTAGTACAACGGGAAGTCGTACTCCTCGTCGTTGACGCCGCGGTCCTCGGGCGGGACGGACCGGTCGCCCTCGTTTTCGACGGTGACGACGTAGTCGCTCGCACTTCGAGCGACCGCCTCGAACGCCCACGCGTCGTCGGGGTGGACGTGCTGGAGCGTCTCGACGGAGTAGACGGCGTCGAACTGCCCCGGAGAGAACTCCTCGGCGACCGCCTCGATTGCGTCGGCGTAGAACGTCCCGCAGTCGGCGAGGTCGGGGTAGGCGTCGGCCATCACCTCGAAGCAGTCGGGGTTGATGTCGACGCCGTGGAGGTTCTCGAAGCCGTGTTCGCGGAGGTGCGAGAGGTGCCGACCGGGGCCACAGCCGAGTTCGAGAATCGACGCCGAGGGGTCGAGACGCTCCTCGAAGACGCGCCGAATCGACTCGCTCGTCTCGTTCGGCCCGTAGTACGCGTAGTACTCCGGGGAGAACTCTCCCGACCGGTCTGCCCACTTCCGACGAACGTCGTTAGCATCCACGGTGTCGGAGACCGACCGGCCACGCGTAAAGCCTCGTCGGCTGGGGGCAGACGCGTCCGAGCGCAGAACTGCCGATACCACAGGATATCGCGGAATCGGCGACGAACCTCGGGGCGAGTGCGGAGGAGAACCGACATACCAGAACATTCGTCTACAAACACCGACGATTCAGAAAAAGAGTCAATAAAATGACCCCCATGACAGCACGACCCTCACAAGTCTTATCCGTAAAGGGCGTGTGTGTTCAAAAGCAATGGCGAAAGGAAACGTTGATTTCTTCAACGACACTGGCGGCTACGGTTTCATTTCGACGGACGATGCTGACGACGACGTGTTCTTCCACATGGAAGACATCGGCGGCCCGGACCTCGAAGAAGGCACGGATGTTGAGTTCGACATCGAGCAGGCCCCCAAGGGCCCCCGCGCGACGAACCTCACGCGCCTTTAAACTAATTTAGTACGCCGCGTTTCGCGGCAGAACGATAACTCACATTTTGCGTATATTCGACCGGCGAGCGACGCGTTCGCGGCCGGTCGGCTACGCGACCTATCCACTCACCACTCAGAGCGTATCGGCCGCGCGAACTACTGACTCAGAGCGTGTCGGCCGCGCGGGCCTGCTCGGAGCGCCGCCGCGCCTGTTCGAGTCGCCGGTCGGTCGCCCGCGAGAGCGACCCCGGAAGCTCCCCGCGAGCCGCGGCCAGCCGCTCGGCCACGCGTTCGAGTCGCGCGGCGACGGTGTCGAGGCTCTCGTCCGCCCGTCCGCGGTCGCCCGCCTCGGCGCGTTCGGCGGCTCTGCGTGCGGCCTCCGCGACCGAGTCGAGCGCCTGCGCCAGCCCGCGAACCGCGTTCTCTCGTCCGCCGTTCGCCGCAGTTCCCGTCGAGTCGTTCGGAGTGTCCGTCTCCGCCGAGTCGTCCGAATCGTCAGCGCCGTCACTGTCGTCGTCGACCGCCGCGACCGCCGCGGCCGTCTCCGCGGAGATGTCTGCGAGGAACGTCGAAAGCGACGCCTTCCCGGTCCGCGGCTCGTCGATGCGGACGCTCGGAATCGGGTCGGGCGCGGCGTCGCCGTCCGAATCCGACTCTCCGTTCACGGGGTCGGGGTTCACCCGGAACGCGCCGAGTTCGTCGTCGCTGTCGCGGACCTCGACGGTGTACGCGCCGCCGCGGTGGACGTAGACGGCGTCCGGCCCGGACAGCGGCGCGTCGTACAGTCGGCCGCCGAAATCGTCTTCGAGCGCGAGCGCCGCCAGGTCGCGGTCGGTCCCGTCGGCGTCGACCTCGACTTTCGTCGCCGACTCCCGCGCGACGAGCGGGATTTCGCCGTCCACCCCCGCGGTTGTGACCGTTTCTCCGTCGCCGTCGCCGGATGACGATTCAGTCTCCGTCGCGGACGCCGGCCCGGACCCCGCGTCACCGACGCGAACCGTCTCGCTGTGGGGAGCCGCCCCCGCGCCGTTGACCGTGAGTCGGTGCTCGCCCGCGGGTACGCCTCGGAGGACGCCGAGACCGCCGAACGTCGGCGCGGCCTCGGGGTCGCTCTCCAAGAGGAGGACGGATTCGACGCCCGACTCGCGGGTCGTCACGCCCTCGCCGTCCGGCGCGTCCGCGTCGGTGACGGCCTCCGTCACCCGGACGAAAAGCGTGTTGAGCGTCGAGGGCTCGTCGACGACGTCGTATCGCTCGGCGAGGGCGCTCCGGTGGGTCGGGTCGGTGATGTCGGCCGCAGGGTCGGCGTAGCGCGACTGACTCCACGGCGCGCTCGTCGTCGTGAGGTGGCTCGCAATCGCGTCCTCGACGAAGCCCGGGACCGCGAACTCGAAGCTCAGTTGCGGCCCGGTGAACGCGGCGATGTGCTCGACTTCGCCCGCGGGGACGAGCGCGTACTCGATGTCGGCGTCAGCGTCGGCGTCGGCATCGGCGTCAGCGTCGGCGTCGGCATCGGCGTCAGCGTCGGCGTCGGCATTGGCGTCAGCGTCGGCGTCGCTGTCGCCGGCCGTCTCGGGGGCGAACACCAGCCCCGTCGACCGCGCCGGGAGGTCCGTCGGCGGCGACGACAGCGCGTCGAACGACCGCACCGTGAGCGCCTCGCCGACGAGGGCGTCGCGCGTGACCGACGGGAGCCGCTCGTCTTCGTACACCGGCGCGCCGTCGAGTTCCGGAACGACGTAGGGCAGGCGCGCGCCCTCGTCTCGCGGGAGCCCGTAAGCGATTGGAATCTCCGCGGCGTCCTCGATGCGGTCGAACGCCCGGTTCGTGATGTCCGCGAACGTCCCGCCCGTCGGGAGCCGCTGGAACCGGTCGGCCCGGTCGTTGAGCGACAGCGCGCTGGAGTGCGACCCGAGTTCCGAAAGCACCCGCGGCGGGCGCGCGGGGTCCGGGTCGAGAAATTCGTTGTTCGGCACCGACCGCGAGTGGGAACTCGCGACGTACAACTGCGGGACCGGCTCGTCGTCCGCCGTGTCGACGAAGACGTGCAGGACCTCCCAATCGTGCCAATGGAAGTTCGTCGTGAACTGGTCGAACACCGAGTAGAACCAGTACTGCACCGCCGTCAGTGACGACCCCTCGTAGCCGACCACGTTGTAGAACACCGTCGGCTCCGGTGCTCGCTCGCCGGTCTCCCGCTGGGTCGCGTGATAGCCGTCGAGCGCGTCGAAGCCGTCGACGACCGTCTCGCCGTCTCGGTCGCTCGCGTACGACCGAGGGTCCGTCGGGAACCACGTCTCGTCGGCCTCGAAGTAGAGCGTCGGCGCGAACCGCGCCGCGAGGTCGCGGGCGACGTCGTCGTCGACGCGCTCGGTCGGGGCGGCGGTGCTGGTGGTTTCGGCCGAGTCGCCGCCGAGGGCAGAACACCCGGCGAGCGACCCGACGCCGGCGCTCCCGAGCGCGGCGAGGAACGCCCGGCGGTCGACCGCGGGTCGGTCCGTCATCTGTCTAGCTGGTGGAGTCGAGGACGGCACAAATCTCTTGTGTCGGGCGGCGACGGAGAATGCGGGGCCGGTTGGCGGGGCCGTCGGTGCGGCGTGGGCGACCGCCGCTCAGAAGTCGCCGTTGATGATGTCGGCGACGTGCTGGCGGTCGAACAGCTGTTCGTCCACGGGGATTTCGGGGTACGGGCCGCCGTCCGAGGTCGGCCATTCGCCGAACGTCTCGGGATAGAACTGCTTGGCGCTCATCTCGAGTTGGAAGAGGTTGAGAATCGGCCCCTGATAGCGCGCGCCCTGCGGGTAGACGCGGCCGTTCCGGACCGCCGAAATCTCCGCGGCGACGGGGTCGGCTTCGAGCGTCGCCCGGAGGTCGTTCATGCTGACGTTCGGTTGCATCCCGCTCAGGAAGAGGACCACGTCGGGGTCGGCCTCCAACAGCGCCTCGAAGTCGACGGTCGACCCGGACTCGATAGAGCCCTCGAACGCGTCGTGCGGTTCGAGCGGCCGGATGTGCGAGGTCATAAAGCCGGGGTTGCCGACCGTGTACGCCCAAATCTGGCCTTCGATGTCGGACGCGGTGAGCAACACGACGCTCGGGCGCTCGTCTTCCGGCGGAAGCCCTTCCTCGATGGTGGCGAGCAGGTCGTTGCGGACGGCCGCGAGCGCCTCGTAGCGTTCCTCCTCTCTGAGCACCTGCGCGACCTTCTCGAACTGCTCCCACAGCGTGTAGTACTCGTAGTCGCCGGTCCACTCGTCGGTCGGCGACGCGTGACGGCCGCTCAGCGAGTTCCCGAACCACGGCGAGATGTTGTCGGCGACCTCCTCGATGTCGGCCATGCCCCACTGTTCGAGTTGGACGACCCACGCCGGGTCGGCCAGATGCACGTCGCTGTCGAGTTCGTACAGCTTCTCCTTGCTCGTCTCCCACGAGGGGTACAGGTCCGCCCAGTCGACCTCGACGCCGGGGAGCCGCGCCGTGAACTGCTTCCACGTCGCGTCGTAGTACGCCGGCCCGTTGACCGCGTTCACGTCGTCGCCGCGGCCGAGCGCGAACGCCATCCCCGCGTGGTGGGAAAGCCGCGTGAAGATGCTCCGGGGCGGTTCGTCGAACTCGACGGTGCCGACCGGCGACATCGTCACCGAGTACGAACTGTCCGCGGGCGTCTCCGTCTCCGTTTCCGTGGCCGTCTCGGTCGCGGACTCGGTCTCGGCGTCCGTCGTCTCTGCACCGCTTCCCCCGGTACAGCCGGCGAGCAATCCGCCGCCGACGGCCGCGCCGCCGTACTTCACGTAGTCGCGCCGCGTCAGTTCCGTCCGTGGCGTCTCGTCGTGCTCCATAGTTTTTTAGGCCCGCCTAAAATAGATAATTGCTTCGGTTCTTGGGCGCGAGTGGGGGCGTCGCGAGTGAAACAGTGTTTCGTTGACTCAGCTGTGCGACTGTCTCACCAGCGACTCGGCAGTGACGCTCGTTCACAGATACCGTCCTAAACTCAGGTGGTTTCGGTACAGGTGCCGGCTCAGATTCGAACGTCCCTCGCTGTCGCTCGGGCGTTCGAATCTTCAGTCGTCCAGACAACTGTTTCGGGTGGACTCACACACGCTACGCGGTGCTCGTTGGCGTTGAAAGGGGTAGAAATGGGCCACTGTGACTCGCTTCGCTCGTCGCAAGCACCCGCTCACTTCGTTCGCGAGTACGGCTCAGATTCGAACCACGGTCACTCACTTCGTTCGTTCCCTGATTCGAATCTTCGCCGGGTGAAATCTCCCACACCTTTCAGGCCACTGGCTGTCGCTCGTGGGTCGTGAAAGGTGGGGAGAATATGGGCCGGCTCAGATTCGAACTGAGGTTACGGCCACCCGAAGGCCGAAGGATACCAAGCTACCCCACCGGCCCGCATTTTGAGGCAAGCCACCGTCGCGTTTAACAGTTGTGATTGTGGGCCACCGTCAGACGGCGTGACACACCGCCGACCCCGACTCAGTACCGCGAATAGCCCGCGGTGTCGAGGTAGTTGTGTGCGACCGTAATCGAGTGGTCGGCGTGGAGAATCTCGGGGCCGAGGCGGACCCGCTCGTCGGCGGCGGCCGCCAGCAACTCGGCCTCCTCGTCGGTGAAGTCGTGGTGGTCCGAGAGGACGAAAAGCGGGTTCTCGGGCGGTTCGACCTGAACCACGGGGTCGCCGTCCTCGTGGAGTTCGACCACGGTCGCGTCGCGGGCGGCCTCCTCCAGCGTCGTCTCGAAGCCCATCCGGCGGATTGAGACCCCCGGTGACGACTCGGCGGGCATGTGGCCGATGGCCTCCTCGCGCTTTTCGAGCGCCTTGCGAATCAGGGCGGCGGTGGAGCGCTCGTCGGGGTTGAGTCGGCGGAGTTCCGAGCCCTCGAAGCGGACGGTGTACTCGTCGCCGAGGACGAGGTGGACCCGAACGTCCTCGCGGATGTCGTGTGAGAGGAAGAACGCGGAGTTGACACAGCGGCAGAGCACGTCGAGGCGGCCGGCCCCGCCCGCGATGTCGTCGAGCGAGAAGTCGGGCGTCGTCGGCGCGTCGTGGCCGATGACGATGAATTGGCGCATGAATCCGACTCGGCGCGTGAGGGTCTTATCGCTGTTCACTCGCGCGGGGACGCGGGGGCCGACGGCGCGAGAAGAGAGCGCCGGGCCGACGGCGACGACGCGAATCACCCCGACCGCGCACGTCATAGCCGCTGGACGCTTACCTCAGGTAAGTGAGCCACCAAGCCGGGCGCGACCCGATGGTCCGCCTGTTCGCCGAGTACGGACGCGAGAACCTCGCGTGGTTCGTCGTCGGGCTACTGGCGAGCGTCTTGGGGCGACTCATCGCGGTCGTGCCGGCGCTCGTCCTCGGGGTCGCCATCGACGCGGTGTTCTTCAGAAACACGGCGTACGCCCTCCCGTTGGTCCCGTCGACGTGGTTACCGACGACCGTCTCCGGGCAGTTCTGGCTGAGTTTCTGGCTCGTCATCGGGGCGTTCGTCGGCGGCGTCGCGCTCTCGTGGGTGCAGGGTCTCGGCCTCGCCGTCTACTCGAACCGCGTCCAGCACGCCGTCCGGGTCGACACCTACGACGCGCTCCAGCGCCTCGACATGGCCTTCTTCGACGACAAACAGACCGGACAGGTGCTGTCGATTCTCAACAGCGACGTGCGAAACCTGCGGACGTTCCTCGACAGCACGCTCTCGGGCGGCCTCCAGTTGGTCGTCGCCGTCGTCGGCATCGCGGGCGTGCTGTTCTACCTGAACGCCCAGCTCGCGGTCGTCACGCTCGTGGCCGTCCCCCTACTCGCGGTCTTCACCGTCTGGTTCATGCGGACGATTCGGCCGCTGTACCGCGCGCTCCGCGAGAGCGTCGGCGCGCTCAACACCCGCATCGAGAACAACGTCTCGGGGATGGAGGTCATCAAGGCCTCGGCGACCGAGGACTACGAGACCGACCGCGTCGCCGACGCCTCCATGGACTACTACCGGCGCGCCCTCGCGGTCGTCAGGCTCGACTACCTCTACCAGCCGTCGATGGAACTCCTCGCTGGCGTCGCGTTCGCCGCCACGTTCGCCATCGGCGGCGTCTGGCTCATCTTCGGCCCGCCCGGGCCCTTCACCGGCGACCTGCTCGTCGGCGAGTTCGTCACGTTCCTGTTCATGACCCAGCGGTTCATCGACCCGCTGTCCGGCGCGGGCCGCATCGTCAACTCCTACGAGAACGCCCGCGCCTCGGGCGAGCGCATCTTCGGGCTGGCCGACCGCGAGGCCGTCGTCCGCGACGCGCCCGCCGCCGCCGCCCTCGACGCGGTCGCCGGTCGCGTGGAGTTCGACCGCGTGTCGTTCGCCTACGCGACCGGCCGCGAGGTGCTCCGCGAGGTCTCGTTCGCGGCCGAACCGGGCGACACCGTCGCGCTCGTCGGCCCCACGGGCGCGGGGAAATCCACCGTCGCAAAGCTCCTCCTCCGGCTCTACGAACCCGCGGGCGGCGCGGTCCGCGTGGACGGCCGCGACGTGCGCGACGTTCGAATCCGGGACCTCCGCGAGGCCATCGGCTACGTGAGTCAGGACGTGTACCTCTTCGACGGCACGGTCAGGGAGAACCTCCTGTACGGGGCGTTCGACGCGACCGAGGCGGAGATGGTCGCGGCCGCGAGGGCCGCCGAGGCCCACGAGTTCGTCTCGCGGCTCCCCGACGGCTACGACACCCGCATCGGCGAGCGCGGCGTGAAGCTCTCGGGCGGCCAGCGCCAGCGGCTCTCAATCGCCCGCGCGATGCTCCAAGACCCGCAGATTCTCGTCCTCGACGAGGCGACCAGCGCCGTCGACACCGAGACCGAACTGCTCATCCAGCGCGCGCTCGACCGGCTCTCGGCGGGTCGGACGACGCTCGTCATCGCCCACCGGCTCTCGACGGTTCGCCGCGCCGACGCCATCGTCGTCCTCGACGAGGGCGAAGTCGTCGAATCGGGCACCCACGACGAACTGGTCGAACTCGGCGGCCTCTACGCGACGCTGTGGGGTATTCAGGCAGGCGACGTGTCCGGCGTCTCGGCGGACATCCTCGCGCGGCTGGTCGAGCGAAGCCGCGCGGCCGACGACGCCGACGCCGACCGCATCGCCGACAGGGTCGCCGACGGCGGCGACGACGCCTGACGGCGGCTCAGCGGTCGCTCGGAGGCGAGTGACAAAAAAGTCGAGTTCGAGACGGGAACGCCGGCGGCCGGCTTCGGTCGCGTCGGGGCGACGCAGTTACGCCGGCGTGGGCGTGGTTCCTCGGGTGGGTGCCGAGCCCGTTGTCGAACCCGGTGCCGGACCGGCCGGGGCGCCGGCTTCGGGCGTGGCCGGTTCGGGCGCGCCGGACTCCTTGTCACCGGAGACGAGGAAGTCCGCGAGGTTGCCCACGAGCACCTCGTTGTCGGCCTCGTAGGCCGACTCGGGCGCGAGGAAGTCGGCGTCGCCGATGGCGACGACCGTCTCGCTCTGGGCGGCGACCGTGTACGGGCCGGTCTTGCGAACCGACTCGACGCGGGTCTCGCCGCCGGAGACGAGCGCCGGCGAGACGCTGTCGTCCGAAATCGAAAGCGGCGCGGCGTCGCGGAACACGACCTCGTCGACGCCCTCGGTCAGGGCGGTGTCGCCCTCGGGCGCGGCGTAGACGTTCTCGTAGTTGAGGTAGTAGTCGTGCATGTTGTACAGCGACGAGGAGCCGAACGAGACCCCGTAGTCGGAGGTCAGGCCGGCGTCGCCGCCGGTGGTCCCGGACGACACCGAGACGGTGATGAGACCGAGGATGCTCGTCGTGCCCGCGGACTGCGGGTCGCCGAGGAGGGCGACGCGACCGCCGGCGTCTTCGAACGACCGGAGGCCGTCGAGCTGGTCGCTGGTGTACGGCCGTTCGGGGTTGACGACGACGAAGGCGTCGGCCCGCCGGAGCGAGGCGTTGAAGTCCCGCTGGGCGTCCTCGCGGGTGAGGTACTTCACCTGATGGCCGTTGGCGACGAGGGCGTCGACGAGCGGTTGCACGTCGGACTCGCTCACGTCGTTTTGGTGGGCCACGTCGATGAGGACGGTCTTCGGCGCGGCGTTCGAGTCCATCGCCACCTCGCCCGATTCGGGGCCGGGCGTGGCGACGAGTTCGTCCGCGTCGAACGCCTGTTTCGCGGCGTTTTGGGTGTCTGCCGAGTCGTTGCCGCCGAGTTGGACGGCGTAGGGTGCCACCGCGGCCCCGACCAAGATGAGGGCGAGCGCGACCGCGAAGACGGCCGCCCCGCGGAGTAGGTTACGCTGAGACATTGCCGATCACCTCGTCTTCGTACTGCACCTGTCCGTACACCATCAGGAACTGCGGGGCGCGAACGCCGTCGTAGCCCATGGGACTCTCGTCGACGACGACCGTCGAGTTGCCGTTCTGCGAGCTGAGAAGGATGATTCCCGAGCGGGTCGGCGGCTCCTTCTCGACGACCTCGTAGTTTTCGAGGCCGGCCTCGGAGGCGGCGCGGTCGATGGCCGTCTGGAGCGTGCCGATATCGTCGGCGTAGCCGTTCTGCGTGGCGCGAGCGCCGGTGTAGACCTTCGCGTAGGCGACTTCCTCGCGCGACAGCGAGAGCTCGTCGCCGCGGTGCTCCATGACGCTACCGACGAAGGCGTGTTTCAGCGTCTCAATCTGGGCTTCGCGTTGGTCGACGGTCATCGAGGCCTTGTCCGGCCCGGTGCGAATCTCGTTGGACGAGCCGCCGATGGGGGCCGACCCGCGGACGCCGACGCTCCCGATTATCGAGGAGGGCGTCACGTAGATGCTCTCGGAGGGGAGCATCGTGTAGTACGCGCCCGACGCGCCCGCGCCTTGGACGCTCGAAACGACGGGCATCTCTTGGGCGGTCCGATTGACCGCCATGTACATCCGCTCGGAGGCGGCCGCGGAGCCGCCGGGGCTGTCGACCTGCAGGACGACCGCCTTTACCGATTCGTTCTCTCGCGCTTCGTGGAGGTCCTCTTCCAGCTGGTCAGCTGTGTAGGAGGTGATGGTCCCGTCGACCGAGATGACCGCGACCCTGTCTGGGGTGGGCGCGGCCGCGTCGTAGACGACGGGGGCGAGGAATGCTCCAACCAGGACGGCCGCGACGAGGGCGAGGACCGAGACGGTCCGCGTCGACGCCGCGGAGGAGGGTTTTGATACCATACTGCGGACGAGAGTTCTAGAGCCGGTGTCAAAATAGTTGTCATTGGAAAAGACAGTCTTTCGGACACGACTGTCGGCACGCGTCGGGGTCGTGAGTGAAGCCGCGACGCCGAGACACCGAAAAACGGGAGTCGTGACCGGTTCAGTCGGTCAGCCCGTAGCCGCGACGGAACAGCACGACGTTGAGGCCGACGACGCCGAGCGTGAGCGCCGTCAGCACGCCGAGAGACAGGTTCGGGTCCACCTCGGTGACGCCGAGGAAGCCGTAGCGGACGCCGTTGACCATGTACACCATCGGGTTGAGGAGCGACGCCTGCTGGAAGGTCTCGGGAATCTCGTTGAGCGAGTAGAAGACGCCGCCGAAGAACACCAGCGGGCGGAGGATGAACTGGTTCATCATCGTCAGGTCGTCGAAGTCGTCCGCCCAGAGGCCGCCGACCACGCCGAGGCCCGCGAAAAGCAGGGTGATGACGAGCATAAAGGCGACGAGGTAGAACGGTTGGGCGACGCCGACGGACGTGAAGAACGCGCCGATGAGGGCGACGAGCGCGCCGACGAGCACCCCGCGGGTCGCACTGGAGAGGACGTACGCGCCGACCATCGAGGAGTACGAAAGCGGCGAGGTGAGCGCCTCCTCGATGTAGCGGTTCCAGCGGCCGTGGAAGATGGAAAACGAGGCGTTCTCGAAGGCGTTGGAGACGGCTCCGAGGACGATGAGGCCGGGGAGGATAAACAGGATGTACGGGACGCCCGCGATTTCGTTGATGCGCTCGCCGAGGATGACGCCGAACACGGAGAAGTACAGCACGTTCGTGATAAACGGCGGGACGAACGTGTTGCGCGGGCGGCGGACGAACCGGAGGACTTCGCGGCGGAGCAGGGCGTAAAAGCCGGTCACGTCGAGGCTCGTGAGGCTCATTGCTCGACCTCCGCGGTGGCGCGGCCCTCGCCCTGTCTCGTCATCTCGACGAACACCTCTTCGAGCGACGTGCGGGAGATTTCGAGGTCGACGATTTCGTGGCCCTGCCGGTCGAGCGCCTGCACCACGTCGGGGGCGACGAGACCGCCCTGCTGGGCCGTCACGACGAGGCGAGTGCCGTCGAGTTCGACGGCATCGACGCGGTCGTCGTCGGCCGCGAAGTCGGGCACCGCCGTCGGCGGGTCGCGGAGTTGGACGACGATGTCGTCGGTGCCGCGGTCCATCAGTTCCTCGGGGCTGGCGACCTCGATGACGGAGCCGGAGTCGAGGATGGCGACCTCGTCGCAGAGGCGTTCGGCCTCCTCGATGTAGTGGGTCGTAAGGAGGATGGTCGTCCCGCTGTCGTTGAGGTCGACGATGGTCTCCCAGAGTTCGTGGCGCAGTTGCACGTCGACCCCGGCGGTCGGCTCGTCGAGGATGAGCAGGTCGGGGTCGGTGATGAGCGCCCGCGCGAGCATGAAGCGGCGTTTCATCCCGCCGGAGAGCCAGTCGAAGCGGGTGTCGCGCTTGTCGTAGATGCCGACGCGCTTGAGCACCTCGTCGGCGCGCTCTGCGGCCTCGTCGTGCGGAATCCCGTGGTAGCCCGCCTTGTGTTCGAGCACTTCTCGGATGGGGAAAAAGCGGTCCACGTTGAACTCCTGTGGCGCGAGGCCGATTCGGTCGCGGGCCTCGCGGTAGTCGTCTTCCACGTCGTAGCCGAAGACGCTCGCCTCGCCGCCGGTCTTGCGGACGAGGCCGACGAGGATGTTGATGAACGTCGTCTTGCCCGCCCCGTTCGGCCCCAACAGCCCGAAGAACGACCCCTCCGGAACGTCGAGGTCGACGCCGTCGAGGGCGCGGACGTCGCCGTAGGACTTCGTCAGGTCGCGTATCTCAATCGCGGATGCCATTCGTTGGTGCGTCGTCGGGCGTGGACGCGATTAAGCGTAGTGTCCGCGGAACGCCCCGTCACGGCGTGGCACGCCCGGTCGCCGGGGAAACCGACGACGCTCGAACCCCGCTCAAGCAGTTAGATGTGTTACCACGTGTCAAATTAGGGCCTAATATCCGTTCGTACAGAACTAAGTCATTAACTAATATTATCATTATCAATCATTAACTATTAGTACTCCTCGGCAGTCGAACCGGGTGAGGAGACATCCGATGGTAGTATCCGAAGCACACCACGCATCCGACCGCTCGACGACCGCGACACGAACCGACCGCTACCGACCGCCGACCCCACCGACGTAACCGATGACAGACCGCGACAACACGACCCGAACCGACACGACGACCCGCACGCCGACCACCCCTCGCTCGACGACGACTCGCCCTCGCGCCGCGCGGCGCTACCCCAACAACGAGGAGAACATGGACGCGCCGCTCGTCCCCTTCATCCGACAACCGGGCGAGGACGACGAGATGACCACTATCCGGCGCGAACTGGCCGCGCTCCGCGCCCAACTGAACCGCATCGAGCGAACGATGCAGTCCACCGACACCCAATGAACCCGACCGAACTCGACAGCGACGTCTTCGCACAGGATGTTGACAACCAGAAGGCCCGCGAACTGCGGGAGATGCTGAACACGCAGGACTTCGTGTTCGCCCCCGGCATGTACCACGCCCTCGACGCCCGCCTCGCCGAGATGACGGGCCACGACGCCGCCTACATGTCCGGCTACTCGACGGTCCTCGGGCAGTTCGGCTTCCCGGACCTGGAGATGGTCACGATGACCGAAATGGTCGAGAACGCAAAGCGCATGGTCGAGGCGACGAACCTCCCGGTCATCGCCGACTGCGACACGGGCTACGGCGGCATCCACAACGTCCGCCGCGCCGTCCGCGAGTACGAGAAGGCCGGCGTCGCCGCCGTCCACATCGAAGACCAGACGACGCCCAAGCGCTGTGGTCACATCGCCGGCAAGCAAATCGTCTCCCGCGAGAAGGCCAAGGCTCGCTTCGAGGCGGCCGTCGACGCCAAGCAGTCGGAGGACACGGTCGTCATCGCCCGCACCGACGCCTACGGCTCCTCGAACGGCGACTGGGACGAGCACGTCGAGCGGGGCCGCATCTACGCCGACGCCGGCGTCGACATCGTCTGGCCCGAGATGCCGAACCCCTCGCGCGAGGACGCCGTCGCCTACGCCGAAGAGATTCACGAGACCCACCCGGACCTGAAGCTCGCGTTCAACTACTCGTCGTCGTTCGCGTGGTCCGAAGAGGAGGACCCGCTGACGTTCCAGGAGCTGGGCGACCTCGGCTACAAGTACATCTTCATCACGCTGTTCGGCCTCCACTCGGGCGCGCACTCCGTCTACGAGGACTTCAAGAAGCTCGCCGAACAGGACGAAGAGGGCCAGTTCGACCTCGAACAGCGCTACCTCGACCACCCGACCGAGAGCCACCACGAGCTGTCGTTCGTCTCGCGGTATCAGGACATCGAGACGCAGTTCGACCCCGAGGCGCGCCGGCGCATCGAGGAGTCCGAAGGGTTCAGCGAGGAGCAGGCCGACCCCATCACGAGCAACGACGATGACTGAGCGAAGACACGACCGCGAGTTCGTGCGGACGTTCTTCACCTCGCCGACGGCCGTCGAGGGCGAAGACGACTCCGCGAAGATGCTCCGACGGGCGGCCGGTCTCCGCGGGATGCAAGCGCCCGACGTGTGGGTCCCCGACAACGAGGACGCCACCGCGCCGTCGATGCGCGACGAGGGGGCCGAGAACATCGTCGAGGTCGTCGCCGAACGCGGAGCCGACTTCCCCGGCGAGATTCACCCGCGGATGGTCTGGCACCGCGACAGCCCCGAGACCCGGTATCAGGGCTTCCAGCACATGCTCGACATCACCGACCCCGAGCGGGGCGCGGTCGAGCACATCGACGGCTTCGTCATCCCCGAGGTCGGCGGCATCGACGACTGGAAGAAGGCCGACGAGTGCTTCACCATCGTCGAGAACGAACACGGCCTCGACGAGGGGAGCCTCGCCATGTCGGTCATCATCGAGAGCGGCGAGGCCGAACTCGCCATGGGCGACCTCCGCGACGAGATGGGCAAGCCGACGAACAACCTCGAACGCCTGTTCCTCCTCGTCGACGGCGAGGTCGACTACACGAAGGACATGCGGGCTATGACGCCCACCGGCGAACTCCCGGCGTGGCCGGAGCTTCGACACAACACCTCGCGGGGGGCCAGCGCCGCAGGCTGTATCGCCGTGGACGGCCCCTACGACGACATCCGCGACGTGGAGGGCTACCGCGAGCGCATGACCGAGAACCAGGCGAAGGGGATGCTCGGCATCTGGTCGCTCACCCCCGGGCAGGTCGTCGAGGCCAACACCTCGCCGCTCCCGCCGAAGACCGGCAGTTGGCTCCTCGACGCGGGCGGCGAGGAGGTCGAACTCGCGTCCGAGGACGGCGTCGAGGCGTACGACGGCGACCGCCTCTCGCTCGAACCCACCGACGGCGGCTACGAACTCCGCGTCGGCGGCGACGCGCGGGAACTCACCGATGACGAACTCCGCGAGGAACTGCTGGGCCTGACCTCGTACGTCCCGAGCATGGACGACATCGTCGACTCCATGGAGGAGTTCGAGGCGGCCAAGGAGGCCGGCCGCGGCGCGATCGCCATGACGCAGTCGGCGACGCTCCGCATCGGCGGCACCGAAATCGACATCGCCAAGGACCGCATGTGGGACGAGGCGACCTATCAGGCCGTGATGACGCCCATCAGTCTGTTCCAAGACGTGTACGAAAACCGCCCGGACCAACACGAAGAACTGGAAGACCGCTACGGCGCGGGCGTCGTCGAGCGCGCGATGGAGGTGGGACTCTAAACTCGGCCGCCGACCACAGGGGGTCCGCCGTCGGCCCCGCGTCCGGCTTGGTCAGACGACGGCGTCCGGTTTCGTAGCTCTGCGACGCGCTCGCCCGAACCGTGGGGGCGACGCGTCGCGCTCGTTTTTCTCACTCGACGCTATCCTCAAGTTCCGCCCGCGCGACTCGCCGGGTGTGGACGATTCGACGAACTCCTCGGCGACGCCCGCGGCGACGAGCGACGGCGACGGCGACGAACCGTTAGAACCCGACGCCGTCGTCGACTTCGAGTCGGCGGGCGTCGGCGACGAGGAGACCCTCGCGCGGCTCCGCGCAGTGAGCTTCTACCTCGACGAGGCGTTCGAGGTTCCGGGGACGAACTACCGCGTCGGCCTCGACCCGATACTGGGACTCGTGCCGGGAATCGGCGACGCGACGGCCTCGGCGCTCTCGGCGTACATCCTCGTCGAGGCCGCGATGCTCGGCGTGCCGCGGACGACGCTCGCGCGGATGCTCGGCAACGTCGTCCTCGACGCGACCGTCGGGTCGCTTCCGGTCGTCGGCGACGTGTTCGACGCGGCGTGGAAGGCCAACGCCCGGAACGTCCGACTGTTGGAGGCCCGGTACGACGACGCCTCCCCCGCGGCCGCGGCGGCCGACCGGCGCTTCCTCTTGGCCGCGGTCGCCGCTATCGCCCTGCTCCTCGTCGCGCTCGGCGCGGCCACAGTGCTCGTCGCTCTCTGGGTGCTCGGACAGGTCGGATTATTGTAATTACTCGATATACAAACTATGAGAACCCGTCGTGTGCGTCGTTATCTAGCCCCAAACTGTAAACTACAAGACATATATAGTAGCTTGCAAATCGTGGCGTATGGAACGACGTACCTTCCTGAAGAGCGTCGCCGCGACGGGAGCCCTCCTCACCACCGCCGGTTGTATGGGCGGTGGCTCCGAGTCACAGCCGACCTCGGGTAACGAGACGGGTAACGGCACCGCCGGGGAAACGACGACCGAGGCCGACCCGGCCGAGGTTCCCGACCCCGAGCTCGCCTTCCGCACGAACGGCGGCGTCCTCCGCGTCGTCCACATGGGCGGCGAGAAAATCACCGACGAGTCGACGAGCGAGGTCTACGTCACCGTCGACGACGAGCGCGCCACGACGTGGGTCGACGACAGCGAAGAGACCGAAGACTTCCCCGTCTCGGTCGGTAACTTCCTCGAAATCGAGTCCGCCGAGAGCGACTCGACGGTCGAGGTCGTCTGGGTCGGTCGCGCGGGAACCGAGGAGGTCCTCGCGACCCACGAAGTCGCCGCCGAGGAGACCGCGACGGCAACCGAGACGACCACAACGACGACGAACGAGACGGTCACCGAGACGACGACGACGACTGCGAACGAGACGACCACGACGTCCAACGAAACCGCGACCGCGACGGTTACCGAGACAACGACCAACGAGACGACCACGTCGTCCGGCAACGAGACCAGCAACTAACCACGACGGCCGACGCCGACGCGGACGCCGGCGGCGGACGCGCCGGGACTTTTTTCGACTGGAGGCGGTTCGTATTCGCGCTGTCGCACTCGGAGCGACGCGGATGTGGGACCGCGCACCCCCGCGGAGTCGGCGGCGGAGCAGGCTCAGTCGTCGGCCGGGAGGGCGTCCGGGTCGACCGCCGGCTCGGGCGCGACGAGACCGACGCGGACGCCGAGGCGGCGACCCAGCGGGCCGAGCGCGTCGCGCTTCATGAACGCGAAGCCGAGGAGGATGAGCGCGAAGCCGGCGACGGTGACGGGGCCGACGCGCTCGCCGAGGAACGCCCAGCCGGAGATGGCGGCGACGACCGGCGTGACGTAGTTGACGAGGCTGATTTCGACCGCGCCGATGCGGTCGAGCAGGACGAAGTAGGCGATGAAGCCGACGGCGCTACACAGCACGGCCAAAAACAGGAGCGCGGCGACGACCTGCGGCGACCACGCCACGCTTTCGAGGCCGGAGTCGCCGAGGACGGGGCTCGTGACGTGGAGCATGCCCGCGCCGAGGAGCATCATCCACGCCTGCATCGGGACGACCGGCGGGTTGCCGGGGAGACGCTTGACGAGCACCGAGCCGAACGCCCACGCCGCGGCGGCGAGAAACAGCAGGACGACGCCGAGCAGTTGGCCGCCGACCGACCCCGAGGCGAGGGCGATGAGTACCGTTCCGGCCAACCCCAGCAGGACGCCGAGGAAGCCGAACGCGTCGAGGCGCTCGTCGGGGAGCATCGGCCACGCGAAAAGCGGCGTGAGGACGGGCGCGAGGCTGATGACGATGGCCGAGACGCCGCTCGTCACGTACCGCTGGCCGGAGAACAGAAGCGAGAAGTGCGCGCCGATGAGGAGCGCGCCGCCGACGGAGACGACGACCCACTCGTCGCGGCCGCGGGGCCGCCAGTCCTCCGCCGCGAGCAGGCCGTAGACGAACAGCATGGCGCCGGCGACGTCGTACCGGAGGGCGGCGAACAGCACGGGCGGGAGGGCGTCGAGGCCGACCTCGATAGCCATGAAGGAGGTCCCCCAGAGGACCGCGATGGTCGAAAACAGTGCGAGCGTCCGGTTCGTTTGCGTATTGATAGACACGAGATATCGACCGTAAACCCAGGTGTTGAAGCGGCTACCACGCCGCCGTACATCAAATTTCTCGGAGCCGAGATAGCACTCCACTCGGGTCGTGTTGACAAACGTCTCAGTTCGACGGAACGTCGACGAGACCGTCGGCGACGACGAGTCGCCGCGGCGGCGACGCGACGACTGCGGCGGCGAGGCGGTGAGCCGGCGACCCGGCGAACAAAGTAAGCTAGTTACGCGCGCCCCGATAGAGACCGACCATGAGCATCCTTGAGGACGCGCGAGCGCTCGCCGAGAGCGGGCCGGTCTGCGACGCCTGTCTGGGCCGGGCCTTCGCCGAGCGCAGTTTCGGGCTGACGAACGCCGAGCGGGGCAAGTCGCTCCGGGTCGCCGCCGCCCTCGACGACGACGAACCGTACGAGGCCGTCGACACCGAGGACTGCTGGGTCTGCGAGGGGGCCTGCGCCGAGTTCGACGACTGGGCGGAACGCTGTGCAGAGGCCATCGAGGACGTCGAGGTCGAGACGTATCAGGTCGGCACCCGCGCGCCGCCGCTCGTCGAGGAGAACGAACTGCTCCTCCGCGAGGGCGCGGGCCTGCCCGAGGACGCCGGCGAACTGTTCAAATCCGAGTTCAACCGCGAGGTCGGAAAGCGCGTGGGGCGACTCACCGGCACCGAGGTCGACTTCACCCGGCCCGACGTGCAGTTCCTCCTCGACATCGAGGCCGACACCGTCGAGGCGCAACTCAACTCCGCGTTCGTCTACGGGCGCTACCGGAAGCTCGCCCGCGACATCCCGCAGACCGAGTGGCCCTGCCGCGAGTGCGACGGCTCGGGCTACAAGGGCAAAGAGCCGTGCGACTACTGCGGCGGCTCCGGCTACCTCTACGAGGACAGCGTCGAGGGCTTCGTCGCCCCCGTCGTGACGGACGTGATGGACGGCGTCGACGCGAAGTTCCACGGCGCGGGCCGCGAAGACGTGGACGCGCTCATGCTCGGCACCGGCCGGCCGTTCGTGGTCGAAATCATGGAGCCGCGTCGCCGCAGTATCGACGTAGAACAGCTCGAAGGCGACATCAACGCGATGGCCGACGGCGAAATCGAAGTCGAGGGGCTTCGGCTCGCCACCTACGACATGGTCGAGCGCGTGAAGAAACTCGACGCGAGCAAGGAGTACCGCGCCGCCGTCGAGTTCGACGACGACGTGACCGACGAGGAACTGGGGGCCGCGCTGGACGAACTCACCGGCGCGACCATCGAGCAGTACACGCCGCACCGCGTCGACCACCGCCGCGCGAGCATCACCCGCACCCGCCACGTCTACGACGCCACCGGCGAGCTCGAAGACGCGCGCCACGCGACCGTCGAAATCCACGGCGAGGGCGGTCTCTACATCAAGGAACTCATCTCCGGCGACGAGGGCCGAACGAATCCGAGCCTCGCCGGCATCCTCGACACGGGCGCGGTCGTCACCGCGCTCGACGTGATTGCGGTCGAAGGCGAGGACGAACCGTTCGAGGACGACGAGTTCTTCAAGGACTGAGTCGAGACCCCGGCGAGCGTCGGCCGGCGTCGGCCGGCGTCGTCGCGGACCGCAACCTCTAATTTTCCACCCCAAGACCCGACCAGATATGCACGTCGGCGTCGACGAAGCCGGAAAGGGACCCGTGTTGGGTCCGATGGTCGCCGCGGCGGTCCGGGCGGACCCCGACGCCCTCCCGGACGGAATCGCCGATTCGAAGCGACTGACTCCCCAGCGGCGCGCGGAACTCGCCGCGAAACTCCGGGAGCGCGACGACGTCGAAGTCGGCGTCGCGTTCGTCGAACCCGAGACCATCGACGACCCCGAGACGGACATGAACCTCTTGACCGTCCGCGCGCAGGTCGAAGCGGCCGCCGCAGTCGCCGTCGACGCCGACGAACTCGTCTGCGACGCGGGCGACGTGAGCGAGTCCAGATTCGGCCGGCGCGTCCGCGAGGGCGTGGCCGAGGCGGGCGTCTCGGTCGAGGTCCACGCCCAGCACCGCGCGGACGACGAACACGCCATCGTCGGCGCGGCGAGCATCGTGGCGAAGGTCGAACGCGACCGGCGGGTCGAAGCGCTCGCCGCGGAGTACGGCGAGGTGGGGAGCGGCTACCCGAGCGACGGGACGACCCGGAAATTCCTGCGGGAGTACGTCCGCGAACACGGCATCCTCCCGGACTGCGCGCGGAAGTCGTGGTCAACCTGCGCCGACCTCATGGCCGCGCACGAACAGTCGTCGCTTGGGGACTTCTGAGTCGACTGGGGACCGGCGCTCGAAAAAGTGGAGGGTCGGAGCGGTTCGAAAGCGAGTCGCGAGCGGGACCTACCGCATCTCGGCGAGTGCGACGTACCCGCCTTCCTGCGCGGAGAGCCACGTCGTCAGCAACTCGTCTTCGGAGAGTCCTGCGGGGAAGATGGTGCACTCGTCAGGTGCGTCGTCGTACGGGGCGACGATGGCGACGAACTCCTCGTCGTCGCCGGCGGACCGCCGCGAGGCGTCCGGCCGGGTCGTTGTCGCGTCCGTGTCATCGTGTCGAAGGGGCGTATCGTCCATGAGTGGAGTGCGTGCACCGTGATTACCGACGGGCGGCGGTTGGTTAGTTGCCGCTTCACTCAGTATTTTATAGGCAGTCTATATGATTCTATCGGCGAATACCCCCCGGTGGGGACGAACGAAATCGCCGCAGTCTGTCGGTTCTGAAATAGGGAACGTCCGAGAGCGTCGGAGTGCTATCAACTGCGAGAATCGCGTGAACGGGCCGAGCGGCGAGCGCGCCGACTCGGGAGACACGAATCGGAGCGGCGAACGAAAAGAGAAAGCGCGTCAGCCGAAGCGGGGTCGGCCTCAGCGGTCCTCGGTCAGGAGGAGTCGGAGGATGTCACCGTACGCCGGGCGGGTGACGAGCACGCCGACGATGACGCCGAGGATGGTGAAGATGGCGAAGCCCTGGAGGTCGCCGAGCGAGAGCACGGCGAGCGGGCTCATGGCGATGATGGTCGTCGCGGCGGCCGCGCCGATGACCCAGAAGGCCCGGCGGAACCGCGACTGGAAGACCTTCCGCGACGTCACGGAGCCTTCGGCCATCACCTCGTCGGCGATGATGATGAGGTCGTCCACCCCGGTCCCGATGACGGCGATGAAGCCGGCGATGACCGAGAGGTCGAGCGGGTAGCCGATTGCGGCGGCGAACCCGAGGAGGATGTACACCTCGGAGAGGCCGGTGACGATCATCGGCAGGGCGACCTGCGGCTTGCCGTAGCGGACGAAGACGACGCCGGCGACCGCGAGGACCGCGATGATACCCGTGATGAGCGAGTCGAACTTGAAGCTCTCACCCTGACTCGGGGAGATGTACGACGAGGTGCCGCTGTCCTCGCCCGAGAGGTCGAGGCTGGCCGGGAGCGCGCCGGCGCGGAGGTTGATGGCGATTTCCTGTGCCTCGGAGGTGTTGCGCGTCTGGAGCTGGAAGCTCGGCGCGTCGGCCCACTCGCCGGCCCGCATGGTGTCTGCGAGCCCGCCGCTCATGCCGAAGGCGTTGACGACCTCGCCGTTGACGACGAGCAGGAGGCAGCCCTCGGTCGTGTTCCGGCCGCCGTCTTCCATGTAGGTACACCGCGTCCCGCCGGGTTGGGCGAGGCCGGTGTCCTGAACCGCCGTCTGGAACTCTGACGCGGGCTCGTCGCGGACGGAGACGGGGACGAACGCCCCGCTTCCCGTCTGGGACTCCTGTGCGGTCCCGATGGAGGTGAAGTCGGCCTGCGTCAGGACGGCCTCGCGCGTCTCGTAGGTCCGCGACCCGTTGTCCGTGCCGGTCGGGTAGTAGATGTCTATCTGGACCGTCCCGCGCTCGCCGACGAGGTCGACGACGTCGGACTGGTCGCGGTTGGGGACCTCGACGAGGATGAAGTGCTCGCCCGTCGCCGTGGTCACCTGCTGGACCGTCCCGCCGGAGAGACCGGCCTCGTTGATTTTCGACTGGAGGACGCGGACCGTCTCCTCGCGGGTCGTCGCGGTGACGCCGTCTCTGACCTCGCCGTGGCCGTAGCCAGCGGCGTCGAGCGCGGCGCTCAGGTCGTCGGTCGTGACGTTCTCGATGGTCGCTTCGACCGTGTTGGACTCCGCGCCCGTGCGGGCGATGACGTCGGCGGCGTCGGCGCCCGCTATCTGGGCGGCGACCTGCCGTTCGACGACGCGCTCGGAGTCGCCGTTGAACTGGACGTCCTCAGCCGTGACACCGACGAGCGGCGCGCGGATGCGCGTCCCGCCGTCGAGTTGGAGGCCGAACTGGAGGTTCGTCGCGCTGTCGTCCTCGCCGATTGTGGACTGGTTGCCCATCGTCGGCGAGAAGAGGGCGAACGTCGAAAACAGGATGGCCACGACGAGGAAGATGACCCGCCAGTTGTCGCGGAGCGTGCTCATCGGGCCACCCCCTCGAACTTGTACCAGCGAAGGAGGGTCACGTTCAGCATGTAGGTGTTCATCAGGTCGGCTGTGAGTCCGAACACGAGGACCGTGCCGATGGCGGCGAGCAGTTGGATTCCGAACAGCGTCGCCGTGATGGTCATGACGATCATCGCCGCGATGGACGTGAGCGTCATCGTCACGCCGGTCCGCATGGCGCGCGCGGTCGACTCGTAGAAGTCACCGGAGCGCCGGAGGACGTGGTTGTTCAGGAGGATGTCCGAGTCCACCGAGTACCCGATGAGCATCAGGAGGGCCGCGACGGTCCCCAGCGACAGTTCGATGCCGAAGAGGTTCATCAGCGCCACCGGGATGACGATGTCGGAGAACGCCGAGAGGACGACCGCGATGGAGGGGACAAAGGAGCGGAACATGGCGAACACGAGGACGCTCATGCCCGCGAAGGCGACCGCGAGGCCGCCGAGGGCGAGCAGTTGCGTCTCGCCGCCGAAGTTGGCCGACACGGCGTCGATAGACCGGACTTCGAAGCCGGCGTCTTCGGCCTGCGTCTGAAGTTCGCTCGACGTCGCGCTCCCCGACTGGAACGTCACGACGTAGGTTCCGTCGGCCGCGACGGAGCGAATCGACTCGGGCTGGCTGTCGAAGGCCGCCGTGACCTCGCTTTGCGGGGCATCCGTTGCGATGCGGAGTTCGGTACCGCCGGTGAAGTCGACGCCCGGATTCACCGGCGCACCAGTCGCGACGTACCACCCTCCGATGACCAGTAGGGCCACCGCGAGGACCGCGAGGGGGACGGCCGCGAGTTGGCGATTCGTGTACCGGGTGTAGTCTACCTCCGGTACCGTAAACTCAACCATGGGTTGCGGTCCTGAGCGGTGCGGAATAAGGTTTCTTATCCGCGGACGGTCTCGGCCGCGGCGCGGTCTGGCGAGCGCCCGGCGAACCCGCGACAGGCCCATAGTCGTTGGCCGACAATCGTGAACTATGACGACCGAACCGACGGCGACCCGCGTGGTCGTCTCCTTTCCCGACGAACTCAGCGCGTGGGGCCGCGACCAGCTGACCACGGACCATTTCGTGACCTACCTGCGGCGGGTCCACGAGGACGCCGCGCCGGGCGACGAGTGGGAGGAGTTCCTCGACGTGGGCTGTTGCGGCGACGCGCTGACGCTGACGCTCCGCGTGGAGGAACTCGACCCGGCGGACGCGACCCACGTCGGCGAGGGGACGGCAGTCGAGTTCGTCGAGCGCGAGGGGAGCGTCCACGGCGGGTGGTGCGTCCAGAGCGCGGACGGGCCCGTCTCCTCGACCGGAAAACAGCGGTAGGAACGCGAGACAGAAGCCGGGGTGAAAAAGCGCCCTGTCAGGGCATGTAGCGGACCGCGACGACGCCCGGTTGCGAGCGGATTTCGACGCGGTTCACGTCGAGTCTGGCGGCCCGCGACAGCAGGCCCTCCCTGTCGTCGAGGATGTCGTCGACGGCCTGTTCGGTCATGTCGTCGGGGACCGACAGGACGTGAATCTCGCCGGTCCCGGCGCGTTCCTCGCGGACGAGTTCGCCGTCGGGGTTGTCGGCGGCGATGTCGCGGGAGTTCGTCGTCGGCGACTCGGTCGAGCGCTCGACGGAGACGGTCCAGCGCGACTCGACTTCGACGAGTTGCCACGAGACGTTCATCGGCGGGTCGGGCGCGACGGTCCCGCGGACGGCTTCGTCCTCGGAGACGCCGGGGTTCGACGAGAGCGCGTGGACCTGCCCGGAGTGTACGTCCTTCAGGACGGCCGACTCCTCGTCGGCGGCGGTGACGAGAAACGTTCCCGTTCGCTCGGACTCGGTCTCGGTCTCGGACTCGGTCATCACCCGCTGTACGCCACCGGGCCTTTTCCCCGTTTCGGGCGCTCACGACGGCGTGTGCCACCGACACCCACGGCGACGGTGGGCTTTTCTCGCGGCGCGCCGACGCGACTGACGATGCCCGCGCTCTGGCGGTTGACCCGGACCGAGACGGCCCGCCGCGTCTACGACGCGCTCAAGGCCCGCGGCCTCACGGCGACGCAGATGGACGAGTACGTCGCGGATGCCGACGCGGCGGACGCCGACCGCGGCCCCCCGGCGGGAGTCGAGATCCGCGCGCTCGACCCCGAGGACGCGCGCCGGTTCGAGGCACGCTACGACGCGTTTTCCGAGCTTCGAGACGACGAGACGGCGGTGTGTGCGTTCGATGGCGGGCCGGACGTGGAGCGTGCTCTCGTCGGCTACCTCTTTCTCGGCGACCCCGGCCTGACGTACCACGTCCACCCGCTGGAGGCCGACGTGACCGTCCCCGGCGGCTACGTCCGCCGGGTGTTCGTCGCGCCCGAGGCGCGGAACCGCGGCATCGCCACCGCGCTCGTTTCGCGGGCCGTCGCGGTTGCCGCCGGGCAGGGGGCTGAGACGGTCCACGCGCTCGTCGCCCGCGACAACCGACCCTCGCAGTGGACCTTCGAGAGCGTCGGCTTCCGCGTCGCCCGCACCCGATCGTACTACCGGGTCGGCCCGTGGCGACGCCGGCGCGTCAAACCGCGTTCATAGCCGTATAGAGCGCTCAGTTCCGTCCCGAGCGCTCCGTTCGGGAACCTAAGTATATAGATATTTGAATTATATATACTATAGCGATTAAATTTATACTCAATCGGCCGAGTGTGTCGGACAGACAGGCATGACGGACGAACTCAGGTCAGCAGTTCTCGGGCGGCTGGACGCGGTCGACGCGCGGGCGAGCGAGGTCGTGCGCTCATCGACGGGGGAGAACATGATTTCGCGGCTCGGGGTCGCGGACTGGTTGAGTCTGGGCGCGCTCTTCTGGGCGTGGGTCGGCGCGATACTGTTCGTGTCGGGCGAGCCGAACTGGGCCATCGTGGCCGTCCTCGCCGGCTTCGCCTTCGACAAGGCCGACGGCTACTACGCCCGCAAGACCGGGACCGCCTCGGCGTTCGGCCGACAGATAGACTCCTTTATCGACATCTTCGCGTACCTCGTGTCGGCGGCGCTCCTGTACCACGTCGCGCTCGCGCCCAACCCGGTCGTGAGCGCCGTCGTCGGCTTCGTCGTCCTCGCGTTCGGCGGCCTGCGACTCATCCGCCACAACAGCGAGGGGTTCGGCGACGACTCGGGAACCTCGTACTACCACGGGACGACGGTCGTCCACACGCATCTCGTCGTGCTGGCGAACTACTTCCTCCTCCAGTTCGTCCCGCTGTGGAACGGCTGGGTCGCGGGCGCGACCATCGTGGCGGTCTGCCCGCTCATGACCTCCGACTACAAGGCGTACAAGACAGACGCGGGACACGTCCTCGTCGGCGTCGCCGGCGTCCTGACGGTCGCCGGCTGTCTCGCGCTCGAATTCGGTGTGGTATGAGCGGTCGGACGCGGGACTCGCGAGGGCCGCGAACGCTCGCGGTCGACCTCCACGTCCACACCGACGCCTCCTACGACTGCGAGATGTCGGTCGAAGCGGTGCTGAGCCGCGCGGCGTCGGTCGGCCTCGACGCGGTCGCACTCACCGACCACGACTCGGTCGGGTCGCTCCCGCGGGCGTTCGACATCGCCCACGAGTACGGCGTCCGGGTCGTCCCCGGCGTCGAGGTCTCGACGGCCGACGGCCACCTCCTCGCACTCGGCGTCGACGACCCGCCGGCGACGGGGCGACCGCTCCCCGAGACGGCGCGGGCGGTCCGCGAGTCGGGCGGGCTCGCGGTCGTCCCGCACCCGTTTCAGACGTTCCGGCACGGCGCGTCCCGGCGGGCGATTCGGGACGTCGACGCCGTCGAGGTGTACAACGCCCACACGCTCACCGGGTTCAGAAACGGGCAGGCGCGGCGCTACGCCCGCCGACAGGGATTCCCGGGCACGGGCGGGAGCGACGCGCACCGACCCGCGCTGGTCGGACGGGCGTACACGACCGTCTCTGTCGAGGCGGACGGCGGCGTCACGACCGACGCCATCTTGGACGGGATTCGCGCCGGGCGAACCGTCGCGCGCGGGACGCGAACGACCGCCCGCCAGTACCTGCGGAAGTACGCGCTGAACGCCCGGCTCAAGACCGCCTCGTTCCTGTGACCGGTCGGCCGTTCGACTCGACCGACGCGCGGAACGCGGCGCTCGTCAGGCTCGGCGTCGTCGGAATCGCCTTCGCCGCCGTCGCGGTCGGCGTCGCCGTGTTCGCCCCGCAACTCGCCGACCCGGCGTGGGTCCGCTCGGCCGTCGAATCGACCGGGGCGTTCGCCCCGTTGGTGTTCGTCGGTATCCAGACGCTTCAGGTGATTCTCGCGCCGATTCCCGGCCAAGCCCTCGCCGCCGTCGGCGGCTACCTGTTCGGGACGGTCGTCGGGACGGTCTACAGCATGGTCGGCGTCGTCGCCGGAAGCGCCGTCGTCTTCCTGCTCGCCCGGCGCTTCGGCCGGCCCGCGGTCGAGCGACTCGTCGCCGACGACGCGCTCGCGCGGTTCGACGGATTCGCCGACCGCCGGGGCGTCGCCGGCCTGTTCGTCCTGTTTCTCCTGCCGGCGTTCCCGGACGACGCGCTCTGCGCGCTCGCCGGGCTCTCGCCGCTTCGACTCCGGACGCTCGTCGTCCTCGTCGCGGTCGGTCGCCTGCCGACGTTCGCCCTCGCGGCGGCCGCCGGGCGGAACGCGGGCGCGGCGAACTACGGGACGGTGGCGCTCCTCGTCGGAATCGGCGTCGTCAGTTCTGTGGTCGTCTACCGCTACCGAGACGAGTTGGCGGCGCGAGTCGGGTGAGGCCAAGTCGAAAAAAGCGAGCCGGCGACGGTTATCGGAGCAGTCGGTGAAGCCCGTAGATTCCCGCCGCGCACGCGACCGGCGGAACGAGGCCGTAGACTGCGGGCAGGTCGTAGAGCAGTTGGACGACCGGAACGAGCGCCGAGACGGTCACGGGACCCACCGTGAACGGCTCGGCCGGCGTCTGAAGCTCCGCGGGCACCGACGCGAGAAGCCCCACGTACACCGAGACCATGAACAGGAATCCCGCGAGCGCGAGGCTCAGGTCGTACCGCGGTTCCGACCCGGTGCGGCGGTGTCGTCGGGCGACGAACAGTATCGGAGCGACCAGCGGCGCGACGACGAAAAGCCCCACGAGGACGTAGAACGACCGCGAGAGGGTGAGCGACCCGCCGGGGACGCCGGCGGTCGCCCCGATGAGGACCACGAGTCCGAAGGCGACGAACAACGAGACGACGCCCGTCGCCAGCGCACCGACGAGCACGTAACACTTGAACAGCCACGACTCGCTGTGCCGGAAGGCGTACGGGAACGCGCCGATGACGCCGCCGTAGTCGTCTGCCATCGGTCGCCCTTGGGAGCGGCCGCGATTAAAGCGACCGGTGTCGTTTTGACGCCGGGCGACGCGGCATCCTGTATGCAGGTAGACCTCGGGAACGTCCTCGACACGGCGTCGGCCCACGGCGTCTCGCGCGAGGCGCTCGACCGACTCGACGGCCGCGTCGCGGCCGCCCACGACCGCATCGAACGCGGCCGAGAGGCCGGCGAACACGGCTACGAATCGCTGAACCTCCCCAACAGCACCGACCCCGCGGCGATTCGCGACGCGGTGAGCCGGTTCGACGACCCCTCGGCGGTCGTCACCGTCGGCATCGGCGGGAGCGCCCTCGGCGCGGCCACCCTCACCGACGCGCTCGAAAGCGACGTGGACGCCCACTACCTCGACAACGTTGACCCCGAGGCCGTCGAGCGCCTCCTCGACTCGCTGGACCTCGCGTCGACCGTCGTCAACGTCGTCTCGCGGTCCGGCACGACCGCCGAGACGCTGGCGAACTTCCTCGTCGTCCGGGAGGCGATGGCCGACGCGGGCGTCGACTGGGCCGACCGAACCTTCGTCACGACCGGCGAGGAGGGCAACCTCCGCGACCTCGCCGACAAGCACGACCTCCCGTCGCTCCCCGTCCCGGACGGCGTGCCCGGCCGGTTTTCGGTGCTCTCGACGGTCGGCCTCGCCGCCGCGGCCCTCTGCGGCCACGACATCGAGGCGGTCTTGGAGGGCGCGGCCGCACAGGAGGCGCGCCTGTCGGACTCGCTTTTCGACTCGCCGGCGTACGCCTACGGCGCGGTGTCCTACGCGCTCGCCGAGCGCGGCATGCACCAGAACGCGATGATGCCCTACGCCGAGTCGCTCGAAACGTTCTCCGAGTGGTTCGCCCAGCTGTGGGCCGAGTCGCTCGGGAAAGACGGCCTCGGCCAGACGCCCCTGCGGGCGCTCGGCGCGACCGACCAGCACTCCCAGCTTCAACTGTACCGCGCCGGCCCGCGCGACAAGCTCGTGACCCTCGTCCGCGCCGCGGAGCGCGAGGACGTCGCCATCCCCGAGACCGATCTCGACGGCCTCGCGTACCTCGGCGGCTCGTCGCTCGGCGACCTGCTCGACGCCGAGTTCGAAGCGACCGAGGCGAGCCTCGCCGCCGCCGGCCGCCCGAGCGTCCGCATCGAACTCGACCGCGTCGACGAGTACGGCCTCGGCGAACTGCTGTACGCGATGGAGGCCGCCTGCGTCCTCTACGGCGAACTCGCCAGCGTGGACACGTTCGTCCAGCCGGCGGTCGAGTGGGGCAAACGCGCCGCCCGCGGCCTGCTCGGCGGCGGCGACTTCGAGGAGGCGGACGCCGTCGCCGACAAAGAAGAACTGGTCGTCGAGTAGAGTCGGTCGCTCTGCAGGCGCGGGGTCTTTTCGGACTCCCGCCAGCGACGACTCCCGAACAGTCCACGGGGCGGGACTGAAAGGGGCCGCCGCGAGGGCGAACCCCGGGGCGGTGAGGACCGCAGGCCGGAGGCCGAGGACCGCGACGGCCCGCGGGAGCCGTCGTGGCGGGGGCTTTCGAGGGGTTCCGCAGTCCGGCCCTCCTCTCAAAACGGCGCAAGCGACACAGACTCACGTGACTCCACAGACTGGTGAGAATCGACCCGAATCGGTTATCCGACACCGTTCCGAAGGGGGGACAATGGCACACGACACCGCCCGCTCGTCTGCGAGCCCCGCAGACCACCTCCAGGCGTACGGTGGCATCATCATCGTCGTCGCCCTTTCGCTCCTCGTCGGCGCGACGCTCGGCTCGCTCGCCGGCGGCCTCGCTCGCGGCGTGGTTCCGGGCGACACCGCGCTCGTCGGCGCGATACAGAGCGCCGGACAGTTCGTCGGCTTCGGCGTCGTCGGCGCGGGCTACCTCGCGATGCGCGACGACTGGGACCTGATTCGGTTCGAGCGACCGACCGCGCGCGACGCCCTGTGGATTGCGGGCGGCTTCGTCGCCGTGATGGGCGTCTACCTCGGCGCGTCGGCGCTGATGTCCGCGCTCGGCATCCAGAGCGGCGACAGCGTCATCGCCCAGCAGGGCCGCGAGAACCCGGTGTACTTCCTGTATCTCACGGTCATCACCATCGTCCTCGTCGGCCCGGCGGAGGAGCTTATTTTCCGCGGCATCGCCTTCGGTGAACTCCGCCGACTCTGGGGTCCCGCGCCCGCGGTCGTCCTGTCGAGTCTGGTGTTCGCGTCGATTCACCTCTGGTCGTTCTCCGGCGAGGGGCTGTACGTCTCGCTCGGGATGGTGTTCGTCCTCGGGAGCGTCCTCGCGGTCGTCTACGAGCAAAGCGGGAACCTGCTCGTCGCCGCGCTGGTCCACGGGCTGTACAACGCGGTCCAGTTCCTCGTGAGCTACGCGCAGGCGACCGGCATGGTCTGACGGTCTGAAAAAGGAACAGCCGAACCGCTGGCTCGGCCGGCTTACGCCGGGTTCTTCCGCGACAGCTCCATCCCGCAGATGGGACAGCGCTCTTTGTGCTCGTCGAACTCGCGGCCACAGCCCTGACACTGGAACTTCCAGCTTCGCTGTTCTGCGATGCCGTCTTGGGCGATGACTTCGACGCCGACGTTGAGCCGCTCGGCGACGTTCTGCATCGCGTAGTCGTCGGTGACGAGCGTCGCGTCGAGTTCGAAGGCGGCGGCGATGAGCCGTGTGTCGGTCTCCGAGAGCACGTCGCGGTCGCCGGTCTCGCCCGCGGCGCGGAGCACCTTGTCCACGGTTCCCTGTCCGGGGATGTGGACGTACATGCCCGCGCCTTCGAGGGCGTCGAAGCGGAAGGCGTGCTCGCCGGTGAGTTCTTCCTTGACGAGGGGAATCGAGGCCGTCTCGTCGTCGGTGTGGTACTCGTGGATGAACGCAGAAGCGTCGAGAATCCGCATTGAGAATCTATCCTGAGTCTACCGTTGGACGACGATGTAATCCTTGACCGCCTGCACGCGGTTCACCGGGACTCGGAACCGTCCGCGGTCGTCCCGGTCGAACGAGACGCGACCGGGGGATATCTGCTCGTTCGGCTGGACGAGCAGGTCGTGAAGCTCGCCCGACTTCATGTCCATCGTGATGTTGTACAGCATCCCGAGTTCCGTTCCGTCGGAGCCCATGACGGCCTTCCCGGAGAGGTTCTCGGCGAGTATGTCGGCCATACACACCCCTTCCTCGTCGGTTCACATAAACGGTACGGGCACGTCTGACGGGCGGCCGACGAACGCCCCGACCCGCCTGCGGGCCGCGAGAACAGTCGACACGGTGACTCGCGGACTCGCGGGCGCGGTCGTGACGATGGACTTAACTTGAGTCACCGACTCGATTCCGGTAAGAGCTTTCTCCGGGGCGATTCTCCATGTCCGACACTGATTCGACGTCACAATCCGATACGCTTCGCACACCCATCGTGGCCGTCCTCGGCCACGTGGACCACGGGAAGACGAGTCTTCTCGACAAGATTCGCGGCTCCGCCGTCAGCGAGGGCGAAGCCGGCGCCATCACCCAGCACATCGGCGCGACCGCGGTCCCCTTAGACACCGTCTCGCAGATGGCCGGCAGTCTGGTCAAGCCCGAGGACTTCGACCTCCCGGGGCTGTTGTTCATCGACACGCCGGGCCACCACTCCTTCAGCACCCTCCGCTCGCGCGGCGGGGCGCTCGCCGACATCGCCATCCTCGTGGTCGACGTGAACGACAGCTTCCAGCCGCAGACCGAGGAGGCCATCGACATCCTCAAGCGGACGGGAACGCCGTTCATCGTGGCCGCGAACAAGATAGACACCACGCCGGGGTGGAACCCCCAAGAGGGGGCCCCCATCCAGAAGACCTACGAGGAGCAGTCCCAGCGCGCCCGCTCGAAACTCGACGAGAAACTGTACGAGATTATCGGCGAGCTCTCCGACCGGGGCTTTTCTTCCGACTTCTACTGGCGCGTCCAGAACTTCCAGTCCAACATCGGCGTCGTCCCCGTCTCCGCGCTGACCGGCGAGGGCATCCCGGACCTGCTGGGCGTCCTGATGGGGCTGTCCCAGCGCTACATGAAAGACGAGATGGCCATCGACGTGGCCGGTCCCGGCTCCGGGACGGTCCTCGAAGTCAAGGAGGAACGCGGCTTCGGCGCGACCCTCGACGTGGTCCTCTACGACGGGACGATTCGCGCGGGCGACACCATCGTCGTCGGCGGCGCGAACGACCCCATCATCACCGAGGTCCGCGCGCTCCTCCAGCCCCGCCCGAACGCGGAGATTCGAACCGAAAAGCGGTTCGACAAGGTCGACGAGGTCCGCGCCGCGGCCGGCGTGAAAATCGCCGCGCCCGACCTCGAAGACGCGATGGCCGGCGCGCCGGTCCGCGTCGTCGGCGACCGCGACCTCGACGAGGTCGTCCGCGAGGTCGAAGCCGAACTCGCGGACATCGAGGTCACCACCGAAGAGGAGGGCGTCGTCGTCAAGGCCGACACGCTCGGCAGTCTCGAAGCCATGGCGAACGCGTTACAGGAAGCCGAAGTGCCCATTCTCCGCGCCGAGGTCGGCGACGTGGCCCCGCGCGACGTGGCGGTCGCCTCGACCGCCCGCGAGCCCGAACACAAGGTCATCCTCGGGTTCAACGTGGACGTGCTCTCGAACGCCGAGGCCGAACTCGAAAAGAACGACGTGAAGCTGTTCGAAGACGACGTCATCTATCAGCTCGTCGAGGAGTACGAAGAGCACGTCGAGGAGATGAAACGCGCCCAACAGGAGACGATTCTCGACAAAATCGTCCGCCCGTGTCGCTTCCGCATCCTCCAGGACCACGTCTTCCGGCAGAACAACCCCGCCGTCGTCGGGGTCGAAGTCATGTCCGGGACCATCAAGAACAACATGAACGTCGTGAAGTGGGAAGACGGCGAGGCGAACCGCGTCGGTCAGCTCTCGGGCATCCAAGAAAACGGCGAGGACGTGTCGAGCGCCCGCGCCGGCTCGCGGGTCAGCGTCGCCATCGACGGCCCGACGGTCGGCCGCCAGATAGAGGAGGGTGACGAACTCTGGATCGAACTCCCCGAAAAGCACGCGAAGATTCTCGAACAGGAGCTCCGCGACGACATCCCCACCGACGAACTGGAGGCGCTGTCGGGCTACCTCGAAAAGCACCGCCGCCGCGACCCCTTCTGGGGAAAATAGGCGACTCGTCGCGCCCCGAGTCTTCCGTTGACTCAGCATATCCGTGAGCCGCACGGCCGTCCCGTCGGGCGAAATAGCTAATATTCAGACGTTCGTACTCGGTTCCGAGTGGTATCATGCGCACACGAACACCCCATAGCGACAGCATCGTCACGAAAGCGACGCGGTACGACGCCATCCTCGCGACACTACCGCTCCCGCTCGCCGTCGGGACGGCGGTCGGCGCGCTCTCGCCGCTCCCACTTTCGCTCGTTGTCGGCGCGAGCGGCCTCGTCTCGGCGGCCGTGCTCGCCTACGGGTTGTTCGTTGCGACACCGCGGTCGGCGGCCGGTCCGACGGGCGAGTCGGGCACGACCGCCGAGACGGAACTGCCGCTCGACGACATCGAGTCCCGCGTCCGCGACGACGCCGGTCGAAACCGCCGCCGCGGGAGCGTCTGACCGGGGACGCTCGCGCGCTCGGCCCCGTGGTCAGGGACGGTTCCACTCCCAGAACCAGTACGCCGCGCCGAACAGCATCAGTCCCGCTCCGAGGGCCGACGTCGCCGGTTCGGGGAAGACAAACAGCAGGAAGCCGACGATGATGAGCGTCGTCGGACCAATCTCGTCCGCGTAGCCGAAAAGCGAAACCATACCTCCCTTTCGACGGCCTCCGTGAAGTGTATTGTTCTCGTTCTGAACTGACGAGAGTGAGGAGGGGAGATGCAAGGCGAGCGACGGAGCGACGAGGAGAAAGCGGTCGGCGGGTCGCACCCGCGCGTCAGTCGCCACTCGGACCGCGACGGCGACGGGGGTCGGTCGAGGTTACCGCGCGGCGGGCGTGAGGTCGTCGCCGACGGCGCTCATGACCTGAAACGCCGCGGTGGCGGCCAGCCCGCGGGCGACCTCGTTGCGGTCTTCGTCGGTGAGTCCGGCGTCGAGTTCGTCGGCGTCCGGCGAGAAGCCGGCGCTGACGGGGTGGCCGACCGGCGGGTGGACGGCCACGGTGGCGAGCGGCCCGGTCGACCCGGTCGAGAGCTCCGACCCGACGGCGAACCCCTCGGGGAGATACGACTCCGTCCGCGAGACGATACCGGCGACCGCCCGCCGGAGCGCGTCCATCTGGTCGACGGTCAGTTCTCGGTCGGCCGACGCCTGGCCGGCCCCAGTCACGCCGGGAGCGCCCGCATATGGGTTGTTCCCGTTCATCAGTCGTCTGCGATAGGGGAAGGACGTGTAAAAAGCCGTCGTCGGTCGGCAAGGCGGTGGCGGAATCAAAACCGGCTGACTGCGCGGTGACGCCGCCGTCAGGCCGGTCGCGGGAGCGAGACGGTGACGACGGTCCCGCGGGGCTTCGGCGTCGAGATGGCGAGCGACCCGCCGGAGGCGTCGACGATGGCGCGGACCAGCCAGAGGCCGACGCCGCTCGTGTGCGAAAGCGGCGTCTCCGCGCCGGACATGAGGGCGTCCCGCTCGGCGTCCGGGATGCCGGGTCCGTTGTCGGAGACGGTCACGCCGACGGACCCCTCGAGTTGCCAGACGGCGACGTGAATCTCCGGTTCGTCGCAGTCGGCGTGGACGACGGCGTTGTCGAGCAGTTCGGCGATGCTCCGCGGGAGCGCCGGGTGCGCCCGCACGGTGAGCGTCTCCACCGACGAGGCGACCGACACCCGCACCCCGGAGTGCTCGAGTTCGAGGTCCTCGACGGCGTCGGCGACCGCAGACGAGAGGTCGACGTCGACCTCGTTGCCCTCCGCGAGTTCGACGGTCCGGAGGAGCGCGACCTCGTCGCTCACCTCGACCAGTCGGTTCGCGCGCTCCCGAATCGCCTCGACGGGGTCGGTGTTCGAGTCCGACTCGTCCCGCGACTCGACGAGTTCGGCGTAACCGAGGATGGCGGTGCAGGCGTTCCTGATGTCGTGTCTGAGGATTCGATGCAGGACGCTCGTGTGCGCGAGCGTCGATTCCAGTCGCTCGGAGGTCCGGTCCAGTTCGGTCTGGCTCCGACCGACGAGGTCGTACACCAACAGCGCCGACAGGACGACGAACATCCACCCCTTCGCCGTCTGGACGAGCTCGTGGTTCGGAAGCCCCTCCACGAGACTGTCGCTCGTCGCGACCCAGAGGAACCCGAACGCGGCGTAGATAAGCGCCACTCGCCTCGGAGACAGGTCGAACGGCGCGTCACCACTCATGACGGAGCAATACTCACAAACGCTGATGAGTCCGTCGGTCAGCGCGGAGTGTCAGAAGATAGATTCGCTTTGCCCGTAGGCCGCGACCGTGACGGCGGTGGTGTAGCCGTCGCCCTCGTGGGTGCCGGTCGTGAGCGCGACTTCCTCGTCGTCGAACGACCACTCGCGGAGGTTCCGTCCCGCGTCGAGGCCGTCGAGGACGGCCGCGCGGACGCTGTCTTCGTCGGTTCCTGACGCCTCGTAGAACAGGCCGGGGCCGGAGCCGGTCGCCCAGCCGAGACCGGCGACGGCCGTCTCGCCGGGGGTCGAAGTCGTCTCGCGGGCCTGCACCACGGTCAGACGGTTGCCCGCCGGACCGAGATCGGGGGCCACGTCGACCGCCTCGACCGTCGCGTCGGCGGGAACCACGGAGGAGACGGCGACGAGGTTGTAGTTGTGGACGTTGGCGGCGGCGAGCGCGGCGTCGTACGACGCCATCTCGGTGGGGGCGGTGCCGACCCCGCGGACGACGCGAATCGTGTTCATGTCCGAACTCTCGCGGCGGCGGAAAAGGGGGTTACGAATAGTGGCGCTCGAAAGCCGGGGCGAGGCGGGGGCGTCGACGACCGCCGCGACGCCGGTTCCCGGCCGAGTTCAGTACTGGTAGTCCGTGAAGCCCGAGATGGGGCCGGTGCCGGACTCCTCGACGTTCGAGAGCTTCTCGTGGGCGGCGTCGAAGTCCGCGCCCGTCACCTCGGTGCGGCCCTCGCGGATGGCGAACATGCCGGCCTCGGTGGTCAGCGACGCGATGTCCGCGCCGGAGTAGTCGTCGAGTTCCTCGGCGAGCGCGTCGAGGTCCACGTCGTCGGCGACGTTCATGTCGCGGGTGTGGATGTCGAGGATGCGGCGGCGGCCCTCGACGGCGGGCTTGGGCACCTCGATGAGGCGGTCGAACCGGCCGGGCCGGAGGATGGCCTCGTCGAGCATATCGAAGCGGTTGGTCGCCGCGATGATGCGGATGTCGCCGCGGTCGTCGAAGCCGTCCATCTCCGAGAGGAGTTGCATCATCGTGCGCTGGACCTCGGCGTCGCCGGAGGTCTTCGAGTCCGTCCGCTTCGAGGCGACGGCGTCGATTTCGTCGATGAAGATGACCACCGGTTCGCGCTCGGCGGCGAGCTTGAACAGGTCGCGGACCAGCCGCGCGCCCTCGCCGATGAACTTCTGGACGAGTTCGGAGCCGGCCATCTTGATGAACGAGGCGTTGGTCTCGTTGGCGACGGCCTTGGCGAGCATCGTCTTCCCGGTGCCCGGCGGGCCGTAGAGGAGCACGCCCGACGGCGGGTCGATGCCGACTTCCGCGAACATCTCGGGGTTTTCGAGGGGCTGTTCGACCGCCTCGCGGACCTCGCGGACCTGCTCGTCGATGCCGCCGATGTCGTCGTAGGTGACCGTCGGCGACTCGACGACCTCCATCGCCTGCGCCCGCGCGTCCGTCTCGTCGTCAAGGACGGTCTGGACGGCGAACGAGTCGTTGATTGCGACGCGGTCGCCCGGCTCGATGTCGTCGATGTTCAGGTTCGGTGCGAACTCGGTGAGGACCTCCTGGTTGTTGCCGTGCTGTTTGATGATGACGCCGTCGTCGGTCAGTTCCTCGACCGTAGCGATGTAGTACGAGGCCGTCTTCAGCGCCTCGTTGCGCGCTTTCATCTGGTCGACTTCGTCGACTAACTCGGCGTGGCGGTCATCGGCGTTCTGGAGCCGCTGGTCGAGTTCGCGGTTGACGTCGACCATGCGTTCGAAGTGCTGGCGGAGTGCAGACAGCCGCTCTGCATCCGACATCTCGGGGTCCAGGTCGAGATGAGGACGTTCCGGGAGAGATGGACTCCGTGACATCAGTGATTGGCCACACTTAGGCATGCGCGTAAATGTGCCTTTGGGTCAGAGAACCCGACTGCCGCGCTCGAAGCGGCTTTAGGTGACGGCGGTCCCGCGGCACCCGACCGCGGCGGCGAATCGGACGCCGGCAGAGCGACGCCGCGGCTCACGGGGACAGTGCTGTTCGCAGGAAACGCGCGACGTGACGAAGACGAAGATGTGGTAGGAGGAAGTTGCGGAGGTTCAGTGTGTACAGGTCGCCCCTCGTTTCGGCCCGACGTGCCCTCCGCGAGAACAGATACGACGCCCAACGACTTGAAAGGAATTCGTCATCGCCGAGAACGTCCCGTAAATCGGGATGTGGGTATTAATCCGGTATCATCCGACGAGCGACCGGCGAGCGACCGCTTCCGAGAGTCGCGGTCGGCGTTCGTCAGCGGGTTCGTTCGTCAGCGGGTTCGCTCGCCCTGATAGCTCCCGTCGTAGGTCTCGTCGTGGGTCGCGTCCGCGAGGACGATTTGGGCGACCCGCGCGCCGCGTTCGAGTTCGACCGGGTGGTGGACCTGCAGGAGGCCCTCGCCTTTCCCCTCGTAGCCGGCGTCCCAGACGGCCGTGTTCAGCATACAGGAGTTCCGCATGAGCGACGACCGCGGGTAGATGAAGCCGACGTGGTCCTCGGGGATGTGGACCGTCTCGGCGTACTGGAGGACGTAGCCGCCGGGGTCGAGCCGGTACGTCTCGGTCTCCGGGTCGGCGAAGTCGAGGGCGCGGCGCTCCCCGACGGTCTTCCCCTCGCGGCCGAGGCGGCCCGGTTCGACCTGTTCGAGGACCGCTTCGAGCGTCAGGTCGACGCCGTTGGGTTGGACCTGTTCGGCCGTGACCGGCGAGATGTGCTGTGCGACGAACGAGCCAGCGCGGTGCATATCCGAACCCCGTTCAGCGGGCGCAAAACTGTGCCGGACCTCGGCCGTCGTCGCCCCCGAAACGCACCTCTGATTCGGGGCCGCGACGGGGGTGAAATCGCACCCCCTTCGGGGAGGTGACGACCCCCGCGGTGACAAGTCACATGGGAGAACCAACAAGGAGTTTAATGGCCCTTAGACGCTACAAACCCCGAGACGGCGCTATCGTTCACGTTCGAAGATAGGGAAGTACGCGGGATTTATATCCGAGGACCATCGAGGTTCGGGTGTTATGGGACAGACGCTCACGGAAAAGATTCTCTCGGACCACCTCGTCGAGGGTGACCTCACCCCCGGAGAGGAGATCGGAATCGAAATCGACCAAGTCCTGATGCAGGACACGACCGGGACGATGGTCTGGCTCCAGTTCGAGGCGCTCGACCTCGACGAGGCGCAGACCGAGCTCGCCGCTCAGTACTGCGACCACCAGACCTACCAGTTCGACTTCAAGAACACGGACGACCACCGCTTCCTCCGTTCCGCGGCCGGGACATATGGTGCCCACTTCTCCCGCCCCGGCAACGGTATCTGCCACAACGTCCACAAGGAGAACTTCGCCGCGCCCGGCAAGACGCTCCTCGGCTCGGACTCGCACACGCCGACCCCCGGCGGCCTCGGCCAGCTCGCCATCGGTGCGGGCGGCCTCGACATCGCAGTCGCCATGGGCGGCGGCGCGTACTACGTCGAGATGCCGGAAGTCGTGAACGTGCGCCTCGAAGGCGAACTCCCCGAGTGGTCCTCCGCGAAGGACGTCATCCTCGAGATGCTCCGCCGCGAGACCGTCAAGGGCGGCGTCGGCAAGGTGTTCGAGTACACCGGCCCCGGTGCCGAGTCGCTCAGCGTGCCCGAGCGAACCACCATCACCAACATGGGGACCGAACTCGGAGCCACCTCGTCGCTGTTCGAGACCGACGAGAAGACCAAGGACTACCTCGAACGCCAGGGTCGCGGCGACGAGTACGTCGAGCTGACGGCCGACGACGACGCCGAGTACGCCGACGAAATCGTCATCGACCTCGACGACCTCGAACCGCTCATCGCCTGCCCGTCGATGCCGGACAAGGTCGTTCCCGTCCGCGAAGTCGCCGGCGAGAAGGTCGAACAGGTCCTCGTCGGTTCCTGTACGAACGGCGGCTACGAGGACATCCTCCCGGCCGCGAAGATGTTCGAGGGTCGCGAAGTCGCAAAGCACCTCGAGATGATCGTCGCACCCGGTTCGAAGCAGGCCGGCGAGATTCTCGCCCGGCAGGGCTGGACGGCAGAGATGATGGCCGCCGGTGTCAACGTCTCCGAGGCGACCTGTGGTCCGTGTATCGGCATCGGCCACGTGCCCGCCTCCGACTCCATCTCGCTTCGCACCTTCAACCGTAACTTCGAGGGTCGCTCCGGTATCGAAGACGACAACGTCTACCTCTGCTCGCCGCAGGTCGCCGCCGCCGCGGCGCTCAAGGGCGAAATCATCGACCCGCGCGACCTCGCCGACGAACTCGGTGACCTCGACGCGCCCGGCGTCGAGCTCCCCGAGAAGTACGACGGCTCGAAGACGGACCTCATCTACGCCGAAGACGCCATCGACGACGAGCTCATCAAGGGCCCGAACATCGGCGAAGTTCCCCTGCAGGACCCCCTCGGCTCGAACATCTCGGGTGAGACCCTCCTGAAGATGGAGGACAACATCACGACCGACCACATCATCCCGGCGACGTCCGACATCCTCAAGTTCCGCTCGAACATCGAGCGCCTCTCGGACTTCACGCTCTCGCGCGTCGACGAGACGTTCGCCCAGCGCGCCAAGGACGCCGGCACCGGCGTCCTCGTCGCGGGCGAGAACTACGGCCAGGGCTCCTCCCGCGAACACGCCGCGATGTGTCCGATGTACCTCGGCATCGAGGCCGTCCTCGCGCAGTCGTTCGCTCGCATCCACAAGGCGAACCTGTTCAACTTCGGTATCGTCCCCCTCGCCATCGACGAGGAGACCTACGAGAAGATCGAACAGGGCGACGACGTCGAAATCGTCGACGACGTTGCCGACGCCGTCGAATCCGGCCAGGAAGAGTTCACCATCCGCGTGAACGACGACTGGGAAGCGACGGCGAACCTACACGCCTCCGAGCGCGAGCGTCGTATCCTCACCGCCGGCGGCAAGCTCCCCCTCACGAAACAGCAGGCCGAGGGCGGCGCCGCCCCCGCGGACGACTGAGCGCGACCGACCACCTTTTCACTTTTTCGCCCGGCGAGCGGCGGCTATCGCGCGACCCGAGGGTCGCACCGGCCGCCCCCGTGAGCGTCCTCCCGCCGGCCCGCTTGCGCCCTCGCGGCCCCGTGCCGTCGGGCTTTTGCGTGCCAACCACGTAGCGCCGTGCGTGACGGCGTTCGACGACGCGCTCGCCGACGACGTTGTCGTCCGGCGGGTCGACCGGGCGGACCTCCTCGACGTGCTCCGCATCGAGCGGACCTGTTTCTCCGAGCCGTGGCCGTACTCCGCGTTCGAGCTGTTCGTCGACGAGCCGGCGTTCCTCGTCGCCGTCCGCGGGGGCGAGGTGCTCGGCTACGTCGTCGCCGACGTGATGCCGAACCACGGCAACGACATCGGGCACGTCAAGGACCTCGCGGTCAGCCCGGCGGCCCGCGGGAACGGCCTCGGTCGGCGGTTACTCGTCCAGTCGCTGACGGCGATGGCCATCGCGGGCGCGGCGGTCGTGAAACTCGAAGTCCGCGTCTCGAACGACCCCGCCATCGGGCTCTACCGGAGCCTCGGCTTCGACCCCGCCCGCCGGGTGCCGAGCTACTACGGCGACGGCGAGGACGCCTACATCATGGTCCTCGACATGGCCGAGTGGCAAAGCGGCTGACAGGACCGCACGCGGCCGAACGAGGGCTTATCAGGGCAAGCCACGTACACGAGTTGTGTTACCGTCCCCCACCGTGCTCTGTGTGAGTGACGACGACGAGTTCGTGGCGGCCCTCGACTCGTCGCTGTCGTCGCTCGGCGAAGCGACGGCCGTCCGCCACGTCCGCACCCCCGCCGCGGCGCGCGCGGAACTCGTCTCCGCCTCGGCGGCCGTCTCGTGTGTCGTTCTCACCGCGCCCACGGCGGCCGGCGACGAGGCGGCGTTCGTCCGCGACGTCTACGCGCAGGGCCTCGACGTTCCCGTCGTCGTCGCGGCCGCCGACCGCGAGGTCGCGGGGCGCGCGGTCGACGCCGGCGCGACGGACTACGTCGTCCGCGACGGCGACCCGGGGACGATGTCGTGGGTGGCCGCCCGCGTCGAGCGGGCGCTCGGCGAGTACACCCTCGCGCGGGACCACAGAGACCGCATCGAGCAACAGCGCGTCGTCTCCGAGGTGGGCACCCGGGCGCTGACCGCCGTGGACCTCGACACGACGCTCGACCACGCCGCACACCGGGTCCGCGACGTGCTCGGGGCGGACTCGGTCACGGTGTTCGAGGGCCTCGACGACGGCGCGTTTCGCGTCGCCGCCGCCGCGGGCTGGTCGGCGAGTCGGGGTCGCGGCCCCACCGCGACCGAGGGGACGCAGGCGGCCGAGACGTACCGGACCGGGCGCTCGACGCTCGTCGACGACGTCGACGCCGACGAGCGCTTCGAGCCCGCGGACGACGCGGGGGCGTCGGGACCGAAAAGCGGGATGAGCGCGGCCATCGGCGGGGACGGGACTCGGTGGGGAGTCATCACCGCCCACGCCGTCGCCCGCGGGCGGTTCTCCGACGACGACGTGCTGTTCTTGGAGAACATCGCGGCCGTCGTCGGCGCGGCGACCGAGCGCCACGAGCTCAAAGGGGCCCTCTCGGAGGTGTTAGAGCGGATGGACGAGGCGGTGATGGGGTTCGACGCGGACTGGCGAGTCACCTACGTCAACTCGACGGCCGAACACGGGCTCGGGATGTCCGCCGCGGCGGTGCTGGGGACGCGCATCTGGGACTCGGTCCCCGAGGCGGCCGTCTTCCGCGAGGGGTTCGAGCGCGCGATGGAGCGACAGGAGCCGGCGACGTTCGAGACCTACTACGAGCGTCTCGAAACGTGGTATGCGGTACGGGCGTACCCCTCCGAGACGGGGCTTTCGGTCTACTTCACCGACATCACAGAGCAGTTGGAACGCGAGGCCGAGGCCGAGCAGTACGGGCGGATGGTCGAGGCCGTCGCCGACGCGGTGTACGCGCTGGACGACGAGGAGCGGTTCGCGGCGGTCAATCCGGCGTTCGAGCGGCTCACCGGGCTCGACCGCGAGCGCGTCATCGGCTCGCCGACGAGCCTGCTCGCAGAGAACGCGACCCCGACAGACGGGAGCGACGAGGCGTTCGCGGCCACGTCGCGGGGCATCGTCGAGTTCGAACTCCGGACGCCCGACGGCGAGGTCGTCCGCGTCGAGAACCACCGGACGCCGCTCGTGGTCTGCGGCGAGGAAATCGGCTCCGTCGGCGTCCTCCGCGACGTGACGAAGCGACACCGCTACGAGCGACTGCTCGCGACCCTCCACGACCGGACCCGCGAGATGATGGGCGCGACCGACAGACAGGCGGTCCTCCGGGCGGCGGTCGACGCCTGCGACGAGGTGCTCGGCGACGCCCGGACGGAGCTGTACGTCTTCGACGAGTCGGACACGAGCCTCGTCCGCGTGGGCGCGGCCGGGACCGGGCTCGGCGACAAGCCGTTCGAGGGCGGCCTCGACCGCGGCGGCGTCTGGGACGCGTTCGTCTCCGGCGACGTCCGCGTGGTCGAACTCGCGCCCGACGGGGGCGTCGTCGACGGCGTCGAGCGCGTTATCGCCGCGCCGCTGGGTCGCCACGGCGTGCTCGTCACCGGCCACCCCGGCACCGTCGCGCCGAACGAAGTCGACGTGGAGCTCGTGAATCTGCTGTCGGCGACCGTCGAGGAGTTGCTCGACCGAATCGACGCCGAGGCGGAGCTCCGCGAGCGCGACAGCCGGCTCGAAGCCCAAAACGAGGCGCTCACGCGACTCGACCGAATCAACGCGACCATCCGGAACATCAACCGGTCGCTCATCCGCGCGCCGACCCGCGGCGAGGCGCTTGCGGCCGTCGCCGAACACCTCGTCGACGCCGACGGCGTGGCCGTCGTCTGGCACGCCGAGGTCAGCGACGTCGACGAGACGTACCGCCCGCCGAGCGACGCGGTCCACGGCGCGGACACCGCCTACGCCGACCGACTTGGGGAGGTGGCGACTGCGGAGCCGCTGTTTTCGCTCCTCGAAGCCGCCATCGAGAGCCGAGAGATGCAGGTGATAGCGGACGTGCTCGACGACCCCGCGTGGGCAGACCACCGCGGCGACGCGCTCAGCTACGGGTTCCGCGCCATCGCGGTCATCCCCGCGGTCGCCGACGACCGGGTGGAGGCGGTGTTCGTCGTCCACGCGACCAACTCGGAAACGTTCGAAAACGACGACGGTCTGCTCTCCGAACTGGGGGAGGCGGTCGGCTACGCGCTCGCGGCCACGGGGCGCGCCGACGCCATGCTGACCGAGCGCCGGGCGGACGTGCAGATACGGCTCGGCGGCGACCGACTGTCGATATCGCGGCTCGCCCGGCGGGTCGGCGAGGCGGTGAGCCTCGGCGGCGTCATCCCGCAGTCCGACGGCTCGGTCATCGCGTTCGTCGCCAGCGACGCGGCGCCCGAGGACGTCGTCGCCGCGGGGCGGGACATCGCGACGCGCGTGCGCCACGTCTCGACCGACGACGCGGGGTCGCTGTTCGAACTCCGCCTCCCGCGGGAGTCGCTGTTCGAGACGCTGTACGCCTCGGAGGCGACGCTACGGGCGCTCGACGCGACGCCGACCCAGACCACGCTCACCGCCGAGGTCCCCGAGCGAATCCGCGTCCGGTCGTTCGTCGACGCGCTCGACGCGAACTACCCCGGGACGAGTCTGCTCTCGCGGCGGACCGCCGCCGGTGCCGAGTCGCCGCAGACGTTCGCCGCCGAGATGCGGGAGGCGTGGACGAGTCGGCAACACGAGTCGATTCGGGCGGCCCACCTCGCCGGCTTCTACGAGTGGCCGCGCCGCAGTACCGCCGAGACGCTCGCCGAGACGTTCGACATCAGCGCGCCGACCTACCAGTACCACCTGCGCGCGGCCGAGCGAAAGCTGGTCGAGCGAGTCTTCGAGTGAGGGCGTACCACGTGCAGACCATCGATACCAACTGATTTTCAGGTCCGGTTCTAGGTGCCTAGAGGTGGCTCGCGCGCCACCACTAGTTGGATAGCAGCGACCGATATATCCCCGAGCGTCGTCGGCACGGGTGTCGGCGAGGCGCCGACGCGAACCGAACCATGGACGAAACTCGCGTGTTACCGGGCAACGATGTGGGATGGAATACGGGGACGACCGACGAGGTCGTCGCCAGACACGATTGGGGCGGACGAGACACCCTCGCGGTGACCGTCGTCACCGCGACCGCTCAACTGAGAGGCGTGGACGCCATCGACCTCCCACCGCTGTCCGAGGCTATCGACCCCGACGCGCTGTGTCAACTGTTCGCTCCGCCGGCGCGGGTACCGGTGACCGACGGTGGCACTCGCGGGTCGGTAGCGCCCTCGCGCGGTCGAATCGGGTTCCGGTACGCCGCCTGCGACGTGACCGTCTGGGCCGACGGAACGGTTATCGTCACGTCCGCCTGACGCATCGACACACGAACGAATCGGTATCACCACACCACCACACCACCACAGGACGCGGCGCCCAAACGCGGCGCCGTGACGGCCGCTCGCCTGCGACCCACCACCACCACCACCATCACCACCATCACCACGCGGGCGACGCGGCCGCATTTCTTCGACGACCGACGACCCCGACGCGATGCGCCGCACCGCGACACGGGGCGACGCGAGAGTGCGACGGGTTTTGGTACACAGAGCCGCTACCGGAGGGTATGGGATACGCCTGTCCGGTCTGCGACGCGCCGCAACGCGACGAGACGCACCTCGCGAACCACCTCGCGTTACAGGCCATCGTCCACGGCGACGACCACGAGACGTGGCTGGACGAACACGCCCCCGAGTGGGCCGACCTGAACGCCGACTCGCTCGGCCCGCTCGTCTCCGACCTCGCCGAGGAACGCGAGTTCGACGAGGTGTTCGAGGACACGGTCGACCGCACCGGCGGTCACAGTCACGGCCACGCGCACGGGCAGGAACACGACCACGACATCCCCGACCGAGAGCCGCAACCGTTCGGCGGTGCCGGCGGGTCGCAGTCGCTTTCGGGCGACGCGGCGCAGATTTTCGAGGAGGCGCGGTCGCTCACCCGCGAGATGGTCGCGGACGACGGCGAGGACGGCGAAGACGGCGAGACCAATGACGGCGAGACCGATGACGCGCCGCGGGAGGGCGACGACCGCGACGCCGGCTCCGATGCCGACGACCGCGGCGAGGAGAGCGACGACGACACCGACAGGAAAGAGTCGTAAGTCCGGGCCCCGAACCGACTGGCGATGGAAACCCACGGGACGATTGCGCCGGCGTCGCTCGACGAGGCCGAGGCCGCCTTCGACCGCGTCGGACCGACCGCACAGGTGGTCGTCCGCGAGACGGCCAAGGCGATGGAGTTCGACCGCGAGGAGTACCGAGAGCGCGTGACCGGCGACGTAATCGAGACCGTCCGGAACGCGCTTTTCGCCGAGTCGCTTTCGGTCACGGTCGGCACGCGCGCCGAGTTCGACGACTGGCGCGCGGCCCACGAGGAGTACGAACTCGTCGAACTCGGCAACCCCGACGTAGAGCGCGTCGCGTGGCACGCGGTCCCCTTCGCCGAGACGGTGCTGGCGACGACGTTCCAAAACGAGGAGGACGCCGCCGTCAGCACCCTCCGACGCAACGCCTTCGGCCGCGTCTACCGCGACGCGCTCCTCGGCGAGGAATCCGAGGGCGACAGTAGTGGGGCAGGTTCCGAGAGCGACGCGACCGGAGCGGACCGATGACCGACGACGGCCGCCGACACGAGCGCCTGCCCGACCCCGAGTGGCCCGTGCTGGAATCCGAAATCGAGTACGACACCGGCTGGTTCACCGGCGGCTACGACCTCGTCGAACAGCCCAACGGGACCACGAAGCGCTACTACTGGGCCGAGTTGGCGACCGCGGTCGTCGTCGTCGCGGTCGCGGACGACCACGTCGTCTTCGTCGAGCAGTACCGGCCGAACATCCGCCAGACTCAGCTCGAACTCCCCGCGGGCGTCGTCGAAAGGGGCGAGTCCTTCACCGACGCCGGGGTGCGCGAACTCCGCGAGGAGACCGGCTTCGACGCCGACTCGGCGTCGGTCATCGGCGACGTGTGGTGTTCGACGGGCGTCCTCCGGCACCGCCGCGGCTTCGTCTTCGCCGAGGGTCTCACGCCGGTCGAGCGCGACCTCGACGACAACGAGTTCCTCTCGGTCCGCGCCGTCCCCGTCGAGGAGGCAATCGAGCGGGCGACCGAACCGCCGACGAACGACGCGACCGTCGAGGGCGTGCTCCTCGCCCGCGACGAGGGCCTGCTGTAGGATGGTCGACGAAATCTCGCCCGAGGCGGTCGCGGAGCTCCTCGACGGCGAGGAGCCGCCGCTCGTCGTGGACGTGAGCACGGAGGCGGAGTTCGCGCTCGGGCACGTTCCGGGAAGCATCAGCGTCCCGCTTTCGAACCTCGTCTCGCACCTCGACCGCGTCGCGGGCGCGGAACACGTCGTCACCGTCTGCCCGCGGGGCGAGGCGAGCGTGCAGGCCGTGCGCCTGCTTTCTGCCTACGAGGGGACCGAAGACGCCCGCATCGAGAGCATGGCCGGCGGGCTCGCGGCGTGGGACGGCCCGCTCGAAGAGGGTCTCGACGAGGGCGCAAACGGCGACGAGCGGAGCTGAGCGGCGGCGTCGCTGGGCGGTGACGCGACTGGAGACCAAAGGCGTGGAATTGGCGGACTAACGGCTCGCGCGCGCTGACTCGCTCGAAAAATCTCGACGGCGGGCTAACTCAGAGGTCGGTCACGCGACGTTGAACCCCTTTTCGCGGAGGAAGTCCTCCACGCGGCCGCGGTGGTTGCCTTGGAGTTCGATGGAATCGTCTTCGACGGTTCCACCGCAAGCGAACTTCGACTTGAGGTCCGACGACAGGCTGTCCATGTCGACGTCCTTCGGGTCGAATCCCTCGATGACTGTAACCTCTTTTCCGTAGCGGCGCTCGTCGATGCGGATGACTATCTCCTGAGACTCTTTCGCCACGTCCTCGCAGACGCAGAGCTCTTCAGGGAGCCCGCACGTCGAGCAGACTTCCGACATTACAGTGTGGGTCTACAGGATGGGGATATTAAACAGTATCGGGAGGCGGGGTCGCCGTCCCCGGCCTCAAGCGCCCGAGTCGCCCGTGGACGACGTTTCCGAGTCGTCGTCCGCCGTCACGTCGTCGGTCGTGTCGGTGCCGTCGGCGTCGGACTGCCCGTCGTCGGTGTCCGCGGAGGGGCCGCTCCCGTCGGCGTCCCTCGCGCGCTTGTCGTTGCCGGGCGGCGTCTCCGGGGCGTTGCCGCGGTCGGCGCCGTCCGAGGCGGGGTCGGACGCGTCGGCGGTCGCGGCAGTCTCGTCTCCGTCGGTCGCGTTGCCGTTGGACGCGTTGCCGTTGGACGCGTTGCCGGCGTCGGCGCGAACGTCATCGGCGCGGTCGCTCGCCTCGGAACGCGAGTTTCCCGGGGCGTCGCCCCGTCCCGCGTCGTCCGGTTGTCCGCCGTTGTCGGTTCCCGTCTCGTTCGCGGCGCGCTCGCGGCCGATACCCCTCCCGGGGTTCCCCGCGAGTTCGCCGGCGATTGCGGCCACTTCGGGGCCTGTGAGTTCGCTCGCGTTCGTGCGAAGCCTGTCGAGTTCGGCCGTCTCGACGCCGCGCGCCGAGAGGTCCTCTGCGGGGACCGTCGAGGCGGCGTCGGCCGTCTGGTTCAGCATGCTCCGGGTGCGCTCGATGTCGGCGACCGTCTGGGTCAGTCGCGCGCGGTACTGTCCCTCGGAGAGCGTCCCGTTTTCGCGCTGGGCTTCGAGGCGGTCCCTGCGCTGTTCGAGTTCGGTGAGGCGCTCGCGGACCGCGTCGACCTGCGTGGCAACGACCGCGGCCTTCGAAGCGTTCGAGTTCGCCTTGGCGAAGCGCGCCTCGAAGGTGCGGCGTTCGAGTTCGCCGTTGGTCTCCGAGCCCTGTACGCCGATGACGGCGGACAGGCGCTGACCGGGGAGCGTCTCCGACGACGCGGCGCTGTCGTTGGTCGCCGTGTCGTTGGTCGCGCTGTCGTTCGCGGTCGTCTGTGCGACGGGCGCCGCGGCCGACCCATCGGTGACCGCGGCCGTCGTTCCTGTCGGTCCGGCCGGGGCGGCGAGAGCGAGCGGTGCGCCCACCGTCGCCAGCAACACGGCGGCGGCGACGGCGAGCACAGCGGTTCGTCGGCTCATCACTCCCGCTTTGGAACCGCGTTCCGATATAAACGTGCGGTCGTGGCCGCGAATCAACCCCAGTCAACGGCAGTTTGAGAGCCGCGTTCGGGGCGACGCCGTCTCCCGATTAGGGACCGGCCACCGACCGAAACGGTCGTAAGAAATTTATACTCCTTTCGCGTCGCCGCCGTCGGTGTCCGCGTCCGCGCCCTCGTCGTCTTCCGGTAGGCGGAGGACGTTCTCGCGGCCGAGGCGGAAGCCCTCGATGGTCCCCTCATCGCGCATCCCGCGGACGACCTTGCTCGTCTTCGCGTCGGTCCAGTCGAGCGCGCCGGCGACCTCCTGTTGCTTGATGCGGCCCCCGCGGGACTCGATGAGCCGGAGGACGCGCTCTTCGTTGCTGAGGAGTTCCGGCGGCGGACTCGGCTCGTCGCCGCCGTCGCCGCCCGCGTCGGACTCATCGTCGGACGCGCCCGCACCAGCCCCGGCGCTCGCCGCGGCGGACGCTGTGTCGTCGCCCGCCGACGCCGAGGCGGCTTCGCCCGCGCTCGCGTCGGTCGCCTCGGGGGGCGCTTCGGCGGCCGTCCCGCCGGCCGCGTCGGTCGCGTCTGCACCGCCGTCGCCGCCGCCGCCGAGCGCGCCCCGCGAGCGGAGATAGAGCGCGCCGGCACCGACGAGGACGACGAGAACGACCGCGACGAGCGCGGTCGTCGTCGGGAACGGGTCGTCGCCGGCGGCGGGCGTCTCCGAGTCGGCCGGCGTCGGAGTCGGCGACGCCGTCGCCGTCGTTCCCGGACCGCCCGCGCCGCGTTCGAGGACGACGCTCGGCTCGCCCGAGACGAACTCGGTCTGGGAGCCGCGCCAGATGACCGTGTGCTCGCGCGTCTCGTCGCCCGCGGGCTCGACGGTCGTCGCGCCGTAGTCGTCGGGCCACGAGAGGATGAGCCGGGAGCTACTGTCGAGGAAGAAGCCCTCGATGGCGTCGCCGACGACGAGGCGGTCGCCGTCGACCGCCGCGAAGTTGGACCACTCGAAGGAGTAGGAGACGACCCCGAAGCTGTCGGGGAGCGACCGCGTCTCCGCCGAGACCGAGACGTTCGTCGCGGCCATCTCCCGGCCGGTGGCGTTCTCCGCGGCCCCGACGGTCGAGGCGATGCGCTCTGCGAACGCCGAGGTGTAGTCGTCGGGGTTGGCACGCACGTCGTCCCGGAGCGACTGGAAGGCCTCGGTGGTGTTCTCGTCGTCGAGCCGGGTCCAGTACTGAATCTCCCAAGTGGCGTCGCCGCTCTCGGAGACGTCGACGACGATTCGCGTGCTGTCCGGTTCGACTCCCTGCTGGACGAGCGGCTCGACGCCCGGACCGCTCGCGGGGACCTCCTGTGCGACCGCGGTCGGCGCGACCACGGCGAGCACACAGAGGGCGGCACACAGGACTGCGAAGACAGCGTCTCGTGTCGCCATTGCCCGTTCGTGCGAGCGCACGTAGAAAAAGTGACGCGGTTCTTCGCGCTCTCAGTCCGTCCAGCGTCTGACGAGCGGCAGACGGGCGCGGACGACGGCGTTCGCCGCGGCCACCGCCTCGTCGGCGTCGGCCCGGGTGACGCCGTCGCCGTACTTCGCGCGCTCGTAGAGTCTCCCGACCTGTCGGGTCCGCTCGTCCACGCCGACGCGAGAGAGCGAATCGAGGTAGGCTCTGACCGTCTCGCCGGGGCGACGCGGCCGGTACTCGCGTTCGAGGGCGAGCTCGAGCCGGTCGTACGCGCGGAACACATCGTCGGCCGGCGAGTCGGTGCGCCGCTGATACGCCGCGGTCGCAAACCGGAGGTGCGCCGGGAGTCGAGTCCGCCTGACGCCGGCCACGACGCCGAGGAGGCCGACGAGACCGACGAGAATCGTCTCCCGAGACGGCATCTCGGGGACGAGGCCGCCGCCCTCGTCGTCTTCGACCGCGCCGTCGCCCGTCGGCGTGACGCCGAGGCGCTCGTCGATGCTGGGGCCCGGCGGGCTACCGCCGGCGGGCGTCGCGTTCGTCTCGTTGTCGTCTTCGGTCGGCGTTTCGGTGTCGTTCGCGGTCGTCGTGGGCTGTTCTGTCTCGTTGGACTCGACGTTCGTCTCGTTGGTGTCGACGCCCGTCTGACCCTCGTCGCGGGCGTCGCTGAGCGTCGTCGACTCCGCGTCCTGCCGGGGACCGGCGGGCGTCGGGTCGAAGCGCACCCAGCCGGTGTCCTCGAAGTAGACCTCGACCCACGCGTGGGAGTCGAGGCCGCGGACGACGTAGCGGTCGCCGCCGACGCGCTCGCCGGTCGTGTAGCCGGTGACGAACCGCGCGGGGACGCCCTCCGAGCGGAGGAGAACCACCATCGTCGAGGCGTAGTAGGTGCAGTAGCCGGCGTCCATCTCGAAGAGGAACGACTCGGCGATGTCGCCGTCGGGTCGGGACACCCGAAGGGAGTACTCCTTGTTGGCTTCGAGCCACTCCTCGACCGCGACGGCCTTGTCGTAGGGCGTCTCCGCGTCGCCCGCTATCTCGGCGGCGCGGTCGCGGACGCGGTCGGACGTGCTGTCGGGGAGCGCGAGATACCGCTCGCGTATCTCGTCGGGGTAGTCGGTTCCGGTCCGCCGGAGCGACGCCGCGGTGTACTGCGGGACTTCGCTCGTGACGTTGTACGTCTCACCGATTTCGACGGCTCGGGCGGGGCGGAGGTTCCCCTGTTGGGTGACGAGCGTCTCGTTTTCGATGTCGCCGGAGACGGCGACGGGCCGCCACGCCGCGGGCATCGAATCGAGCGGCGTCGCCGGCGTGACGGTCTGACGGACCAGTCGCGAGGGACCCTCCGGGCCGGCCAACCGGCCGCCCTCGTAGTCGCTGGTGTCGCCGGTCCTGACCCAGCCGTCGCCGGTGTAGCGGTCGAACGTCGCCGTCTGCCAGTAGTCCGGCGACGTGCTCTGGACCTCGAAGCGGACCTGCGGCGAGAGGCTGATGCTCCCGACGACGGAGATGCGGTCGTCCGCGCTCACGAGGCTGGCCTCGACGGTCGGCTGTTCGGCCACGCCGCCGTCGGCGATGACCGGCGACCCGCCCGCGCCGGGGAGGACCGTGACGGTGGCCGACAGCACGACCATCGCGGCGAGGACGACCGTCAGCACGTCGAGCTGGCCGCCGGCGCTCCCGAAGCGGTCGATGCCGTCGAGGCCGACCGCGGCCATGCCCGCGCCGACGCCGAGGAGCGTGAGCGTCCCCGTGGCGTCGGTGGTGAGGACGAACAGGCCGAGGCCGCTCCCGGCGACCGCGACGGCCGGCGCGATTCGCCCGCGGACCGCGAGATACCACGCGAGGAACACCGGCCCGGGCGTCACCGCGAGCGCCCACACGTCGGCCGACAGGAGCCGGAGCGCCGAGAGGCCGCTGAGGAGCGCGAACGTGTCGGCCAAGAGGCGCTCCGGCGAGAGCAACGCGACCTGGCTCTCGGGGAGCGCGAGGAAGTACGCCGCGAAGCCGCCGCCGGCGATGAGAACCGCGAGGCCGAGCGCGTATCTGGGGCGGAGCGTCCACCCCACGACGGTGGCGAGGGCGAGCGTCCCCGCCGCGAGGAGGACGAACTGGTCGCGGCGACCCACGACGTTCGTGATGTCGTAGACGACCGCGAGGAACGCGCCGATGAGGACCAGCGAGGCCGCCGCCGCGAGGAAGCCCGCGGGGACGCCGAAGACTGTGTTCGTCGAGCCGGCCGAATCAGCCGACGCCGACTCGCCGGCGACCGTCACGCCGACACCCCCGAGTCGGCACCGCGGCCCCCGGCGGGACTCGCCGGGTTCGGGGTCGAGCCACCCGCGGCGTCGCCGTCGGCGCGCAGGCGGTCGAACGTGGTCTCGCGGCCGCCGAGCGCGACGCGCGTCTTCCCGGCGTCGCCGTTGACGACGACCTCGGCGGTCTCGTCGGGGACCGACCCCGGACGGAGCCGCGAGAGGTGGCCGAGGACGCGCCGTCGGTCGCCCGGCGTCGCCTCGACGACCCCGGCGGGCGAGGTGAGGTTGACCGGAACGCCGGCGTCGAGGAGCGCACAGCAGAGCGTCGCGGCCGCCTCCGCCGCGTCGTCCTCGTGGCCGTCGGTCGCGCCGACCGAGACGCGCACCGCGTCGGCCGTGACCCGGTCGTCGTAGGCCTTCACCACGAGGTCGCCGGACTTGGCGCTCGACTTCCAGTGGATGTCGCGGAGCGGGTCGCCGGGGACGTACTCGCGCAGGCGGTCGAACTCGGCGCGCTCGTCGGTTCGCCCCGCGTCGGCGAGCGCCGAGAGGTCGCGGCGGGCCGCCACGCCGAGCGACCGAACTCGCGGGAAGACGAGCACCTCGGTCGTCCCGCCGGCGGCGAACGACTTCGAGAACAGGCCGAGGATGTCGCGGGCGACGACGGTCGCCGGGCCGAGCGTCGCCGGGCCGCGGCCGCGGTAGGTCACCTCGTAGTCGACGCGGCCGTCGCCGACGACCGAGTCGACCGCGGTGTCGCCGTCGAGCCCCGGCGAGAGGGCGTCGGCGACGGTGGCCGGAAACGGCCTGTCGGCGTCGATATCGAGCGAGACGGTGCGCGTCTCGCCGGGGAAGCCGTCGTCGGGCGCGACGCGCTCGGCTCGGGGCGGCGAGACGCGCCAGACCTGCACCGCGCCGACGACGAGGCCGACGGCGACCGGGACGACGACGGCGTTGAGCGCCCGCGGGCCGTAGGCGACGGCGTTGGCGACGCCGACGACCACGACCGCGACGGCGACCCAGCCGCGGAGCGTGAGCCTCATCGGTCTCACTCGACCGCGACGGTGTCGAGCGCCCGCTCGACCACGTCGCGGCCGGAGCGCTCGTCGGTCGTCCGAACGCGGTGGGCCCAGACGCTCCGCACCTCGCGTTGCACGTCGTCGGGGACGACGTAGTCGCGGGCGTCGAGAGCGGCGCGGGCCTGCGCGGCGCGGACGAGCGCGATGGAGCCGCGGGGGCTCACGCCGAGGTCGGCGCGCGCTCTGGTGTCGGCCGCGAGCCGAGAGACGTAGCGGCGGACCGGCTCGCTCACCGTCACGTCGAGGATGCGCTCGCGGGCGTCGCGCACGTCGCCGGCCGACGCGACCGGTTCGAGCGACTCGATGGGGTGGTGGCCGGAGACGCGGCCGAGCAGTTCCGTCTCCTCGGCCTCGTTCGGGTAGCCGAGGTGAATCTTCTTCATGAACCGGTCGAGTTCGGCCAGCGGGAGGTCGTACGTCCGGTCGGGCTCCACGTCGTTCTGCGTGGCGATGACGGTGAAGGGGTCGGGGACGCGGCGGGTGACGCCGTCGACGGTCACCTGGAGCTCCTCCATGACTTCGAGGAGCGCGGCCTGCGTCTTCGGCGGCGCGCGGTTTATCTCGTCGCCGAGGACGACGTTCCCGAACACCGGTCCCTCGCGGAACTCGAACTCGCTGGTCTGTTGGTTGAACACGTTCACGCCCGTCACGTCCGACGGGAGGAGGTCGGGCGTGAACTGGATGCGCTCGAACGAGCCCTCTATCGAGGTGGCGATGGCGCGGGCGAGCATCGTCTTGCCGACGCCCGGCACGTCCTCCAACAGGAGGTGCCCGCGGGCGAACAGCGCCACGATGATGTCTTCGATGGCGTCGTGGTGGCCGACGATGACCCGTTCGACGTTCTCGGAGATTCGTGTCGCGAGGTCCGACACCGCCTCGACCGAGGGCGCGGAGTCGAAGTCGGCGTCTGCATGTGCATCAGTCATTGATATCCCGGATGCCCCGCCGACCGTCCGCACCGCCGACGGGTCTCTGCGTGTTAGTATTGCCTCGGTCTACCTAACCTTGCTGGGTGTCCACATTGGCCTTGCGTGTCTCCCGCACGCCTCAGTCGCGGGCGGCGGTTCGCGCGGACGGCGGCGACCGGGCCGTTCCCGGGCGTTTTTATCGCTCGGCGACCCGGGTGTGAGTATGAACGCGGACGCCCAGCGGGAGGCGGTGTACGGCGCGCCGCCGGAGATGCTGGAAGCCCGAGACGACCTGACGCCGATGCTCTCGCAGTACGCCGAGCTCTGTGCGGAACACGACGACGCAGTCGTGCTGTTTCAGGTCGGCGACTTCTACGAGGCGTTCTGCGGCGCGGCGGAGGCCGTCGCCCGCACCTGCGAGGTGGCGCTGACCCAGCGCGAGGACTCCACCGGGACGTGGCCGATGGCGGGCATCCCCATCGACAACGCCGCGGGCTACCTCGAACGCCTGCTCGACGCCGGCTACCGGGTCGCGCTCGCGGAGCAGGTCGAAGACGCCGAGGAGGCGTCCGGCCTCGTCGACCGCGCGGTCACCCAGCTCATCACGCCCGGCACCGTCGTCGACGAGGAACTGCTCGACGCCGGCCGCGCGACCTATCTCGGCGCGGTCGCCCGGGGCGGGGGCGACGGCGAGAGCCACGACAGCGACGCCGACGCAGACACCTACGGCCTCGCCGTCGTGGACGTCTCGACCGGCGAGTGCCTCGTCACCGGGGCCGACCGCGCGCTGGCGCTCGAAGAACTGGAGCGCCTCGCGCCCGCCGAACTCGTCGTCGGTCCCGACTGTGACCTCCCGGACCTGTCGTTCGACCCGATGGAGACGCCGTTCGAACCGGCGGCGTTCGACGCCGACGCGGCCCGCGAGACGCTGTCGGCCTACGCCCCCCGGCCGGACGCCGTGGTCGAGTCGGACGCCGAACTCCGGGCGGTCGGCGCGGCGCTCGCCTACGCCGAGTACGCACAGGGCGACTCGAAGCTTGCGTACGTCACCCGCGTCACGCGGTTCGACCCCCGCGAGTTCCTCCAGCTCGACGCGACCGCCATCAGAAGCCTCGAACTGTTCGAGTCGCGGAGCGCCCGCGCCGGGAGCACGCTGTTTTCGGTGCTCGACGAGACGGCCTGTGCGCTCGGTCGCCGCCGGCTTGAGGCGTGGCTCCGCCGCCCGCTCGTCGACCGCGACCGAATCGAGGCGCGACTGGACGCCGTGGACGCCCTCTGCGACGACGCGCTGGCCCGCGCCGACCTCCGAGACCACCTCTCGTCGGTGTACGACCTCGAACGACTGGTCGCCCGCGTCTCCCGCGAGCGCGCCGACGCCCGCGACCTGCGCTCGCTGAAGACGACGCTCGACCGCGTTCCGGAGATTCGCGAGGCGCTCGCCGGAACCGATTCCGACCTCCTCGCGGACCTGCGCGACTCGCTGGACGAACTCGAAGACGTGCGCGACCTCGTCGGCGACGCGGTCGTCTCCGACCCGCCGCAGGAGATTACCGAGGGCGGCGTCATCGCCGACGGTTTCGACGCCGAGCTGGACGAGGTCCGCGGCACCGCCGAGGCGGGCCGCGAGTGGGTGTCGAACCTCGAAGCCCGCGAGCAGGAGCGCACCGGCATCGACTCGCTTGAGGTCGGCTACAATCAGGTCCACGGCTACTACATCGAGGTGACGAACCCGAACCTCGACCGCGTCCCCGACGACTACCAGCGCCGACAGACGCTGAAGAACTCAGAGCGGTTCTACACGCCCGAACTGAAGGAGCGCGAAGACGAGATTCTCCGCGCCTCGGACCGCGCCGACGCGCTCGAATACGACCTGTTCTGCGAGGTGCGCGCCGACGTGGCGACCGAGTCCGCCCGGATTCAGGCCGTCGCCGACGCCCTCGCCGACCTCGACGTGCTCCGGACGCTCGCGGACGTGGCGGTGGCGAACGACTACGCCCGCCCCGGGTTCCACGCGGACGCCGCCTCCCCGGTCAGCTCGACCGACGAAGCCGGGGCGACCGGCGAGGCCGGCGGCATCCACATCGACGCCGGCAGACACCCCGTCGTCGAGCGCGCACAGGACGAGTTCGTCCCGAACCCCGCGGCCCTCCCGCGGGGGAGCGTCGCGCTCGTCACCGGTCCCAACATGTCCGGGAAATCGACGTACATGCGGCAGGTCGCGCTCGTCTGCGTCCTCGCGCAGGTCGGTGGCTTCGTCCCCGCGAAGTCGGCGGAGTTGCCGGTCCTCGACCGCGTGTTCACCCGCATCGGCGCGTCCGACGACATCGCGGGCGGCCAGTCCACGTTCATGCGCGAGATGAGCGAACTGACCGAAATCCTCCACAACGCCACCGGCGACTCGCTCGTCCTCCTCGACGAGGTCGGCCGCGGCACCTCCACCGCCGACGGCCTCGCCATCGCCCGCGCGGCCACCGAGTTCCTCCACGACGAGGTCGGCGCGACGACGCTGTTTGCGACCCACTACCACGACCTCACCGACGCGGCCGACGACCGCGAGGGCGTGTTCAACCTCCACTTCACCGCGGCGCGGCGCGACGGCGAGGTCACGTTCCTCCACAGCGTCGCCGACGGCCCCTCCTCGTCGTCCTACGGGGTCGAAGTGGCGCAGTTGGCCGGCGTGCCGGCCAGCGTGGTCGGGCGGGCGCGGAACCTCGTGGACGAAACCGAGACCGACGCCGAGAGTGCGGCCGACTCCGGAGGAGGCGGCGTCGCCGCCGCGGCGAACGGCGAGGTCGACGAGGCCGCCGAAGACGGCACGCTCGCCGCCTACGTCGATGGGTTGGAGAACGGTCACAGTCAGACGGAGACCCCGAGCCGAGCGACCTCGACCGCCGAACCGAACCCCGAACTCGAAGCCGTCGCCGAGGCGCTCCGCGAGGCCGACCTCGTGGACACCACGCCGCTGGAGGCGCTGAACCTCCTGTCGGAGCTCAAAGGAAGACTCGAATGATTCGCCGACTCGACCCGGAGACGCGCTCGAAAATCGCCGCCGGCGAGGTCGTCGCCCGCCCCGCGAGCGTCGTGGTCGAACTGGTCGAAAACGCCCTCGACGCCGGCGCGGAGACCGTCGAGATCGAGGTCGACGGCGACGGGACCGACCGAACCCGCGTCGCCGACGACGGCCGCGGAATGGCCGAATCGGACGCCGCGCTCGCGGTCGAGCGACACGCGACGAGCAAGCTTTCTACGGCCGACGACCTCGAAACCGTCGAGACGCTCGGCTTCCGGGGCGAGGCGCTCCCGAGCATCGCCGCGGCCGCCACCCGACTCGAACTGACGACGAACGACGGCGGCCCGCGGGGGACGCGAGTCGTCGTCGAGGTCGGCGAGGCGGCGACGGACGGCGAGCGCGAGAAGGCCGTCTCGCCCGCGGGTCGGGCGCGCGGGACGACCGTCGAAGTGACCGACCTGTTTTCGGACCGCCCGGCGCGGAAGAAGTCGCTCGCGTCGCCGAAAGCCGAGTTCGCGCGTGTCTCGGCGGTCGTCACCCGCTACGCGCTCACGCGGCCGGACGTGCGGTTCGTCCTGCGGCACGACGGCCGCGAGACGCTCGCGACGCCCGGGACCGACCGCTTCTCGGACGCGCTCTTGGCGGTGTACGGCCGCGACGCCGCGAGCCACGCCTCGACGTTCGACGCGTCGCGAGAGGTCTCGGCGGCCGGCGAGACGGCCACGGTCGAAGTCGACGGCGCGCTCTGTCACCCGGAGGTGACGCGCTCCCGGCGCGACCACGTCCACGTCGCGGTCAACGGCCGCGCCCTCGCCGAACCGCGACTCCGCCGGGCGGTCGCCGACGGCTACGGGACGCTCCTGCCCGACGGGCGCGAACCGGTCGGCGTGGTCAGCGTCCGCCTCCCGCCCGCGTGGGTCGACCACAACGTCCACCCCGCGAAGGACGAGGTGGGCTTCAGAGACGCCGACGCGGTCGCCGAGGCGATCGAGGCGAGCGTCCGCGACGCGCTGTCGACGGCCGACCTCCGGCGGAGCGGCGAGGTGGCGATGGACCTCGATAGCTCGCTCGCGCCCGTCGAGGCCGCGTCGGTGTTCGACGACCTCCGCGTCATCGGTCGGTTCCGCGGCCTGTACCTGCTCTGTGAGGCCGGCGACGAACTCCTCGTCGTCGACCAGCACGCGGCCCACGAGCGCATCAACTACGAGCGACTCCGCGAGGCCGTCGAATCGGCGGGCGTCGAATCGGTCGCCGTCGACCCGCCCGCGACCGTCTCGCTGTCGCCGACCGACGCGGCGCTCCTCGACGCGAACCGCGACCTCGTCGAGGGACTGGGATTCCGCGTCGCCGAGTTCGGCGACGGGGACGGGGCCGGAACGTACCGCGTCGAAGCGGTCCCGGCACCGCTGGGCCGACCGTTCGCCCCGGACGCGCTCGCGGACGTGGTGGCCGACGTTGCTTCGGGCGACGACACCGACCCGCGGGCCGAACTGCTGAGAGACCTCGCGTGCCACCCGTCGATTAAAGCCGGCGACGACCTCACCGACGACGAGGCCGCGCGGGTAGTCGAGCGACTCGGGTCGTGCGAGACGCCCTACACCTGCCCGCACGGCCGACCCACGGTGCTCTCTATCGACGAGAAGACGTTCGTCCGCGGGTTCGGCCGGCGAAGTGGCCGGCTCGGATAGGGGCTCGACGAGAGCAACGTTGCCGAGCCACCCCGACGCAGTCGTTCGAAGTGGCGCGATGGCTCGGACAGGGATAGATACCGAATAGTTACAGGGGTGGCTTGGCCGGCCGCTACCAGTCCTTGCAGTCGAGACAGACGTACTCGTCGCCGTCGAGCCACCGCTTTTGCACTGACTCGCCGCACTGTGGGCACGCCGCGGGTTCGGGCGTCCATCGGTAGGTGGCGAGCGTGCTCACGTCGCGGGAATCGGCCTCGACGGAATCGGTGGCGTCGGCGGGTTCGTCGGCGCTGGGCGGGGTGTCGACGGGTTCGTCGCCGCCGGCGGCGAAGTCGTCGAGCGAGCGGTTCGGCATGACTCAGCGTCCGTGGGCGCGGTCCTTATCGGTGCCGACCGAGGCGCCACGGAGAGGGGGACCTCGTCCGTCGCCCGCGTCGGGGTGCGCGCCGTGCGAAACCCACACAATCAATACCCCCGAATCCCGAGAGTCGCGCATGGCAACACTCACGGACTTCGTCATCGCGCTCCTCACGAGCGTCCTCGAACTGGTGGTGACCTTCGCCGACGTGGCGCTGAGCGACCCGCTTTCGACGGTGAGTTTCCTCTTCGGCAACGTCTTCATCCTCCTCGCCGTCGGCGCGTTCGCCTACGTCGTCCTCGGCGCAATCGGCGCGGAACTCGGGATTATCGGTGTCGGCTCGTCGAGCGGTAGGCCGCCGCGGCGAGAGTAATCGCTTCTTCGAGGTCGGGGCCGACCGGCGACCCGACCACGACGCCGTCCGCGTGTTCGAGCACCGCGTCCATCCGGTCGGCCACGTCGTCCGGCGTGCCGGCCATCGAGAAGGCGTCTATCATCGCCGGCGTGACGAGGCCGAACGCCTCGGAGAACGCGCCGGCCGAAATCTTCTCGCCGATGTCGCTCGCGCGGTCGGCGTCGATGCCGTGTCTGTCGAGGACCGGCGGGGCCGCCCCGGCGGTGATAAAGGCGACCGGCGGGCGGGCGGCCTCGCGGGCCGCGTCCGCGTCTTCCGAGACGGAGACGCTGGCGTAGGCCGCGAGCGTGAACTCGCCGCGCGAGTCGGGGCGGTCCTCGACGCCGATATCGACCTGTTCGCGCGCCCACGCGAGGTCGTCGGGGTGCGAGCCGTTGAACAGCAGGCCGTCGGCGTGCTTGCCGGCCATGCGGCACATGTGCGGGCCCTCGCCGCCGACGTACACCGGCACCTCGCCGGGCACGTCGAAGTTGAGACCGGCGTCGGTCGCCTCGAACGTGCCGTCGTGGCTGACGCGCTCGCCGTCCCAGAGCTTCTGTGCGACCTTGAACGCCTCCAGCACGGAGCGGAGGCCGCGCTCGTCTTCGAGACCGAGGTTGCGGAGCGTCGAGGGGTCGCCCGGACCGATACCGAGGAGGCCGCGGCCGCCCGAGGCCTCTGCGACGGTCGCCACCTTGCCGGCGAGCGTCACCGGGTGTAGCTCGTAGGGGTTGGCGACGCCGGGGCCGAGGCGGATGTCGTCGGTCTCGGCCGCGAGTCGCGCGAGGACCGCGAAGGGGTCGCGGTTGTTGTAGTGACACGAGACGAAACACGAGTCGTAGCCCTCGCGTTCCGCCTGCGTGCCCAGTTCGACGAGGTCGTCGACGGGGTGTTCCGGGGTGAGTTCGAGTCCGAGCATGGTGTGAGCGTGGTGTGAGCGTGAACTGGTGAAGCGAGTCGTCAGGGGTCGTAGCGCCACTCGCGGAGCGCCTGTCGCACGAAGTCGCCGTCGATGTCGCGGAAGTGGGCGTCGCTTTCGCCGTGGTCGCCCCACTCGAAGCCGCGGACGACGACGACGGGGGTGCCGCCGTCGCCCTCGCCCTGCACGAGGTTGGCGGCCGCGGCGAGCTCGTCCACGACGCTCTCGACGGTGACGCCGAGTTCGCGGCCGTCGCGGTCGGCCTCGCCGCGCCAGTCGCGAGAGGCGCTCAGCCCCGCCCAGCCGATGGCGACGCCGCGCTGACCGTGTCGAAACGGCCGGCCGCAGGTGTCGGTGACGACGACTCGGTCGGCGTCGATACCGGCGCGGATGCGCTCGGCCGACTCGCTGGGGCGCTTCGGGAGCAACAGCAGGTCGTGGTCGGGGACGTTCGAGCGGTCGATACCGGCGTTGACGCCGACGTGGCCGAACCGCGTCTCGGTCAGGAGGAACGGCTCGGACATGACGAGGTCGACGCTCTCTTCGAGGACCGCCTGCGCGAACCGCGGGTCCTTCTCGTCGCCGGTCAGTTCGGCGAGGCGGGCGGCGAGTTCGCGCGCCCGCGGGCCGGCCGGGAAGTCGTCGAGGTCGGCGAACCGCCCTTCGGCCTTCGAGACGACGGTGGAGGCGACGCAGACCACGTCGTCGGGCCGGAGGTCGACGCGCTCCGAGACGAGGGCGGCGAGGTCGTCGCCCTCGCGGACCTCGGGCACGTCGGGAACGGGAAACAGCTCCATACCGAGTCGGAAGGCGAGGGCGGTGAAAAACGACGGGATGCTGGCGAACCGGGCCGGTATCGCAGGCGGGCGGGGAGGGCCGGTTCGACGGCTGGCCGCTCCGCCCGGCGCGACGACGAACCGACCTCAGTCGTCGCGGACGACCTCGACCGACAGCGAGCCGTCGGCGACCGTGCCGACCATCATCGTCGCGTCGTCGCCCGGATTCGCCGCCGTCGCGGTGCCCGGATTGAGGACGCGGACGCCGTCGACCGTCTCGTCGACCACCTCGTGGATGTGGCCCGCGACGCCGACCGCGCCGTCGCCCGCGGCGTCCCTGACCGCGTCGGCGACGCGGGACTCGTAGCCCGTTCTCGTCCCCGTGCCGTGGGTGACGACGAACGTGAGGCCGTCGACCTCGACGACCTCGACGAACGGGAGGTCGATGGCCGGCGGGTCGATATTCCCGCGAACGCCGACGAACCGCGCCGAGAGGTCGCGGAGGCGGTCGAGCGTGTCCGGCGAGTCGAAGTCGCCCGCGTGAATCACGAGGTCGGCCTCGCGAACCCGGTCTTCGACCCAGCCCGGAATCCCGTCGGCCCGCCCCGGAACGTGCGTGTCGCTCAGGATAGCGAGTCGCATACCGACACCACGCGACCGGCCTGAATAGTCGTTTTGTCAGTGGCGGGCGTAAGTCAGGATATGCCACACGTCGTCACCGTCTTCCTCCGACACGGCGGCCGCGTCCTCCTCGCCCGGCGGAGCGAGGCGGTCGGAACGTATCAGGGTCGCTGGGCCGGCGTCTCCGGCTACGTCGAGGGCGACCCCGCCGACGCCGAGCGCGACGCCCGGCGCGAACTCGCCGAGGAGGTCGGCGTCCGCGAGGCCGACGCGGACCTCGTCCGCGCGGGAGCACCCCTCCCCGTTTCCGACGGGGGCCGCGAGTGGACCGTCCACCCGTTCCTGTTCGACGCGGGGAGCCGCGACGTCGACACCAACGAGGAACTCGCCGCGGTCGAGTGGGTCCACCCGACCGCGATTCGAAAGCGCGAGACGGTCCCCGGACTGTGGGCGGCCTACCGCCGGGTCGCGCCCGCGGTCGAGACCGTCGCCGGCGACGAGACCCACGGCTCGGCGTGGGTTTCGCTCCGGGCGCTGGAGGTCCTGCGCGACGCCGCCGCCGAGGCGGACTCGCGGGACGCAGTCGCGTCGGTCGCCCGGCGACTCCGCGACGCGCGCCCGACCATGGCCGCCGTCGAGAACCGCGTCAACCGCGTGATGGCCGAATCGGACTCCGAGCCCGAATCGGTTCGCCGCCGCGCCGAGGCGGCTATCGACGACGCGGCGGAAGCGGACGACGCGGCGGCCGCCTGCGCCGCCGAACTCGTCGGAGAACGCGGCTACGACCGACTCGCAACCCTCTCGCGGTCGGGGACGGTTCTCGCGGCGCTCGAAGCCACCGAGGCCGCCGACGCCGCCGTCCTCGTCGCCGAGTCTCGACCGGGCGGCGAGGGCGTCGGCGTCGCGGAGCGCCTCGCCCGCGACGGGCGAGACGTGACGCTGACCACCGACGCGGCGCTCCCCGGACTCGTCATGGCTGGGGAGGCCGCCGCCGTCCTCCTCGGAGCCGACTCCGTGCTCGCGTCCGGCGGCGTCGTCAACAAGGTCGGAAGCCTCCCCGTCGCGCTCGCGGCCGCCCGCGCCGGCGTGCCCGTCTTCGCCGTCTGCGCCCGCGACAAGGTTCGCGGCGACGACCGGTTCGTCGGCGAGAACGCGGGAGAACTGTACGACGGCGAGGCCGCGATAGGGACCGAAAACCCGATTTTCGAGGTCGTTCCCGCGGACCCGCTCTCGGGCGTCGTCACCGAGTCGGGCGTGCTGGACGCCGACGGAGTCGAGGCGGTCGCGGCCGAGCACGCCGCGTTGGCGTCGTGGGACGAGTGAGTCGGGAGCGTGGGGTTTCGGGGAACCGTCACTCCCGCCGCCCGGCGGGCGAAAAAGGTGGATTCTTGAGCGTCCGCCCCGGACTCCGACTCGGTGGCGATGACGAAGGTTACCCCCACTCAGCCCCTTGTGATGATAGATTTCACCCGAGCCACCAACTACTGACGACCCGGCGTCCGGTCCGACCGTATCTCACCCCACAGAGCGTCGCAAACGCCGAAATGGGGCATCGAACACCCCGAATTCGAGCTAGCTATTTCGCGTCAAACGACCAATATAGAGGTATGTACCGCCGCACGTTTCTCGGAGTCGCGAGCGGGGCGGCCGCCGGACTCGCGGGCTGTACCGAAGGGAGCGTGCGGCCGCCGAAGGCCGGGTTCCCCGCGCCGGGGAACCCCGACCCGATCGTCGCGCAGGGCTTCCCGCGGACGGTGTGTAGCGCGCCGCCGAACCCCGTCGACGGCGCGCCGACGACGTTCCTCGTCTCGGGGCAACTGTGGCAACCGCCGGCGACCCGCGGCTTCACGAGCGCCGCCGAGGGGCGGGTGTTCGGCGCGTCGGTCCTGACCGGCGACACCGAGCTCCGAAACGCCGCGAACCTCGTGCTCTACGACGAGGCGACCGGAAGCTACTGGAGCCAACTGCTGGCGACGGGCATCTGCGGGTCGCAGTCCGGCGAGGAGCTGGCGGTGCTCCCGTCGTCGGTGACGACGTGGGCCGAGTGGCGCGCCGACCAGCCAGCTACGGACGTGCTCCTGCCGCCGCCGTGGTCCGAGACGACGTAGGAACCAGGGGCAGACGCCGGACGCCCGAAACCGGCCACCCGCGCCGAAGGCGCAACTTCCTTCGTGAGCCGCCGCGACCCCTCGGCCATGCACATCGAACGCATCGCGGTCGACGAGTCGGTCGGGCGGACGATGCCGCCGGGACTGTTCGCCGAGGCGCTTTCGGGCCACGGCGTCCCCGTCGAGCGCGTCGGCGACGACGAGGAGTTCGGGCCGGGCGACGCGGTCGCCACGTTCGGCCACAGAGACGCCTTCGTCGACGCCGACTGGGTCCACTGCGTCCGCGCCGGCTACGACGAGTTCCCCGTCGCCGACTACGAGGCCGCCGGCACGGCGCTCACGAACAGCACCGGCGTCCACGGGACCACGGTCGGCGAGACGGTCGTCGCCTATATGCTGACGCTCGCCCGCCGCCTCCACGCCTACCGCGACGCCCAGCGCGACCGCGAGTGGAATCTCCCGCGCTACACGGAGCCGTTCACCCTCGACGGCGAGCGCGTCTGCGTCGTCGGCCTCGGCACGCTCGGACGGGGCGTCGTCAACCGCGCGGCCGCCCTCGGCATGGAGGTCGTCGGTGTCCGGCGCTCCGGCGACTCGGTCGAGAACGTCTCGACGGTGTTCACGCCCGACCGACTGCACGAGGCCGTCGCCGACGCCCGGTTCGTCGTGCTGGCGATGCCGCTGACCGAGGAGACGGAAGGCATGGTCGCCGCGCCGGCGTTCGAGGCGATGCGCGGGGACGCCTACCTCGTGAACGTCGCGCGCGGCCCCGTCGTCGACGAGGACGACCTCGTGGCGGCGCTCGATGCCGGCGACATCGCGGGCGCGGCGCTCGACGTGTTCGCCGAGGAACCGCTCCCCGCGGAGTCGCCGCTGTGGGACTTCGACGAGGTGCTCGTCACGCCGCACGTGAGCGCCGCGACGGGGAACTACCACGAGGACATCGCGGCGCTCGTGGGAGAGAACGTCGAGAAGATAGCCGCCGGCGACCCGCTCACGAACCGCGTGGCGTGAGGGTCGGCACGGAACACAGCACCGGCCGCGCCTCGCTCAGAGGAACTTGAACAGGTCGTCGCGGCTCTGTTCGTGGAGGTGCGACCGCAGGGCCTCTTCGAGGGCCGAGATGTCGCCGCGCTTGGCCGTGATGGGCGCGATGACGTTCCGCCACTGCTTCCACGGCGGGAACAGCCCGAGGCGGTCACAGAGGTCGTTCAGGCGCTCGTCGCGGTCGTCGACCTTGTCCATCTTGTTGACCGCGACCACGGTCGGGATGTCGAGTTCGTCGAGGAAGAAGAACATCTCCACGTCGTGGGGGATGGAGTCCTCGGTGGTGTGGCGGTCGATGATGTCGATGACGCTTTTCCCGTCGACGACGAGGACCGCCGCGAGGATGTCGTCGGCGTGTTCTTCGATGTACTGGACGACGTCGGTCTTGATTGCCTCGCGGGTGTCGCGGTCGACGCCGGACATGAAGCCGAACCCGGGCAGGTCGGTGAACATGAACTTCTCCGCGTTCCAGTCGAAGTGGTTGGGCTTGCGGGTGACGCCGGGCTTCTTGCCCGTCGTGAACTTGCTGTGACCCGTCAGCTCTCGCATCAGCGTCGACTTCCCCACGTTCGACCGCCCGACGAGGACGATTTCGTCGCGGTCCGGTCGGTCTTCGAACATACCGATGGTTCGCCACCGCGACGGATAAGGTGGGCGGAATGGGCTCACCGCCGGCGGCGTCACCGTCGAAAAGAATCACGTCTCCGGGCGAGTCGCCCCCACGGCGACTCGCCGACGACGCGTGAATGAAGCGGCCGCGTCAGTCACAGCCGCCGGCCGATAGCTCGCCCGCGCCCTCGTCGAGAAATCGCAACAGCGGCTCGATTTCGTCGAATCGAGGGCCGCAGGCGACGGAACCGCGACGACGGTTCCACTCGACGAAGCCCGCGTCGGCGAGCTTCGGCAGATGAACGTGGAACAGTTCCACCTTCAGCCGGTCGCGGTCGCGGCCGCCACCACCGGCCGCGTCCCGCGTTGCCGCGTCGAGGCGCGTGCGTCGCCGTCGGCGCAGGCCCATCAGCAACCGTCGCCGATGGACGTTTCCGAGAGCGTCGAACGCCTCGTCGAGTCGGGGAGACGTCGCGGCCACCATCAGCGCAACCCCCGTCGGGTCCCAACGGGCGTCGCGCGACGGGCGCGAGACGCCGAGGTAACGCGTCTCCCGCGAGTCGCCGAACGGTCGCGCTCCGGGCACCCGGCGCGCACCACCCGATACCGGTACCGTCGAGAGCGCGACCAGTCAATCACACGTCCGCACACCTCTGCGCCGTCGCGGCGCGTCTGGACGGCGTACGGCTGTCGATGTCTGTGTGTGTTCACAACTACGTCCCCCGAGAGTGCATAGCTATAGTAGAATCTGGAACTCTTTGCACCCTCTGACGACGTAACCTGCTGCTACCCATCGATTTTTACCCTTGCGTCAAGGGAGATGAGCAAATACTTCTGGAGATTACTATAGCAAGCCAGATTCTCTTTCTGCTTTCACAGTCCGGTCATTGAAATAGTGCATCCGGGAACCGACGTTACATGTTATGAACCGAATCTGGTCACGAACGGGTTCTATCGGCCGAAATGCTAGCGGAAGCGGGTGAATTCCGGCGTTCGAGCGCCGCTTTCGGTCGCTCATGGAACTCGACTGACACGGGAGTTCAATACGGCGGCCGCTAAAAGACAGCCAGTAATGGCCGTAGTCGTCGAGTTGACCATCGACTCAGAGAGCTTCGACCTCGGGAGGGTCACCGCCGTCTCGAACGGCATCCACATCGAGCTAGAGCGCGTCGTCCCGACCGGCGGCGAGGTCATGCCGTTCTTCTGGGCGCACGGCACCGACTTCGAGGCGTTCGAGCGCGCCGTCCGGCACAACCGCATCGTCGACGACCTGACGGCGGTGGCCCGCATCGAAGACCGGGTGCTGTACAAAGTCAACTGGGGTGGGACCACGTCGAGTCTGACTCGGATACTCACCGACAGCGAGGCGACGATTCTCGAAGCCCACGGCAACGACCCGTGGCTGTTCCGCCTCCGGTTCAACGACCACACCGGGTTGACCGAGTTCCACAACCGCTGTCAGGACGAGGAGATCGAGTTCCACGTCGAACGCATCTACACCCTCGCGGAGGGCGAACCGGGCGTCTACAACTTCGACATCACCAACGAACAACAGGAGGCGCTCGTCACCGCCGTCTCTGAGGGCTACTTCAAGGTCCCCCGTCAGACCACGCTCAACGAGGTGGCCGACCGACTCGGAATCAGCCCGCAGGCCGCCTCCGAGCGCGTCCGCCGCGGGGCCGACACCGTCCTGCGGAAGGTGCTGTTGTCGCAGTCGGCGTCCGACTTCTCGTAGCCGGGGACTGCGCGCGACGACGGGAACCGCTCGCGGCCCGAGCGGGGGAGCTATTGGCCCGGCGCGAGTACGCGACGGCGACGCGATGGACAAAGCGACGCTCCGAACGACGGTGTGGGACGACCTCGAATCGTCGGGCGCGGCCCGGTTTCCCTTCCCGCCGCACGGCCGCATCCCGAACTTCGCCGACGCGACGGCGGCCGCCGAGCGACTGGCGGCGACGCCCGAGTGGGCCGCCGCCGACGCGGTGAAAGCCAACCCGGACGCCCCGCAACTCCCCGTCAGGCGGCGGGCGCTCCGCGAGGGCAAGACCGTCTACATGGCCGTCCCGCGGCTCCGCGACGAGGAGTGTTTCTACGAACTCGACCCCGCTCGCATCGACGACGACGACCTCGACAGCGCGCCGACCGTCTCGCACGTCGAGACCTACGCCGACAAAGTCGGCCCCGACGACCTCCCGCCCATCGACCTCGTCGTCTCGGGGTCGGTCGCCGCCTCCGAGGCGGGCGCTCGCGTCGGAAAGGGCGAGGGGTTCAGCGACCTCGAATACGCGGTGTTGCGGGGGCTGAGAGCCGTCTCCGCGGAGACGACCGTGGCGACGACGGTCCACGAGCGACAGGTCCGCGACGACCTGCCCGAGCCGGACGCCCACGACGTGCCGATGGACCTCGTCGTCACCCCCGAGCGGCTGGTCCGAACCGAGACCCCGTACCCCCGACCCGAGGGCATCGACTGGGACGCGCTCCCCGACGAGCGCCTCGACGAGATGCCCGTCCTCCGGCGGTTGCGCGACGAGTCGGACGCGTAGCCGAGCCCCTGCTTATTTCACCGCCCGGACCGACGTGAGGCCGTGCGACTCGTACAGGTGTTGGTGCCGACCGGCAAGCGCGAGGCCGTCCTGCGGACGCTCGACGAGGAGGGCGTGGACTACGCCGTCTCCGAGGAGACCTCGGGACGGGACTTCGTCGCCGTCGTCACCTTCCCGGTCCCCAAGGAGGCCGTCGAACCGGTGTTGGCGCGGCTCCGCGAGGCGGGCGTCGAGCGCGACGCCTACACCGTCGTCGTCGCCGCCGAGACGGTCGCGTCGAAGCGGTTCGACCAGCTCCGCGAGCAGTACGAGGAAGACGAGGAGAACGGCGACCGCATCGCCCGCGAGGAACTGGCCTCCAAGGCCGCCGAACTCGCGCCGTCGGTGCCGACGTACGTGCTCATGACGGCCATCTCGGCGCTCGTCGCCACCGCGGGCCTGCTTCTCGACTCGCCGGCCGTGGTCGTCGGCTCGATGGTCATCGCCCCGCTCGTCGGCCCCGCGATGTCCGCGAGCGTCGGCACCGTCGTCGACGACGACGAGATGTTCGCCCGCGGGGTTCGCCTGCAGGCGCTCGGCGGCCTCCTCGCGGTCGGCGCGGCCGCCGTCTTCGCCTTCCTGCTCAGGCAGACCGGGGCGGTCCCGCTGTCGCCGGCTGAGGTGCTGTCGATTCCCGAGGTTGACGAGCGCCTCGCGCCCGACGTGCTGTCGCTCGTCATCGCGCTCGGCGCGGGGGCGGCGGGCGCGATTTCGCTCTCCTCGGGCGTCTCGACCGCGCTCGTCGGCGTCATGATAGCCGCCGCGTTGGTCCCGCCGACCGCCGTCGTCGGCATCGGCATCGCGTGGGGCGCGCCCGAGGCCGTCGTCGGCTCGGCCATCCTCGTCCTCGTCAACATCCTCTCCGTCAACTTCGTCGCCATCGGCGTCCTCTGGCGACAGGGCTACCGACCCGAACGCTGGATTCGCCGCGACGAGGCCCGCCGGGCCGCCTTCTTCCGCATCGCCGTCATCGGGGTCGGACTGCTCGTGCTCTCGTCGTTCCTCGGCGCGGTCACCTACACGACCTACCGGAACGCCGACTTCCAGACCGACGCGCGCGACGCCGTCGAAGACGCGCTGTCGGACACCGACGCGCGACTGCTGTCGATGGAACTGCAGTACGACAGCGGCCCGCTCCAGGAGCCGGAGGGTATCGTCGTGACCGTCGGCTACGACCCGGCGTCGGACCCCCCGGTGGTCGAACGCGAACTCACGAGGCGGGTGAACGCCGTCGCCCCCGAACCGCTGTCGCCGTGGGGGGCGAGCGAAATCGACGTGCAGGTGCGCTACGTCGCCGTCGTGGAGTAGCGCGGCGACGATTCTGTCACCCGTTTCGAAGGCTACAGTCGCTCTTTGTCTCTAGCGCGGCTTGAATAGCTGAACCCGCGTATGCTGGGTATGCAACGACGCACGATTGCACCGATATTCCTCGTCGGCCTCGTCCTCCTCGCGGGCTGTCTCTCGGCACCCCTGCAGGCGACGACCGACGGCGGCACAGACGCGACGAACGCGACCGACGCGACGACTATCTCCACGACCGGCACCGGCGAAGTGACCGCCGACGCCGACCTCGCCGTGGTCTCCATCGCCGTGACGACCACCGCCGACTCGGCCGACGACGCCCGCGGCACCGTCGCCGACGACGTGGCCGCCGTCCGCGCCGCCCTCACCGACGCCGGCGTCGCCGAGGACGCCATCCAGACGACCGGCTTCAACATCTACCCCGAGTACGACTACAGCGGACAGGAGCGCGAACTCCTCGGCTACCGCGCCACCCACACCCTCCGCGTCGAGGTCGCCCCCGACCGCGCCGGCGAGGTCATCGACCTCGCGGTCGGTGCCGGTGCCAGCGAAATCCGCGGCGTCGCCTTCACGCTCACCGACGAGAAGCGCGCCGAACTCCGCGAGGAGGCCCTGACCCGCGCCGTCGACTCCGCGAAGGCCGACGCCGACGCGGTCGCCAGCGCCTCGGGCCTGACCGTCGCGGGCGTCCACACCGCCACCGTCGGCGGGAGCGCCTCGCCCGGCCCGTACCCGGTCGCCTACGCCGAAGACGCCGCCCGCGGCGGTTCGACCGAACTCTCGCCCGGCCCCGTGACCGTCTCGGCGACCGTCCAGATGGTCTACGAAGCCGAGTAAGCGCCCGCGCCCCGCTACCGAACTCGCGGTTCGCGGTTCGACCACCCCGCGTCCTCGTTCTCCGACACTCACCCCGTAGCCGCGGCTCTCTCCGCTTGCGGCGTGACGAAAACGACGGAACCCGAAAATCCGCGTCGGTTCGATTACTCGTTGCGCGACGGCGGGATGTCGGGTTCGAACCCGATGGCCTCGACCGCGGCGTCGAGGACGGCCTCGACGTTCTCGCCCGTCTCGACGCTCATGTAGAGGTCGGCCTCCATGTCCGTCGAGCGGTCGCTTTTGTTACAGACGGTGAGCACCGGGATGTCGCGCTCTTCGAAGCGCGCTTTCACGGCGTCGCGGAGTTCGAGCTGTGACTCGATGGGGTAGCCGCACGCCCCGCTGGCGTCGGCGACGAAGATGACGGCGTCCGCGAGGTGTTCGAGGGCGCTCACGGCCTGTCGCTCGATGTCGTTGCGCTCGTCTTCCGGGCGGTCGAGCAGTCCCGGCGTGTCGATAATCTGGTAGCGGATGCGGTCGCGGTCGAAGTGCCCGATTTGGACGCCCTTCGTCGTGAAGGGGTAGCGGGCGATTTCGTTCGACGCGCGGGTCACGTCGTTGACGAACGAGGACTTGCCGACGTTCGGGTAGCCGGCGACGACGATTGCCGGTTCGTCCGGGCGGATGTCGGGGAGGTCCTTCAGGGCGTCGCGGGCCTCGCCGATGCGGAGCAGGTCGTCTTCGACCTCCTCGACGACGCTCGCCATGCGGGCGAACGCCTGCTTTCGGTGCTTTCGCGCGAGGTCCGCGTCGGTCTTGCGGAGCTTCGGCTGGTACTCGCGGGCGATGTTGTCGACCTGCCGGGAGGCCCACATCACTTCCGAGAGGCTCTTTCGAACCTCGTCGACGTCGACGATGGCGTCGGCGAGTTCGTAGTAGAAGGGGTCGACCGTCCCGAAGTCGGGCCACTCGACGACGACGTTTTCGAGGTTGTCCGAGAGGATGTTCGACGCCGTCTGGAGCATCGACTGCTGAGCCTCCAACTTGTTCTGCTTCGCTCGCCCCGTGCGCGCGGCCCGCGAGAAGGCCTTGTCGATGAGTTCGTCCGACCGGGGCGTGGTCGGGAGAGACTCGAAAATCATTGCAGTCCGCTACATGGCCGAGCCGTAAAAGCGCGTCCGTTTGGGGCTCGGCGCTTCGAGCGGGGGATTCGCCGTGCAGGTCTCCCGCACGGTTCGACCGGAAGCGAAGGGGTCGCGGGCGACCGACGCGCGGGCGCTGACGGACGCGAACGGACGCGGACCGCCAAACCGTCAACCCCCGCGACCGCCACGAAGTTCTTGCCCGCCCGCGGCCTACCTCGACGCATGACTGACTGGAAAGCGGTCGCCGTCGGCTTCGTCGTCATCGTCGTCGTCGGCACGGGCGGGCTCGCGCTCCCCGTCGTCGGCCAAATCGGCGCGGGCCTGCTCGGCGGCTTCGCGGCGGGCTACCTCGCGGGCGGCACGCTCGGCAACGGCGCGTGGAACGGCCTCGTCGCGGGCTCTATCTCGGGTATGGTCGTGACGCTCCTCGCGGCGCTCCTCGGGAGTCTCCTCGGACTCGCCGGCGGCCCGCTGGGCGGACTCCTCGGCGGCGTCGGCGTCCTCGTCGCGGGCGTCATCTTGACGCTCGTCTTCGCTATCGACAGCGCCATCGCCGGGGCCGTCGGCGCGTGGGTGAAAAGCTGAGGCTGAGCTGAATCTGAGGCTGAGGTCGAGGGGCGTCGAAACGACTACTCGCCGCGTTCGAGGTACTCCCGTTGAATCTCGACGACCTCGGTCGAGTCCGCGCACTCCGAGTACCGGCGGAGCGGCTCCTCGTTGAGTTCGAGGAACGTGTGCCCCCAGTTGAACTTCGAGAGCACGTCTTCGGCCCGCGTTTTCTCGCCGAAGATGACGAGCGCGGCGGCTATCGCCTCGACCGTCGTCAACTGCATCGGGCGGCCGAAGTTCACGGGGTTGGCGGCGACGAGATACGGGAGCGCGCGGTGCTCGCCGGGGAGCGAGAACATGGCCTCGCCGGCCGACTCCCACGAGCAGTCGAGCGCGACGAGCGCGCTCGTGTCCGCGTCGGCTGGCGACAGCGCCCTGTCGGCGTGGGGGTTGAGCACGACGCCGTAGGGGGTCTCGCGGTCGGAGCCGTGGAGGGCGGCCATGTCGAAGCGTTCGAGCTTCTTCGCCGTGCACTTCTTCGGGTCGTCGTCGCCCTCGTATCGAACGTGCAGGTCCACAGCCGCGGTACGCGGCTGGCCGAGAAAAGCGTCCCGAACGCGGCGTCGGCGCGCGCGACTCGGTCGAGGGGCGAGGCGAACCGGCGTCGGATACTTCCCGCCAGCCGACGAAGGGAGAGCGTGCATCCCGACGCGACGTATCTGGCCCGGCAGTACTACACGGCGCTCGACCACCACGGATACGAGATGCTTCGGAACCTCCTCGAACCGGAATTCGTCCAGCACCGCGGCGACATGACGCTCACGGGGCGCGAGGAGTTCGTCTCGTTCATGCGGGACGACAGGCCGCAAAAGGACACGCGACACGTCATCGAGCGCTACATCCAGTCGAAGTCCGACGACGAAATCGTCGTCCGCGGCCATCTCGAAGACCGCGACGGCGACGAGCTGTTCGTCTTCCTCGACCGGTTTCGGGCGCGCGACGGGAAGCTCTCGGAGCTGAAGACGTTCGTCAAGTCGTCGACGGCGAACTGACGGCGCGAGTCGCGGGAGACAAAGAGAGTGAGAAGCGAAAAGCGCGGTGGCGGCGCGGGTCGGTCGCTCAGTCCTTCTTGCCGGCACCGACCGCGGCCTCGCCGACCGGCTCGTGGCCCTCGATGACCTCGCGGCCGCCCATGTAGGGCTGGAGCGGTTCGGGCACGTCGACCGTGCCGTCCTCGTTTTGGTAGTATTCGAGGAGCGCGACCATGACGCGGCCGACGGCCGTGCCCGACGCGTTGAGCGTGTGGAGGTACTCCGCCGACTCGTGGCGCTCGGGGCGGTACCGGAGGCCGGCGCGGCGCGCCTGGAAGTCCTCGAAGTTCGAGGCCGACGACACTTCGAGCCAGCGGCCGCCGAGGTCCTCGGGGCCGTCCTCGGACTCCGTGCCGGGGGCCCACACTTCGAGGTCGTAGGTCTTCGCCGACGCGAAGGTGAGGTCGCCGGTGCAAAGCGAGAGGACGCGGTACGGCAGACCGAGTCGGTCGAGCACTTCTGCGGCCTCGTCGACGAGCGCTTCGAGCCGGTCGTACGACTCGTCGGGCTCGACGAAATTGACGAGTTCGACCTTGTTGAACTGGTGGACGCGGACGATGCCGCGGGTCTCGGTGCCGTGTTCGCCCGCCTCGCGCCGGAAGTTCGGCGTGTACGCCTGATGCTTCAGCGGGAGGTCGTCCTTCAGCAGAATCTCGTCGCGGTACATGTTCGTGACCGGGACCTCCGCGGTGGGACAGAGCCACAGGTCGTCGTCGTCGTAGTCCTCGGTCTCCGAGCCGCCGATGCGGTAGGCGTCCTCCGCGAACTTCGGGAGCTGGCCGGTGCCCTCCATCGAGGTGGTCTTGACCGGAATCGGCGGGAACAGGTCGACGTACTCCTGTTCGCGGTGCACGTCGAGCATGAACTGCACGAGCGCGTGTTCGAGCATCGCGCCCTCGCCTTTCAGGAAGTAGAAGCCCGAGCCGGTGGTCTTGGCCGCGCGACCCTCGTCGATTATGTCGAGTTCCTCGCCGAGGTCGTAGTGCGGCGTCACCTCGTCGGGAAGCTCGCGGCGGTCGTCGAAGCCGACGCGGCGGACCTCCTCGTTGTCGGCCTCGTCGGCCCCGACGGGAACCGACTCGTGGGGGAGGTTCGGCAGTTCCATGAGCGCCTCGTCGAGCTCCGCTTCGAGCTCGTCGGCGCGGGCTTCGAGCTCCTGGAGCTCCGTCTTGAGCTCGCCCGAACGGTCGATGGCTTCCTGTGCTTCCTCGTCTTTGCCCTCCTGTTTCAGCTGGCCGATTTTCTGGCTGACCTCGTTGCGCTCGTGGCGGAGGTCGTCGCCTTCAGCCTTCAGCGAGCGCCACTCGTCGTACACGTCGAGGACGCGGTCGATGTCCACGCCCTCCATGTTACGGGCGGCGAGCGCGTCGCGAACTCGCTCCGGTTCGTCGCGGAGCAGTTGCCTGTCAATCATTGGACTGTGGTTTCCGGGCGGGCGGGAAAATCGTATCGCATCGCCGAAGAACGGAGGTCGAGACCGCGCGGAGAGGCGTCGGCGAGCGCCGAACGCAGACGCGCCGACTACCAGAGGAACGCCGGCCAGACGAACTGGAAGAGGAACCAGATGAGAATCGTCAGCACGCCGGTCATCACGACGTTGAGGACGGTCCCCGCCCGCATCATGTGCGACTGCTTGATGTGGCCGCTCCCGAAGACGATGGCGTTCGGGGGCGTCGCTACCGGAAGCGCGAAGGCGAACGAGGCGGCGATGGCCCCGCTGACCGCGAGGAACACCGCCGCGGAGACCTCGGTGAGGCCGAGCGTCGCCGCGAAGATGCTCCCGATGCCGATGAGCACGGGAACGATGATCGTCGCCGTCGCGGTGTTCGAGGTCATCTCCGTGAGGAAGATGACCAGAAGCACGATAGCGCCGACGACGAGGATGATGGGCGCGCCGGTCAGAGAGCCGAAGACGGCCTCGGCGAGCCACCGCGTCGCGCCCGTGGAGGCGAACGCGTCGGCCAGCGAGATGCCGCCGCCGAAGAGGAGAATCGTCCCCCAGTCGATGTCGGCCAGCTCGTCCCACTCCATCGTGTCCGCGAGGACGAGCGCCGGGATGGAGACCATCCCGACCATCACGTAGTACAGGAGGCCCTGATGGCCCTCAACGCCGAGGAGCGTCATCCCCTCGCCGGTGCCGAACAGGGTGTTGAACACCGGGTCCGAGAGGACGCCCTCGAACGCGAGATCGAGGCCGCCGACGACCCACAGGCCGGCGGTGGCGGCGAAGATGTACGCGACGCGGCGGCCGCGGGTCGAGAGCGCGCCCTCCTCGGCGAGGTACTCGCGCGCCTGTTCGCGGGCACCCTCCACGTCGTCGACCTCGGGCGGGTAGAACCGGAACGTGAGGAGGTACCAGACGATGGGGAGGGTGATGGCGACGATTGGGAGGCCGACGAGGAGCCACTCGGCGAAGCCGATGTCGTAGCCGAGCAACGCGTTGAGCTGGGTGGCGACGACCGCGTTCGGCGGGGTGCCGATGAGGGTGCCGACTCCGCCGACGCTCGCGGCGTAGGCGGTGCCGAGGAGCGTCGCTATCTGCATGTTCGAAAAGGAGTCCTCAGTGGCGTCGGCCTCGTAGACCTCCTCGCGGCCGAGCACCTGCGCGAGGACGCCGAGCGCGATGGGCGTCATCATCGCCGTCGTCGCGGTGTTCGAGACCCACATCGACAGGAACGCCGTGGCGAGCATGATGGCGAGGATGAGCCGCCGCGGCGACGACCCCATGACGGCCATGAGCCACAGCGCGATGCGGCGGTCGATGTTGTACTTCTGGAGCGCGTTCGCCAGCATGAAACCGGCGATAAAGAGGAAGATGAGGTGGTCGGCGAAGCCGGCGAGCGCCGGGTCGATGTCGCCGTAGACGCCGTAGGCCGTGAGCAACACCGGTATCGACAGCGCCGTCACCGCGAGGGGAAGCGCCCCGGACACCCAGAGCGTGCCGGCGAACACCATCGTCGCTAATGCGTACTGCCCCCGCGTCGAAAGCCCCTCCAGCGACGGCCCGAAGGCCAACGCGAGAGACGCGACGAGGGCGAGCGTGAAGACGGCGAATCGTCCGCGAGCAGTCTTTGTAACACCGCGTATCATTGATACACGCTATCTCTAACGATAGTCTTACTTAATTATTTTCAATACGGTAGCGAATGGCGGTATATCGGTGTCGACAGCCGCGTTCCCGTCGGAATCGGGGGACGGAAGCGAGGTTCGGCGTCGCGTCTCGACGCGGTTTAAAACTGTTCGACGAGCGTGCGGACCTGTTCGTCGTCGAGTTCCGCGGCGTACAGCGCGAGCAGGGCGCGTCGGCGCGACCGCGAGAGGCCGCGGCTCCCGGATTCGAGCATGGAGATGTGCGCCTGCATGAGGTCGTCGACGGCGCGCTCGACGGCCCGCTGGTTGTAGCCGGCGGCGACTCTGAGCAGTCGCCACGCCATCGGCGAGACGTCCGCGATGTCGACGTCCGGGAGCGGGTCGCCGCCCTGTTCGGACATGGGGACGGCTTTGCGGTCGCCCGTAATCAACGTGGGGGGTCCGGCGACCGAACGCTTTTCTTTCCCCGAGACGGCCGTCAACTATGGCTATTGGCGACGTCGAACCCGTCCCGGACAGCACGGACCTCTACTACGTCGACACCGGCATGTACGAGGTGGAGAAGTACGGCTCGGTCTACCTCATCGACGCCGAGAAGCCGGCGCTCGTCGACACCGGCATCGCCGCCGACAGGGAGGCGGTCTTCGGGATGCTCGACGAGGTCGGCGTCGACGACCTCGCGTACGTCCTGCCGACGCACGTCCACCTCGACCACGCGGGCGGCGCGGGCTACCTCGCCGAGCGCTACCCCGACGCGACCGTCATGACCCACGAGCTCGGCGCGCCGCACCTCGTGGACCCCTCGCGGCTCGTCGAGGGCACGAAGGCGGCCGTCGAAGACCAGTGGCGGTTCTACGACGAGCCGCTCCCAATCGACGAAGATCGCGTCGAGGGCCTCACCGACGGCGACGAAATCGACCTCGGCGACCGGACGCTCACGGTCCACCACGCGCCCGGCCACGCGCCGCATCAGGTGATGTTCCACGACGACGGCGACGACGCGCTTTTCGTCGGCGACGCGCTCGGCATCTGGGAGCCGCGGTCGCGGACGCTCCGACAGACCTCGCCGCCCTCGCAGTTCCACCTCCAGAAGGCGCTCGACGACGTGCGGACCATCGAGGACATCGACCCCGAGACGGTCTGTTTCGGCCACTTCGGACCGAGGCCCTTCGACACCGACCTCGCCGAGAAGTACAAGCGCGTCCTCGTGGAGTGGGTCGAGGCCATCCGCCAGAAGCGCGCGGAACTCGGCGACGACGAGGCCGTCATCGACCACTTCGTCGAGCACACCCAGATGGACGAGGTGTGGGGCGCGCGGAAGGCCCGCGACGAGGAACGTCTGAACACCCGCGGCGTGCTCGGCTACCTCGACTACGTCGGCGACGACGAGTGACGCGACCGGGAGTCGAAATCACCGTTTCCCCGCGGTACCGCGGGCTTTCAACAGACCGCACGTACATAGTTTTTAGATGTTGAATTATTACTAACAGAACATGGACTGGCGGGACGCGGAGGCGGCGTTCGACGACCCGGTCATCGAGCGGTCGACCCTCCCACGGATGTTCGAGGCGAGCGCGTCGCGGAATGCCTCGCGAGTCGCACAGCGATACAAAGGCGGCGTCTACCGGCGGTCGCTGGTCGCCGAGGGCGTCGTCCCGGCGGCTCCCGACGGCGACTTCGCCGACCTGACCTACGAGGAGATGCGGGGCGTCGTCCGCCGCCTCGCGGCCGGGTTTCGCGACCTCGGCATCGAGAGCGGCGACCGGGTGGGCATCCTCTCGCACACGCGCATGGAGTGGGCGCAGACCGACTTCGCGGTCCTCGGCGCGGGCGGCGTCGTCACCACGGTGTACACCTCGTCGTCGGAGCGTCAGGTGCAGTATCTGCTTTCCGACCCCGGGGCGAACGCCGTCGTGGTCGAGAACGAAGAACTACTGGAGCGCGTGCTCGCCATCGAAGACGAGTTGGACCTGCGGTTTATCGTCGTCGTAGACGAGTACGACGGCCGCGACGACCGCGACGACGTGCTGACCCTCGGCGAGCTCTACCGCCGCGGCGAGGGCGTGTACGACGAGGCGGCCGCCGAATCGTGGCTTGACGAGCGCGACCCCGAGGACCTCGCCAGCCTCATCTACACCTCGGGGACGACCGGCCAGCCGAAAGGCGTCCAACTCACCCACTGGAACTTCCGGTCGAACGTCAACGAGAGCTATCGGCGCTTCGGCCCGCGCCCGGACAAAGGCGACACGCCGGTCATCGGTCCCGACGCGGTGACGCTTTCCTTTCTGCCGCTGGCGCACGTCTTCGAGCGCATGGCCGGCCACTTCATGATGTTCGCGGCGGGCGCGACCGTCGCCTACGCCGAGAGCCCCGATACGCTCCGCGAGGACTTCCAGCTCGCCCGGCCGACGGTCGGGACGAGCGTCCCCCGCGTGTACGAGAAGCTCTACGACGCCATTCGGACGCAGGCCAGCGAATCGCCGGCGAAAAAGCGCGTCTTCGAGTGGGCCGTCGGCGTCGGGCAGGCGTACCACACGACCGACGCGCCGGGCTACCTGCTCACCGCGAAACACCGCCTCGCCGACCGCCTCGTGTTCGGGCAGGTGCGCGAGGCGCTCGGCGACAACATCGACTTTTTCATCAGCGGCGGCGGGAGCCTCTCGGCCGAGCTGTGCGCGCTCTACCACGCGATGGGCCTCCCGATTTACGAGGGCTACGGCCTCACCGAGACCTCGCCGGTCATCTCGGTCAACCCCCCCGAAGAGCCGAAAATCGGCACTATCGGCTACCCGCTTCGGACCGTCGAGACGAAACTCGACGCGACCGTCGTCGGCGACCGACTCGGCGACGCGGGCGGCGAGGTGGGCGAACTGCTCGTCCGCGGGCCGAGCGTCACCGAGGGCTACTGGAACGACCCCGAGGAGACCGAGGCGGCGTTCGTCGAGGACGACGAGGCCGAACGCTGGTTCCGCACCGGCGACGTGGTCGAACGCCGGCCCGACGGCTACATCGCGTTCCGCGAGCGCGCCAAGCAGATTCTCGTCCTCTCGACGGGCAAGAACGTCGCGCCCGGGCCCATCGAGGACGCCTTCGCCTCCTCGCCGGTCGTCGAACAGTGCATGGTCCTCGGCGACGGCCGCAAGTTCGTCTCGGCGCTCATCGTCCCGAGTTTCGACGGCCTGCGCGAGTGGGCCGACGAGGAGGGAATCGACCTCCCGGACGAGCCGAAAGCCGTCTGCCGCGACGACCGGGTGTACGAGCGCATCGAGGCCGAGGTGGAGGCGGCCAACGAGAACTTCGAGTCCTACGAGCGAATCAAGCAGTTCCGCGTCGTCCCCGAGGAGTTCTCGGAGGGCAACGACCTGATGACGCCGACGATGAAGAAAAAGCGCCGGAACATCCTCGACCGCTACGCCGACGAGGTGTCTCTCATCTACGACGAGGAGCGCCGGGGCGAAACGGAAACGGGGCGGGGCCGCGAACGGGACGCGACCCAGTAAAATATGACAGCCTAAACTTTTTCGGGGATTTTGCGGACATACGTATCCACAAGACCGCGGGAATACCGCCCGAGATGTATGGTTTTATCTTCCGTCGCCACATGAACCGAATCCATGGAGGCGATATAAGTGGCCGCAGCAGGAGGGGCGAACCTCATCCCGCTCGTCGCCGCGATAATCGGCATCGGCGTGGTCTCGCAGGTGCTCTCGGACCGGTTTCAGGTCCCAAGCGTCGTGTTCCTCATCGCGTCGGGCATCCTGCTCGGCCCGGAGGTCCTCGGCGTCATCTCTCCCGACTCGTTCGGGAACGCACTACAGGCCATCGTCGGTCTCTCGGTCGCCATCATCGTGTTCGAGGGCGCGTTCCACCTTCGAATCGACAAGCTACGGGAAGCGCCGGCCGCGACGTTCCGACTCGTCACCGTCGGGGCGATAATCTCGTTCATCGCGACCGGCGTCGTCGTCCACTACGCGCTCGGCGCGCCGTGGCCGGTGTCGTTCCTCGTGGGCGCGCTCCTCGTCGCGACCGGGCCGACGGTCATCGCGCCGATTCTCGAAGTCGTCCCGGTCCGCGACCGGGTCGGCGCGGCGCTCGACACGGAGGGTATCGTCAACGACGTGACGGCGGCCATCGTCGCCGTCGTCATCTTCGAGGCCATCCTCGAAGGCGTCAGTAGTCCCGACGCTCTCGTGACGCTGTTCGCCGAGCGCCTCGGCGTCGGCGTCATCGTGGGCGCAATCGTCGCCGGGGCGCTGTACTACGCGCTCCGGTACGTCGACCTCTCGCCGGGCAACGCGCCGCAGAACGCGCGCCTGCTCGTCCTCGCCGGCGCGCTCGTGTCTTACGGGGCGGCGGACTACGTCGCCACGGAGGCCGGCATCGCCGCGGTGGCGACCGCCGGCATCCTCCTCGGCAACGCGGACGTGCCGTACGAAGAGGAGATTTCGGCGTTCAAAGGCGACATCACACTCCTCGTGCTGTCGTTCGTCTTCATCGCCCTCGCGGCGCTGTTGGACTTCCAGAACCTCCTGAACCTCGGCGTCGGCGGCCTCGTCGTCGTCGCCGCCGTCGCGCTCGTGATTCGGCCGCTGTTGGTCTTCATCTCGGCCCGCGGCGACCGATTCACGAAAGGAGAGAAGCTCTTCATGAGCTTCGTCGGCCCGCGCGGTATCATCCCCGCGTCCGTGGCCTCGCTGTTCGCTATCGCCCTACAGGAGGAGGCGACGCGGCTGGCGGCCGAGGGAATGGCCCAGCAGGCCGCCGCGCTGAACCAGAGCGCCTCGATTCTCGTCGGCACGGTCTTCCTCGTCATCCTGACGACCGTCGTCTTCGAGGCCGGCCTCGCTCGCCAGATCGCAGAATACCTCGACGTCATCCCAATGCGTGTACTCATCATCGGAGGCGGGAAAGTGGGCCGTGCGCTCGCCGAACGCCTCGCAGACCGCGGAGAGAACGTGGTCCTCATCGAGCAGGACCAAGAAGTAGTCCAGACGGCCCGGAACATGGGCTTTACCGTCCATCACGGCGACGGCGCCGACACGAGCGTCTTACGCTCCGCGGGGGCCGCGAACGCCAAGTTCGTGGTCGCCGCGACCGGCGACGACGACGTGAACCTGCTCGTCGCGCAGTTGGCGAACTCGAAGTTCGAACCCGAGAGCGTCCTCGCGCGGGCGAACAACCCCGATAACGTCGAGGCGTTCGAAGAACTCGGCGTGCGGACCATCTCGTCGACCATCGCCACGGCGCAGGCGCTCGACAACTACATCGAGCGCCCGTCGATGTCGAACTGGATGGGCGAGATCGGCCGCTCCGGCGACGTCCAGGAGGTCGAGGTCACCGCCGAGCGACTCATCGGGCGGACCATCCGCGAAATCGGTCCCGAACTGCCCGACGGCTGTCTCGTCACGCTCGTCTCGCGGAACGGCGACACGACGGTCCCCAACGCGGAGTACACCCTCCAGGAGGGCGACCGCATCACCATCATCGGCGAGCGCGAGGCCGTCCGGGACGCAGAAGAGCTCGTCAACCCCGAGTAACGGCTCTCGCCGCCCGCCGCGCGGTCGAATTTTTCGCGTCGTCCCCGACCGGTCAGCGCCGCGCCCACCGGACGAACACCGTCCAGTAGCCGACGGTGAGCGCGACGAGGACGTACCAGACGGGCGCGCCGAGGTCGGGGCTCGGAGCGACTCCCGCGGAGGCGACCCCCGCGGCCGCCAGCGCCGCGACGCCCCCCGAGAGAACGGCCGTCGTGAGATTCATCACCGGGATACTCTCGACGACCGAAGTATGAACGTGACGAAAGGCGCACGTATATTCGTGAGCGATAGCCGAGGTCGGCGGTTCGGGGAACCACCGACGCGTGGTCCTCGGATTTCGCTCGCTTCCCGCGACGAACCGGGATAAAAACGCGGGGCGACCTTACCGACTGAACTCGATTGCCGCGCCACTGCCTTTTTTCCCTCGCTCCGCTCAGCAAAAATCTGGACTAAAAAACAGCCGAACTCTCGCCCTACCTGCTGAACTCGATTGCCGCACCTTGGCCGAAGCCGACGCAGAGCGACGCGAGGCCGCGGTCCACGTCGCGCTTCTGCATCTCGTGGATGAGCGTCACCGGGAGGCGCGCGCCGGACGCCCCGAGCGGGTGGCCGAGGGCGATTGCGCCGCCGTTGACGTTGAGTTCGTCCGCGTCGATACCGAGTTCGCGGCGGGAGTACTCGCACTGGCTGGCGAACGCCTCGTTGATTTCGACGAGGCCGTAGTCGTCGATGTCGGTGCCGGCGCGGTCGAGGAGGCCGCGGGTGGCCGGGACCGGGCCGATGCCCATGACCGTCGGGTCGACGCCGGCGACGTTGTTCGTGCCGACCGAGGCGAGCACGTCGAGGCCGCGTTCGTCGGCGAACTCGTGGCTGGTGACGAGGACGGCGGCCGCGCCGTCGGTTATCTGCGAGGAGTTACCGGCGGTGACCGAGCCGTCGCCCGAGAAGGCGGGGTCGAGGCCGGCGAGCACCTCCATCGAGGTGTCGCGGCGGATGCCCTCGTCTTCGGTGACGACGCCGTCTGCCGTCTCGACCGGGACGATTTCGTCGTCGAAACGGCCCGAGTCGGTCGCGTCGGCGGCGCGCCGGTGGCTCCGAAGCGCGAATTCGTCTTGGGCCTCCCGAGAGACTTCGTACTCCTCGGCGACCTTCTCGGCGGTCATCCCCATCTGGAGTTGGAAGATGTTGTACCGCTCGCTCAGTTCCGGATGGAGGTGCTCGTAGGAGTCGCCGTCCATCGGCACGCGGGACATGCTCTCGACGCCGCCGGCGACGATGCACTCGCGGTTGCCGGCGGCGACGGCGTCGGACGCCGAGATGATGGCCTGCATCGAGGAGGCGCACCACCGGTTGATGCTCGTCGCGGGCGTCCCCTCGCCGAGGGCCGACAGGAGCGCGATGACGCGGGCGACGTTGTTGTCCTGTTCGGTGCGCTGTTGGGCGACGCCCCACATCAGGTCCTCCACGTCGTCGGGGTTGACGTCGTGTTCGTCGAGGATGTGGTCGATGAGCGTGACCGAGAGGTCCTCGCTTCGGACGTCTTCGAACACGCCGCCCGCCTTGCCGAACGGCGTGCGGTACGCGGCCGCGATGACTGGCTCTGGCATGACACAGCATCCGGGTTCGAACACCATAAATAGTTTAGAACTCGCTATTCGTCGCGACGAGTTGTCGTTCGGGTCGAAAAACGCCGAGGAAGCGGTGAAAGTGGAGACGACGGCACCGAGTCTCGGAACGTCAGGAACTGGTGGCGGAGTCGATGTCCGGCCGACCGGGGGTCCCGCCGGTACCCGCGTCGGCGACCGTTGGCTCCGCCGGGAACAGTTCCGGCGCGACGTCGGCCGAGGCGTGCTCGAAGCCCGCGTCGGCGGCCTCGGAATCGGCGGCGTCGGCGTCGTCAGCCGGGTTCTCGGAGGCGATGCGGTCGGTCATGTTCAGTCGCTCGTGACCGTCTGTTCGGACTGCGCCTCGTCCTCGGCGAAGGGGTACCACGACTGCTTCGCGTCGTGCATGTACGGCGCTTCGAAGTCCGTCTCCTCGGGGACGCAGTACTCCGTGACGGCCTCGGTCCCCTCGGCCTCGACCCACTCGCGGAACGTCTGTCCGGGCTCGCGGCGCTCGGCGAACGCCTCGACGAGCGACGCGATTGCGCCCGGCACCTCGTCCGCCGGGATGCGCTGTCGAACCCACTCGACGAACGACGGGTCCTCGCCGATGCCGCCGCCGACGCCGATGTCCATCGCCTCGACCATCTCGCCGTCTTTCTGGGCGCGCATGCCGAACAGGCCGATGTCGGCCGTGTTCGCCTGCCCGCAGTCGGCGGTACAGCCGGAGTAGTGAATCTTCAGTTGACTCACGTCGTCGGGCACGTCCACGTTGTCGCGGAGCCACCGGAGCATCCGGGCGGTCCGCGCTTTCGTCTCCGTGAGCGCGAGCGAGCAGAACTCCGTGCCGGTGCAGGCGACGGTGCCGCGCTGGAACGGGTTCGGGACGGGCGTGTGCTTGCCGAGGAGCGGTTCGGCGAGCAGGTCGTCGAGCTTCTCCTCCGGCACGTCCATCAGTAGCGGGTTCTGCCGGCGAGTGAGTCGGACCTCGCCGGACCCGTACTCGTCTGCGATGTCGGCCAGTTCGATGGCGTCCGACGCCGTGAGCCGGCCGACCGCGACGCTGAGGCCGACGTAGTAGTCGCCGTCGGCCTGCTCGTGGACGCCGACGTGGTCGTGTTTGCCGGCGGACTCCGGGCGGCCCGCGTTGTAGGTGTACTCGTCGCGGATGTTCTCGCCCGCAGACCGGAGTTCGAAGTCGACGTACTCCTCCTGCAGGAGGTCGCGAATCTTCTCCGTGCCCCACTCGTCGACGAAGAAGCGACTGCGGGCGCGGGCCCGAACGTCGCGGTTGCCGTGTTCGTGGTAGAGTTCGACGAAGCCGCGGACGACCTCGTAGGCGCGCTCTTCGTCGGCGACGAAGACGTCGAGGTCGCGGGCGACGCGCGGCTTTCGGGAGCCGAGGCCGCCGCCGACCCGGACGTTGAAGCCGGTGACCGTCTCGCCGTCGACTTCCTTCTTCGCGGGTTCGAGTCCCACGTCGTTTATCGAGTCCTGCGCACAGCCCTCGCGACAGCCGGTGACGCTGATGTTGAACTTCCGCGGCATGTTCGACAGCGCGTCGTTCCCGCGGAGGTCCTCCTGGAAGCGGTCGAGAAGCGGCTGGGACTCGACGAGTTCGTGCTTGTCGCGGCCGGCGACCGGACAGCCGGTGATGTTCCGCATGGTGTCGCCGCCCGCGGACCGCGAGGAGACGCCCGCCGCTTCGAGCTTCTCCCAGACCGCGGGGATGTCTTCGAGTTCGAGCCAGTGGAGCTGAATCGACTGGCGCGTCGTCAGGTCGACCCACGCGTCGCCGAACTCGGGGTTCTCGACGGGACCGGAGGCGTAGTCGCGCGCGACCTCACCGATGGCCCGGAGTTGCCCCGGTTCGAGGACGCCGTTGGCGTTCGTCAGCCGCATCATGAAATAGGAGTCCTGACCCGTCCGTTGCTGGAAGATGCCCCAGAACTTGAAGCGGGTGAACCACTTGTCGCGCTCCTCCTCGGGGATTGCGTCGACGCCCTTCTCGGCGAACTCCTCGATTTTCTCGCGAACCTCGTCGCCGTAGAGCTCCGACTTCCACGCTTCCTTCTTACTCGCCATTTCCGACCACCAGTGGGCAATTGTCCACTATCTGTGTGCGTTTGTTTGCGAACTTGGTCATGTTTCGTGATAACACGACTCGACAAAGGTTGATAAGAGTATTCGTTGAAAACCTTTAGAAATTTCCCCAATTTCCCGTATTCATCCATTCTATAACCGGATATTCCGAATATAAGGTCGTATTTTGGGCAAATAGACGGCCGATTATTGGATAATCAAAACAGACCCTCATGGACAATAATGTGGTATGTCCCTCGAACGCGGTTCACCGACGAGCGGCGAGCGCGCGCAAGTCGTCGAAGGAGTTCACGTTGTGAAACGCGTGCGTTCCGGCGTGAGCCTCCACTTCTCGGTCGTCGAGGACGGTGGCGTCGAGGGCGGACATCACGGTCTGGAGGCGGTCGTCGCCGGCGCGGATGGTGTCCGTGCAGGCGACTTCGGCGGCGCGGCAGTGAACGACCGCGGGAAGCGGTTGGGTCGTCTCGGAGACCCGCGGGACGACGCCCGCGCCGCCCTGCAGGCGGCCGAAGAGGTGCGAGATGAACCCGCTCGGGACCAGCGGCATATCGGTCGGGAGGACCGCCGCGTACTCGGCGCTCGTCTCCCGCAACGCGGTCCGTAAACCGAAGACGGGCCCCCGGTCGGGGTGGGCGTCCTCCGCGAACCGGACGTCGAAGTCCAACAGCGCGCCGGCCAGCGAGTCCCGCTGTTCGGCGCGGCAGTTGACGACGAGTTCGTCGACGACGGGGTCGAGCGAGGCGGCGACCCGGTGAATCATGGGCTGGCCGCCGACGGTGGCCGTCGCCTTGTCGATGCCGCCGAATCTGGTCGAGCGGCCGCCGGCGAGGATGATGCCCGCGCGGCCGGTGTCGAGGTGTGGGTGCGACGCGTCGGCCATTCTCAGGCGGCGGTGTGTTCGAGTTCGCGATGCCGTCCGCCGGCGGCGACGGGCGCCATCAGTCGCTCACCTCGGCCGCGAGGAGGTCGGTCGACGCGGTCGTCTCGGGGTGTTCGAGGCGGACGGCGCACTGCTTGAAGTTCGGTTCGTTCGACTGCGGGTCGACCGCGGGGCTGGTGAGTCGGTTGGTCATGGGGTGGTGAATAGAGAGCCAGACGAGGCCCGGCGGGACGGCGTCGTCGGGGTCGAGCGTCGCCGGAACCGATGCCCGGCGGGAGACGACGGTGGTTCGACGGGCGCCCTCGGGGTCGGCGACCGCGTCGCGGTGCGCGTCGATGGTGTCGGGGTGCGCGCGGGCGACCGGGTGGTCCGGCGTGTCGCTCCGCGTGCGGACGCCGGTGTTGTACCCGTCGGCCTCGCGGCCGGTCGTGAGCGTCAGCGGGTACGACTCGTCGGCGGGTTCGGGGAGCGACGGCCCCGAGAGCGCGCTGAACTGCGCCTTCCCCGACAGCGTCGGGAACGACCACGTCGAGTCGTCGGACTCCCCGTCGGCGTCGTAGTAGCGGTAGCCGCCCTCGCTCGTCGGGTCCGGCGCGGGCCAGCGCACGGCGCGCTCGCCGTCGAGTCGCGTGTACGACAGTCCCGAGCAGTCGGCGTCGGTCCCCTCGGTGAGCGCGGCGAACTCGTCGAACAGGTCGCTCGGCGAGACCGACGGCCGCGGGAGCAGTCCGGGCGCGACGCGGGCGGCCACGTCGGCGATGATGTCGAGGTCCTGCCTGACGCCCGGCGGCGTCTCGGTGGCCGGGCGGACCCGCGAGACGGTCCGCTCCATGTTCATCGTGGTCCCCTCGGCCTCGCCCCACGTCGCCGCGGGGAGCACCACGTCGGCGAGTTCGACCGTCTCGGACCGGAAGGCGTCCTGCACGACGAGGAACGAGTCTTCGAGGACCTCGCGGGCGGCCGTGGCGTCCGGGAACCCCGCGAGCGGGTTGGTGGCGACGGTCCAGACGACCGACGGCGACGACCCGAACATTCCGACCGGTCCCGGCCCGGTGTCGTCGGGGAGCCGAGAGACGGACACGCCCCACGCCTCGGCGACGGTCCGACGGTGGTCCGGGTGCTCGAACGGCCGATGGCCGGGCCACGTCCCCTTCGAGGAGACGACGCGAGTGCCCATCGAGTTCGCCTGTCCGGTGAGAGAAAAGGGGCCGGAGCTGGGGCCGAGGTTCCCCGAGGCGAGACAGAGGTTCACGAGCGCGCCGGCGGTCGCGGTGCCGCGGACGCTCTGGTTGACGCCCATGCCCCAGTAGACGAGCGTGGGCGCGTCGAGGAGCGACGCCAGTTTCTCGACTTCGTCGAGGGTGACGCCGGCCTCCGACGCCGCCTCCTCGACCGGGGGGAGTTCGTCGACGACGCGGTCGAACCCCTCGGTGTGTTCGCGGACGAACGACTCGTCCACGGAGCCGGTCTCGACGAGGTGTCGGAGAATCGCCTGCGCCAGCGCGAGGTCGCCGCCGGGGTCGATGGCGACGTGGTCGTCGGCGACCGCCGCGGTCTTCGTCTCGACGGGGTCGACGACGACGAGGTCGCCGTCGTCGGCCGACTGGCGAATCCACCGGAACATCACGGGGTGGGCGACCGCCGGGTTCGCCCCCCAGACGAGGTGCGTCTCGGCCTCGGGGATGTCGTCGTAGGTCGGCGGCGGCGCGTCGCTCCCGAAGGCGCGGTAGTAGGCCTTGACCGCGCTCGCCATGCAGAGCGTCGTGTTCGCGTCGTAGTTCCGGGTGCCGATGCCGCCGCGGGCGAGTTTTCCGAGGGCGTAGGCCGCCTCGTTCGTCTGCTGACCGCTCCCGAGGACGGCGACCTCGTCGGGGTCGTCGGCCATCGCGTCGGCGATGGCGTCTCCCGCGCGCGCGAGCGCGTCGGACCACGAGGTCTGGCGGAGTTCGCCGTTCTCCCTGACGAGCGGCCGCGTGAGCCACGACCCGTCGGGGTCGGCCGACTCGCGGATGCCGCGACCGCAGGCCAGCCCGTTGTTCACGGGGTGCGAGGGGTCGCCCCGGACCGCGTCGAGACCGTACGCCGTGTCGGAGCCGAGATGGACGTGGCCACAGCCGACCGCACAGCGCATGCAGGTCGTCGGAACTTGTTTCGCCACGCGACTCACCACCCACCGTCCGCGTCGAACGTACCGCATTCGGGCATATATCCCGTGCCGTTCGTGAATATCATTTCACTTTCTTGGCTCACAGTGGCGGAAGATAACCATAAAGACCTAATCGTTTAAGAAAGGATATTTTACCCTCGGATTCTGAATAAAGACACAATATAGAATCAGATGAAAGGAATATAATCGCGTAATGCGCCCGATTTAGAATATATTTTTGTATTCTTTTTCTGGAATTAACTTCGGCAGACGGAGCCGCGCCGCGTTCTTTGCCATCGAGGTAGTTCGGTCGCGCGCGGCTCCCGGCGACGCTCCGACGCTCTTATGCGTCTCCCCGGGCAATTTCTGGGGGATGAGTGAACGGGCGCTCGAGGTTGTCGAGTTTCTGCTGACGGCCCACCTCTACACTGACGACCGAACGCTTGACGAAAACGACCTTCCCCCGCGGTATCGACGCGTCTTCTGGGCGGACGCCGAGGACGACGGCGACGAGGACGACTCGTCGATGGGCGGCATCGAGCGACCGCTGGTCGTGACCGAGTCCGTCGCGCGGAAGGCGACCGGCGTCGAACACCCCTGGGACGCGATTTCCGACCTCATGTTCACCCAGCGTGAGGAGTTCTCCGGGCGTCTCTCGCTGACCCAACCCGAGATGGCGCTGGAGTGGTTCGTCAAGCGGGCCGACCACGACCGGCTCGTGACGAACCCGACGGTCGCGAAGTCGGTCGAGGACCGCGACGACGTGGACGTGACCCACGCGGACGCGAGAGAACAGACCCGGCCGATTCACGCCGACCGCGTGTGGATAGACAGCCTGCTCGACGAGTACTTCGACGACGAGGACGACGCCGAGATGCTCGACCTCGTGCAGGTCCGCGCGCCCGAGGAAATCGAGATGACCCTCGACGACCTCGTGCTCACGACGGACCAGGAAGGCGAGATTCACAAGCTGATGAAGGCCATCGAGCACCGCGAGTACCTCGCGGACATCGGCCTCCGCGAGATCGGGAAAATCCTCTTCGTCGGGCCGCCGGGGACCGGCAAGACCACCGTCTCGCGGGCGCTCGCCCACGAACTCGGCCTCCCGTTCGTCGAGGTGAAGCTCTCGATGATTACGAGCCAGTACCTCGGCGAGACGGCCAAGAACGTCGAAAAGACCTTCGAGGTGGCAAAGCGGCTGTCGCCGTGTATCCTCTTTATCGACGAGTTCGACTCGGTGGCGAAGACCCGCCGGTCGGACGAACACGCGGCGCTCAAGCGCGCGGTCAACACGCTCCTCAAGAGCATCGACGACATCTCGCTGATTCGCGACGAGGTCATCCTCATCGGCGCGACCAACCACCCCGACCAGCTCGACTCGGCGGCGTGGCGGCGCTTCGACGAGATCGTCAACTTCCCCAAGCCGGACCGCGGGATGCGCGCCGACATCCTCCGGGTCATCACGAACCGAATGGACATAGACGAGTTCGACCCCTCGGCCATCGCCGACGTGACGGAGGGCCTCACCGGCTCCGACCTCCGGCTCGTCCTCCGCGAGGCCGTCCTCGAAGCGCTCACCGAAGAGCGGATGGAACTCACGCAGAACGACCTGCTCGAGGCCGTCGCCGACTTCGAAGAGCGCGACAACCTGAAGAACCTCGACATGATGTCCGACTCGTCGGAACTCGTCGCGGGGTCGGCGTCCGGAGACGGTCACGATCACGACCACGACCACGACCACGCGGACGAACACGAAGGCGAGACGCAGAAAGACGCCGGCGCGGCGCAGTAAGTCTACCTTTCTGACAAAACATTCATCAGTTGGCCGCAAACGCTGAGCCGATGCCTTCCAGCAGACGCCGGTTCGTTCGGACGATTACAGCGGGCGGTATTCTGACGGCACTCGCCGGGTGTACGTCGGACCTCGAACCGTCCACCGCGACGCCCCTTCCCGAACCGGAGTCGAATCCCGCCCCCGCCGCAGGAGACCCGATTACAGTCTCGCGCGACTACCGAGCGTCGTCGAAGTACGACTACTATCCGGAGACTGCGGAGGTGCGACGACGCACCGGCTATCGCAAACACGTGAACGAGTCGGGGACGACGAAAGAGCCGATGTACGAGCGAGAACCGGCGTCGTCGTGGGTGACGCGAGTCGGCGGGAGCGTCGCGGGAACCGAGGCGCTGACGACGGTTCGGGAGCGACTCGGCGTCGGGTCGTTCGATAACGTCAGCCCGGGGATTGGATACCTCGATGGGGACGTGAGACGGGTGACGTTCGCCTACGAGGTGTGGCCGAATCGGAGCGGTGAAACGCGAACACCATCCGTCGAATTCGAGACGCTCGTCTCGGCGGTTCCGCGCACGGTTACTGCGAACCTCCGGTTCGAAGCGGCGACGCTCTCGGGGACGTTCCACCCCGTAGTCGAGTTCCGGCAGACATACCGGTCCTGACTCGCCGCCGTCGGCCACGTTTATACCTCGCCGTCCCCGTGGTTGACTCAATGCGCGTGACCCTCCTCGGCACCGGCGACACGACCGGGACGCCCACCGTCGGGTGCGACTGCGAGACCTGCCTCGCGGCCCGCGAGCGAGGCATCGAGCGGACGCGCTTTTCGGTCCACGTCGAAAACGAGCGGACCGGCGAGTCGCTCCTCGTGGACTTCAGCCCCGACTTCCGCCACCAGTTTCTCACGCAGGACGTTGCGCTCCCGGACGAGGCCTTAGTCACCCACATCCACTTCGACCACCTCGACGGCCTCGGGAACGTCTACCGCCTGCTCGACGACCTCTCGGTCCACGCCGCCGACGAGGTCGACCCGGTCACGGGCGAGAGCGTCGCCGACGCGATTCGCTCGAAGTTCGCCTACCTCGACCGCATCTCGGTCGAAGACCAGACGCCGTTCGAGTCGTTCCGCGCCTGCGGCCTTGACGTGACGTTCGTTCCGGTCGTCCACCCGCCGCTGGTCTGTTACGGCGTCGCCATCGAGGACCCGGAGACGGGCGCGAAGCTCTCGCTTTCGGGCGACACCACCTACGATATCCCCGAGGCGTCCCGCGACGTGCTCCGCGACCCCGACCTGCTTCTCGCCGAGGCCATCGTCCCCGCGTCGGTCTGCGAGTACCACCCCATCGGCGGCGACGACTACGACGAAAACGGGGTCGCGCGGACCTTCGGCACGAAGCACATGACCCGCGAGGGGGCCATCGCGCTCGGCGAGGAACTGAACGCCGACGAGACCCGCCTCGTACACGTGGCGCACTTCTACCCCGCCGACGAGGCGTTCGAGGAGCCGCTGGCGGTCGACGGCGAGGTGTACGAGCTGTGAACCTGCGAACCATCGCCGAGGACAAGGCGTTCAGGTATCTCATGGCCGCCGGCGTCGTCGCGGCCGCGGGGAACTTCGTCCTGACCTACGTCGACACGGGCCGGCTGGACTTCTTCGCCGTCGCCGTGCAGGTCGTCTTCGTCGCCGTCATCGGCGTTGCGCTCGTCGCCTACTGGAACCACATGGAGCGGCGGGCCGACGCGGAGTGAGGGCCGGGGGCGAACGCGGCGGTCCGGTGCGGTTTTGCGGCCGGAGCGCGTCGAGGCGGTCGTGTCCGATATCGTCGCCGCCCTTCGATACAGCACGCCGCTGGCAGTCGTCGCCGGAGTCGTCTGGTACCTCGTCGCCTCGTGGACCGGCGATCCGAACTGGGTCGAGGGCGCGGTGTTCGTCGTCGGCTTCGGCGTCGTCGCGACGCTCGGCTGGGTCTACTCCGACGAACGAGGCGACTAACGACCCGACGAGCGGCCGGCCGAGTCAGACGAACCGGTCGAGTCCCGACTGTCTGCGGACCGCGCCGGGCGGGTCGGCGACCCAGCCCGTCCGCGACTCGCGGAGGGCGTCGCGGTCCAGTTCGGGGGAGGCGGCCGCCTCGAACGCCGGGCAGTCGACACCGCACTCCGAGCCGGGGTCGACCACCCGCTCGAAGTGCTCGCAGACCGGGCGGCCGTCGGCGTCGACGCGGGCGTGGACACAGCCCGGCGGGTCGTAGGCGCGCCACCCCTTCCCGTAGGCGCGCTCGGCGAGCCGGATGCGCGCGGTTCGCTTTTCGGCGGGTGGGACGAGCGCCACGTCGGTGTGAAGCGAGTGGTACTCGACGGGTTCGACGCCGGTCGAATCGGGCGAAAGCGGGCGGGCCTCTCGGACGACCTCGCGGTCGCCGGTGTCGGGGTCGAAGCGCCAGACGCCGACCTCCTCGGGGATGCGGTTGAGATGCGCGCCGGTGACGTAGCTCTCGGTCGTGAGAATCATCTCGTCGAAGACCGCGAGGCTCACGTCGAGGCGGAGCTGTCGGAGCAGGTCGCCGGGGCTTCCGAGGTCGGGCTTATTTTCGATGCCGACGAGCCGTGAGAACCAGTCGTCTGGATAGCGGGCGGCGCGGCGGACGTACTCCCGGCTCCGGCGGCGCTCGGACTCGAAGAATCCGACGTCGACGGCGCGGTCGGTGGCGCGCCGGGCGCGACCGGGGTGACAGTCGAAGCCGTCGCGCCAGAAGACGGCGCTCCCGGTACCCACGTCGCTCTCGATGGCCGCCGCGGGAACTGCGCGGTCGGTGATGCGGGCGCGGTCGTCGAACCCCGGCCCCGGGACGACGGCGCACACGTCGATGATGCGGCTCCCCGGCGAGGCGACCGACGCGCCGAGTTGCCGCGCGGGGAGCCAGTCCGTCGCCTGTTCGAGGTGGGCGCAGAGCGCCAGTTCGAAGGCGAACTCCGAGGGCGACGACACCGGTCCGGGCACGTGGAACGCTCGGGTGCGGAGCGGCAAAAAGGTCGCTCCCGCGGCCGACGAGTCGTGTCGGTGTTCTCGCATTTGATTTTCGGGGAGGTACCTATTTGGCCCAGAGCCCGGCAGTACTGACCGATGAAGGGGGAAAACAACGAAGCCAGCAGTATCAGACGGAGAGCGTACCTCGGTATCGCGGCCAGCGCGGGGCTCGCGAGTCTCGCAGGCTGTAGCTCCGGAATGACCGCGAGCGCCGCGCGGGCACCGCCGCAGGTTCCCGAGGCGGCGCTCGAAGCCGGCGGCTGGGAGTACATCGGGGGACACTCGCTGGACCCCGCCTTCGAGCGGTCGGTCGGCCCGGCGAGCGTCTCCGCGGCGTTCGAGACGCTCGTCTACGAGGACATGGGCCTCTCGGAGACGCTGAAGGAGAAGACGCTCGGACAGGCCGAGGGGCAGTTCTCGCTGTTCTTCGCGACGCGCGTGACGCTCGACCCGAGCCTGTCGAACCTCCCGGAAGCGGTCCGCGGGACGGTCGTCGACTTGGTCGAAGAACACGCGCGGGCGAACTACGAGGGGCAGTTGGAAGACGTGGACGTCACGGACATCGAACAGACCGACACGCGGACGACGACGGTCGATACGGGCGAGTCGGCGCGCGTGACCGACTACGAGGCCACCATCGCCTTCGACGAGATCACCTTCCCGTTCACGGACGAAAAGGAGTTCACCATCGAGGGACAGGAGTTCGACGTCAGCGGGATGCTGGCCGTCTGGGAACACGACGGGACGATTCTCGTCGCCGGCGGCGCACACCCCGGCGAGAACATCGAACTCAGCGTGACCAAGGAGCCGACCGAGGCCATCGAGGTCTCGGTCGACATCGACCTCGGGCTCACGCCCGACGCCTACCGCGAGGAGCTTCAGTCGCTCGTCACGGGCGTCGAATAACCGGCGAAGCCCGGAGCCGACAGCGGTTCGAGGGGTTACTCGAATCGGTCCGCGAACCGTCGTGCTGGGGGGCGCGACGACCCATTTTTCGGAGCGTCGCCGGGACCGGGAGACGCGGCTGAATCGCCGCGCGCGGTGTGTGACCGCCCGACGTAGCCACAGCGTCGCCGCTCCGAGAACAGCACCTTTATCAGTCGTTCGGAGCCAAGTTCACGCAAGATTACTCTCAGGAGGTCAATGGTGACGAAAAACCCACAACAACCGGAGGTGAACATCGGACTCGTCGGTCACGTCGACCACGGAAAGACGACGCTCGTCCAAGCGTTGTCCGGCTCGTGGACGGACCAGCACTCGGAGGAGATGAAGCGCGGTATCTCCATCCGACTGGGGTACGCCGACGCGACGTTCCGTCAGATTCCCGGCGCCGACGCGCCGGAGTGTTACACGGTCGAAGAAGAGACAGAAGACGGCGAGGAGACGGACGTACTCCGCACCGTCTCGTTCGTCGACGCGCCCGGCCACGAGACGCTCATGGCGACCATGCTCTCTGGTGCCGCCATCATGGACGGCGCCATCCTGCTCGTGAGCGCGACCGAGGACGTGCCGCAGGCCCAGACGGCCGAGCACCTGATGGCGCTCGATATCATCGGCATCGAGAACATCGTCATCGCGCAGAACAAGGTCGACCTCGTCGACCGCGAGCGCGCCCTCGACAACTACGAACAGATAAAGGAGTTCGTGGAGGGAACGGTGGCCGAAGACGCGCCTATCGTCCCCATCAGCGCCCAGCAGGAGGTCAACCTCGACCTCCTCATCGAGGCCATCGAGGAGGAGATTCCGACGCCCGACCGCGACGAGACCGAAGACAGCCGGATGTTCGTCGCGCGCAGTTTCGACATCAACCGCCCGGGGACGACCTGGGAGGGACTCTCGGGCGGCGTCGTCGGCGGTAGCGTCGTCGCCGGCAAACTCGAGGAGGGCGACGAACTCGAACTCCGCCCCGGCCGCGAGGTCGACGAGGAGGGCCAGACCGAGTGGCGCTCCATCACGACCGAGGTCCGCTCGCTCCAGGCGGGCGGCAACATGGTCGACGAGGTCCGCCCCGGCGGGCTCTGCGGCGTCGGGACCGGTCTCGACCCGAGCTTCACGAAGGGCGACGCGCTCGCGGGGCAGGTCGCCGGCGAGCCCGGCACGCTCCCGCCGACGCGCGAGCAGTTCACTATGGACGTGGAGCTTCTCGACCGCGTCGTCGGCGGCGAGGAAGACGAGGGTATCGACGAGATATCCACCGGCGAGCCCCTGATGCTCACCGTCGGCACCGCGACCACGGTCGGCGCGGTGACGAGCGCGCGAAGCGGCGAGGCGGAAGTCTCGCTCAAGCGCCCCGTCTGCGCCGCCGAGGGAGCGAAGATAGCCATCAACCGCCGCGTGGGCGCTCGCTGGCGGCTCATCGGTATCGGGACGCTCAAGTGACGTGACCGCCACCGTAGTCGTCATGGACACGAACGCGCTCATGATGCCGGTCGAACTCGACGTCCGCGTGTTCGACGAACTCGACCGGTTGCTCGCGGCCGACGCGGACCTCGTGGTCCCCACGGCCGTCCTCGACGAGCTGGAGAAGCTCTCGGCGGGCGGCGGGACCGAAGGCGTCGCGGCGAGCGTGGGCGCGGACCTGGCGACCCGGTGCCGGGCGGTCGAAACCGAGGAATCGTACGCCGACGACGCGGTCGTCGAACTCGCCGAATCGGGCGAGGTCGACTACGTCGTCACGAACGACAAGCCCCTCCGTGACCGGGTGCTCGACTGCGGGATTCCCGTCGTCGGCATCCGGGGGCACGCCACGCTGGCAATCACGGAACCTTAACGAAACTATGTACAAACGGGTACGACTCAAAGATACAGTCGAAGTCCCACCCCGACACCTGGGCGACGTGACGCCCGAGCGGGTCAAGCGACTGTTGCAGGACAAGTTGGAAGGACGGATGGACGAGGACGTGGGGAGCGTCGTGAGCGTCGTGAACGTCAACGACATCGGCGAGGGCACCGTACTGCCCAACCGCCCCGGCGTCTACTACGAGGCCGACTTCGACGCCATCACCTACGACCCAGACATGCAGGAGGTCGTCGACGGCATCGTGGTCGAAGTCGTCGAGTTCGGTGCCTTCGTCGGCATCGGCCCGGTCGACGGACTGCTCCACGTCTCGCAGATATCCGACGAATACCTCGCCTACGACGGCGAGAACCAACAGCTCGCGTCGACCGAGTCCAACCAGACGCTCGCCGTCGACGACGAGGTTCGCGCTCGCATCGTCACCAAGAGCATCGACGAGCGCAACCCGCGCGACTCGAAGATCGGCCTCACGGCCAAACAGCCGGGGCTCGGCAAGCACGGCTGGCTCGAATCGAAGCGCCAGCAGAGCGAGGCCTCGGCGGAGGGTAACTGATGGCGAAGCCCCGTCTCGCCTGCCGCGAGTGCCACTTCGTCAACGAGCCGGACAAACAGACGTGTGAGAACTGCGGGTCGAGCAGTCTCACCGAGGACTGGGCGGGTTACGTCGTCATCACCCACCCCGAAGACAGCGAAATCGCCACCGAGATGAACGTCACCGAGCCCGGTGGCTACGCGCTGAAGGTCCGCTGAGGATGCTCACCCTGCCGACGGCGCTTCGGGCGGCGTTCAAAGAGCCGTTCGGCCCGGTGTACACCGAGGCCGACGACCTCCTCGCAGACGCATCCAGCGAGGACGCGGGCGCGCCGCTCGTCGCCGTCGGCGACGTCGTCACCTTCCACCTCCGCCGCGCCGGTCGCCCGCCGGACGTGGCAGTCATCGACGGCAAGACGAAACGCGAGGCCGTCGGCGAGGAGATTCGCCGGGCGGTCGAGACCGGCCGCCTCGTCGAGGTCGAAAACGAACCGGGAACCGTCTCCGTCGCCCTCGTCGAGGCGCTCGTGGCCGCGCTCGACGACCCCGAGCCGACGACGCTCCTCGTCACGGGCGAAGAGGACCTCGCCACGCTCCCGGCGGTGCTCGCCGCGCCCGTCGGCTCGACCGTCGTCTACGGCCAGCCCGACGAGGGAATGGTCCGCGTGACCGTCACCGACGCGACCAAGACCGAGATGCGGGACCTCCTCGCGCGGTTCGACGGTGACTTCGACGCCGTCGTCGCGCCCATCGACGCCTGAGACGCGGGCGCGCTCGTCCCTTCGAAATCCTTTTACTTGCTTCGGGGGGAATTACTGGTAACTGAACCATGGATATCGAAATCATCTCCGAGGAGGAGAACCCCATGTTGCACCGGACGGACGTTCGATTCGAGATCGTCCACGAGGAAGCGACGCCGTCTCGTCTGTCGGTCCGCGACTCGCTCGCGGCCAAGCTGAACAAGGACTCCGACGAGGTCGTCGTCCACGAACTCGACACGAAGTTCGGCATGCGCAAGACCGCGGGCTACGCGAAGGTCTACGAGAGCCCCGAGTTCGCGCGCGACGTCGAACAGGACCACATGCTCGAACGCAACAAGATCACCGACGCCGACGCCGAAGTCGAAGCCGAAGAGGCGTAACCCCGGCTTCGACTCGTCGTTTCTTCACACTCGATGCGCATTCTCGGAATCGAAGGTACAGCGTGGGCCGCGAGCGCCGCGGTTTTCGAGACCGACGACCCCGACGCGCTCCGCTCTGAGACCGGGCGGGCGCCCGACCCCGCGGCCGACCACGTCTTCATCGAATCTGACCCCTACCAGCCCGACAGCGGCGGCATCCACCCGCGCGAGTCGGCCGAACACATGGGCAACGCCATCCCCGAGGTCGTCGAGACCGCGCTCGCGCACGCCGCGGCGCGACACGACGGCGACGGCCCCGTCGTCGACGGCGTCGCCTTCTCCCGCGGCCCCGGTCTCGGGCCGTGTCTCCGCATCGTCGGCACCGCGGCCCGCTCGGTCGCCCAGACGCTCGACGTGCCGTTGCTGGGCGTCAACCACATGGTCGCGCACCTCGAAATCGGCCGCTACCAATCGGGCTTCGACTCGCCGGTCTGTCTGAACGCCTCGGGCGCGAACGCCCACCTCTTGGGCTACCACAACGGCCGCTACCGCGTCCTCGGCGAGACGATGGACACCGGCGTCGGCAACGCCCTCGACAAGTTCACCCGCCACGTCGGCTGGACCCACCCCGGCGGCCCGAAGGTCGAGAAAGCCGCGGAAGACGGCGACTACGTCGAACTGCCGTACGTCGTCAAGGGGATGGATTTCTCGTTTTCCGGCATCATGAGCGCCGCGAAGGACGAGGCGGACGCGGGCACGCCCGTCCCCGACATCTGCGCCGGCCTCCAGGAGACGGTCTTCGCCATGCTCGCCGAGGTGGCCGAGCGCGCGCTGTCGCTGACGGGGACGGACGAACTCGTCCTCGGCGGCGGCGTGGGCCAGAACGCCCGCTTGCGCGAGATGCTCGCGGAGATGTGCGACCAGCGCGGGGCGGAGTTCTACGCGCCCGACCCGCGGTTCCTCCGCGACAACGCAGGCATGATAGCCGCCCTCGGCGCGCGGATGCTCGCCGCGGGCGACACGCTCGCCGTCGAGGAGTCCACCGTGGACCCGAACTTCCGACCCGACCAGGTGGCCGTGACGTGGCGCGGCGCGGACGAGTCGGTCGCGCGCGCCCACACGGACGACGGCGCGATTCGCGGGGCCGAGGCGACCGTCGACATCGACTCCGAGGAGGTCGTCAAGCGGCGCGTCCCGAAGACGTACCGCCACCCGGAACTGGACGAGAGACTCCGACGCGAGCGAACCAAAGCCGAAGCGCGGCTGACGAGCGACGCCCGGCGCGCCGGCGTTCGCACGCCCGTCGTCCGCGACGTCGACCCCGTCGACGGCGTCATCGCGTTCCAGCGGGTCGGCGACGCGGACCTCGCCGAGCGACTCGACCCCGAGGCCGTCCGCGTCGTCGGCGAGTACCTCGCGCGACTGCACGAGGCCGGCATCGTCCACGGCGACCCGACGACGCGGAACGTCCGGGTCGGAACGGGACCGGACGGCGACCCGCGCGTGTACCTCATCGACTTCGGCCTCGGCTTCCACACGGGCCACGTCGAGGACCACGCGATGGACCTCCACGTCTTCGCTCAGAGCGTCGAGGGGACCGCCGCCGACGCCGACCCGCTTCTCGACGCGCTCGAAGCGGGCTACGAGGCCGTCGGCTCCGAGGAGGTCATCGCTCGGTTGCGCGAGGTCGAGTCCCGCGGCCGGTACCGGTAGGTCGCCGCGGCCGGACTCGTCGGAAGGCCAAAACGATTTATCCCGAGCCGGCGTATTCGTCTCACATGGCAGACAAACCGCAGCGCGGAACGCTTTTCGGAATCCCGTACAACTTCGAGCGACCGAGCGCCGGCCGACTGCTCTCGTCGTACTGGCAACCCGGCAAGGGAATGCTGGTCGAAAAGCCGTTCGGCATCGGCTACACGCTGAACCTCGCGAGCTGGCGGTCGTGGGTCGTCCTCCTCGTCGCCGGCGGCCTCCTCTGGAACGAGCGCCAGAAGGCGGAGGAGACAGAAGAGGAAGCCGAGGCCGACGACGGCCCCGTCGAAGTCATCGTCGACTGAAGCGAAGCGACCGACACCGACGACTTTTCCACGTCCGCCCGCGGAGGGGCGGGCATGCTCCGATACGTCACCACGAACGCGGGGAAGGTCCGCGAGGCGCTTTCGTACCTCGACGACGACGTGACCCAACTCGACTTCGACTACACCGAGGTGCAGGCGTCCGACCTCGGCCCCATCGCGGCCCACGGCGCGCGCGAGGCGTACCGCTACGCCGACGAGCCGGTGCTCGTGGACGACGCCGGGCTCTTCATCGACGGGTTCGAGGGCTTTCCCGGCCCGTACTCCTCGTACGTCGAAGACACCCTCGGCGTCGAGGCGGTCCGCCGGCTGGCCGCGGCCGAACTCGACGAGCCTCGTCGGGCGTCGTTCCGGTGTGTCCTCGCGTACTGCGACGGCGAGCCGTTCGAGGCGAGCCCGGATCCGATAGACCGCGACGACCGGACCGTCGCGGCCGCCCGCGGCGCGGAACAGGACACAGAGGAGACGGATGCGCTCCCGGTGAAGCTCTTTACCGGAAGCGTCAACGGTCGCATCGTCCCGCCGCGCGGCGAGGGCGGCTTCGGTTACGACCCCATCTTCGAACACGACGGCGCGACGTTCGCGGAGATGAGCGCCGAGGAGAAAAACGGCATCTCCCACCGCGGGCGGGCGTTAGCGAAGTTTGCGACGTGGTACGCCGAGCGGTAGCGAGGCGTTCGTCGAAAATCTTCGATTTTCGGAAGTTTGCTGAGCGAACGGAGTGAGCGAGGCAAACGTCGTCGGGCGCGAAGCGTCCGACGGAAGTACGCCGAACGTTAGTGAGGCGTCCGTTGAAAGTCTTCGAGTAGTATCGGTGCGTTGAGCGGGAGTCGCCGCGACCACTACGCTTACCCCGCCGGGGCGACCCCGAGACGCATGGACCCGAGCGACTTCTTCGAGGGTGGGACCGTGACCGTCTCGGCGGCGACCTACGCGGTCGTCAAGGCCGAGCGGGGCGACCCGAACGCCTTCGCGACGATTCGAGACGACGCGGAGACGACTGTCGTCGTCGAGGAGGAGCGCGTCGACGAGCAGACCGCCATCGACGTCGAGTGGGGTTGGAAGCGACTCACCTTCGAGATGGTTCTGCCGTTCGAACTCGTCGGTTTTCTGGCGCGGGTCGCGGGCGCGCTCGCCGAGGAGGACATCTCGGTGTTCGCGCTGTCGGCGTACTCGACCGACCACGTGCTCGTCCGCGAGGGCGACGTGGCGGCGGCCGCGGCGAAGCTCGAATCGCTCGGCTGTGCCGTCGAGCGCGCCGAGGGATTCGGAGACGGGAACTGACGCCGAAACCGGCGCGCGGTCGAACAGCTTGATACGGTCGGCGGTGAGACATTAGCCACGATGTCCCCCGCCTGCGACGAGCTCCCTCCGCTCGTCACCGACCCCTCCAGCGGTATCGACTGCACGCGCTCCACGACAGCCGGCCCCGTCACGCCCCGCAATCGACAGGGTCCGCACTCAGGGACGACGGGCGCGTACGGAGACGCATGAACCGAGCGAACGTCGTCGCCGCCGGCGCGGCCAGCGGCTACGGCATCGCCGTCTTCGCCGCCATCGCGGTGTTCTTCGGCGACGCCTCGCGGGGCCTCGGTGTGGCCGTCGGCTTCGGTCTCGTGACCGTCCTCGCCATCTTCGCGGTGACGCGCGTCCTCGGCGACTGAGCCGGTCGGCCGCGACCCGTCTCGCTACGCCCGCGGGTCGCGGTCCGGGCCGGGGTACGGCCCGTCTTCGACCTCGGCGTAGAGGCTCTCCGGCGCGAACAGCGACGCGAACGCCTTCGGATGGCGGATGCTGACCGGGAAGCGGCCGCCGAGCGCCGCGCCCGCCCGCGCCGAGCTGAGTCGGTCGTCGAACGTGAGGAGGTGCATCGCGCCGCCGCGGTAGGCCGACGCCAGCGCGGGGTTGTCGCCGTCGGGGTGGGAGACGAGTTCGGCCCACGAGTCGACTTTCTCGCGCCAGTCGGCCGCGAGGTCGGCGTCCGCGAGCGACGAGACGACCGCCTCGGCGTCGTCGAGAAGCGGGTCGCTGGCGACGAGCGTCGTCCACGAGTGCCGCCGGAGGTGGTCGAGCGCCGCTCTCGCGGGGCCGTCGGCGAGGAGGTCGGCCGCGAGCACGTCGGCGTCGGCGACGACCCGCGCGGGCGAGGGCTCCGTCTCAGGCATCGTCGCCCCGGCGGGCGCGGAGCGCCTCGGTGATGTCGGCTTCGGTCGTCTCGTAGGCGGCGGCGCGGGCGAAAAGCGATTCCCAGCTCATGGGCGCTAGCACGGAGGGGGTCGAAAAGAATCCGACGCAACCGGTTTCAGGCGCGAGTCGTTTCGAATCCTCGAGATTGAAATTATTTGTGGTTACATCACATGGGAAACAGTTATTCCCCGTTCGGCGAACCACAATGCATGGCGATAGAGCGACGGCGCTTCTTACAGGCGGCCGGTGTCGGTGCGGTTCTCGGACTGAGCGGATGCACGGGGAACACGAGTCCCCCGGAGGCGAACAACGAAACCTCGGAGGCGTCCGGGGGAAGCCAAAGCGAAGGCGAGAGCGGCGCGGCCCGGGAACTCACGCTGGCGACGACGACGAGCACGTACGACACGGGACTGCTGGACGCCCTGAACCCGGTATTCGAAGAGCAGTACAACGCCCGGGTGAAGACCATCTCGCAGGGGACCGGCGCGGCAATCGAGACGGCGCGAAACGGCGACGCCGACGTGATTCTCGTCCACGCCCGCGGCGCGGAAGACGAGTTCCTCCGAGAGGGCTACGGCGTCAACCGCCGCGACGTGATGTTCAACGACTTCGTCATCGTCGGGCCGGCCGACGACCCCGCGGGCATCTCGGGGATGGAGAGCGCGACCGACGCCTTCGCGACCATCGCCGAGGCCGAAGCGACGTTCGTCTCCCGCGGCGACGACTCGGGGACGAACAAGAAGGAACTACTCATCTGGGAGGCCGCCGGGGTTTCGCCGTCGGGGTCGTGGTACCGCGAAATCGGGCAGGGCATGGGCGACACGCTCGTGCAGGCCGACCAGTCGGGCACGTACACGCTCTCCGACCGCGGGACGTTCCTCGCGACGCAGGACAACGTCGACCTCGAAATCCAGGTGCAGGGCCCGCTCAAGGACGGCCCGACCATCCTGAAGAACCCCTACGGCGTCATCCCGGTGAACCCCGCAAAGTACCCCGACGTGAACTACTCGCTGGCGATGGCGTACGCCGGCTTCCTCACGGGCCCCGAGGGACAGGAGATAATCAGCAACTACACGGCTAACGGGTCGCAGTTGTTCTTCCCCAACGCGCTCTCGGAGGAGCCGCAGTTCGGCCAGTACGTCCCCGAGGACTACGACGGCGGGGAGAACGCCTCCGAGTCGTCGGCGTCGGTCTCCGACGCGCAGTTCGAGTCGTGGGTGGCACAGCACGTCCCCGAGGACTTTTAGTCCGACCGGACCCCACCACCGACCGTGTTCGGCCTCGGCGACCTGAACCTCACTTACCTCGTCAGCATCACGGCGGTCTCGCTGTACGTGAGCACCGCGGCGGTCGCGCTCAGCGCCGCAATCGGCCTGCCCCTCTCGCTCGTGGTCGGCTTTCGCGACTTCACCGGGAAGTCCGCCGTGACCTCGCTCATCTCGACCGGCATGGGCTTTCCGAGCGTCGTCGTGGGCCTCGTCGTGCTCTTGGCACTCTCCCGGTCGGGGCCGCTCGGGGCGTTCGAACTGCTGTTTACGCCCGAGGCGATGATTCTCTCGCAGACCATCCTCGCGCTCCCCGTCCTCGTGAGCGTCTCGCTGTCGGCGGTCCAGTCGGTGCCACAGGACCTCAGAGACGCCGCGTTCGCCGCCGGCGGCACCTCGACCGACGTCGCCCTGTTGGTCGTCCGCGAGGCGCGCTACGGCATCGTCACGGCGCTTCTGGCCGCCTACGGCCGCGCAATCAGCGAGGTCGGCTCCGTGCTCATCGTCGGCGGTAACATCGTCTTCTCGGACAGCACGTCGTTCACGCGGACGCTCACGACGGCCATCACCGTCGAGGCGCGGAAGGGGAACATCGAGACGGGCATCGCCCTCGGAGCCATCCTGCTCGCGCTCGTCCTCGGCGTGAACGCCCTCGGCGCGCGCTTCCGCGACCGGACTCCCGGACGGAACGGGAGGGGACGATGACGGCCGGAGTCCCCGGCGGCGGCGCGTCCGGCGCGTCCGACGGGTCCGACTCCGCATCGACCGACGCGCGACACGGTCGGACCCGACTCGCGGCGCGCGGCCTCGGCCACGGCTTCGGCGACGGCGCGGTGCTGGACGACGTCTCGCTCGCCGTCGAACCGGGCGGGATTCTCGCCGTCGTCGGTCCCTCGGGAACCGGGAAGACGACGCTGTTTCGACTGCTCGCGATGTTCGAGCGCCCCGACGAGGGGGCGGTCGAAGTCGGCGGCGACGACGTGTGGGACCTCCCCGAGGCCCGTCGGCTGGCGGTCAGACGCAGGGTCGGGATGGCCTTCCAGACGCGGAGTCTGTTTTCGACGACGGTCGAGGAGAACGTCTCCTACGGGCTCCGCGTCCGCCGGCCGTGGTCGGCTCGCGTCCGCGACGCGGTGGCGGGGCTGTTCGGCCGCGACGAGCGCGCAGACACCGTCAGCGACGCCCTGCGGACCGTCGGCATGTTCGACAAGGTCGACCGCGACGCCGGCTCGCTGTCGGCCGGGGAGGCCCAGCGCGTCGCCATCGCTCGCGCGCTCGCGCCCGACCCCGACGTGTTACTGCTGGACGAGCCGACCTCGAACCTCGACCCGCGGAACACCGCCGCCATCGAGTCGGCGATGCGGGCCGCCCGAGACCGGGGCATCGCCGTCGCGCTCGCCACCCACGACATGCAACAGGCCCGGCGGGTGTCGGACCGGACGGCCGTCATCCTCGGCGGGACGTGCATCGAATCGGGACCGACCGACGCGGTGTTCGAGTCGCCGGACGACGACCGGGTCCGCCAGTTCGTCGAGGGGAAGCTCGTCTACTGAGCGCGGATGACCGCGGCAACCTCGTCGTCGGTATAACAGCAGATATTGCGTGTAGATGGCGTGTGACTCCCGTCTGACGCAGATTTAAGGTCCCCCGTACGTACCCGAGCATAGGGCGCGGATTCGGCCTCAGTTCCCATCCTCCCACCGACGCGCCCGGCACGAAAACCACCACCACCATCGTCGTTCTGGTTCCCCCGGTACGACACTCGGCGCCGCCACCACGGCGCTGTTTTCCGAGACCGACTACTCGTCCAGTGACGTCTCGGCCGCGGCGGTCGGCGGGAGGGTCAGCCGAGCAGTTTCGACCGGACTCGCTCCAGCGCGGTTCGCTCCGTGAGGAGCGCGAGCTGGTCGCCGGGCTCGACGACGGTTCCCGGTAGCGGAATCGTCATCGGCTCGCGCTCCCGGCCGTGGGCGTAGACGCGGCCGTCCGCACCGAGGTCGATGTTGGCGACGTGTTCGCCGACGACGGGCGCGCCGTCGGGGACGCTGACCGTCGTCAGCCGAAGCTGGTCGGTCAGGTCGCCGATGGCGTTGAAGTCGCCGCCGAGAAGCGCCGTCTTCGCGCCGGCCGCGCCGAGGCGTTCGGGGTAGATAATCTCGTCCACGTCGTCGGCGTAGCGCTCGTAAATCTCCTGCCGGTAGTCCTCGCTGATGCGCATGACCGTCCGGCAGTCGTACTCCTTGCCGAGCATGCAGGCCGCGAAGTTGACGTTCGGGTCGCCGGTCAGTCCGCCGACGGCGTCCGCGCCCTCGACGCCCGCCTCCGTCAGCACGCTCTCGGTCCCACCGTCGCCGAGTACGGCTTCGAACCCCTCGTCGCGGGCGCGGTCGACCTTCTTTTCGTCGTTGTCGACGACCGTCACGTCGTGGCCCTCCTCGCGGAGCACGCGAGCGGTCCGCGAACCCACGCGTCCGTACCCAACGATAACGAGTTTCATGGTAGTAGTATACACATCAGGTGGCTAAAAGATGGTCCCCCGTCAGGGGCCGGTCCGTTCGAGTCGCTCCCTGATCGAATCGATGGTGTCGGCGAGCGGCGGCGCTCCGAAGAGGGCGACGAGCACCGCGCCGACCGTGTCGAAGACGAGGTCGACGATGGTGTCGGCGAGTCCGTACTGGACGAGGACGGCCTCAGAGCCGATGGCCTCGGCGGCGAGGCGCGCGCCGAACTCCAGTACCTCCCAGAACACGCCGGCCGCGAGCGTGAAAAGCAGGATGTAGACGAACATGAAACGGTCGGGGAGGTAGACGGCCTCGGTGTACTCGTCGACGGCCCGCGCGGTGACGTAACCGACGGCCGCGACCACGGTCGCCGAGAGCGTGTGGGTGACGTGGTCCCACCAGTCGATGTAGTTGTACGGGCCGAGCATGCCGGCGGCGTGGAGCAACACCGCCAGCGTCAACCAGAGGCCGAAAAGCGGGTGGAGCCGAATCTGCCAGTCGCGGCGGAGCACCGCGGGGAGGAACGTCGCGCCCAGCGCGAGCACCGCGTTGACGACGACGCTCAGGTTCCGCGTGTAGACGCCGACGAGGAAGATACACAGGATAACGACCTGAATCGCTCGCCCCGCGAGTCGCTCGGTTCGCCGGGAGACCATTGCGGTGTGCTACGGCCTGAACGACCTAAATTCGACCGTGTGACTAGCTAGCACGACCACCGACACCGTTTTTCCTCCAGATTGCATACGACCCACCGATGATGGCCACCACTCACGCCCTCGCGGGTGTCGTTCTCGGCACCGCCGTGTGGGCGCTGGTCCCCGAGGCCGGGATGCTCCCGGTGCTCGCGGCCGCACTCGGCGGCCTGTTCCCCGACTTCGACCTGTACGCGGGCCACCGGAAGACCCTCCACTTCCCCGTGTACTTCAGCGCGCTCGCCGCGCCCGCAGTCGCGGTCGCCGCGCTGAACCCGACCACCACGACGCTCGCCGTCGCGCTGTTCCTCGCGGCGGCCGCGCTCCACTCCGCGTCCGACGTGCTCGGCGGCGGCCTCGAACTCAAGCCGTGGCTCGGCACCTCCGAGCGCGCCGTCTACGACCACTGGAACGGCCGCTGGCTCGCCCCGAAGCGGCTGATTCGCTACGACGGCGCGCCCGAGGACCTCGCGCTGACGCTCGCCTTTGCCGTCCCGCCGGTCCTCGTCTTCGACGGCCTCGCGGAGACGCTCGTCATCGCCGCGGTCGCCGTCTCCGGCGTCTACGTCCTGCTCCGCAAGCCGATGGTCGCTATCGCCGAGACCGCAGTCGACGCGATGCCCGACCACGTCGTCGACTACATGCCCGAGCGGTTCGTCCGCGACTTCCGCTGAGCCGCACCCGATTTTCGAACGCGTTTCGACCCTCGTTACTCCGTTTTTCGACCGTCGCCGCCACCCCGAACCGACGGCCCGCGTGGGGTCTGTCACGGGACAAGACACTTACCCGGCGGCCGCGGGGTGGAACCTGATTACGTCCAGCATGACAGACCAGCGCCGCGCCGTCAGAGACGCGTACGACAGCCTCGCCGACGACTACCTCGACCAGCGGAGCGACGACGCGCCCGCGGTTCTCGACGAACTCGCCGACGCCCTCGACTCGGGCGCGCGGGTCCTCGACGCCGGGTGCGGACAGGGGACGCCGGTGACGGACGCCCTCGCCGCCGACTTCGACGTGGTGGGCGTCGATTTCTCCCGCGAGCAACTGCACCTCGCCCGCCAAGACGTCCCGGCGGCGCGGTTCGCACAGGGCGACATGACCGCGCTTCCGGTCCGGTCGGACTCCTTCGACGCCGTCTGCGCCTTCTACTCCGTCATCCACGTCCCAATCGCGGAACACGAGCGGGTGTTCGCGGAGTTCGCCCGCGTCCTCCGACCCGGCGGCACCCTGCTTTCGACCGTCGGCGGCGAGGCGTGGAGCGGCGCGAACCCCGACTGGCTCGACAGCGGCGTCGAGATGCGCTGGAGCTTCCCCGACATCGAGGAGACCTACGAGACGCTCGACGCGGCCGGGTTCGCGGTGGAAGCCGAGTTCGTCGTGGACGACGAACTGGGGAGTCAGTACCCGTTCGTACTGGCGCGGTACGAGGGCCGAGGCGGCTGTTAGCGCGGAGGGACACGTCCCTCAGTCGGTCGGCTCCGCGGTCGCCGATAGAGCCGCGTCGGTCCGGGACTCCCGCCGGTGGAGCAGGTACGCACAACACACCGCCACGACCCCCGCGGCGGTGGCAATGCCGAACGCGACGCGGTAGCCGGTCGCCGTGTAAACCCGCGCCCCGGCGACGGTCTCGCCCGTCCAGTAGGCGTCGAGTGCGAGGCCCATCACCGCCGGGAACAGCGCCGCACCGAAGTAGCCCATGCTGTTTATCGCGCCCGTGACGGTCGCGCTCGCGGTGGCGTCGTGGCGCTCCTTGGCGACCGTGAAGGCGATGACGGCCCCGCCCATGACGAACAGCGCCGAGAACAGCAGGACGCCGACCACGAGGAGCGGCGGCGTCACGAGGAGGAAGACGAGCCCATAGGAGAGGGTGAAGACGACACAGGAGGCGACGATGAGTTCGGTTCGGTAGCCGATGCGGTCCGAGAGCGTCCCGAGCACGGGCGACCCGAGGAGGAAGCCGACGTTACCGACGAAGACGAAAAGCGAGGCCGTCCGGACCGACACGTCGTAGAGGTCGGCGATGTAGGGGACGCCCCACAGGCCGGTGACGGTGAAGTTGGTGCCCAAGACGAGAAACAGCATCGTTCCCATCAGCCACGTCTCGCCCTCGCGGAGGACGCGCCTCGTGTTCTCGACGACCGCCCCGAGTTCGACCGACGACGCGGGCGGACGGACGCCGTCGAGGGGGTCGAACCCGGCGTCTCGCGGCCGGTCGCGGACCGCGAGGTACGTCACGACGGCGAGACCGACGCCGCCGACGCCGACCCCGAGGAGGACCGAGCGCCAGCCGACCGCGTCGATGGCGACCGCGAGCGGCGTCGTCGCGAGCACGCCGCCCATCCCCGCCGCGGCGACGGTCCACCCGGTCATCGTGGCGAACTCGTCCGGTCGGTACCAGTTCGCGAGGAACCGGAGCGTCGCCGTGTAGAGGACGCTCCCGCCGAGGCCGAGGAGCGCCCGCGAGGCGAACGCCACCTCGTAGGTCGGCGCGAGCGCGAAGCCGAAGACGCCGAGCGCCATCACGGCGAGTCCGCCGGCGGCGACCCGGTGCGACCCCGCGCGGTCCACGAGGATGCCCGCCGGTAACTGCAGGCCGGCGTAGATGTAGAAAAAGGACGCGTGGAGCATGCCGAGTTCCGCGCCGGTCGTGTCGAACGCCCGCGCGAGGTCGTCGGCGAGAACCGCCGAGGTCACGCGATGGAAGCTGACGAGGAGAAAGCCCGTCGTCAGGAGCGCCCAGAGCGCCCACCGGAGCCGGGTCGGCGCCGACCGAACTGAGAACCGTGTCATAGCTCAGGCGACACCGCGTGCGTGTAAATGTCTGTCGCGGACGTTCGTGAACGTCGGTGCGAGTTCTAGTTACCGTGGCGCAATCGCTCCCCGCGCCGCCGTGAGTTCCACCGGTATCCCCCAAGCGTATAGCGTCGGCGAGGGTGGTACGACCCATGATCGCATTACTCACGGCTCTCGCAGTCGCGGTCGGTTGTCTCGCCGTCGCCGCCGGAGTGGCCGGAACCCTCGGGGGCGCTGACGACGACGACACCGGCGGTTCCGACGACGCCAACGACACCGACGACACCGGCGATTCTGACGACTCCGACGAGTACGACTACGTCGTCGCCAAGGACGGCTCCGGCGACTACGAGACGATTCAGGCCGCCATCGACGGCGCGAAGTCGTTCCCGCCGGACCGCATCCGCATCCTCGTCCGCGCGGGCGTGTACGACGAGAAGGTCGAGGTCCACGCGTGGAACCCCGACGTCACCCTCGTCGGCGAGCGCGCCGGGGAGACGGTCATCACCCACGACGACCACTTCGAGAAAATCGACCGCGGGCGCAACAGCACCTTCTTCACCCACACGCTGAAGGTCCGCGGCAACGACTTCCGCGCCCGAAACCTGACCGTCGAGAACAGCGCCGGCCCGGTCGGACAGGCCGTCGCCCTCCACGTCGACGCCGACCGCGCCGTCTTCGAGAACTGCCGCTTCCTCGGCCACCAAGACACCGTCTACGCCGCCGGCGAGGGCGCGCGCCAGTACTTCTCGGAGTGCTACGTCGAGGGGACGACCGACTTCGTCTTCGGCGGCGCGACCGCCGTCTTCGAGAACTGCCGCGTCCACTCGAAAGCCGACTCGTACGTGACGGCGGCCTCCACACCCGAGAGCGATCCCTTCGGCTTCGTCTTTCTCGACTGCGAACTGACCGCCGACCCCGACGTGTCCGAGGTGTATCTCGGCCGCCCGTGGCGAAACCACGCCCGAACCGCGTTTCTCCGCACCCGGATGGACTCGCACGTGCTCCCCGCCGGCTGGCACAACTGGTCGCGCCCGGAGGCCGAGGTGACGGTCGAATACGCGGAGTACGACAGTCGAGGAGCGGGTGCGAGTGGTGAGCGGGTTCCGTGGGCGGCGGCGTTGACTGAGGTGGAGGCTGAGCGGTATTCGAAGGCGAACGTGTTGGGTTCGGAGGGTGATGGAGAGTGGTGGGACTGGGAGGTGTGAGAGTGCGGGAGGGAGGGTTTAGTCTCGACACACAAGCCGACGCCGCCACACGAAGCGATGTACCGATTTCTGAACGACGAGAAACCGAAGTCCACACAAGACCCCTCAAGGACTACTGGACGGTTCTGGATGATGAAAAGCCCGTTCCAAGCCGCTTACGAGTACATCAGTAGCGAGAGCCCAGTGCAGTGTTTTATTCTCTCGGTTTTTGGAGGATCGTGGCCCACTCGCACTCGATGACGCCCCCGTTATGTTTTCTGCCTTTGAACAGGTCGCGATTGGTGATCCTGTCCCACGCAGACCCGACTAGTCGGAATCCCTCGTCGGCTTCAAAGTCTCCGCCGTGTCCCTCGAACTTACCGAGGTTCTGTGCGATGTCGGCAACGTACTTGTGGCTGTGAATGAGTCGTTCGCCAATCGTGTTCTCACCGATGACGAAGAAGTAGTAGCCACCCGGTTTCAGGTGTTCATAGACACGGGCCAAGTTCTTGAGCATCCCGTCACCGAAGAACTTCCAAGTCACATACGCCTTGCGCTCGGCCTCGTTGTGGTCAAGATGGTGAATCGCCTCGATATCAGCGTCCAGATGGGGCAATCGGGTGTGTTCGTATTCCTCGTCTGTTCCGCACCAAATGTCACGAATCGCGGCGGGGAGTTCTCTGTCAACCTTACTCATCGACACAGAGTTAGTCCCGATGATGGACTGACGGAGTTCTTTCGCGTCGAATTTTTCGTCTTCTTCGAGGAAGTCATATATCCAGAACAGACGGAGTTTCGACCCCCTGTAGTAATTCATCGCGTTGATGTACGGAGGCGATGTGATTGCGAGGTCTACACCCTCCCGATGCTCAGGGATATCGAAGGTTCGAGCGTCACCCAACCTGATATCAACGTCGGCCTTGTGAGCGGCATTGTTCGCTACGTTCTCTGTTTGCCCTTCGTTCCCAAACGTTTGGATGGTCTGCTGGATAGTTCCGTCGCTGTAGTTTGTGTCGTATATGTCGTTCCACAGCGCAACGAGTTTACCCCGTGTCTCTTTCAGTTGTTGTGCGTGCGTGTCGAGAATGTCCGGTGGATGGTCTCCTTCCTCAATCTTCCGCCGCATCTTCTTCGATTTATACGCTTTGGAGACACCGGGATCAGCATTAGAGACCTCGAAGACCGTATTCGCAATCATCAGCGTCAGCCAGCGATCCAGGCGGGTTTTGACTTCGTCAGTGCCCATCCCAAGGTCATCAACTACCGCCTGTTCACCCTCGCCAACGTTGGAGAGTGGCTCGAAGTCACCCGCTATGAAGTCGGCGAGGGCTTTCCTGATTCGGGAGAGATCGCGGATTGCGACGGGTTCGAACCAGTGTTCCTTGTTCGTTCTGTCAAGGAATTCTGCGTCATACTCCTCATAGACCCGTTCTTCGGTCTGGTCGAGAAGTCGAAGGTACTCTTCTTCTGCGGCTTCCAAACAACTGGGCGGAATGGGTGAGGTAGAAACTTCGGAGACCAACCGGGATAGCGGATTAATTTCAATTCCTACGTAGTCCCTTCCGTTGATTTTCGCTTCGAGTCCGGTCGTACCACTTCCAGAGAACGGGTCGAGGACAAGTGGCCGTTCCCCATCTTCGTTCTTTTCTGTTGTGAACTGTCGAATAATATAGCTCGGGATATGTGGGATAAAGATGGCCGGGTGCTTGTGGATAGCGTGCGTGAGGTAGGTCGTATTAGGGATGGTTCTTCCGTCGCCTAGACCGTTGGCGAGGTCTCGGAAATCCATTTCAGGGTACTCTTCCGGTTCACCCTCGAACGCGTACTCGACACCCTCGCCTTTGGGGACGTCTCCGAGAAGGTATCCGATTTCACCCGGCGGCTCGCTCATCCCCGGATTATCCTCGAAACGGAAATCTGGGAACACTCGGTTGCCCTCCTTTCTCATCTCAACGCCCCCGTATTGAGCGTACAGAGAGCCGATTCCCCTACTGGGGGCCTCCTCAGTCATTGCTGACTCCTTTCTGTGTCATCGTTTAATACCTGCTGGAACTTCGGGAGTGTCCCCCGTCATTTTGAGATGGTCACGGTAATCCAAGAGAATACCGGCAAGCATGGCGTTGTCAAGCCCAGACTTTTCTGCCCTCTGAAGTAACTCCGAGAGTTCGCTCTGAAACGCTCCGTAGGACTCGATTTCGTCGGTCATCTTTCGGCTCTCAGTAAATCGTACTATCCAGACCCATTTAATTGTGTTGCAATATATGCAACACACATAATTATCGGAGTTATCTACTATCGTTCATCTGTGCCAAAGAAAGCGGATGTAGAACCGTCTTTTAGCGAAGCAGAACTCGAAGTAATTCGGTATTTAATCGAGCATCCGGAGATGAGCTACAAGGAAATCGCCGAGGAACGGGGAGTGGCTCGTGGTACGGTTAACAACGCTGTTGCACGAATTAGAGACAAGACCAGGGTTTCCTTTGCAACGCTTCTTGAAAGTCCTCACACGGCCGAGGTCGCCAAAGAGATTGAGGAGGATGATTTAGACGAACTTATCTCTCGGTTGAAACAGGCGCGGGGCGGTAATTGAGCCAACCACATTTATACAGTCTGTGTCGTTGTTCTGGGTTATGAATCATTTTGACCGTAAAATCATATCTATCCACGATAACGAGGAGTTGAATGAAGCGGAAGTCATACTCAAACAGACAGTGAACACGACTGTCCGAAAACTTCCGCTGGCTACGTTTCAAGAACACGAGAAACAATCGGACAACGGCGACGAAGATGGGGGAGATAAGTTAACGAACCAGAGCGTCGGTGGTGTTCAACGGGCACGCCAACTTGCAGAGGACAACCCCGGAGACACACTTCCTGCCGTCTATGGAGGTCTGTTCACAGTTGCAGAGTATTTCACCCGGTCGTTTGATGCGATCAAAGGGAAGTTCTTCGAGAAGGTGATTGCCGCCGAGGAAGACTCTCACCGCCTTGACGTCGACCGAAACCTCGGAAACCTAACCCAGTATCTCCTTGAGCCGGAACTCTGTTGGAAATCGCTCGATTACACCCGTGAAACGCTCACAGATGACGAAGAAGACAGGTTGTCTAATTTAGGCTCTGTTACGCTGAACCTCGGTAAGAACAACAAGCAGGCGAACTCGGACGCGACGCTATTCTTTGAGGACGAAGGCGTACTCGTATTCGGGGAACATCGGACAAGCGTAGTCAGCGGTGGGACGACCGCGAGACCGTCGCTGATGAGGAAACCAAAGGCGTTGGTTCGCGAGCTGACAAAATCAAACACGGTTGCCACGGTGTCCGACGAACTTGAACGGGAGTACAGTGTCCCTGCGGGCTCTTATACCCTCATCGAACTACTGAACGAAGTCGGCGTTGGTGAGATCCACTTCCACATTGGTATCCTTTTCAACGAGAAACGAACACCGGCGCGATGGGAGGAAGACCCACAGCAAGGAACGAGCCGCAGACTGATAGAGCAGTTTGAAGAAGAACTTCCAACAGACCTTACCAAAGACCTACGGGATATCAGCCTCGACGCCGACAATCTTAAATTAGAATTCGAAGTTCCCGTCTCACCGGATAGCGAGGAGTCGATTTCGTTTCATCTCTCGTTCCTCTACGGAGACGTGTATCTGAACACGATCTACAGCGGTTCGCTGGACGGTGTGGGACAAAACGGTTCACTCGACGCATTTGACTCGCCACGCTCGCTCCGAGATATAATCAGCGACAACGAGGCCGACGACCTTTGGCTGGGCTTCTCCATCGCAGAACGCGAGAACAAGGTGTTCGAGATGTCCGAGGAGGGCCGTAATAACGCGATGGCGATAGCGGATATGATTCTTGAGAGTGACACGTCGACTACGCGGCTTGCCGAGTTCCGTTCGATGTTATTGTCAGGGGAGCGCGGAAAAGCGGATCAGGAGTTGCTGTCTTTTGCACGCGACCTCGCGGAGCGGTACGACGAGAGTCGAGACAACAGATACGTTGAAGGAGTTTATGCGGGCGACCCGCTCGATTACCTACAGGATGTAGCCATCGAAGTCTTGGTGTACGACGCAATTTCCCGACCGATATTCCTGCGTCGGTTCCCGAGTATCGAGGAGGCAGAGGGAGAAGGGCAAAAGGAGCTCGCGCGGGTTCGGGAGACGTTCGAGAAATACCTCTTCAAAATCGAGTCGGACACACAGAAGAAGCGACGAATATACAGGTGCGTCCGGAATCTGACGGAGTACTCCGATAGCGGTGAAAACGTACCTGCAAGCGGTGATGACGAGGTCAACTGGGGTTCAGCACCGACGTCTTCTGACATTGGAGACTTGCTCGATATGCGGGCACCGACGAAGATTCTCAACTCAATGACTGACGGGACAAAGGACACAGATGGCGGGATTCTGGTCAATCGAGAGAACAAATACGCGGTTCCGGCATCTGTAGCGCAACTGATGGAGCCGTATATGAGAGAACTCCCTGACGACGTACAGGTGGACGTGCGGCAGGCCGACGCCACGGACTTCTAACTGATTCGGATAGCCTGAAGCGGCAAATCTGTTCTGACGCGGGGTTTCCGCCGCGTGAAGCGTCATTGGTCGGAATCGACAGACGCGAAGGGGGGTTACCGCAACCGGTGTTCCTAACGACCGCTCGATAGCGACAAGGCCCTGGTTATGCGAGGGGATAGCTTCTGGAGAATCGGGGAAGGGATACTGCTAGGCGCGCTGTGTCCGAATTATACTTTGCGCGGCACCCGCAAATCCAGGCAGAACTCACTCGCAAAGCGGAGCGTTGCTCGCTGCTCGAATTCCGGTGCAATCTCACACAGCACCCAAATCGCCCGGCAACGAGACGCCTCGCTCAACAGTTGAATTTCAAGAAGAGCCTAGGCCGGGATTTGAACCCGGGCTCTCTCCGTCGGTCGATTTGGGGCACAAGGCCCCGCGCCCGCCGGAACGGGCTGTACCGCCTGTCGGTTTAACTGGCTGTACCCAACAGCAATGAGCCTGAAACCGACACCGCCGCACGACGCGAAGAACCGCTACCTCAACGACAAGAAGCCCGGCGTCACCAAGAAGACGCTCAAGAACTACCGCACAACGACCCGCCAATTCTGTAACTGGCTGGACGAGCAAGGTATCACGAACCTCAACGACCTCGACAGTGAAGCCATCCAGCGGTACAAGGAACACCGCCTGTCCAACGTGAAGGTCATCACCGCCCGTCAGGACATGATGACCATCAAGCAGTACATCCAGTTCTGTGAACACATACAGGCTGTCCCACGAGGGATGGCAGAGATGGTTCGGATACCCTCTGTCTCAGAGAACGACGAGATATGCGACGACCTTCTCACCCGCGACGAAGCCGTGGAAATGCTGGGGTACCTCAAGAAGTACCAGTACGCCACGAACCGCCACGTCACATTACTCATCCTGTGGAAAACGGGTATGCGACTAAGTGGGCTCCGGGCACTCGACCTCAACGACTTTGACGAAGGGAGACCAGCACTCGAAATCCGTCACCGGGCAACATCAGGAACGCCGCTCAAGAACGGAGAGAAAGGAGAACGCGACGTCCTGATTACTCCAGAGACGGGCGAGGTTATCCGTGACTACGTCGACATGAACCGGAACGACGTCGTCGACGAACACGGGCGAGAGCCCCTTCTGACGTCACAGAGCGGGCGCATTGTGGAGACAACCATTCAACGGTACGTCTACACTGCCACTCGGCCCTGTTACTACAACGGCGGAGAGTGCCCCTTTGACCGTGACCCGAATACCTGCGAAGCCATGTCGTGGAACGCCTCGTCAAAGTGCCCGGGAAGTGTTAGCCCCCATGCCCTACGTCGGGGGTACGTCACCGCCGCCCGGAACGCTGGACAACCGAAAGACGTCACCGGGGAACGGGTGAATATGAGCGGGAAGGTGCTGGACAAGCACTACGACAAAGGGACAAGTGCTGAGAAAGCTGAAAGGCGGCGAAACCACATCAGAGACATATAGACTCTATATCACTTCTACATTTCATCTAACAAATTTTGTTTCTTTTCTTCAAATTCGTCATCCGTTATTAGCCCTTCATCATGGAGCTGTTTCAGCTCACGCATAAGCTCAACCGAACCTTTACTAACATCATTTTGAGACTCAGAAGACTCCCCAGCATCAGCCCGCAATACAATCCGCTCTTTGTTTTTCTTCTTCGATAATTTATCGTATGCAACGTTACCTACACCAAATGTCGACAGCCCAGTTAAAATACCAGCCAAAGCGTGTCCACCAATAGTACCACCTTTTGTAGTGGACATTATCACCTTCTCCCCAGAGTCTGAAACCTCTTCAATTTCCCAACCCTCCACTTTCCTGTCCTCAACTTGTTGTTTTAATTCAGGGTCGGATATGTCGTCAATGTCGTTTGACAGGGATTTTGTAACCTGCTCGGAGAACTCTTTTCCAACTACTTTCTCTAACTTTTCCCCGATTATTTCATCGTTCTTTTTCTTATTTTCATTATACACTTCATCAAATGATTTTCTTACTTCACTCTTCTCAGCCTCGTATCCACAATGATTACACAGGTACTCGGTTTTGCTCAGAATCCCCTCTGTCCGAGAGAAGATTTCATCCTCACCACATTCAGGACAGACACGAAAAACGTCGGAACCCGGGTCACTGCTTCCACCAAAGATGGGCATGGGCTGAAACTATCACTCAGACACATATATTTGGCTGTCATTTTCTGTTCTCCGCACTCCTTTGCATGAGAAGGATTGCGCTCAGACTGCTCTCACGATGTCCTCAGCCTGTTGAATTAATCGCTCGACTTCACGCTTGTCAGGTTCATCTTCGTTTGCATGGGCACAATCGGCACGAATCTCTGCAAGGTATCCTAACTGGCCCTTTTTTGTGTCCGTGATTTCCCCGGCGAGGTAGAGTGTTTCAGCGAGCGAGCGAATCCCATCCGAATAGTTGAAATCCATATCACGGTCGCTCACTTCACAGAGAGTCAATAGATGACGTTCAAGTGCAACTCCGGTAACTACTCCTGCGGCTCGTAGGTTTCCATCATCCCATAGAGATTTGGCTTGATAGAGTTCATCCGAGATGATTTCATCAGATATCCCTTTTCGGACCTTTAGTCGTTCAACCTCTAACTTCGGTGGAATGGACAGTAGGATATTCTTCTGCCTAGAAACAAGTCGGCGGAGAAGTCCGGTATAGGCGTCCGCCTTCATGTATTCCTTATCATCAAAGTGTATGAAATCATCCATTCCAGTGTACACTTTTCTAAAATCATCTTCACGATTCGAGATATATTCAGAAACTAGAGTTAACGCCTGATTGTACCAAATCTCATATCGTTCATCAACCTTATCCACGGTAGCCCAGTCTATGGAATCTAGTCTGATTTTACCATCATGTGATGTGGAATCATGCGCAAGGTCGTATAGAACACCGTTGATGCTCACAATCTCGTCTACTAATTTCTCTATCTTGTCTTCGACTTGTGCTAATTTCCCCTCGCCTTCGCTCATATGATTGGAGAATGTATTGACTCCTCAAAAGTTCACCCCACCCACACTTCTATTCCTGAAGACCCCGCGGGTATCATCGGGAAGCCGACCGCCAACCGCAGTGACCACGTCCTAGTTCCCATGTGACAGTCTGTCGGACACTGGTGACCACGGTGGCCCCAACAAAGTGCCCATGTGACGGTCTGTCGGGCACCACCAACCACGGTGCCCATGCTGTCACAATCTTTGTGGTACCCGGTCACCAGAGAGTTAGAAACAATTACTGAGTTTATTCAACAATCAATCACTCAGCGACACTATAATTTGTCTATACTCACCGTCCACTGATGGAGTCGTGAACCACTACGAATTTGAGACCCTTTCAGACGCCCACAGAAACTTCGTGTTGGATTTCAATCTGGTCTGAGTACCAATCATCATCTTGGGGTAAAAACCGCACACGAAGCGCCTGTGGCGGTCCGAGTATGTGCCGGGGGTCGTACCAGTACTCAGCACGATACTATCTCTCTCAGTAATCGACTACAGCGCCTTACAAGGCTGTCTACTGTACTGTGTACCCACTACGGTTACTCTCTGTTACCTCCTACTGGTATCTCCTCTGCGGAGGGTTCTCGATTATACCAACGTGTATCTACGTACTGTGTTACAACGCTGATAACAGTATACGTTATACAGTAAGGTAGGGTGTAGGTGACCAATTGTGGGTGACCAGTATACGTTATACAGTAAGGTAGGGTGGGCACCAAGAGAATTTGACCGGTGACCACGGTTGATTACAGGCGGACACTTAACAAATTTGAGAACTCATGTGGAGTTTCTAAGGCAAAATGAGAGGTGACCACGGTGACCAAAACTCAAAATGCGAGTCGCGGACACCGAAAGGAGGAAAATTGACAGGTGACCATGCAATGCATCGGTGACCAGTCATCCGCTTTGGACACCAACACTCCACGTGGTATTCATTCCAGCCCGGGCTCGGTCTTGGCGAGGGCACAGATTCCAAACGCGTGGTGAAATCTGAGAAAAATACTCTGTGCGACTAACTTTCGTGGAGGCGAATGGGCACGATTGATGTTCTAACCCCCGCGGACCTTCTCGTTGATATCCGTTCACTGGTCACATTTTCTAAAACCGTCATACAGTCCCGGGTGGTTGCGCCCGCGGGTGTCCTTAGCCACGTCAATCAACCGGCAAAATCGACCGTGAGACGGGTGGGATTCTTGGCGCTAATCGGGACAAAAACTATGTGAGAAGGGCGCTGTACTGGAATTACAGTCAGCGCCGTAGGCGCAAGCCTAGGCCGGGATTTGAACCCGGGGTCTCGTCCTTACCAAGGACGCGCTTTACCGCTAAGCTACCCAGGCAGGCATTCCTTGGTTGTCCGGGTTCCTCTTTAGGGGTTTCGATTCGAATCGCCCCGGAACCGTGGTAGCGTATGTCGATTAGCGGTCCGCGGCGGAGGTGACCGCGTCGTCGCCGCCACCGCCTCGGTAGAGCGCCGCGATTCGCTCTACGGTCCCCTCGGAGACGGTCTCGTCGGCCGGGGGGAAGTCGCCGTCGTGGGAGTCGGCCAGCCCGGCGGCGTACTCCACGAGGGCGGTCGGCGGGGCCGAGCCGACGGCCGTGGTGCCGGCGACGACGGCGAGCGTGCAGATGTTCACTTCGAGTTCGCCGTCGAGGTCCGGGCGCGCCGCCTCGTCTGCCGAGCGGCGGCGGGTCTGGTCGCGGCCGAAGGCGCGGACCGTCTCGACGGCGTGGTCGGCGGCCTCGGTTCGGGCGAGGAGGTAGAAGCCGCGCGAGACGAGCACGTCCGCCGCGAGGATGTCGAGGTCGGCGTCGGTGTCCGCCTCGGGGGAGTCGAGGTGCGACCACGGCTCGTCGTGGGCGAGCGCTCGGGTGAGCCGGAGGCCCTCGTAGATGAGTTGCACTCCGGCCGCGCGGGAGGCCAGCCCGTTCAGGTCGACCTTCGGTTCGACGGCCCGCGCGCTCACGAACGTGAGCACTGCCGGCGTCAAGGAGGCGGCGTCGAGGCGTTCGTCCAGCGCCGCGCGGAGGGCCTCGGGCTCGATGTCGGAGAGGGCCTCGCGCGCGGCCTCGCGGGCTCGCACGGCGTCGTCCATCGGCCGAGACTTACGGTTGGGAGGGCAAAGACCTTTGGAAAACCACGGCACAACGGGCGTATGATACGGACGACGGACGACGGCGACCTCCGGGTCGTGACCATCGACCGCCCGGCGCGACGGAACGCCCTCAGACCGACCGACCTCGACGCACTCGAAGCCGCGGTCACGGGTACCGATGCGCCGGTCGTCCTCCTCCGGGGGAGCGGCCCGGCGTTCTGCGCCGGCGCGGACCTCGACAGCGTCGCCGACCTCGACGACCCCGAGGGATTCGCACAACACGGCCAGCGCGTCGCCGACGCCATCGAATCGGCCGAATCAGTCGTCGTGGCCGGCATCGACGGCGCGGCCCGCGGCGGCGGCGTCGAACTCGCGCTCGCCTGCGACGTGCGGGTGGCCACCCCGCGTGCGACCCTCGGCGAGCCGGGCGTCCGACTCGGGCTGTTCGGCGCGTGGGGTGGGACCGTTCGCCTCCCGCGCGTCGTCGGCGAGGGCCACGCCCTCGAATTCTCGCTTTCGGGCCGCGTCGTCGACGCCGACGAAGCCCTCCGAATGGGGCTCGTCTCCCGAATCGTCGACGACCCGCGGGCGGTCGCGGCCTCGATGGCCGACAACGACCACCGGTCGCTCCGAATCGTCAAGGAGCGACTGCGCGACCGCGGCGACCGAGAAGAACGACTCGACCGGGAAGCCGCCGACTTCGCGGAGTTGCATCGGGCGAACGCCGACGACATCGCGGCGGCGCGCGAAAAGTGAGTTCAGCGGGCGGGGTGGCGGGTCCGTGGCGACCTACACGTCGAGCGCCGACGGCGCGGGCGGCATCGACCGCTTGTGGGCGCTCCCCTCGACGAGGCCGACCACGCGGTCGACCTGTTGTTCGGTCACGTCGAGGTGACGGACCGTCGCGGACTTCGAGAGCGGGCCGTCCACGTGGAGCGCGAGAATCGCGTCGAGCGCGTCGTAGGTGAGGCCGAGTTCGCCCTCGTCGGTCTGTCCGGACCACATCTCGGCCGACGGGGTCTGCAACACGAGGTCTTCCGGCACGCCGACGTGGGCGGCCAGCTGGCGGACCTGCTGTTTGTAGAGGTTCCCGATGGGGTTGCAGTCGACCGCCTGGTCGCCGTACTTCGTGAAGTAGCCGGTCATCGCCTCGGCGCGGTTGCCCGTCCCGAGCACGATGCGGTTCTCGTGGTTGGCGACGAAGTAGTTGAGCACCGCCCGCGTGCGGACGTAGACGTTTCCGGCGGCCATGCGGTCGTCGGCCGCCTCGGGGAACGTGTCGAAGAACGTCTCCGCGATGGGCTGAATCTCGACCACGTCGTACTCGATTTCCAGCATCTCGGCGACTCCCTCGGCGTCGCTCATCATGTCCTCGTCGTTCGCCACGCTCGGCATGACGAGCCCGTGGAGGTTCTCCTTCCCGAGCGCCTCGACGGCGAGGAAGGCGGTGAGCGTCGAGTCGATACCCCCGGACAGCCCGATGACGGCCCCATCGGCACCGGCGGCCTCGACGGTGTCTTCGATGAAGGTCGTGATGTGCTCGCGGTGCGCTTCGAGTTCCTCGTCGGACAGCAGGAGGTCGAACGGGGCGTCCTCCGAGAGAACGTCGACGGATGTCATGACCCCCGGTTGGGTCTGGGGGGCCAAATAGGCACGTGTCACGCGAAAACAATGGACGGCCGTCCAGTTTTCGCGGGGGTTCGATGGGGTGAAGCGCTACGTTCAAGTGCCCCCGCGGTCTACGAATTTTTGCTTCGGAACGCGGTTCGAAGCGGAGCGCGCCGATGTGTTGTCGAACGACGTGAGACAACGCGCGGGGCGAACGAATGTGAGCGCCGATGGGTGACTGAACGAAGTGAAGTCAGCCACGGGGCGAACGAATGTGAGCGCCGATGGTCGACCGAGCGGAGCGAGGTCGAGTCAGGGGCGCAAGCGAAGCGTAGCGCGCCGATGGTCCAGTGGTAGGACACGAGCTTCCCAAGCTCGGAGCCCGGGTTCAATTCCCGGTCGGCGCATCTTCTGAACGGAATCAGACGAGGAGCCGAACGGCTCTGAGTCCTATGGAGTGAAGAGATGCGATCCGAGGGAATTGAATCAGCGAGCAACGCGAAGCGTTGCGAGTGAGGTACAATTCCCGGTCGGCGCACTTCCGGTGAGACGCTGTCTCACCGACGTACCGTTCGCTTCACTCACGGTACTCCCTCCAGTCGTTTGCCGACCGACCTTCGCAAACCTTCGGTTTGCTCAGTTCTGGCGAGATGCTATCTCGCCAACGTGCCGCTCGTTTCACTCGCGGCACTCCCGGTCGGCGTACAACCGGTTTTATTGACAGTTGTCCGAACGGGACGACATGGAAACTGAAGCGGCCCTCCTGTCGATTCGACGCTGGCTGATGGCGCTCGCGCTGTTACTCACGGTTCAGATGTACACCGACGCAGTCGGCTGGACCGGTCAGCCGGTCCCGCTCGCGCTACTGGGCGCGGGCGTCTACGTCGCCATCGCGTTGTTTCTCACCTTCTTCGAAGAATAGCCCGCCGCGCCGACTCAGAAAAACAGGTTCTGCACGTCGTCGAACTGCGGAGACTCCGAACGGAACACCGGCTCGCGGGCGGTCTGGCGAATCATCGCGTGGCGTTCGAGGGCCGAGTCGAATTCGAGAATCGCCCGCTCGATGTCGCGGGCGAGCGCGTCGATTTCGCCGTGGAGTTCGTCGTCGTCGGCCATGATACGCGTAGTTAGTCGAGGGCTGGTAAAACGGACTCGGCTACGGGTCGTCACCGGAGCCGTCGGGTGCAGTTCCAGCAGAGGTCGAACGTGGTGTCGGCCTCGTTTTCGGCCCCGCAGTTCGGGCAGATGCGCTCGCCCGTCGGCGTCGTCTGCACGCCGGCCTGCGAGCCGTCGTCGAACGACGCCGCGATTTCGGGGTGAACGTAGCGGTCCGTCCGGGCGGAGTCTCGTCCGGTTCCCTCGCCCACCGTCGGCTCACCGCCGTTGACGAGGTACCGATAGACCAGAAGCTGGAGCAGGGTCAACCCGAGGGCGTAGACGACGATCCAACCCCAGACGTCCATCACACATTGACTTACGTTAGCATGCTATATCGGTCCTTCGGTCGAACGGGTCTGTTGAGGCTCTCGGCGGTGGTCACGGGCGATGCCGACGGGGCGGCTTCGCGTCGAAAAGGGCTACTCGCGCCGGTGGGAATCCACCGGGCCGTCGAGGTCGCGGTCGAACTCGTCGAAGGCCTCGATGTCGTCGGGGAGCTCGTAGGGAATCTCGCGCTCGTCGGCGCGGCGCTCGCCTCCGGCGTCGAGCGGTTCGGCCGCGTCCTCGAAGCCGGGCTTTACTTTCACGCTCTTGGCGGGGGAGCCGACCGCGATGTGGTGGGCGGGCACGTCGCCCTGTACGACCGACCGCGCGCCGACGATGGCGTTCTCGCCGACCGAAACGCCGGCGTTGACCATCGCGTCGTAGGTGATGCGCGCGTCGTCGCCGATGGTCGTGTGGTAGTTCCTGACCTCGGTCTGGTCGACGGTGTCGTGGGAGTGGCTGTAGATGTGGGCGCTGTCGGAGATGGAGACGCGGTCGCCGATGGTGAGCTTCCCGCGGTCGTCGAGGTGGACGTCGTCGTGGATGACGGTGTTGTCGCCGACGGAGATGTTGTGGCCGTAGGAGAAGGTGACGCCCTTGAAGATGCGGAGGTTGTCGCCGGCCTCGGCGAACAGGTGGTCGGCGAGCATCTGTCGGAACCGGAGGGCGAAGGCGACGTTGTCGGCCATCGGCGTCGCGTCGAACTGCCGCCAGAGCCACTGGAGATGCTTCGAGCGCTTGAACCGCTCGTCGTCCTTCTCGGCGTAGTACTCGGCTTCGAGCGTCGCGTTGCACGGGTCGTACCCCTGCAACCGAACCCGCGTCGCGGGCGAGACGGGCTTGCCGTTCTGCCAGCGCTCCCACGCCTCGCGGTCGCCGAACAGGTCGATGAGGGTGTCCCGAACGACCGTGCAGGTGTCTTCGTCCGAGGCGAGCCGACCGTCGACCTCGTCGATAAACGCCTGTAAGCCTTCTTCGGCGTCCTCCGGAAGCGAAACGTGGACCTTCGTCATTGCACCGTCGTAAGCCGTCGAGATTCAAAGGGATTCGGTTGTGCGAACCCCGCGTCAGGCCTCCTCCGGGCAATACTGGCTGGTTCCGGGCGTTTGCGATGCGTGAAACCGAGCGTCGCGCGGGTCCGGAGATTCCCAGCGTACGGGAACAAAACACACGGAATAAGTCGCCCCAATTCGTAGGGCCGGCCATGCACTACCGCGAACTCGGCACCTCCGGAATCGAAGTCAGCGAGGTCGGCTTCGGTGCGTGGGTCGTCGGGACCGACTGGTGGGGCGACCGCTCGGACGAAGACTCCATCGAGATGCTCCACCACGCCATCGAGCAGGGCATCGACTTCTTCGACACGGGTGACGTGTACGGCCACGGCCACTCCGAGGAAGTCGTCGGCGAGGCGCTTTCCGACTACCGCGACGAGGTCACCGTCGCCACCAAAATCGGCTACGACTTCTACAACAACCCGCAGGCCGGCCACGGCGAGCTCCCCAAGGAAATCACCGGCGAGTGGGTCCGCGAGGCGACCGAAAAAAGCCTCGAACGCCTCGACATGGAGTACATCGACCTCCTGCAACTCCACAACGCGAACGTCGACGAGGTCACGCCCGACGTGCTCGAAGCCCTCGACGAACTGAAAGAGGAGGGTCTCATCGAGGCCACCGGCTGGGCGCTCGGCCCCTCCATCGGCTGGCTGGCCGAAGGCGACATGGCCATCGAAGAGGAGTTCGACGCGCTCCAAATCGTCTGGAACGCCTTCGAGCAGGACGTGGGCAACCACTTCCTCGACACCATCCGCGAGACCGGCTCCCCGACGAGCCTCATCGCCCGCGTGCCGCACTCCTCGGGCCTCCTGAACGAGCAGGTCCGCCCCGAGACCGAACTCGGCTCCGGCGACCACCGCGGCTTCCGCCCCGACGAGTGGTACGAGACGGGCTGGGAGAAACTCGAACAGCTCCGCTTCCTCGAACGCGACGGCGAACGGACGATGGCGCAGGCGTCTATCGCCTACCTCCTCGGCTACGACGAGACCGCGGCCGTCACGCCGACGTTCCGCACGAAAGCCGACATCGACGAGTGGGCGAAGGCCTCCGACGTGCCGAAACTCACCGACGAGGAGATGACCCGCGTCGAGGAACTGTACGCGGACAACTTCGGCATCGACCGCTTCGACGGCATGGACGCGCTCCGCTCGTCGGTCGACGGCGACGACATCCGCGCGGCCGGCCTCGACAAGCGCGTCGCGAAGGGCGCGCGCAACGAAGCATAATGGGTCGCCTGAAGACCCTCCTCGGCGTCACCGCGGTCGCCCACGTCGCGCTCGCGTGGCTGGTCAGTCTCGACGCCAAGAAGCGCGGCGACGACGCCGGCAAGTGGATTGCGCTGACGCTCCTCACCGGCGTTGTCGGTGCCGCGAAGTACGTCCGCGACGGCCGCTGACGACGGCGGTCCCGCGGCGGCTCGGTCGCGCGTTCGCTCGTTTTGGTTCGTTCTGTTTCCCTCGTTTCGGACGCTCACGAGGGCTCCCGTTCGATATATATCCAACTTATAAGCCTACTACACCCCCGCCGTCGAACCCGACCGGTACGGTCGCCGCGGTGCGCTCGCGCCGGGGCGACGCGCACACCCAAACATGTCGAATTCAGCATCTCCCTCCCCCGAGACGCGGTCGGAGCGCGCGTACAGAACCTACCCGCTGGGCGTCCGAATCGTCGAGTACGACGACCCAGATGAGGAGGGTCGCCGATACGGCTTCCGCGCGCCCGACCACGCGGGCCGCGAGTTCGACGACCCCGACACGGCCGCGCTCTACGCCGACGTCTACTTCGACGTGAACGGGTTCGTCGAGGCCGGTACGGGCGACCGCGGCGTGCCGCCGGAAATCATCCAAGCGGGCCGCGACACCCTCGCCGCGTACTTCCTGACGCACCCCTACGCCGACGCCGACTGGGTGGCGTCGTTCTACGGGAAAAAGCGGGCGCGAATCGAGCGCTACGTCGCGGCCGTCCGACGACGCGCCGAGGAGATTCGAGACGGGGTCGAGGCGCTCGAACGCGAGGGTAAGCCAGTCGCGGACGACGCGTCGGCCGCGGAGTGAGACCGGACCGCTATATAATCAACAGACCGCTCTCCCTCGGACAGTATTGCAACCTTGTTGTCATATAAATCTACACGGGGGCCGGTTCCGCTTCTTCGGTCGCATGGTGGAATTCACTCGGCGAACCCTCATGGCATCGTCCGTCGCCGCCGCGCTGGGAGCGAGCGTGGCAGGCGTCGGTCAGGCGGCCGACCCCGACGACCCGAACACGCCGCGCGCACCGCTCGTGCGCGGCGAACTCAAGCGGTTTTCGACGACGGCGTTCGGCGCGGAAGTGACCGGTCCGTTCGTCTTCGGCGACGGGTCGCTCCTCTACAGCCTCCAGCACCCCGACCGCGAGAACCCCGCGCCCTACGACAGGGCGGCGGTCGGCTACTTCTCCGGCTTCCAGTTCTCGTTCGACGGCGAGAGCGACTTCGACGAGCTGTCGACGCCCGAGACGGACGCAGAGCGGCGGACGGTCCGGTCCGCCGCCGGCGACTACGAGATTCTGGCCCGCGAGCGCGACGTCATCAACGGCGGGTCGGAACTCCTCGGCGTGCCGCAGACGCCCGACGGAACGAACATCACGAGCGACCAGTTCAGCGGGTCGAAGTACGCCGACGCGGGCTACACCCCCGACTGCAACCAGTTCGTCGCCACGAACGACGAGGAGACCGAAGGCTACCTGTTCACCAACTGGGAGGCGAGTCCGGGTAACGTCTCGCGGATTCCGCTCAGTCGGGACGACGACGGCTCGTGGACCGCCGACCTCGAAAACGCGCTGAACCTCGCCAACACCGACGCCCTGCGCGACCTCGGGGGGACGCGAATCAACTGCTACGGCGACCTGAGCCCGTGGAACACGATGCTGTCGGCCGAGGAGAACTACGGCCACCCGCGCGTCTCGCTGACCGCGACGGTCGGCGACATCGTCGAGAAGGGGACGGGCAAGGGGCTCCGCGGCGCACACGAGTTCTGGAACCGACCCAACCCGACCGAGATTCAGGCGGCCGTCGACGACTACTACGGCGACGAGTCGTGGTTCGTCCAGAGCTACTGGGCGGTCGCGGGCGTCGAACTCCTCGCGTACTACCTCGGCGCGGAGCCGGTCGACCAGTCCGGCGACGGCAACGACCTGACGCCCATCGGCGACGTCTACCCCAACCCGTACCGCTACGGCTACATCGTCGACGTCCGCGACCCGGCCGCCGAGACCCCCGAGCCGGTCAAGTACTACGTCATGGGCCGGGCCGCGTGGGAGTGCCCCGACGTGCAGTCCGACGAGCGGACGGTCTACCTCGCCTCCGACGGCGACAGCAAGGGCGTCTACAAGTTCGTCGCCGACGAGCCGATTCCGAGCTACGACGACCCGATGGACCTCGCCGGAACGCTCTACGCGCCGTACGTGACGAACCGCGACGCCGCGGTCGAAGCGCCCCCGGCAGACGTGAACCTCGAAATCGAGTGGGTCGAACTCGGGCACGCGACCAACGCGGAAGTCGCGGCGTGGGTCGCGGAGTACGACGGCGTCACGCAGGTCGACTACCTCGAAACCCACACGGACTGGGAGGAGGGCGACGAGGTGACTCCCGAACTCCTCGAAGCCGCCGACAGGGCGGTCGTCGAAAACGGCAACCGCGACTACGTCACCGACGAGGAAATCGTCGAGTGGGCCGACCAGTACGAGGCGGCCGGTCCCGGTGGCGTGGACGAGAGACTCCGACGCGTCCCGTTCCTCGAAACCCGCGCGGCCGCGAAGGAAATCGGCGCGACCATCGAGTTCAACAAGGCCGAGGGCATCGACAGCGTCGACGGCGCGGAACCCGGCGACTACGTCTACTTCGGCATCTCCGAACTCAACGACGACATGTCGAACGACGCGGGCGACCTCCAGTTCCAGCGCGTCGACGGCGGCGTCGTCTACCGCGCGGAACTGGCGGCCGATTACAACGTCTCGACGCTCGAACCCGTCATCGTCGGCCCCGACGCGAGCGACCCCGCCGCCGTCGCCGACGACGCGCTCATCAACGTCGACAACCTCGACGTGATGGACGACGGCCGCGTGCTCTGTTGCGAGGACGCCGACCAGTTCGGCCGCTCGTACAAAAACGACTGCCTCTACGTCTACACGCCCGAAGACGGCGACCGCGGCCACGGGAACGACCCCGACGGCGACGACGCCGACAACCCGGGGCGAGGCGACGGTGACGGCACTCCGGGACGCGGCAACGGGAACGGAAACAGCGACTAACCCGCCTCGCTCGGACGCGGTTTTTTGTATTTAGAGAGACACGTCCGACCGATGGTTCTCGAACGATTCGGTTCGGTACTCTCCCGCGAGGCCCGCGTCGTCGCCCGAAGCCCGCCGCTTTTGGGAGCGGTCACCGGGGCGTGGTTGATGCTCATCGCGCTGATGATGGGGCTCGAAGCGCACCTCGCCGTCGTCTGGTTTCTCGTCGTCGCGCCGACGGTGATGGCGCTGGCGTACGCCGGGCGGCGCGTCCGTCGCCGCGTCCGCGGCGACCCCGACGGCGAAGGCGAGTGGACGGGGTCGGCGGACGGTTCCGGGTACGACCCGGTCGACGACGAGTCGGCCATCGAGCGACTGCGGGAGCGCTACGCCGCCGGCGAGCTCTCCGACGAGGAGTTCGAGCGCCGCCTCGACAGACTGGTCGAGACCGAAGACCTCCTCGCCGGGTCGCAATCGCGGGCGCAGGCTCGGGCGACAGACGAGTCGGAACCGACTTTCGAGCGGAACTGAAGCCGATTCGAGACCGAAAAAGCCACAACGCTCGACCGAGTTCGGGACGACTATGCGTAGTTCACTCGTCGACGTGCTCCCGGACCTCCTCGAACTCCTCGTCTTCGGCCTCGGCAGTGCGGGGCTTTCCCTCGCCGGCGCGTACATCGAGCGCTTCGCGTTCGTCACCTTCGAACAGGGCAACGTCGAAATCGCCGCGTGGGCGGTCGTGATGGGCGCGGTGGCGCTGTACTTCGCGTACAACGTCGGGGCCGACAAGGTCCGCCCGAAGCTCCGAGACGTTCGCGCCGCGCTCGCGTAAAAAGCCCCGTCCCTATTTTGACGTTCGACTGACTCGGGCGAGGAAGACGTGTCGCGGCCGGTCCGCCAGCACGTACACGCCACCTTTTCCTGCGCTCGCTCCGCTCGCTGGCAAAGTCTGGACCAAAAAGGTTCGTCACCCCCGTATGGGGGTTCCTCACCCCGCTCCCGATGGTCGCGGAGCTACGCTAAGAACACGTGTCGCGGCCGGTCCGCCAGCACGTCGCGGCCCCACTGGACCGTGTCGCGGAACGCGTCCGAGCGGAAGAACTCCATCGCGTCGTCCTGCGAGCGCCACTGGCTGGCGATGAACATGTCGTCTTCGTCCTCGACGTTGACCATCAGGTCCGTGTCGAAGTGGCCGTCCATCTCTTCGAGGAGGCCGCCGACGGTGCCGAACTTCTCGACGAAGTCGCCGCGGTGTTCGGACTTGACGGTGTAGAACATCCCCATCGTGCCGAAGCCGGACTCCTCGCCGGCGCGCTCGACGATGCCGGGAAGCTCCGAGAGGAAGCCCGCGGCGGTCTCGGCGGCCGACGCCGTCTCCCAGATGGAGACGACGGCGACCCGGCCGCGCTCGTTGGCCTCGTAGACGGCCGTCTTGACGTGCGTCGGGTAGTGGTCGAAGTTGCCCCGGAGGCCCTCGACCTCGTCGAACAGCTCGTCGGCGTCGGCCTCGGAGTAGAGGACCGTCGCGTACACGTCCTCGCCGTGGGGCTTGCCGGCGTAGATGTTCAGGTCTTCGAGCTGTCCCCGGATGTCCTCGTCGGCGCTCTCGTCGCCGCCGTCGTCGCCGTGGTGGTGTCCACCGTCGTCGCCGTCGCCGTGGTGCTGTCCGCCTTCGCCGCCGTGATGGTGTCCGTCGCCGCCGTGGTGGTGGCCACCCTCGCCGTGCGCGTGCGCGCCGTGGTGGGACTCGTCTTCGAACTCGCTGGTCGGGACGCCGTCGCCCGCGAGGAACGCGCCGAGGTCAGACGGCGGGAAGCGCCGCCCGACGTAGAACTGGCCGAACTCGCCGTACTTCGAGGACACCTCGTCGAAGCGCATCTCGTAGACGATGTCCTTGATGTCGGTCGGGTCGTCGCCGAACAGCGTGACGCCCCACTCGTAGTCGTCGAAGCCGACCGAGGAGGCGATGACCTGCTTGATTTTCCCGGCGTACTGCCGGCCGGTGTCGCCGTGGGTGGACATCAGGTCGCGGCGCTCGTCGAACGAGAGGTCGTACCAGTTGTGCTCCTCGCCGCGGCGCTTCGACATCGGGTAGAAGGACATGTAGGTGTCCTCGGGGATGTCAGGTTTGAGCTTGCCCTCGATGTAGCGGAGCAGGCCGGTGTCGATGTCCTCCTCGTTGCCCTCGAAGTAGTCGTCCGAGACGTAGCCGGACACCTCGGTGACGGAGACGTAGGAGGTCGGCTGTTCGGTGAAGGCCGCGAGCGCGGTCTGCTCGAACTGCCGTTCGGCGCGCGAGACGTCGTCCAGCGTCGGCCGGAAGTGGACGACCACGAAGTCCGCCTTGTGGCCGAGGACGGAGAAGACGGCGGACGCGCCCGCCTCGGCGTCCTCGACCGCCTCGTGGGCGTCGAGGTACGCGACGCCCTCCTCGATTGCGCGGCGGCGCTCGTGTTCGGGCGCGTCACGCCACGCGTCCCAGTCGACGGTTCGGAAGTCGTGCAGCGCGAACCAGCCCTCGTCGGTCTGTGGGGCCTCTACCATACCGTGGCCTAGGGAGTCATCCGGTATTGAAGTTGCGAGTCGTTTTCGCGGTTCGAGAACCGTCGAGGGACGGCGGGTCAGCCCCGAGCGGAGGGGAACGGAGGGCCGTCTCGCCGACCGGGATGCTCAGCCGAGGAGCGTCGGCCCGAATATCATGAGCACGAGCGACGCGAGCATCGTGAGGCCGACGGAGGTCGTGATGGTCCGGACGACGGTGTGGGGGTCGTCGACGGGGAGCCGCGAGACGACGGCCTCGGCCGAGGTCCGCAGGATGCGACCGCCGTCGAGCGGGTAGCCGGGGATGCAGTTGAAAAGCCCCAGTTGGAGGTTTATCCACGCCGTCCAAAACAGGACGTTAGCGAAGATGAAGACGCCGCCGCCGAGGAAGCCGAGCGGGCCGCCGACCTGATAGAAGTTGACGACCTGTCCGGTGAAGCCGGGGAAGTTCGGAATCCCGAGGACGACCGACGCGAGGGGCAACAGCAGTGACACGTAGACGAGCTGGAGGGGCGACCCGGCGAAGGCGGTCGCGAGGCCGCCGTCGCCGCCGTCACCGCCGAGAAGCGAGAGGTACGTCCCCGCGGGGTAGTCCTGCGTGCCGAAGTCCGTCAGGACCAGGCCGCTCGTCCCCTGGAAGATTCTGACGCCGAGGAAGCCGTTGCCGTCCTGGTCGTTCGTGCCGAGCGTCACCTGCACCGTCTCGAAGCCACCGTCGCGATAGACTTCGACGGGCACCGTCTGGTCGGGGTCAGTCCGGTCGAGCGCCTGCTGAAGCTCCGTCGAGGAGGTGATTCGCTCGCCGTCGAACGACGAGACGATGAGGGGTTGGGTCGTTCCCGTGGCGTTGTACAGCGGGCCGTTCTCGGAAACCACCGTGATGTACGCACCGACTGGGATGGTGCGCTCGCCGGCGGAGGTGTCGAGGCGGGCGAACCGCGAGTCGCCGACGGCCGACTCGAAGTCGGCGCGCGTCGAGACGGCGGTCCCGTTGACCGCGGTCACGCGAATCGGGTCGCTCCCGGACTCGACGGTGAGGTTCGCGGGGTTGCCTTCGACGGAGCCGGCGACGACGAGTTCGCGCGTGACCGAGACGGTCCGCTCGCCGTCGAGTTCGACCGACACCGTTCCCGCGTCGGTCGCGAGGAGCGCGGCGTCGAGTTCCCGCGTCGTGTTGACCGGCGTGCCCTCGATAGCGGTCACGCGGTCGCCGCCCGAGATACCTGCCGCGTCGGCCGGCGACCCGGCGTACGCCCCGGAGACGGCGACGCCCGGTGCGACCGAGATAGAGCCGATGACCGGGCCGAAAAGCAGGGCGAACGCGACGAGGGTGACGGCGAAGTTGTTCGTCACGCCGGCGGCGAACATCCGCGACTTGCCGCCGCGGTCGGCGCGGCGCTGGCTCTCCTCGGAGGGTTCGACGAACGCCCCCACGGGGAGTATCGTCAGGAGGACGATTCCCATCGACTCCACGTCGATGCCCTCGACGCGGCTGAGGACGCCGTGGCCGCCCTCGTGGACGACGAGGCCGACGAGGAGGCCGAAGAGGATTTCCGGCGCGACCGAAAGCGGGAGGAAGTCGTTGACGCCGGGGATGACGAGGAAGTTCTGCGGCTGGTTCACCTGCGTCGGGGCGGGCGGGTTCTGGAGGATGACGACCGCCTGAAACACGAGGAGGACGAACGTCCCGACCATGATGACGAGGGCGATGCCGAGGCCGACGTTGCTCCACGCCCGCCAGAACCGCTTGGGGGCGGCGATTCTGTCGAGGAGTTCGCGGCCGCGACGGGTGTGGACCGTCGTGAGGGGACCCTGGACGCGGACGTACTCGGGGAGGATACCGCGAGCACGCAACAGCGCCGCGAGGAGAGAGTAGGCGATGAAGCCAGCGAGAACCCAAAGCAGCGTGTTCATCGCCCGAAGGGAAGCGGCGCGCGCCAAAAGGCGTTCGGGTTACGGTACCACCGTTCGGGTCACGGTACCCCGTTCGACGAGCGCGAGCGGGGTCGCGGTCGGGAGCGCCGACCCGGCCCGCGACCGAGAGTCGGGTTACTCGTCGTCGTCGCCGGGCGACTCGATTTCGACTTCGACCGTGCCGTCGTCGTCCGCGTCGGTCTCCTCGTCGGTCGCGTCGGCAGTCTCGTCCGCCTCGTCCGCCTCGTCGTCGGACGCGGCGTCCTCAGTCTCCTCCTCGGGATCGTGTTCGACGGTGACCGTGGCGTCCTCGTCGCCGGTCGCGTCGTCGGCCGCCGTCTCGCCCCCGGCGGGGTCGTCGGCGAGCGCGATGTCGGTAAAGGAGTCGCCGGACGACGAGCGAAGCCGAGAGACGGCGTAGGCGACGCCCACGAGGAGCAACGCGACGAGGAGTAGACGGCCCCACGAGCGGCCGCCCGAGGAGTCGTCGTCGACGGCCGCCTGTTCGGAGTCGGCGTCGAACTCCTCCAGTTCGACGTCGAATTCGTCTTGCGATTCCTCCACGGACCGGATGAAGTCGATGAGAGACATGTGAACTGTGATGCGGCGAGGCCGCGGTAGGCGTCGTTCACGGGGGAACGGGCCCGTCTCACCGTACGCGCGTCGGGGACATAAGTCGTCCCCCAGAAGGGTTTTAGCCACCCCGGCGACCAACGGGAACCGTGTTCGACAGTTCCCGCTACGAGGTCCGACAGAAGGTGTCCATCGGCAACAACTACGTCGTCTACGAGGGCGACGACCCCGTCCTCTCGGCGAAGCAAAAGAAGTTCAAACTGAAAGAGGACTTCCGGCTGAACGACCACGAGACCGGCGAAGAGCGCTTCCGCGTCAAGGCCGACAGCGTCCTCGACGTGTCGGCCGCCTACGACATCGTCGACAGTCGGACCGGCGAGCGCGTCGGCGCGGTCAAACGCGGCGCGTTCTCGTTCGCCAGACACACCTACCAACTGCTCGACCCCGACGGCTCGGTCGCGGGGCGAATCGTCGAGGACAGCGTCCCGATGGCGGTCGCCAGACGGCTCGTCACGACGCTCATTCCCTTCTCGTACCGCATCGAGGACGCGGCCGGCGAACCGGTCGGCGCGGTGAGCGAGCAGTTCTCTCTCCGGGACAAGTACACTATCGACGTGGACCGCGAGCGTATCGACCCGCGACTCGCCGTCGTCGGCGCGGTCGTCATAGACGCTATCGAGGAGAACTGACGGTCCGGGTGAGGGCGACGGCGACGGCGACGACGAGGGGAGAGGGGCGAGGAGTCAGTCCTCGCGGCGGAGTCGCGTGACGACGAAGTCGCGCTCCAGCTCGCCGAGGAACTCGCCGAGTCGCGGCCCCTGTTCGGCGTCGAAAAACAGGCGGTAGCCGGCGGCGAAGAAGTCGCCCATCTCGATGTCGTGGCGGCGCGCCGTCTCGTAGATTTCGCCCTGAATCGCCTCGCCGTCGTGGTTCTCCTCGACGAAGTCCGCCAGTTCGTCGAGCGCGGCCTCGACCGCGGGGTCGAAGTCGAACTCGGGGAGGTCGACCTGCAGGCGGTAGTTGTACTGGTTGTCCATCTTCTCGGCCCAGCGGCGGGCGCGCTCGACCCGGCCGAGCGCCTCTTCGACCACCTCGTCGGGGGTGTCCTCGTCGAAGAAGCCCTCGTTGCGGGCCATCTTGACGCGCAGGTCCTCGTCGTCGGTCATGCCGAGGACGGCCGCGAACGTGTACGGGAGCCGAACCCGGTCCTCGCGGACCTCGTCGACGACGAACGGGTAGGCGCGCTCGGCGAAGCGGGTCAGGCTCTCGTCGTCGACCTCGCCGAAGGAGGCGCGCTCGAAGCGGTCGAAGTCGTCGACGAGCTGGTCGAGCCGCGTGAGGTCGAGGTCGCGGGCCTTCCGCGGGTTGAGCGCGAAGAAGTACCGGAGCACCTCGGGTTCGAGCAGGTCGAGCATCTCCGCGACGGTGACGATGTTGCCGGCCGACGACGACAGCGCCTCGCCGTTGAGCGTGAACCACTCGTACACCATCGGCACCGGCGGCTCGATTCCGAGGACGTTCTCGGCGATGTCCTTGCCGGAGGGCCACGAGCCCTCGGCGTGGTCCTTGCCGAACGGCTCGAAGTCGACGCCGAGGACCTGCCACTGGCCGGGCCACTCGAAGCGCCACGGCAGTTTGCCCTCGCGGAACGTCGCGGTCCCCTCGTGGCCACAGCCGTCGATGGTGTTGTCGCCGACGGTCATGTCGGTACAGACGTAGTCGACGGTGCCGGCGTCGAGGTCGACGGCCGTGACCGTCTCCGTGATTTTGCCGCACTCGGCGCAGACGGGGTTGAAGGGGACGTAGTCCTCGTCGACCTTCGACTGGTACTCGCCCAGCACCTCGCGGGCGGTGTCGGCGTGTTCGAGGACGTGTTCGACCACGGGGTCGAAGTCGCCGTTGTCGTACAGTTCGGTGTTGGAAATCATCTCCACCGGGACGCCGAGGCGGTCGGCGTCGGCCTTCAGGAGCGCCGCGAAGTGCGCCGCGTAGGACTCGGCCTCGCCGAACGGGTCCGGAATCGACGTGTACGGCTTGCCGAGGTTGCGGCCGAGCGCGCCGGCGTCGACCTCGCCCAGCCCGACGATGTTGCCGTCGGCGTCCGCGAGCTTTCGCGGGAGCTTCCGGAGCGGGTCTTTGTCGTCGCTGGTGAACACCTGCCGGACCTCGTGGCCGCGCTCGCGGAGCACCTCGGCGACGAAGTAGCCGCGCATAATCTCGTTGAAGTTGCCGAGGTGGGCCACGCCCGAGGGGGAGACGCCGCCCTTGACGACGACCGGCTCGTCGGGGTCGCGGGCCTCGATTTCGTCGGCGACCTCGTCGGCCCAGAAGCCGTGGTGGGCGGCGTCCGCGTCGCCGTCGCCGTCGGTCGCGCCCGCGGCGGCGTCGCCGCGAGAGGGGTCGTTCGTCGCCATCTCAGGGGGCCCAGTAGGTCGGTTCGTCGCCGCCCTCGGGGATGATGTCGGTTCCCGTGTGCTCGCCGCGGAGGACCGCCGGCGTGATGCGGTCGGGGTCCGTGCCGTCGAGGACGATGGTGCGCATCTTCGCGCGCTCGATGAGCTTCGCGGCGAGGAGGTCGACCGGGGCGGACGAGCCGGCGTTCATCTCGATGTCGCCGATGACGTCGACGAGTTCCGCGGCGGTCATCTCCTCGAACTTCGTCGCGTCGGGGTCGGATTTCGGGTCGGCGCTGAACACGCCGTCGACGCTGGTCGCGTAGACGAGCAGGTCGGCGTCGACGTACTCGGCGAGCGCGGCCGCGACGGCGTCCGTGGTCTGGCCGGGCATGACGCCGCCCATCACCGAGATGTCGCCGCGCCGGATGGCGTCGCCGGCGTCCTCGTAGTCGTGGGCGACCTTGGGGTCGACCTGCGAGCCGAGCGCCGCGATGAGCAGGCGGGCGTTGATTCTGGTCACGTCGATGCCGATCTGGTCGAGTTGGACCTCGTTCGCGCCGAGGTCGCGGGCCGCGCCGATGTAGTCGCGGGCGACGCCGCCGCCGCCGACGACCGCACCGATTTCGCACCCGTCCCGCGCGAGCGTTTCGACGACGGAGGCGTGAGCCTCCACGCGTCGAGCGTCGAGGTCCGGCGCGAGCACGCTTCCGCCGATGGAGATGACGACTCTCATTGCACACGGGTATCCGTGACCGCATCTTAAGGGTTATCAACTGCGAGACGCCCGTGTCGGGGGCTTTAAACCACTCTCGCGGCGACTACGGGTATGCGACTCGTCACCGTGGAGACGGTCACGCTCATCGCCGTCGGGTGGGTGCTCGCGCTCGGCGCGATGCTCGTCCGCCACCGCCGCGGCGAGGTCGACCGCAGAACCGTCTTCAACTGGGCGCTGGTGGCCTGTTTTTCGGTCGGCTGGGCGCTCTGGCAGTTCGACACGTTGCCCGCGACGGCCGACACCCCCGTCGGCGCGGCGGCCCCGTGGCTGGCGACGCTCCTCGGCCTCGTCGGCGCGGCCGTCGCCGTCCACCTGTATCGGACCCGCCCGCGCCCCGAGGCGCGGAAGTCGGAGCCGACACCCGAGTCCGACGAGGCCGGCACGGAGCAATCTTAAACCGGCGCGGGCCGTCCTTCGGGTATGCACGTCCTCGGAATCGTCGGCGCGGGCGCGACGACGCTCTGTGACCGACTCGCCGCGCAGTTAGACGGCCGCGTCGCCACCGTGGAATCGCTCCCCGAGAGCGCGACCGAACCGGAGTCGACAGACGGCGTCGCCGCCGCCTACGGCCTCTCGCCGGACGGCAACTGGGTCGGCACCGGCGACGACCGCGACCTCGATGGACTCCTCGACGACCTCTCCGCAGAGTACGACTACGCGCTCCTCTCGGGGTTCCCCGACGCGCGCGTCCCGACGGTCGCCCTCGCCGGTGCCGACGCGGCGCGCGTCGTCAAGGAAGTCGAAACGGCCGACGCCGCGGACGTGGCGTCCCTCGCCGCGGAGGTCGACGCGCACGAACCGCACGTCACGCTCGAAACGCTGGTCGAACGCGCGAAGGCGGACCCGCTGGAGGTGTACGCCGGCGCGATTGCGACGTTCACCGGACGAGTGCGCATGAAGGAGGCCGAGGGCGACGACCCGACGCTCAGCCTCGAATTCGAGAAGTACGACGGGGTCGCGGAGTCGAAGATGGCCGCGATTTCGGAGGAACTGGAGGCACGCGACGGCGTCCTCCGCGTCCTCATGCATCACCGGGTGGGCGTCGTCGGCGACGGCGAGGACATCGTGTTCGTCGTCGTCCTCGCGGGGCACCGCCGAGAGGCGTTCCGGACGGTCGAAGACGGAATCGACCGCCTGAAAGACGAGGTGCCGATTTTCAAGAAGGAGACGACCACCGACGAGGAGTTCTGGGTCCACGACCGCTGAGCCGACGCGGATTATTCACGGTACGCGGATAGTCGCGTCGGCGGAGAAATCGCCGATATTGCGGCACCGATTTCCGCAAAATGGGGCGTCAGACGGGGTGAATCGGGGTGTTTTCGCCCCATTGATTTCTAACTAGTGTTTTCAGAAATAATCCCTCAGAATCGGTTCTAAAAAATCTACGTCGATTTCAAAGATTCCTAAAACGAACCGTTTTGGTCGATTCAAGCTGAAAGCGGCCGAACTAATTCTAACGGACCTTCCTTTATAACAGGTGATGGGCCGATAGGTGGAAGTGAGGTGTACCAGATGAGCGCAACAGTACCCCCCTCCACCGACAGTAGCTCCAAGGAAGACCGCCTCAAGCAGTACCTGCTCGACCGTGCGAAAGACGGCGAGATGTACTTCAAGAGCAAATTCATCGCCGACGACGTCGGCCTGTCTCCCAAGGAGATCGGCGCCCTGATGGTCAAGCTCCGCGACTCCGCGACGGAGCTGACCATCGAGAAGTGGTCGTACACGAGCGCGACCACGTGGCGCGTCGAGACCGCCTGAACGCACGCATCGCCCGCTCCGCGACCGACGCCAGCGTCAGGACGACGCGTACCGCCCGGTCCCCGAACGAACTGAACGCGACTCCGCGACAGCCCGCGACCCCACGACAGCCCCGCCGAGCGCGCTCGGACCCCCACGCCGAGACGCGACTCGACCCCCGATACCCCCGCTCGGTTCGTGACGCCGACGGACCGACCGCCGACGGACCGACCGCCCTCCCCACGGCGCAGAGAGCCGAACTCCCCGCACGCCCCGCCCGAACGGCCTCCACCACACATCCCCGGTGACGGCCCACCCGTTCCGCGGCGACGCCCTCACGGTTCCGCGGCGCTTCGCTTTTCGACTTCGACGCAGACGGCCGAGCGACCGCCTCCCGCGCCGCCGTCGCCCGCCGGTTCGGCCCCCGTCACGGGATTTATGCACGTCGCCCGCCTACCCCACGTCGATGGAACAGTCCGAATCGGCGGACGGACCGCCGGTGGAGGCGCTTCGCGCCGTCTTCGACGTTCACGAGGTGCGGTCAGACGGTCGCCGACGTATCTACTACGGCGAGTCGCTCGTCCCCGAGCAGATGCTCGTCCGCGAAATCTGGTCGGCGTTCCGAGGGGCCGGCTACGACGTTGAAGCGCAGGTTTCGGGACTCGGAGAGACCGACGTGGTCATCGTCGAGCCGGCCTCGCAGGGCATCGAGGAAATCCCGTGGAAGAACATCACGCTGTTCGCGCTAACGGTCCTCTCGACGCTGTTCGTCGGCGCGTACGCGTGGTACTACATCCCCCTTTCCGACATCGCCGCGAACCCGCTCGTGTTGCTTCGGGCGTGGCCCTTCACCGCCGCGGTCCTCGGCGTCCTCTCGGTCCACGAGCTCGGTCACTACGCGGTCGGCCGATACCACGGCGTCAACGTCTCGCTTCCCTACCTCATCCCGTTTATCTTCCCGTTCGGCACGCTCGGTGCCATCATCCGCATGCGCGGCCAGATGCCCGACCGAAAGACGCTGTTCGACATCGGCGTCGCCGGCCCGCTGGCCGGGCTCTTGGCGACGGTGGTCGTCACGGTCATCGGACTCTCGCTCGAACCGATGACCGTCCCGAGCGAAGTCCTCGCCCGGTCCGGGGACATGATCGTGTTCAACAACCCGCCGCTCCTCGACGCCATCGCGGCCGTCCTCGGCCGGCCGACGGAGTACGCCGACCCCCGGACCGTCGTCCATCCCGTCGTCATCGGCGGCTGGGTCGGGATGTTCTTCACCGTCCTCAACCTGCTCCCCGTCGGCCAACTCGACGGCGGCCACATGGTCCGGGCGATGCTCGGCGAGCGCCAGGAGTCGCTCGCGGCGGCCGTCCCGCTCGTCCTGTTCGGCATCGCCGGCTACCTCCACTACGTCCGCGGCCTCGGCCTCAACCAGTCCGTCGGCCTGTGGTTCTTCTGGGGCCTGATGTCGACGTTCATCGCCTACAACGGCCCGGCGAAACCGATAGACGAGACGCCGCTCGGAACGGGCCGGATGGCCGTCGGCCTCTTTACGTTCGCCCTCGGCGCGGCGTGTTTCCTCCTCGTGCCGATTCAGGTCATTCCGGGGTAGAGCCGAGATAGGGCTCGGGCGGGCGCGAACCCGCCGAAAACAGCTATGTTACTCGTCGCCGCCGTGGGTGTAACCGCGGTCCGGAACGACCTCGCCGTCGGCGACGACGGCCTCGGCGAATTCCGATTCCTCGACGGCGTTCCCGACCACCGTGAGCGGCACGTCGGTCGCCTCGCGGGCGGCGTCGAGCGCCGACTCGGGGAGCGTAAAGACGAGTTCGAAGTCCTCGCCGAAGAACGCCGCGAGGTCGCGTCTGTCGGCGGAATCGGTCGCGGCCTCGGCGACGGCGTCGTGGACCGGGAGCGCGTCGAAGTCGAGTTCGAAGCCGCAGTCGCTGGCCTCCGCGAGCTGGTGGACCGAGCGGGCGAGGCCGTCGCTGGAGTCCATCATCGCCGTGGCCGAGCCGCGGAGGGCGACGCCGGCGGCGACGCGGGGCGTGAACCGAAAGAGGTCGTTGGCGCGGTCGGTCTCGTCCGCCTCGAACAGGCGGACGGCGGCGGCCGACCGGCCGAGTTCGCCCGTGACGCAGAGCAGGTCGCCCGGGGCCGCGCCCGAGCGGCGAACCGGGTCGTCGGTGCGGCCGATGGCCGTCGTCGCCGTCGTGAACTCTTGGTGGGTGTCGAGGTCGCCGCCGACGTACTCCGCGCCGACCGCTTCGCAGACGTCCCGCGCGCCCCGGACGAAGTCGCCGAGTTCGGTCTCGTCGAGTTCGACGGCGGCGTAGGCGGCGACGGCGCAGGTGGCGCTCGCGCCCATCGCGGCCACGTCCGACAGCGACGCGCCGACGGCCCGCCAGCCGGCGGTGTAGCGGGTCGTCCCCGCGGGGAAGTCCGTCGTCTCGTGAAGCATGTCGGTCGTGACGACGAGGTCGTCGACGACGGCGGCGTCGTCGCCGGCACCGGGGAGGTCCGCGGCGAGCAGTCTGAGGGCGGCACGCTCGTCCATGCCTCGGACGTGTCGGGCGACGCGGAAATGTCCATCTATCCGCCGTTGAGTGGCGCCACGGGTTCGGACGACGAGGTGCGGGGCGGCGGCGGCGTCCGCGACGGACCTGTTTCTCGGCCGTCGAATCCGGTGACTTAATGCCCGTCGTAGACGCATCCCCAGCAAATGGCCCGCGAGAACCTCCGCGCGACGGTGCTCGGTTTCGCAGCGGCGGTCGTCGTCTTCGCCGTCCTGTTCTACTTCGCGGGCGTGGACGAGCTCATCGACCGGGTGACGATGGCCGAGCCGACCTATCTGGTCGCCATCCTCGCCATCACGCTCGTCTGGCTCGTCGCGTGGGGGGCGTCGCTGAAGACCGTCCTCGGCGTGCTCGGCGTGGACGTCTCGCTCGTCCGCTCGTTTCTCATCTTCACGGGCGCGACGTTCTCGAACAACATCACCCCGTTCGGGCAGGCGGGCGGCGAGCCCGTGACCGCGCTTCTCATCTCCCGGAGCGCCGACACCGAGTACGAGACCGGACTGGCCGCCATCGCCAGCGTCGACACCGTCAACTTCGTTCCCTCAATCACCATCGCGCTCATCGGCGCGGGCTACTACGCCACGGAGGTGACGCTCGGCCGCAACCTCGAAATCGCGCTCGTCGCCGTGGTCGGCCTCGCGGTCGGCGTGCCGGCGGCCGTCTACGTCGCGTGGAAGCGCCGCTACGACCTCGAACACCGGCTCATCGGCGTCCTGACGCCGGTCATCCGAACCGTCTCGCGGTACGTCCCGCGGGCGTCGGTGCCGTCGAACGACGGCATCGAGCGCCGCATCAACGGCTTTTTCCGCTCTATCGAGCGCGTCGGGCGAAACCCGCGGGGACTGGCGGTCGCCCTCGGCCTGTCGGGGGCCGGGTGGTTCTGCCAGATGGTCGCGCTCTGGGTGGCGTTCCACGCCATCGGCGCGCCCATCGCCTTCTCCATCGCGCTGTTCGTCGTCCCCATCGGGGCCATCGCCGGCGTGACGCCGCTTCCCGGCGGCGCGGGCGGCATCGAGTGGACGCTCGCCATCCTCGTCGCCGCCGCGAGCTCCGCCGTCTCGTTCGACGTGGCGACCGCGGGCGTCGTCGTCTTCCGCGGGTTCATCTACTGGGTGCCCGTCGTCCTCGGCGGCCTCGTGATGGGCACGGAGAGCGCGCGCGGGTGGCGGTCCTGACGGCGCGATACGGGCTGTCACCCCGGTGCACGCCGGGCGGGGCGCAGGAGCCTCCAACCGCCCGTATCGGGCGAATACGATGCCTTTAAACGCCGCGATTATGAACCAATAGCCATGGTAACCATCTATGACGTCCCGGCGGACGCCCTCATCGAAGAGGTCGCCGGACGACTCGAGGACCGCATCGAGCAACCCGACTGGATGGCCTTCGCGAAGAGCGGCCAGACCCGCGAGCTCCCGCCTCAGCAGGACGACTTCTGGTACGTCCGCGGCGCGAGCCTGCTCCGCAAGGTCGCCATGAACGGCCCCGTCGGCGTCGACCGCCTCTCGACCGAGTACGGCGGCCTCAAGCGCGGTTCCAACCGCTACAGCGTCTCCGGTGCGCACAGCGACGCCGGCAGTAAGAACATCATCCGCACGCTCCTCCAACAGCTCGAAGAGGAGGGCCTCGTCGAGACCGCCAAGGGCGAGGGGCGCCGCATCACCGCCGAGGGGACGAGCTTCCTCGACAACGCCGCGTCCGACGTGCTCTCCGACCTCGACCGTCCGGAACTCGAACGCTACGCGTAGAGCCGCCGACACACACCGATAGTTCTTCTTCGACCGCCGATTCCCCCAGAGCCGTCGGTATACGGGTCCGTAATGGTTTTCAGACATCGGACCGTGCGCTAGGGTATGAGTGGCAGTCCCGACGATGAGCGACTGGAGAAGCTTCGAAAGAAGAAGATGCAGGAACTCCAAGAACAGCAGGGCGGCGGACAGGGCTCCGCCGAGCAACAGCAGGCCGAGGAGGCCGCCCAACAGCGCGCCGAACAGCAGAAACAGGCGCTTCTCAAACAGCACCTGACCGACGAGGCCCGCCAGCGGCTCAACGCGGTGCAGATGTCCAAGCCGGACTTCGCAGAACAGGTCGAACGCCAAATCGTCGCCCTCGCCCAGAGCGGGCGCATCCAGGGCCGCATCGACGACGACAAGATGAAGGCGCTCCTGAAGGAGCTGCAGCCCGAGTCGAAGAGCTTCAACATCCGCCGCCGGTAACACGTGGAACTCGCGCTCCTCTACAGCGGCGGCAAGGACTCCTCGCTCGCCGCACTGCTTCTCGACGCCTTCTACGACGTGACGCTCGTGACCGTCCATTTCGGGGTCACGGACGACTGGACGCACGCCCGCGACGCGGCGGCCGAACTCGGCTACGCCTTCGAGACGCTGGAACTCGACCGCGAGGTCGCACAGGAGGCGACCGCCCGCATGGTCGAAGACGGCTACCCCCGCGGCGGCATCCAGCGCGTCCACGAACACGCCCTCGAAGCGGTCTGCGGGCTCGACTTCGACGCCGTCGCCGACGGCACCCGCCGCGACGACCGCGTCCCCTCTATCTCGCGGGCGCAGGCCCAGAGCCTCGAAGACCGCCACGGCGTCGACTACCTTTCGCCGCTTTCGGGGTTCGGCCGCGGCGCGGTCGACCGCCTCGTGGCGTCGCACCTCGACGTCGAAACCGGCCCGTCCGAGGAGATTCCGAAGGCCGACTACGAGGGCGAACTCCGCCACCTCATCGCCGCCGAACACGGGCGGGCGGCGGTCGACGAGGTGTTTCCTGACCACGTCCAGAGCTACGTCCACGGGCGGCGCTGAGGGCGGTCCCCGCGTTCGGACGCCGCCTTCCCGCCTCCCCGTCTTCTCACTTTCTCGCCACCAGCCACCGCGGCTCGTACCGCGTCGTTTTTCACGCCACCGCGCGCCGGGTGAGTCATGGACCCCGGCATCGCCTACTCCGTTCTCGCCGCGTTCGTCTGGGGCGTCTACATCTTCGCCCTGAAGCGGTACTTCCCGGGCTACTCCGGGGCGGTTCTCACGGTCGTCGTCAACGCCTTCGCAGTCGTCCTGTACCTCCCGGTCACGGCGATGACGTACGACCCGCAGGCCGTCCCCTCGCTCGCCGAACTCGGCGCGACGGGCGTGGGAATCGTCGCCGGCACGGCCGCCCTCGTCGGCGTCGCGCTCATCCTGTTCGTCGACGCCCTCGACGCCGGCGACGTCTCCTACGTCGCGCCCATCAACAAGCTCGTCCCGGTGTTCGTCCTCCCCATCGAAATCCTGTTTCTGAACCAGTTCCTGACGGGGATTCAGGTCCTCGGCGTCGCGGTCGCCACCGTCGCCGTCTACGTCGCGAACTACGAGGGTGGGGCGTTCCTCGACCCGCTTCGGCGCGCGGTCCGGTCGCGACCCGCCCAACTCGCGCTCGCCAGCGCGGCCTGTTACGCCGTCAGCGACGTGGGCAAACGCGTCGCGCTACAGGAACTCGGCATCCCGACGAGCGTGTTCGTCCCGGTGCTTTTCGTCGGCGCGGCGCTCGCCGTCCTGCCCGTCGCGGTCCGGAACTGGCCGGGCGTCCGCGGCGACCTCCCGAAGTTCGCCGCGGCTGGCGCGCTCGTCGCCGTCGGCGAACACGTCACGTCGACCGCCTTCGGGCTGGTGCCGGCGAGCGTCGCTTCGCCCATCGTCAACACGCAGGCCATCGTGGCCGTCGTCCTCGGCGGGGTCGTCCTCCGCGAGGCCCGGTTCGGCACGCGCCTCGTCGCCGCCGTCCTCGCGGTCGTCGGCGTCTCGCTCATCGCGCTCGGCGACGCGGCGGCGCTCCGCGCCCTCGTCGGGTAGTCGCCCTCGCCCCGAACAACAGGTTTCAAGCGCGACCTTCGCCAACCAACGCGCATGTACGACCGACTCAAGGGATTTCGTGACTTCTACCCCGGCGAGATGTCGGCCCGGCGCGAGGTCGTCGACACCGTCGAGACCGCCGCCGCCCGCTACGGCTTCCGCGAAATCGGGACGCCCCACCTCGAACGGACGCAGATGTACGTCGACAAATCCGGCGAGGAAATCGTCGAGGAGCTGTACGCCTTCGAGGACAAAGGCGGTCGCGAGGTCACCCTCACGCCCGAACTGACGCCGACGGTCGCCCGGATGGTCGTCGCCAAGCAACAGGCGCTGTCGAAGCCCATCAAGTGGGTCTCGACCCGGCCCTTCTGGCGCTACGAGCAGGTCCAGCAGGGTCGCTTCCGCGAGTTCTACCAGACCAACGCCGACATCTTCGGCTCCACGGAACCCGAGGCCGACGCCGAGATTCTGGCCTTCTGCGCCGACGCGCTGACCGACCTCGGTCTCACGGCCGACGACTTCGAGTTCCGCGTCTCTCACCGCGACATCCTCGGCGGCCTGCTCCGGTCGTTCGACGCCGACGTGGACGTCGCCGACGCGGTCCGCGCCGTCGACAAATCCGAGAAGGTCGAACGCGAGGAGTACCTCGGCCTGCTTTCGGACGCCGGCCTCTCGTACGACCAAGCCGGCGAGTTCGCCGACCTCATCGAGCGCGGCGACCTCGACGAAATCGCCGAGTTCGGCGGCGACGACGTCGCGGCCGCGGTCGAGAACCTCCGGAACGTCCTCGCCGCCGCCGACGACTTCGGCGCGGGCGAGTTCTGCGAGGTGTCGCTTTCGACCGCCCGCGGGCTGGACTACTACACCGGTGTCGTCTTCGAGTGCTTCGACTCCACGGGCGACGTGTCGCGGGCGACGTTCGGCGGCGGCCGCTACGACGACCTCATCGAGTCGTTCGGCGGCCAGCCCACCCCCGCCGTCGGCGTCGGCATCGGCAACGCGACGCTCCAACTGCTCTGTCAGCGCGCCGGCGTCTGGCCCGACGAGGAGCTGGCGACCGACTACTACCTCCTCACCGTCGGCGACACCCGCGGCGTCGCCTCAGATATCGCCCGCGACCTCCGCGCGGCGGGCAACGTGGTCGAGGTCGACGTGTCCGACCGGAGCTTCGGCGCGCAGATGTCCTACGCCGACTCGGTCAACGCCGACACGGTCGTCATCGTCGGCGAGCGCGACCTCGAAAACGGCGAAGTGACGGTCAAGGACATGGCGAGCGGCGACCAGACCACCGTCCCCGTCGACGACTTCCCCGGCGAGCGCGACGCGCCGACCTACGAGGACTACGAGTAGGCCGACTCGCGGGCCACGCCGGCAGACTCGACCCTCGCGCCGGCCGACTCGCGCCGCGATTCCCGCGGCCCGATACCGGCGCGCGCCCTTTTGTCCCCGCCCGTCGTACAGGCGAGTGACATGTACGACAGGATTCTCGTCCCGCTGGACGGTAGCGGCCCCGCCGACGAGGCGCTCGACCGCGCTCTCGACCTCGCCGCGACGACGGACGCGACGCTCTACGCCCTCTACGTCGTCGACGAACGCGCCCTCCACGCGACCCAACTCGACGCCGGCGGCCTCGTCCGCGCCTACGAGGCGGAAGGCGAGCGCATCGTCTCCGAGGCCGTCGAGGCGGCCGAGGCGGACGGCATCGAGGTCGTCACGGCCGTCGAACACGGCTCGCCGCACCGGGCGATTCTCCGGTACGCCGACGAGGTCGACGCCGACCTCATCGTGATGGGGACCCACGGCCGCCGGGGAATCGAGCGCTACCTGCTCGGGAGCGTCACCGAGCGCGTGCTCCGGCTGGCCGACGTGCCGGTGCTCTCCGTCCGAAGCGAGGACTCGCCAGTCGAAGACGAGCAGTCGCTGGACGCGGACGCGTAGTCGCGGGGCGACGGCGTGGCGTCGCAAGCCGACGGCGCGTAGTCGCGGGGCGACCGGAGCCGCCGAACCGGGTGGCGTCGGTTAAGTAGTCCGCCGGAAAATCACCCGGCATGCGCGCTTTCCGCGTCGCCTACGACGGACGCCCGTACCACGGGTTCCAGCGACAGCCGGACGTGCCGACCGTCGAGGACGCCCTCTTCGACGCCTGCCGCGCGCTCGGCGTCTGCGACGACGACGAGGAACCGACCGACTACGCCGCCGCCGGGCGGACCGACGCGGGCGTCTCCGCGCTCGCCCAGACCGTCGCCTTCGACTGCCCAGACTGGTGTACGCCGCGGGCGCTGAACTCGGAGCTTCCGGGGACGGTGCGGGCGTGGGCCGCCGCCGACGCGCCCGACGACTTCCACGCCCGGCACCGGCCGACCCGCCGCGAGTACGTCTACGACCTCCACGTCCCGAGCGACGGCTTCGACGACGACCGGGCGAGCGCCGCCTTCGACGCCTGCCGCGGCGAACACGACTTCCACAACCTCACGCCCGACGACCACAGGACGGTCCGTGCCATCGACGGCGACCTGACCCGCGACGGCGACTTCCTCCTCGTGCGCGTCGAGGCCGGCGGCTTCGCCCGCGAACTCGTCCGCCGACTCGTCTCGCTCGTCCGCGCCGTCGGGTCGGGCGCGGCCCCGCCGTCGAAGGTGGACGACGTGCTCGGTCCCGACCACCTCGACGGCCCCGAGGGCGTCCCGCCCGCGCCGCCGACCCCCCTGCTCCTCACGGCGGTCGACTACCCGGGAGTCGAGTTCGACGTGGACTCGATGGCCGCCGAGAGCGCCGCCGCGGCCTTCGGCGAGCAGGCCCTCGCGGACCGCATCGGTTGGCGCGTCGGCTCGCGCATCCGCGACGGCGTCCGGCGAGAGGCGGGCGACCGCACCGTCGGCGGCGGCGAAGACCGCAGTTGACGGACGCGCGAGGAGTCAATAGCCCTCCGGAGCGGTCGGGGTCGCACATAGCAACGTTATCGTGACTCGGGCGCGAACCGTTCGACCATGTGCTACGACGCTGTCATCTTCGACAACGACGGCGTGCTGACGAAGCCGACGCTCCTCGAAGTCCAGCGGGAGGCGGTCAGACGGGCGTTCGCCGAGTTCGACGTCGAGCCGACGACCGAGACGGTCGACGGGGTGATCAACGGCGGCCTCACGCGCCTGCGCCGCATCTGTTCTGTCCACGACGTGCCGGTCGACGAGTTCTGGTCGCGCCACGAGACCCACGCCGCGGCGACCCAGCGGACGTGTCTCGAAGACGGGACGAAACCGCTGTACGACGACGTGACCGCCCTCGACGACATCGGCCACCCGCTGGCGGTCGTGAGCAACAACCAGCACGCGACCATCGAGCACATCCTCGACGTGTTCGACATCGGCGACCGCTTCGAGGTGGCCTACGGCCGCGACCCGACCGTCGAGGGCGCGCGGGTGAAGAAGCCGGACCCGCACTACATCGAGCGCGCGATGGGCGAACTCGGCGTCGACTCGGCGCTCTACGTCGGCGACAGCAACGTCGACGTGGTCGCGGCCGACCGCGCCGGCATCGACTCGGCGTTCATCCGCCGACCCCACCGCGAGGGCTACCAGTTGGCCGCCGAGCCGACCTACGAACTCGACTCGCTCGACGAACTGCTCGCGGTGTGCTGACGCGCGGGAGAACGACCCCCGCAACGCTCACCTCACCGCGGGTCCGCGCCGCGGCCCCGCGCCGCGTATCGACCAGTAGACACATCACGCGGCCCGCCGTCGGCTCACGCATGGACCGGTCCGCCGCGTGGGACGCCACCCTCCGCATCGTCTTCGGCCTGTTTATCGTCGGCGTCGGCAACGCCATCGGCGGCTTTCTCGCCAGCCTGACGGGCATCGCCGGCCTCGCGCTCTACCTCCTCATGGCCGTGCCGACGTTCGTCTACGGGATGTTCTACGTCGTCATCGGGGCCGGGATGGTCGTCGAGGCCGCGACCGAGAGCGCGCTGTCGAAGGCGAATCTGACGGTCGAAGTCGCAGACGGCGAGGCAAACGGGCGCGATGACTCGGACGGCGACCGCGGCGACGACGCCGACCCCTCCGCGCGCGACTGACCGGCGCTACTCCCAGCCGTCGGGCCAGATGCCCGCCGCCTTCATCCCCGTCTCGAAGTCGGCGTCGCGGAACGCCGCCGCGAGTTCGTCGTCGTCGAGTCGGGGAACCTCCCCGTCGGCGGCCGCCGCCGCGAGTTCACGGACGACGAGCGCGGCGAGCATCCCGTGTTCGCGGACGTTTCTGTCGTCGACCTTGTCGCGGGTGTCGGCGTGGGTGTGGCCCCACCCGCGGCCGCGCTCGCCGCTTTCGCTCCGGAGTTGGAGCGCCGGGACGCCGGCGCGGACGAACGGCCACTGGTCGCTGAACGGGTGCGGCTCGGGCTCGATTTCGACCGGGTGGCGCGTCTCGTTGCCGACTCGGGTCGCCACCGCGGCGGTCGCCTCGGAGGTGTGGCTGTGGGCGACGAGGTCGCGGAACCGCCCCGCGCCGTCGACGTTGACGACGGCGGCGACGCGGTCGAGGTCGAGGCGGTCGGCGAGGTGTTCGGAGCCGGTCAAGCCGAGTTCCTCTGCGCCGACACCGACGACGCGCACGCCGAGGTCGAGGTCCATCTCGGCGAGGAGTCGCGCCGCGGTGACGACGACCGCGATGCCACAGCCGTTGTCGAGCGCGCCCTCGGCGATGTCGTGGGCGTCGAAGTGGGCGCACAAGAGGAGTTCGCGGTCGGTGTCGGGGCCGACGCGACCCTCGACGTTCCGGCTCTCGCCGGGCGCCGTCTCGGCGTCGACCGAGAGGGTCGCCTCGCCGCCGCGGGCCGCGTAGTCGGTCAGCCACGACCCGGTTTCGGCGCTCACGCCGACCGCGGGGGCGGCGGCCTCCTCGTCGTAGCGGAGCGCCCCGGTCGGGGGGAGTTGCCCGGGGACGTGGTTGACGAAGACGAATCCGACCGCGCCGGACTCGATCGCGTAGTTGAATTTCTCCATCCGGTGGACGAACCGGCCGCCGGCGGGGGTGGTCGCGCTGGCGACGGCGAGCGCGCCGTCCACGTCGGCCGCGTCGATTTCGCTCGGCGTGCCGTAGCCGACGTCGACCAGCGGGCCGGAGACGGTCGCCCGCGGAGCGTACGGGAGCGCGACGGCCTCGAAGCGCCGCTCGTCGGGCGCGGTGAGGTCGAGCGTCGTGTCGCCGCGGGTCCAGCGCGCCATCTCGAAGGGGTCGAACTCGACTCGTCCGACGCCCGCGTCGGTGAAGGCGTCGGCGACGAGCGTACTCGCGCGGCGGTCGCCCGGCCCGCCGGCCATCCGGTCGCCGATGGCGGTCAAATCGGTGAGGAACGCCCACGGGCGGTCGTCGACCCACGTCCGGGCGAACGCCTCGCGGACCGCGGGGGAGAGGTCGTCCATGGGGCATCCACACGCCCGCCGGTCAAAGTGGTTTGCGCCGCCGGACCCCGCCGAGCGAACCCCCGCGGTCGGGGCCGGAGTCGGTGTCGGATGCCGAAAATCGCCCACAACATCTAACTCAGTTGACGTGGTACGAACGACCGCCATGCCGACATGTCAGAACTGCGATTCTTTCGTCACGGAAGGTTACGTCAGGGTGTTCGCCCCGGAGGGCATGGACGACCCCCGCGTCTGCCCGCACTGCGAGGACTTAGTCCGGGACGGCTCGCAGGTCCGAGAGGCGAGGGCGACCCGCCACTGACCGGGTCGCGGTCGCCCGCTTCGACCCCGCACCGCCCCTCGATTGATAAGGCTTACCAGCCGCGCGCGCGTCAAAGTAGCCGACATGAGTTCGGTTCCCGAGCGGAGCGACATCGACGAGGAGTACAAGTGGGACCTCGACAGCATCTACGCGTCCGACGACGAGTGGGAAGCGGCGTACGAGGACGTCGCAGAGCGCGTCCCCGAACTGGCGAGCTACGAGGGTCGCGCCACCGACGACCCCGAGACGCTCCTCGAACTCTTCGAGACGATGGAGTCCGTGCTCCGCGAGGTGTCGATGGTCGTCTCCTACGCGAACCTCCGTAGCAGTCAGGACACGCGGAATCAGGAGTACCAAGCGCAGGCCGGCCGCGCGGAGGCGCTGGCGTCGAGGGCCCGGAGCGCGGTCAGCTATCTGGACCCCGAACTGCAGGAGCTCGGCCGCGACGGCGTCGACGAGTTCGTCGAGGAGGAACCCGAGCTGGCGGCCTACGAGCACTACTTCGACGACGTGCTTCGGACGAAAGAACACACCCGCTCCGCGGAGGTCGAAGAAGTCCTCGCCGACCTCTCGGACGTGACTGGCGCGTCCAGCGACATCTACTCGATGCTCGCCAACGCCGACCTGGAGTTCCCGACCGTCGAGAAGCCCGACGGGACGTCCGTCGAAATCACGCAGGGCAACTTCACGAAGCTCCAGAAACACCCCGACCGCGAGTTCCGCCGGACCGTCCACGAGGAGTTCTACGACCGCTGGGCCGACGTGCGCAACGCCGTCGGCACCTCGCTGAAAAACAGCGTCAAAAAGGACGTGAAGACCGCGCGCATCCGCGACTACGACGCCGCCCGCGAGGCCGCGCTCGACGGCCCCAACGTCCCCGTCGAGGTGTACGACAACCTGCTCGACACCGTCCGCGACAACCTCGGCCACCTCCACCGCCACGCCGAGTTGAAGCGGGAGGCCATCGGCGCGGACGAACTCCAGATGTGGGACCTCTACGTCTCGCTCACCGGCGACCACGGCCCCGAGATTCCGTACGAGCAGGCGAAAGAGTACATCGTCGAGGCCGTCGAACCGCTCGGCGAGGCCTATCAGGAGCGGATGGCCGAGGGGCTCGACGACCGCTGGGTCGACGTGTACGAGAACCGCGGCAAGCGCTCCGGGGCGTACTCCGCGGGCACCTACGACACCCAGCCGTTCATCATGATGAACTACCAGGACGACGCCGCATCGATGTTCACGCTCGCCCACGAGCTGGGCCACTCGATGCACTCCGAACTCGCCAACGACGCCCAGCCGTGGCACGACGCGAGCTACGACATCTTCACCGCCGAGGTCGCCTCCACGGTCAACGAGACGCTCCTGACGGAGTACCTGCTGGAGAACGTCGACGACGACGAGCTCCGGATGCACGTCCTCGACGAGTACCTCGAACGGTTCCGCTCGACGCTGTTCCGCCAGACGATGTTCGCCGACTTCGAACTCCAGATTCACGAGGTCGTCGAGAACGACGGCGCGCTCACGCCCGACCGCTTCGACGAGATGTACGGCGACCTGAAGGCGGCGTACTACGAGCCCGCGGCGACCGACGACCGCATCGCCCGCGAGTGGATGCGCATTCCGCACTTCTACTACAACTACTACGTCTACCAGTACGCGACGGGCATCTCCGCGGCGGCGGCCATCGTCGAGCGCATCCGCGAGGAGGGCGAGTCGGCCGCGGCGGACTACCGCGAGGCGCTCGCGCTCGGCGGGAGCGAATACCCCCTCGACGTGCTCCAAACCGCCGGCGTCGACATGACCGAACCCGAACCCATCGAGGACGCGATGTCGGTGTACGCCGAGTTCCTCGACGAGGCCGCGACGCTCCTCGACCTCGAATAAGCGAAAAAGCGGTGCGGGCTCAGCCGACCTGCACGAGTTTGGCCTGCCCGGACGCGCTGTTGATGTGGACGTTGTACTCGCCGCGGTCGTCGGCGGCGTGGACGACCCACGCGGACCGCTGTTGAGACGGCGCTTCGATGACGGCGTCGTCGTGGCCGGCGTGGGCGAGCTTTTCGCGCGCGATGCGCTGTGCGTCGAGCGGCGACCGGACGGACTGCTCGCCGTCGCGGAGCCGAATCGTCGTCACCGGGACGCTGGCGAGGCGGCCGACGCGCTCGGCGACGCTCCCGTTTACCAGCCGGTCGACGCCCTCGCGGCCGTGGGTCCCCATCACGATGAGGTCGGCGCGGTGCGTGTTGGCGAAGTCGGCGATTGACGCCGCGGGGTCGCCGACGAGGATGCTCGTCTCGATGTCGACGCCGCGTTCTTCGGCGCGTTCGACCACGTCGGCGAAGGCGCGTTCGCTCCGCGACTGCGAGCGCTCGCCGTCGTCGTCGGTGTCCACGGGCGGTCGAGTGACGTACAGCGCGTGAACCGACGCGCCGACGGCGTCCGCGAGGCGAATCGCGTGACTCGCCGCGTTCATCGACTCGGGACTGGTGTCGACGGGAACGAGGATGTTGGTGTACATTTGTTTGCCCTCCTGAGCCAGAATACGCGGGGAACGGAGTAATATCGCGTATTCGGTTCTTATATTTCGAGAACGACCGGGTCGGTATGTAGCGCAGAGCGTGCTATGTTCGGTACGCGCCGCACACGACGGCGTCGTCAAATTATGAATGACGGATGGAACATCGTCGTCTGCGTCAAGCAGGTTCCCGATGCGGACGACGTCACGATAGACCCCGATACGGGGACGTTGAACCGCTCCGACGCGCCGGCGGTGCTGAACAATCCCGACCACAACGCCGTCGAGTCCGCGCTCGCGCTCCGCGACGCCGTCGGCGGGACCGTGACCGCGGTCACGATGGGGCCGCCGCCGGCCAGCGCGGTCCTACAGGCGGCCGTCGCCGCGGGCGCGGACGGCGGCGTCCTGCTCACCGACCGCGCGTTCGGCGGGAGCGACACGTGGCCCACGAGCCTCGCGCTCGCGCGGGCGGCCGAAGAACTCGACGCCGACGTGGTCATCTGCGGCGAGGAGAGCACGGACTCGTCGACCGGACAGGTGCCGCCGGGCATCGCCGCCCACAACGGCTGGGCGCAACTCACCTACACCGAGTCCGTCGACCCCCGACCCGACGAGGGCGTCCTCGTCGGCACGCGGGACGTCGAAGGCGGCTACGAGCGCGTCGCCGCCGCGCTCCCCGTCGTCGTGGCGATGGTGTTCGGCGCGAACGACCCGCGACCCGCCGGCTTACACCGGAAGATATTCGCCGAGACCGAGTTCGAACCGGTCCAGTGGACCGCGTCCGACCTCGGCATCGAAGACCGGGTCGGCCTCGCCAACTCGCCGACGAAGGTCGGCGGGATGGACACCGCCTCGCCGGTCGAACGCGAGCGGACGCGCGTCGACAGCGTCGAAGCCCTCTACGACCACCTCGCGGAGGTGCTCTAGATGAGCGCCGCGAGCGGGCCGGAAATCGACGTCGCCGACTACAGGGACGTCTGGGTGTTCGTCGAACAGCACGAGGGTGAGGCCGCGCCGGTGTCGTGGGAACTCCTCGCGAAGGGGCGCGAGCTCGCCGACGAGACGGGCGAGTCGCTCGTCGCGCTCGTCGTGGGCGACGATGTCGCCCATCTCGCCGAGGAGGCGGTGGCCCGCGGGGCCGACCGCGCGCTCCTCGCCGACGACCCGGTGTTCGAACCGTACCGCGCCGACCCCTACGGCGAGCAGTTCCGCGCGCTCGTCGAGGCGCGCAAGCCGAGCATCGTCCTCATCGGCGGGACCCACACCGGCCGCGACTTCGCGGGTCGGGTCGCCGTGCCCGCCCACGCCGGCCTCACGGCCGACTGCACCGAACTCGCCGTCGACGAGGCGGGACTCCTCCTCGCGAGCCGGCCGACGTTCGGCGGGAGCGCGATGGCGACCATCAAGTGCCCCGCCCACCGCCCGCAGATGGCGACGGTCCGCGCCGGCGTGTTCGACGCCGGCGAACCCGCCGACGGAACGGAGAGCGCGGCCGACGCCGTCGAATCGGTCGAGGTCGTCGTCGCCGAGGAAGACACGCTTTCGACCGTTCTCGAACGTGTCGTCGGCGGCGTCGTCGACATCACCGACGCGGACGTCATCGTCGCCGGCGGCGCGGGTTGCGAGGGCGACGTGACGCCGCTCGTCGAACTCGCGGAGGCGCTCGGCGGCGAGGTCGCCGCCACCCGCGCCGCCGTCGAGGAGGGCTGGGTCGAACCCGCGCGGCAGGTCGGCCAGACGGGCAAGACCGTCCGACCGCACCTCTACGTCGCCGCGGGCATCTCGGGTGCCGTCCAACACCTCGAAGGGATGAACGGGAGCGACGTGGTCGTCGCCGTCAACACCGACCCCAACGCGCCCATCTTCGAACACGCCGACTACGGCATCGTCGGCGACCTCCACGAGGTGCTTCCCGCGCTGACTGCGATGGTCCGCGAGAAGCGGGAGGTGGCGGCATGAGCAACGAGGCGACCACGGCCGGCGGCCTGCAACGCCCGACCCTCCGGACCGAGACGCCGAACTACGACGACGCGTTCGACGCCGTCGTCGTCGGTGCCGGTCTCGCTGGAACTGCCGCGGCGCTGACGATGGCCCGCGACGGCCTCGACGTGTTGATGCTCGAACGCGGCCCCGCGCCGGGGACGAAGAACGTCTTCGGCGGCGTGCTCTACACGCCGACGATTCGGGAGCTAGTCGACATCGACGGCGCGCCGCTCGAACGCTACGTCGCCGAGAAGCGCTTCTCGATACTCTCGTCGGACGGCGACGAGACCGCGGTTTCGATGCGGCCCGGAGCGTGGCGCGACGAGCCCCACAACGACTCCTACACCGTCCTCAGACGGCGGTTCGACGAGTGGTTCGCGAAGCAGGCGGTCGAGGCCGGCGCGACGCTCGTCACCGAGACGACGGTCACGGGCCTCCTCCGCGACGGCGGCGCGGTCGTCGGCGTGACGACCGACCGACCGGACGGGGAGATTCACGCCCCGGTCGTCGTACTCGCCGAGGGGGCGAACTCGCTTGTGAGCGAGGGCGCGGACCTCAAGGAACGCCCCGAGCGCGACGCGGTCGCGGTGTCGGTCAAAGAGGTGTTCAAACTCGACCGCGACACCATCGACGACCGCTTCCGCCTCGACGGCGACGCCGGCGCGGCCTACCAGTACTTCGGCGAGGGGGCCGTCGGCGAGGCCGTCGGCGGCGGCTTCGTCTACACGAACAAGCGCTCCGTGAGCGTCGGGGTCGTCTACCGCGTCGAAGACGCCGCGGCCGGCCAGACGCCCGAGGCGACGCTCGACGCCTTCGAGTCGCACCCGGCGGTCGCCCCGCTCATCCGCGGCGGCCGCCGCATCGAGTACAGCGCCCACGTCGTCCCCGAGGGCGGCGCTCGCGCGATGCCCGACCTCGTCCACGACGGCGCGGTCGTCGTCGGCGACGCCGCCGGCCTCGTGTTGAACAGCGGCGTCCACCTCGAGGGGACGAACATGGCCGTCGAGAGCGGCTACCACGCCGGGAAGGCCATCGCGGCCGCGCTGGCGGACGGCCGGAGCGACGCCGAGGCGCTCGCCGCCTACGCGCGGGACCTCGACCAGTCGTTCGTGGTCGAGAACCTCCGGCACTACGACTGGTTCCAGCGAACCATCGCGGCCGACCGGCAGTTCCTCTTCGAGGACCTGCCGCGCGCGTTGGCCAGCGCCGAGACGGAGTACTTCAAGATGGACCGCGCGTCGAAAGACGAACACACGGGCGCGGCCCGCGACCACCTCGTCGCCGCCGCGGGCGGCTGGTTCGGCGCGGCGAAACGCGCCTGGCGCTTCCGGAGGATGTTATCATGAGCACCGCACAACCCCACGTCCCAGACGTGAGCATCGAAGACCGTCTGTACACGGTCAAGTACCGCGACACCGGCGAGTCACACCTCGGCGTGGAGAACCCGGACGTCTGCGCCGACTGCACCACCAACGAGTGCACCTCGGTCTGTCCCGCGGCGGTGTGGACAGTCGACCCGGACGGCGACGGCGTGCCGTCTATCGCCTACGAGAACTGTCTGGAGTGTGGGACCTGCCGCTACGGCTGTCCGTACGATAACGTCGAGTGGAGCTACCCGAAGACCGGCGGCGGCGTCGTGTTCAAGCAGGGCTGAGGACCCACACCCTCAATTTTTAGGGGCTCGATGCCTCTCTCTCCCCAAATAAGATATGGTTGAACGACCGACATGTTCTCGGGGACGTGACTGATGTCAGATGAGTGTTTCCGATTGAACCTGGGGGAGCAGACCGGTGTCGACGAAGTGGTGCTCGGCTTTCGTAAGGGAGGTCAGTACTACGAACTTGTGATATTGGAACCACCGCTCCAAGCAGAGATCCGAAAAGACGTGACACAATCTACGCCCGGACGCTGTTGACCCAACTGTCAAGTTGGAAGTCATCAGCCCAATTGATGTTTGGAGACTTCTTACGGGCCTGTTCAACACGGAGGCCCATAGACGTATCTGGTGCTTCGTTGATTGGTACGACGTACGATTCTTCGAGTTCAGGGGAGTAAACTGCGAAGAGGTCTATCTGCCCGTCGTACCCCTCCTTCTTCACTCGTCGGGTGAGAGTGCCCGAGCTACGAGTTTCAAACTGAATCCTCCCATTTGTCAGTCGACCAGTTTTCACTTGAACACGATGAAATTCTCCGGCTATCTCTACGACGTAATCGTACCGTTCGTTATCACCAAACGGCTCTAACACGGTGACGCCATAACGAGTGAATTCGAAGAGAATCGCGGCCTCACTAGACTGTCCCCGTTGCTTTGGGTGACTAATCTCGTCCATAGCCCCACAACGTATCAGTTCGACAAGAGCGACAGCCACGGAGTGGAAGTAGTCAACGCGATTCGCAATACGGCTTGGTGAAGCTATCGCTCGTGACGTAAGAACGGTAAAGCCGTGTCACTCCGCACGAACTTCGTCGCAGAAACGGGCTGGGAGGGACTTGAACCGAGCCCAGACGTGCTCGCTTCGCTGTGCGCGACTGGTCGGGTTCAATCTCTCGAAGCCGTTTCACTCTTCACAGTTGTTCGGAGTAGAAACGGGCTGGGAGGGACTTGAACCCCCGACCGTCTGGTGTCTTCCGAAACCACGCGACTCGCGTAGTCCCGCTAAAAGCCAGACGCTCTGCCTAACTGAGCTACCAGCCCTCAGCGAGTTCTTAAGTGGGGATACTGATAAGCGTTTATTTTCGCCGCCCCCTCCTGCTTTGTACCCCGTTCACGTCCCTCACAACATGGACGTTCGCGACTTCGTGGACGCGCTCCTCCGGTTCGAGAGCGTCGCCCGCGCCGAGGCCCCCGCCCAGCAGTGGGTCAAGAACCGACTGCACGACTCCGAGTTCGACACCTACGAGTGGACCGCCGACCCGGAGCGACTGGCCGAACATCCGTCGTTCCCGGACGACCCCGACGACATCGACACCGCGGACCGCCCGAGCGTCGCCGGCGCGGTCGAGTTCGGCGACCCCGACGCGGGACCGACGCTCGTCCTCAACGGCCACGTGGACGTGGTGCCCGCCGACAGGGAGTTGTGGTCCCACGACCCGTTTTTACCCGACTGGGACGACGACGCGGGCACCGTCAGCGCCCGCGGCGCGGCCGACATGAAGGCGGGGCTCGCGGCGTGCGTCTTCGCCGCGCTCGACCTCCGCGACGCCGTCGAGGCGGGCGACCTCGACCTCGACGGCCGGGTCGTCGTCGAGAGCGTCGCCGGCGAGGAAGACGGCGGCATCGGGGCCGCGGCGGCCGCGATCGACAATCCCTATCCGTTCGAGCGGGACGCCGCGCTCGTCGCCGAACCGACGCGGCTCAAGCCGGTCGTCGCCACCGAGGGGTCGGTGATGAAGCGACTCCACCTGACAGGGCGGACGGCGCACGCGGCCTCGCGGTGGCGCGGGGTCGACGTTATCGAGAAGTTCGAGGCGATTCGGGAGGCGTTTTTCGACCTCGAAGCGGAGCGGACCGACGCGGTCTCCCACCCGCGTTTCGACTACCCGATTCCGTGGCCGGTCTGCGTCGGCCGCGTCGAGGCGGGGTCGTGGGCGTCGAGCGTCGCGGGGACGCTCACCGCGGAGTGGCGACTCGGCGTCGCGCCGGGCGAGGCGGTCGCCGAGGTCGAAGCCGCGTTCGAGGAGCGACTGGCGCGCGTCGTCGCCGACGACGAGTGGCTCTCGGCGCACCCGCCGGCGTTCGAGCGGTTTTCGGTGCAGTTCGAACCGGCGGAAATCGACGCCGACGAGCCGGTCGTGGAAGCGTTGCGGGCGGCGCTCCGGGGCGACGGCCGCGACGACGAGCCGGTCGGCGCGACCTACGGCGCGGACTCGCGGCACTACGTCGAGGCGGGCATTCCGACGGTGCTGTTCGGACCCGGAAACATCGACAACGCGCACTTTCCGGACGAGACCGTCGAGTGGGCGGAAGTCGAGGTGGCGCGGGACGTGATTGGCGAGACGGCGACGCGGTTCCTTCAGTCGAGGTAGTCGTCGAGGGCGTCGGCGACCACGTCGCCGGGGGGCGCGTCTTCGAGCGAGGCGCGGCGGCGGAGTTCGAGGTAGACGTCGGCCGGGAGCGTCACGTCGAGCGTGCCGATATCGACGCCGTGGTCGGCGAGGGCGTCAACGGCCGGCGTGCCGTCGTTGACCTCGCTGGCGAGGCGGCGGACCTCGCGGACGGTCAGTCCGGCGTCGAGCGTCGCCCACGCGAGGTGGAGCCGGGCGTCGCCGGAGACGCGGGCGATGTGCTTGGCGGCCGTGGGGGCGATGCGGCCGCGGGCGACGTGTCGGCGGACCGACTGCGGGAGGTCGTGGACGCGGGCCCATTTGCGAATGAAGGAGACGGACACGTCGCCGCCGGCGCGCTCGGCGGCGCGCTTGTAGGAGCCGACGCCGCGGACGAGCGCGGCGCAGGCGGCCGCGCCGCGGAGCATGAACACGTGGTCGTCGTCGCCGGCGGTGGACTCGGCGAACGAGCGAACCGTTCTGGCGGCCTCGGCGAGGCTGTCGGGGTCGGTGGGGTCGAAGCCGACGGCCTCGCGGGCGCGGTCGCCCGTGACGGCGGGGTCGCCGCGGACGACGGGTTCACCGACCGGTTCGCGTCGGTCGGCCGGAACCTCGGTCGTTCGTCGGCGTTCGTCGTTCGTCATCTACGAATCGATAGCGCGTTGGGGCTTAAAAACGTCCCCCCGAGAGGCGAGATTCGCGCGCGAACGGACCGCAAGCGAACGCGAACGAGAGGACAGAGAAATTACTCCTCGCGGGACTCCGAGAGGTGCGACCAGATTTCGGTACAGCCCGCGCCGTCTTCGAGGTCCTTGAGGTGGGCCGCGGGGTCTTCGTCTTCCGCCTCGGGGTCGGCCTCGGCGTCGCGGTCGCGTTCGGGTTCGAGTTCTGCCTCGCCGGTCATGCGTCTCCCTCCGTGGACTGTTCGAACAGCTCTGGGGCGACGTCGGCGGAGGCGTGTTGTCGGACGGCGGTGCGGTGGTCACTCATCACCACCACGTATCGGCCGGACCCGCATAAGGGAATCCGCACCTGTAATGTGTACCCCCACTCCCGGCTACCGGAACAGGTTGCCCCTACCTCTGACGGCCGATTTCGGCCGCAATCGCACGACTACGGCGGGCCGACCGGCGAAACGCGCGTCGCGCTCCCCCGCGGGGTTTGCGGGCGCCGTCCCGCATAGGTAGCCGGAGCCCGGAGGGTGAGGTATGAGCGTCTCCCTGCGCGTCCTCGACGACGGGGCGTGGGTCTCCGTGAACGACGCCAGAGAAGTGAGCGTGAGCGAGCTCTGGCGGCTCGACGACCCGTCATTCTGTGGGTGCGAGCTTCCCGACTTCGTCGTCGAGAACGTCCTCGACGTCGGCGCGGACGGCAGAACCGTCTCCGCGAAAGTGTACGGCCAGTGCATCGCCTGCGGCCAGACGGGCGTGCCGGGCTGGGTCCCGGTCGGCAGGCTCCGCGAGGGCGAATTCGTCGATATCGACCGCGAGCGGGTCGTCCTCCCGGTTCGACGTGCCGACGACGACGATTAGGCAACATTCTCCGCTTTTGGCCAGCACCGGGAAGGGTTGACGGTACGCTCGGGGCCTTACGTGGGCACGTATATGGACATTCATACGAATGCCCACGGACGTCGAACGCTGGAAGTCGGAGGTCTACGGTAACGAGATACGAGAGCACCTGCTCGAATTCGCCGAGCAGGGCTGGGACACCATCCCGGAAGACGAGCGAGACGCCTGGTTCGAGCGCTTCAAATGGTGGGGGCTGTACCACCAGCGCAACGGACAGGAGTCGTACTTCATGATGCGCATCGGGACGCCGAACGGCGTGCTGACGCCCGGCCAGACCGAGGTCGTCGCCGAGGTCGCCGACGAGTACGCCCGCGGCCCGGCCGAAAACCCCATCTTCGGCAACGGCTACGTCGACTGGACGACCCGCCAGTCGATTCAGCTCCACTGGATTAAGCTGGAGGACATCCCGGAAATCTTCGACAAGCTCGAATCGGTCGGCCTGTCGACCCAGCAGGCCTGCGGTGACTCGTGGCGCAACATCGTCGGCTGTCCCGTCGCCGGCAAGGACAAACACGAGCACGTCGACGCGCTCCCCGTCGCGATGGAGCTCAACGAGACGTTCAAGGGGAACGACGACCACTCGAACCTCCCGCGCAAGTGGAAGGTCTCTGTCACCGGGTGCCGCGAGGGCTGTGGTCAGGGCGACATCAACGACCTCGCGCTCGAACCCGCGACCAAGGAGATCGACGGCGAGGAGAAGAAGGGCTTCAACATCCGCATCGGCGGCGGCCTCTCGCGTAACGAGCCGCGGCTCGCCCGCGACATCGACGTGTTCGTGACGCCCGAGCAGGCCCCCGAGGTGTCGGGAGCCATCTCCGCGCTGTTCCGCGAGAACGGCGACCGCGACAACCGCTACAACGCCCGCATCAAGTTCCTGATGGACGAGTGGGGCGCGGAGAAGTTCCGCGACGTCCTCCAGGAGGAGTACGTCGACTTCGAACTGGAGACCGCCGGCGACGACCTGCGCTCGGAGTACTCCTACAACTCCGGCTACGCCGACGGCGGCCACTCCGACCACGTCGGCATCCACGAGCAGGCCGACGGCAACTACTACGTCGGACTCGACGTTCTCGTCGGCCGCATGGGCGTCGACGACACGAAGGAACTCGCCCGCGTCGCCGACGAGTACGGCTCCGGCGAGATTCGCATCACCCAGCGCCAGAACGTCATCATCACCGACGTGCCCGAGGAGAAGCTCGACGCATTGCAGGACGAGGACCTCCTCGACCACTACTCGCCCGACCCGCACCCGTTCATGCGCGGCTCCATCGCCTGTACGGGCACCGAGTTCTGTTCGCTCTCCATCGTGGAGACGAAAAACCGGCAGGTCCGCTACGCCCGCTGGCTCAAGGAGAACGTCGAACTCCCCGCGGGCGTCGAGGACTTCCACATCCACCTCTCGGGCTGTACGGCCTCCTGCGCCCAGCCGCAGATTGCCGACATCAGCCTCCGCGGAATGAAGACCCGCAAAGACGGCGAGCCGGTCGAGGCGCTCGACATCGGCCTCGGCGGCGGCCTCGGCGAAAACCCGAACTTCGCCGAGTGGGTCACCCAGCGCGTCCCCGTCGACGAGGTGCCGGGGGCAATCAAGAACCTGCTCGCGAACTTCGAGGAGCGCCGCGAGGGCGACGAGACGTTCCGCGAGTTCGTCGCCCGGACGGACGAAGAAGAGCTCGCCGAACTGGTCGAACCCGAAGAGACCAGCTACGAGGACCCGATGATGCACAACACGAAGCGCACGTGGTACCCCTACGCCGACGACGACAGCCTCGACGCGAGCCCCGCGCCGACCCGCGCCGACGGCACGCCCATCACGAGCGACGACTGAGCCGACCGTTTCCGGCCGGCAACCGACCAGAACCGCCGCGTTCGCGCCGGCGACGACTCGTCGCCGCGCTACCTATTTACGACGACACCATACACTACTCACAGATGCCAGACCGAATCCTGAAGGTCAACGCCTACACGACGCTGGACCTCGTCGACGCGTCGGCGACGGGCCACGACTTCGAGGAGTCGGCGTTCGCCGTGTGCAACGTCACCTCGCCGCGGAAGCACCCCGACGAGATTACCCTCGAACTCGAACTCGACTGGACGCAACTCGACGCGCTCGCGCCGCACGCGGACAAGCTGACGCTGTCGCCCGAGGAGGCCCGAAAGCTCGCGGCCGACCTCGAAAAGCACGCCGACCGCGTCGAAGCCGAACAGCGCGACTGACCGCAGTCTCCCGGTTTTCCGCGGCGTCCCGGCGCTCCGAGCGGCGCGACCGGCCGCGCGACTCTCGGCGGGGCGTGACAACACCACCCGTGATAATTTCTAACCCGGTTTAGTCAACGAATCGTGGTAAACGGTGACTCGAACTGCCGATTCGTACTGCAACGAGAGTAATCGTTAGACATATGACTTCGGGGGTCGCAGGATGTGTTGTGATACAGACGACGCCTCTACGCCGTCCACGCACCGAGCGTCGACCGCACTCCACCTCCCGCGCCCGCCCGGCGAATCGAACGCCGGCCACAGCGCGGGGGGTGGTGGCGTGAGCCGTCACCGGACCCTCGTCCTCTTCGTCGCGGCCGCGGTGCTGTTCGGCACCTCCTTCGTCGGCATCAAGGCCGCCATCGGCTCGGTCCCGCCGGTGCTGTTCGCCGCCTTCCGCGTCGACGTCGCCGCCGTCGTCCTCCTGACGCTCGTCGCCGTCCGCGGCGGCTACTGGCTCCCGCGGACCCGCGCCGACGCCCTCGGCATCCTGGCCAGCGCCGCGTTCGTCCTCGGGGCGAACAACGTGTTTCTCTTCCTCGGCCAACAGCACGCGACGACCGGCGCGGCCGCCGTGATGTACAGCATCATGCCCGTCGCCTCCCCGGTGTTCGCCGTGTTGCTCCTCGACGACGCGCGCATCTCGGCGGTCGACGCCGCCGGCATCCTGCTCGGACTCGTCGGCGTCGTCGTCATCGTCGGCCCCCAGAGCGTCCTCGGCGGCGGGAGCGTCGGACAGGCGCTCATCGTCTGTTCGGCGCTGTCGGTCGCCCTCGGAACCGTCCTGCTCAAGCGCGTCGGACCCTCTATCGGGACGCTCCCGCAGACCGCGTGGGCGATGGCGGCCGCCGCCGTCGGCATCCACGCCGCGAGCCTCGGCCTCGGCGAGTCGGTCGCGCAGGTCGCGTGGTCGCCGGAGCTCGTCGCCGCGATTCTCTACGTCGGCATGCCCGCGACCGCCGCGGCCTACCCGGTCTACTTCGCGCTCCTCGCGGAGGCCGGTCCCGTCCGCGGCAACCTCGTCGCCTACGCGATGCCCGTCGTCGCCACCGTCACCGGGTGGGCGTTCCTCGGCGAGACCGTCTCGCCGGCGACCGTCCTCGGCTTCGGGGTCATCCTCTCGGGCTTCGTCTTGGTCCAGCGCGAGAGCGTCGCTCGGGTGGTCGGCCTCCGGGGAAGCGTCCCCGCGGAAGCCGAGTGAGAACACAGTCTTTTTGAGATTCTTTCTTGCTGATAGGTTGTCGAAGTCGTGCTGAACAGAACGCACGTCTCAGCCACCGACAGTCGAGCGAAAGCGGTTCTCGCAGTCCGAGAGACACCTGACAACGATATATCTCTTTGGCTCGAATGGCACTGTCTAGTTAAGCCAGTTTGAGGAACGAGCAGGTCGTTGAGTTAGTTGGTCAAGATGCTCGCAGACCTGCTCAGCGAGTGCTTTGAGACGGATTTAGAAGAAACTTGGGAGCGTGAGCGGACGGCGACACCCGTCAGGGTGTTCGCCGTCCAGCTCCACGCGACCGGTTGTTCGCTTAGAGAGACAAAAGAAATTCTTCGATTACTCGGCGTTGAACGGTCTCATCAAGCTGTTTGGCAATGGGTACATCGACTGGCTGACAGCGGTCACAACCCGCCTGAGGCGAAGCCGAAGCGGGTTGCGGTCGACGAGACCGCTGTCAAGATCAATGGCGAATGGTCTTGGTTGTACGCTGCAATAGACATCGAAACAAAGCTAATTCTTGACGTCGAATTGTTTGGACGACATGGTACCGATCCGGCTGCTGCGTTTCTCCATCGACTCTCGGAGAAACACGATCTCTCAGACGCTGTGTTTCTCGTTGATGGCTACGGCTATCAGACTGCCCTCTCTCGATTAGGATTGAGCGGTCGGCTTGACTACGTCGAGCGAAACCTCGTCGAAAAATGGTTTCACACTCTCAAAATGCGAGTCGACCGCTTCCATAATTCGTGGGTGGGCAGTCACGGAAGCGTCCGCGAGTGGTTCATACAATTTGCGCAATACTACAACTATCAAAGACCGCATCAAGCGCTCGACGGACGAACACCGGTCGAGGAGGCGACTAACTAGACAGTGCCGCTCGAATTATCATGAGAACCATGACCGAGACCACCGTAACCAAACACGAACAGCCCATGAGTGACTACCTCGCGCTGTGGCACGGGGAGTTCTCGAAGATAGACGTCCTCTCCGATTCGTTCGTGGCCTACGAACCGAGCGCTCCGGGCGGCGAAGTTCGCGGGCCGGACGCCTTCGAAGCGTACGTTCGTCAACTCCGAACCGCGTTCCCCGACTTCACGATTACCCCCGAGGCCGCGCTCGAAGACGCGGGGATAGTCATGACCGAGTGGACGGGGACGGGCACGCACGAAGGGGAGTTCAACGGGCTCTCCCCGACCGGCCGCACGTTCGAACACAGGGGGATGTCGAAGTTCGTCATCGAGGACGGCGAGATACAGGAAGAGCGGATGTACTACGACCCGCGAGAGATTGCCGAACAGCTCGGGTTCCTCGAAGAGTGAGCGCGCGGGGCGTTTCTCTTCAGGTCAACGGAGCGCAACAGAACCGAAAACGGAGACAGCAGGCCGAAACAGAACTTACGCGGCGACCCGCCGCCGGACCGCGACGGCGACGGACACCAGCGTCTCCTTTTTCATCGCCGCGAAGCCGAAGAAGATGGCTCCGAAGCCGACGAGCGCCGTCGCGTCGATGACGTGGCCGAGGAGCGCCCAGCTCATGAGCGCCGCGACCACGGGTTCGACGTAGCCGATGAGGTTGAGTTCGGTCGGCCCGAGGCGGTCCAAGAGTTCGAAGTAGAGGAGGAACGCCACCGCGCCGGAGACGAGCGTCAGATAGAGGAACGACGCGATGCCGGCGGGGGCGAACTCGATGGCCGAAAGCGACTCGCCGTTGGCGAGCGCCCAGCCGTGGAGCAGGACGCCGCCGCCGAGCATCGCCCACGCCTGCATCGACTGGACCGGGAGGTCGGTCCGGAGCGGGCGGGTGAGGACCGCGCCGAGCGCGAACGACACCGCGGCGAGGAAGATGAGGACGATGCCGAGGCCCTGCGTCGAACCGCCCGACCCGGAGAACGCCGAGACGGGGTCGGCGACGAGGACGACGCCGGCGAAGCCGGCGAGGAGTCCGACCGTGCCGGTCCTCCCCAGCGACCCCTCGGTGAGGACGAACGAGGCGAACACGGCGGTCAGGATGGGCGAGAGGCTGATGATGATAGAGGCCACCGCGCCGGGGACGTGTTCCTGTCCGAGGTACAGCAGGCCGTGGTGGGCGGCGATGATGAACACCGCGCCGATGGCGGTCGCGAGCAGTTCGTCTCTCGTCTCCGGCCGCCAGCGGTCGGTCGAGTAGCAGGCGTACGCCAGCATCACGAGGCCCGCGAGTTCGTAGCGGAGCGCGGCGAAAGAGAGCGTCGGGAAGAACTCCAGGCCGACCTCGATGGCGACGAACGAGGTGCCCCACATCGCCGCGAGCGCGACGAAAAGCAGGGGCGTCGTCGGAATGTTTCTCCAAGTGGTTCGCGTCATAGTCGAATCTGTTTCAGTTCTCAGAGACGCGGCTTGTTAAAGTCTTCTACAAGAGATTCTGATTGAGTTGGAGTTTAGAATATATTTTCCGTGTATAGCTGTAGCAGACGCCGTATAATTCGTGATAGTTCGATTGGAGTCGAGAGGTGGCGAAAACGGCGGACAGAACAAGGACTTACGTCACCGACCGCAACGGGAGGGTATGGACGAACGCGACGTGCGCCTGTTGAAGGCCATCGCGGACCTCGGGACGGGCAGTCCCGAGAAGCTACACGAAGCGACGGACATCCCCGTGTCGACCATCCACTACCGCCTGAACAACCTGAAAGACGACGGCGTCATCGAAAACGACCTCTACGACATCGACTTAGAGGCGTTCGGACTCGGCGTCACCGTGGTCGTGGAAGTGCTGGCGGACTACAGCGGGTCGTACGAGGAAGTCGGGAACAAACTGCTGGAGATAGAGGGCGTCACACAGCTCTACTTCACGATGGGTGAGACGGACTTCATCGTCGTCGCCCACCTCGCGGACTCCGACCGCGTGGAGCGCCTCATCAGCGACTTCGAGGCGACGCCGGAGGTCGAGCGAACGAACTCGACGTTCGTCATCTCCTCGATGCGCGACAGCCACCGGGCGCTCCAGAGCTACACGCTGGAGACGCTCCTCGACGAGTTGGGTATCGAGGACTGAGAATCGGCCGGGAGCGTATCAGGGTTCGGGCCGTACCGTCGACCATGGCGAACGACGTGCGGACGTGGCTTGTCGAACGGACCTACTCGGACGACGAACAGAACATCATCATCCTCGTGTACGCGACCACCGACGGGACGCGCTACCATCGGAAGGAGCGCTCGCTGACGAGCTTCGAGTCCGACGCGCGCGACACCTACGCCGCCGTCGACGTGCCCGAGGACGAACTGGGCCGCGTCGGCGACGAGGAGACGAGAGAAACCTACGCGGCCGCCGCGAGCGAGATGGCCGAGTCCCACGAGCCGACCGACACGGTCTGAGCCGGGGGGCGGCTCAGTCGACCGCCGCCAGCGGGATGGCGACGACGGCCACCGTCCCCGTCGGGTCGTTGTCCTCGAAGTGGACCTCGCCGCCGAACGAGTCGACCAGCTGGTGGACGAGGTAGAGCCCGAGGCCGGTGCCGGTGCTCTCCAGTCCCTTCTCGCCCTTGCCGAAGACGACCGACTTCCGCGCGTCGGGGATGCCCGAGCCGTCGTCGGCGATGCGGACGACCGCCGTCCGGGCGTCGTCGTCCACGGTCGCCGAGACGGTGACGACGGTGTCGTCGGCGTTGTGCTGGACGGCGTTGTTGAGGAGGTTGCCGAGCACCGACGCGATAAGCGGGTTCGCGCGCACCGCCACGTCCGGAATCGCGCCGTCGACCTCGAACGTCGCGTGGGGAAACGCCTCGCGGCGGACCGCGAGTTCGCGCTCGACGGCGTTCGAAAGCGACATCGGGCGGGTCTCGACGCCGCCGCCGCTCATCGTCTCCATGAGGTCGCGGGCGACCTCGGTTATCTCGGTGGTGTGGCGACCCGTCGAGAGGATGCGCGAGAGGATGTCCGCGCCCTCCTCGTCGACGTGTTCGCGGAGGAGCTCCGCCCAGCCGACGACGACGGCCATGTCGTTGCGGATGTCGTGGCGGACGATTCGGTTCAGCGCCTCCAGTTCGGCGTTCATCCGTTCGAGTTCGTCCTCCCGGGTCCGGCGGGCGGTCACGTCCTGAATCGTCCCCCTGAGCGCCGCCACTCGGCCGTCTCGGATGACCGGCTCGCCGCGGGAGCGGACCCACAGCTCCGACCCCTCGGCTGTGACCAGTCGGAACTCGTCTTCCCACGGGACGCCCGCGGACAGACAGCGGTCCAACAGCTCGCGGACCCGGTCTCGCTCCTCCGTGGCGTAGAACTCGACGGCGTCGTCGACCGTGGGCTCGTAGTCGAGCGGCACCTCGTGGATGCGCTTCGTCTGGTCGGTCCACGCCAGCGCGTCGGTCGCGAGGTCGAGTTCCCAGCCGCCCACCTTCGAGATGCGCTGGGTGCGTTCGAGGAAGTCGCGGCTCCGTTCGAGTTCGTCCTCGCGGGCCTTCTGCTCGGAGAGGCTCTGGAAGACGATGACGTTCCGGTCGCCTTCGAGCGACGTGATGGAGAACCGAGCCGGAACGAGCACGCCGCCGGGCCGGCGAATCGCCACCTCTCCCTGCCACTTCCCGTCGACTTCGAGCGCGGGCGGCACCGTCTCCCGCAGGCGTTCGAGTTCCGCCTCGTCGTGGAGGTGGCCCCAGCCGGTCCCGAGCATCGCCTCGGCGTCCGGGTAGCCGCAGATGTCGGCCGCGGCCTCGTTGACGTACACGTGTTTGTCGTGTTCCGTGATTGCGACGCCGGCGTCGACGGCGTCGACCGCGCCCTTGAACGCTTCGAGGTCGCGCTCTCGGCGGCGCTCTGCGGTCACGTCTTCGACCGTCGAGATGAGTCGGTCCCGCCCCGAAATCTCGGCGACGGTGAGGCTCACGCGAATCCAGACGGTGTCGCCGGCGGCGTTCTCGATGGGCCACGTGAAGGCGTTTTCGCCCTCCTCGCGGGCGGTCTCGACCTCGTCGAAGGCGCGCTCGGAATCGTAGCCGGGGACGTCCGGGGTCACGTACGTCGGACTCGTGTCGAGGACCGACTCGCGGTCGATGCCGAGGATGTCCAGGTAGTGTTGGTTGATGTCGACGAGTTCGAGCGTTTCGAGGTTCCGAACCGCGAGCCCGACGTTGACGGCCTCGAAGAGCGCGCGGTGGTCGAGCGAGCCGACGGCGGTGCGAGCGGCGTCGTAGACGGCGCGGCCGAGCGTGTCGAGGTCGCGGTCGCGGTCGGCGACGGTCGCCACCTCGCACGAGACGCGCGGAACACCGTCGACGCGGCGCTTCGAGACGCGCGGTTGCCCCTCCGAGTCCGCGACCTCCGTCGAGACGACGAGACAGTCGATGCGGGCGCGTTCGAGTTCCGCGCGGGCTCCGTCGGGGCTGTCGGCGGTCGAGACGCGGACATCGGTCGTCGAGTCGCCGACGAAATCGGGAAGCTCGTCGGCGAGACGCTCGCGAACGGCGGCGTCCTCGCTGACGACGAGGACGTGCAACCGACCAGGCATACCGGCGAGAGGACAGCGAGGTTCAAGTATGAACCGACAGCTGTCGGTTCGGAATCACGAGCCGCGGTCCGATCGATCGTCGGACTCGCCCGCGTCGAAGATTCCAAAGTTCGGGCGAGGACAAACCGACGAAATCGAACCTTCATCCCCCGTCGGACCCGAAGCGTCGAAGCGACAATCGACCTAAACGTGGAGCGCGTACTGACACCTGTGGGGCGGACACCACCGCCTCGGTGAACACCATGACGACGACAAACGACTCGACGCGACTCGCGGGCATCGTCCTGCTTGCGCTGGCCGCGCTGTTCGCGCTCCCCGCCCTCTTCGGGATGGCCGGCCTCGGCGGCGGCATGCCGATGGGGTGGGGCGGCGGCTGGATGCACGACACGTGGATGCACGGCGGAACCGGCGGGACCGTCCCGTGGTGGATGTGGGGGATGGGAATCCTCGGCCAACTGCTCGTCTTCGCGGTGGTCGTCGCCGGCGGCGTCCTCCTGTTCCGCGCCCTGCGCGACGGGAGCGACGGGAGCGATAGCGCGTTCGACGAACTCCGCCGGGCCTACGCCCGCGGCGACATCGACGACGACGAGTTCGACCGCCGCCGCGAGCGACTCGAACGCGACTGACGCGTCGGAAATCGAGACAGTCAGGGCGTTGCAGGCGAAACGGAGGGGATTCAACCGGGCGGCCGTCGCGGATGTCCCCCGGAAACCGGACGCGCGCCGACCGCAACGACTATGTTTATTTAGGCCAACCTAAAAACATGAGCTCGGATTCGTCCGGTGGGAAGTTTCGCTCGTTCGTCGGCCGGTTCCGGTCACAGCGGACCCGGCTCCGCGTGTCCGCGTGCGTCGCCGCGAGCCGGTCGATAGCGGTGCCCGACGACGACGCCACCGCCGACGACCACGTCTGAACCCGGGGGAGACGGCGGGCGCGGGTGACGCGGCAGGCGACACGCCGGCCGCCGCGCGGTTCAGACCTCGACCGTCGCCCCGGTTTCGGGAGCCGCGGCCTCGTAGCCGTCGGCGCGTAGCTCCTCGGCGAACGCCGCACAGCGGTCGCCGTGGTTGACGAACACCGGCGCGTCGCGGTAGTCGTCGAGGAACGACAGGAGCCCGTGTCGGTCGGCGTGGGCCGAAAAGTCGTACATCTCGGCGCGGGCGGCCACCGGAACGACGCCGCCGTTGAGTTCGCACCGGCCGCGTTCGACCAGTTCCCTTCCCGGCGTCCCCTCGACCTGATACCCGGTGAGACAGATTTTGTTCGTCGGGTCCCCCCGAATCTCGGGGATGTACGTCATCGCGGGCCCGCCCGAGAGCATCCCGCTCGTCGTCACGATGACCGAGTTCCCCCGGGCGATGCGCTTTCGCTGGCCGTCCCGGCCCGAGACGACGCGGGCGTTCGACTTCGCCCGCTTGAGCGCCGCCGCGTCGCGGACGTAGTCGGGGTGGTTTCCGAGCATCTTCAGCACGCGGACACCCATGCCGTCGACGTAGCAGTCGATGTCGTGGGCGTCGAGCACCATGAGAATCTCCTGCGTGCGGCCGATGGCGAACGCGGGGACGACGACGGTGCCGCCCTCCCAGACGGTCGTCCGCACCGACTCGACGAAGCGCTCTTCGACGGTCGCGCGGTCGTCGTGCTCCACGTCGGAGTAGGTGGACTCGCAGATGACCACGTCGGCGTCGGGGCGGTCGGTCGTCCCCGAGACCAACCGCTGGTCGTCGGTGTGGAAGTCGGCGGTGTACAGCAGGCGCGTCTCGCCGTCGTCGACGAGGACGTGGGCGCTCCCGGGGATGTGACCCGCGTTGTAGAACGTGACCTCGTGGCCGGCGGCCTCGAACGCCTCGCCGTAGTCGTGGTGTGCCGACTGCTGGGTCATCCGCCGGACGTGCGTCTCGGTGAACGGGCAGTTGTAGCTCCCGCCGTGGAGTTTGAGCGTGTCGCGCGCGAGGGTCCGGGCGAGTTCGTCGGTCGGCGGCGTCCAGTGGACCGCCGGCCAGTCGTCGCCCGACAGGAGCGAGGGGACCGTCCCGACGTGGTCGAGGTGGCCGTGGGAGACGACAACGGCGTCGGGGTCGACGGAGCCGACGGGGAACTGCGGGGGGTTCCCGGTCAGCATCCCGTAGTCGAGCAACAGCGAGTCGTTGACGAGAATCGCACTGCGCCCGACCTCCTCGGCCCCGCCGAGGAACTGGAGTTTCATTGCCGGCAGTACCGACCGGAGGGGCTTTTGCTCGTCGGTCCCGCCGGACCTCCGGGCCCGGCGGAATCGCGGACTCGACGCTTTTCAGGCCGGCCGCCGTCTCCCGAACCGTGACCGGCTCCGACCCTGACTCCGACGGCGACGCCAGTTCCGACTCCCATGTCGATACCGATGCCGAACCCGACCACGGCGACCTCGACCGACTGGTGACGACGCTCCACGACCGCCTCGCCGCGACGGCGACCCGGCCCGTCCGCGAGGACGCGAGCCGGTGGCTCGGCGAGGCGGAGGCGGTCGCGGGCGACCTCGCGGTCGGCCCGCTTCCAGACGACGAGGTGGTCCGGACGCGACTCGGCCACGTCGAACGCCTGCTGTCGAACGTCGGCGGAACCGAAGACGAGGCGGCCGACGAACACGTCGCGTCGGCGCGGGCGGCGCTGGCCGATGCGCTGGCGGCGCTCGGTGACGGCGACGACGGCGAAGGCGACGGGTGAGCGGATGCGAAACCGGCCGGTGAGAGACGAGAGATGAGAGGCGGGCGACGGAGCGCGGAGGCGAGGCGGAGGAAAACGCGCGTGTCGACCGGCGGCTCAGTTCGAGAACCAGTCTCGCGCGGTGGACGCGAGAATGGAGAGGTCTTCGAACTTGAGCATGCGGAACATGGCGAGGGGACTGCCGCCGTTCGCGGCGTCTAACTGCTCGTCGGGGAGGCGGTGGAGGTCTTCGAGCAGTTTGTCGTAGCGCTCGTTGGAGGCGCGGTAGAGCATCTCCGTCATGAACAGCCGGTTTTTGACCTTCGGCGCGACGCGCTCGTGCCACAGCTGGTCGTAGACGGCGAGCTCGGACGCCGAGGTGTCGCGGTCGGAGTTAGTGAGCGCGCGGTCGGCGGTCGCGGCCGCGACCCGGCCCGACCGCATGCACTTGTCGATGCCCTCGCCCCACAGCGGGTCGACGGTCGGGACCGTGTCGCCGATGGCCATGAAGTTGTCCGTGCTCATGCGACCCGGCAGTTGGATGTGCGCGGAGCCGCGGTGCTGTTTGCCCGCGATGCGCTCCGCGTTCGCGAAGCGCGGGTCGGACTCGGTCCAGTACTGGAGGTAGTCGTCGATGGTGTAGCCCGACTTGGCGTTGTGGCGGTGGCCCTCGTTTTGGATGTAGCAGACGCCGACTTTCGCGGTGTCGCCGCCGGTGTGGAATATCCACGAGTAGCCGCCGGGCGCGATGTCGTGGTCGAGGCGGAGCATCATCGCGTCGGTGAGGTCGCCGTAGCCGTCGGGCGCGAGGTCCATGCCCTCGTACTCGAACTCGATGCCGATGGCCTGCTTTTGTCGGTCGAGGTCGCACACGTCGAGGGCCTTGGCGAGCGGCGCGCTCGGTCCGGTCGCGTCGATGACGATGTCGGCGTACACCTCCTCGTCGCCGTTGTATCGGACGCCGACGATTTCGCCGCCCTCCATGACGGGCTTGGAGACGCGCGCGTCGAACAGGTACTCCGCGCCGTCGGCCTCCGCCTCGTCGACGAGCCAGTTCTTGAAGTCGGCGAATTCGAGGACCGCACCGGGCTGGTGCCGGTGGTAGTGGTGGCTCGGGGACTCCAAGACGACGTCGTCGGTGAAGTTCATCACGACCTCGTCGGGGATGTTGAACGAGGCCATCGTCGACGGGAACGTCCCGGCGGTCGATTTGTTACTCCTGGAGGGGAACTCATCTTCGGACTCGGTTTCGAGGACGCACACGTCGTAGCCGCGGGCGGCGAGGTCTCGTGCCGCCTGTCCACCTGCGGGGCCCGCGCCCGCGATAATCACGTCGTAGTTGTCAGTCATTGTAGAGTAGGCATCACCGGTAGGGTTGGTCGTACGCGTTACACACCTTTTCTGTAACAAGCGTGTAATCTGCTTTGGTTTTGACCGGGGGGAAAGACGGGGCGTTCTGCGAATTCCGACCGCTTCGAAGCGACAGAAGTCCGCGGGAGACGGTGGGCGAACGGAGAGCGTGTCGCGCCGCTGGAGCGCGGCGAAAACGGCGACCGACAGGACCGCAAAACGGGCGACAGGCGACGCTCAGGCCTTCGGGATGCGGCGGACTTGGAACTCGCGGTAGCCGCCGTAGGCGGCTTCGAGCGCCCCGAGCCACCAGTTCCAGCGCGTCGCGGGGCCGCCCTCGGGCGCGTCGCGCATGTTGCGCACGATTTCGTCGCCCGTGAGCGGCGTGCCGCGGTCGGCCTCGGCCTGCCCCGAGTCGGCGAGGTCGCGGGCCTGTCGCGCGACGACCCGGCGCTCGGCGTCGGTGCCGCCGAACTCGGCGAGCGCGTCGCGGAACGACTCCTCGTCGAACGCGGGGTGGGCGTCGCCGTGCCTGTCGGTGGGAATCACGACAACGTCTACGCGGGCCGTACCAAAGAAGGACTCGGCCGATTCGGATGGGTGAGAAACCGGCGGGTTCGGAAGCGCGCGCCCGACGCGCGGCGCGGCGACCCCGCTACGTCCACCACTCGCTCCGGCGCTCGCCGTACGTCGCGTTCCGGAACGGTTCGGGCTTGTCCTCGTCGGCCTCCGCGCCGAGATAGTGGGCGGTCCAGTAGCCGACGTGCCAGCCGACGGCCTCGGTGTCGAGGTCGACGAGGACGACCCGGTAGTCGCTGTAGGTCTCTAAGGCGTCGTCGCCGTCCGGGTCGTAGCCGCCGCCGATGGCGCAGGAGGCCGCGCCCGCGGCGCACGGCGAGGTGTCCGCAAAGGAGATGCGCACCTCCGCGTCCGCCGGGTCGTCGACGTAGGTGTAGGTGAGGTTGTCGGGCATCCCCGGCGCGCCGGCTTCGAAGTAGTCGAGGGCGTGGCGAATCTGCTCGCGGGCGGCGTCGGGGTCCGAGGCGTTCGCGTCGTCCACGTAGACCGTGAAGTTCGGGTCGTCCCACGGGAACGCCTTGTCGGTCGCGTTCGTCCGCGGGAGCGTGTAGAGGATGCCCGTGGCGTTCATCAGCTCCGCGGGCTCGTCGCCGTGGGCGAGCCCGAGGGTGTGGCCGAGTTCGTGTTCGACGATGTCGACCGTCGAGTCGTCGCCGAAGCCGGTGCGGATATAGACGGTCTCGGGGCGGTCTATCTGTCTCGCGTCGGTGAGATAGGGCGCACAGCCGACCGCGTCGGTCTGCCCGCCGCACTCGGGGACGGCGTCGACAAAGCGGACCACGATGTCCGGGTCGCGGGCGTCGGCGTCGACCTCGTAGGCGACTTCGTATCCGAGGTAGCGCGCGTCGTTCGCCTCCCAGAACGCCGTGGCTTCGCTCACGAACGCGGCGTAGTCGCGGTCGTCGTCGGGCGCTTCGACGGCGACGACGACCGGCTCTGACCCCCACGGTCCGTATCCGGAGGCGGGCGTGAACGTCTCCGTCGGTTCGGGCGTCGGCGACGCGGTTGGCGTGGTGGTCGCGGTCGCGGTCGCGGCCGTGGTCGCGGTCGTCGACGGAGGCGACGTCGTCGGTGTCGCGGTCGCCGTGGTCGCTTCGGAGGTCGGTGGCGAAGCCGCAGGCGTGGCAGTCGTCGCTGTCGTCGCGTCGGTTCCCGGCGACACCGGCGCGGCACAGCCGGCGAGGACGACGAGCGCCGCGACGAGGAGAATCGAACCGCGCATACCGAGACTGCGGCGGCGAACGGTCAAGAGCGTTTCCCGACGAGGCGACCGACAGACGGAGCGGTCGCTCGGGCGTTCGAAAGCGGCTGAGAGGAGTAAGCCCCCTTCTGTTCGTCCCAGCATTCGGCTCAGCGTCCGCGTCCTTCTCGGGGCGAGCCCCGAGGGCGCGACGGGCGAACCCGACGCGCCGTCCGAACTACCTTCGCGGCGCGGACTTGCACCGGTGAGGATTCGCCGTTCCATCCGTTCTCGACCGTCGGCGATGGCGGATGCCATCTTTCCCTCTGCGGGTTAACTCCCTCCCCTTACGGGTCGGTTCGCTCGCGGACGGTGAACCCGTCCGCGCCGGCGACGGCGTGGCCGTCGCGCGCGCATCATCGGTCGGGTCGAGCGGTCTCGTTTCTGTTCCAGCGCCAGCCGTCTCCGACTCCGGGCTTGCGCCCGGTCACCCGTTCGGACGGTGGGGGGACTTTCCTCATGCCCGTCTCGGGCACGGGAACTGGGCTCTCTCTGCCGACCTACCCTAGTCAGGTCGGTCGGATAAGCGGTTCGATTAACGGGGTCCTACCGGGGTTTAGCCACACGTTATATCGCAACAGTCTCACATAACAGCCGGATAACAATCGAGGGAAGCGTTGAAGTCACCACAGAACTTGAATGATAGTATGTCCGAGGCGCAGACCGTACACCTCACCTACGATGATGGGGCGCGGGCGGTCGAACTAGCGCGGGAATCGGTCGAATCGTACGTTCTTCACGGACAGAGAGAACAACCGGGGAGCATGCGCGACGCGTTTTACGCCCGAACCGGGGCGTTCGTCCGCATCAAGTCGACACGTGGGCGCGGTCGACTGCGGGGCTGTGCGGGCGCGTATCGGGGGAAAGACCAACTCGGTCACGCCATCGTCGACGCGGCCATCAAGGCCGCCTCGGGCGACTCGTGCCAGACCGAAATCGAAGCACCCGAACTCCCGAACCTGAACATCTCTGTTTGTATCGTCAACAACTACACGCTGACTAACGACCCAGTCGCAGACATCGAACTCGGCACCCACGGCGTCGCCATCGACGCCGGCGGTACCCACGGCTGGATGTATCCGACGCTCCCCATCGAACTCGGCTGGTCGAAAGAGGAGTTCCTCACGAACGCCTGTCGCAAAGCCGGCCTGTCGCCGCTGGCGTGGCAGGACGACGACACGATGATCACCCTGTTCGAAGGGCAGGTCTTCCGCGAGCGCGACGACGGCGGAAGCGTCGAAGCGCTGTAAGTCGTCTCGGCGACGACTCGACTCCTTGGGGGGAGAGATGCGACCGGCGAGCGACGGCTCCGAGCGTCGCCGCAGAACGAAAGCGCGGTCTTACTTCTCGCCGAACCCGACCAGTTCGGCGTCTTCTCTGGCCCGCGTCGCGGCCGCGTCGATGTCGAAGTCGAACTCCGAGACGACCTCGCCGTCGCGGATGAGCGGTTCGAGGAGCGACTCGCCGTCGGTCGGGCCGGGACGCCCGCGGAGGCCGACGTGGTGGCCGCCGTCGGCCGTGCGATAGACCTCTTTGACGCCCGAGAGCTTCCCCCGCTTGGCCGCGGGTTCGCCGTCGACCTCGACGATGTCGAGCGCGAAGTCGACCGGATTGGCGTTCGAGATGTAGCCGCCGACGCCGAAGCCCTCGACCACGTCGCGGAGGTGGCGGAGTTCGGCCGGCCCGAGACCGCCGCTCACGAAGATACCCACGTCCTCGTGGCCGCGGGCGTCGAGTTCCCAGCGGACCTCGCGGACGATGTGGCGGAAGTCGCCGCGGCGCGAGGAGGTGGTGTCGAGGCGGACGCTGTCGAGGTCGTCGCCGAGCGCCTCGACGGCCTGCAGGACCTCCTCGGTCTCGTCGCCGTAGGTGTCACAGAGGGCGACTCGCGGCACGTCCTCGGGGACCGCCTCGTCGAAGGCGCGGAACGCCTCGGCCTGATTGCCGCGCCCGAAGGCGATGAGGAGCGCGTGGGGCATCGTCCCCGACGCCTCCTTTCCGAGAATCTCGCCGGCGGCGACGTGCGAGAAGCCGTCGAGGCCGGCGACGAGGGCGCTCCGCTCGACCATCGCGGCGATGGCGGGGTGGACGTGTCGCGCGCCGAACGACAGCACCGTCGAGTCGGGGGCCGCCGAGCGGGCTTCGAGGGCGGCCGTCGCACAGCCGGACGCGTGCGAGAGGAAGCCGAGAAGCGAGGTTTCGAGCCGGGCGAATTCGAGGTAGTCGCCCTCGATTCGCATCACTGGGCCGCCGTCGAACAGCGTGCCCTCGGGCACGGCGTCGACGTCGATATCGCGGCCGGAGAGCAGTTCCGCGGCGTCCTTCACGCCGGCGAACAGCTCGAACTCGCCGTCGGGGAACTGGTCGGCCGTCACCTCGGCGACGACGCGGGGGTTCTTGCCCGCGTGTCGGAGGGTCGCCTCGGTCCGCTCGAAGTAGGCGTCGGTCGCGACGCCGTCGCGGATGGCCTCGGGACCGACGATATCGAAGTCACTCATTGGCGCGGATTCCACCCGGCCGATGAAAAAGGTGTATAATCGGTCACGTGCGTCGAAGACGAATTCTCTTCAACGGGTCAGCAGACGGCGACGGCCGCGAAGTAGACCGTCCCGTTCTTCCGGACGTACCCGGTGCCCGGCGACCACGGCCGGTCTTCGAGCGAAATCATCGATTCAGCGGCCAGCGCGTCGTCGAAGGCGGCCCGTTCGGCGGGCGTGAGCGACTCGTAGGCGACTATCTCCGCGTCGGGCGGAACGTCGTCGGCCGGGTCCACGTCGAGTTGCGGCGGGCAACTGTTCGACCACGGAACGAGCGTCCCGGTGGCGAAGAGAAAGGCCGCGACGAGCAGGACGAGCGAGAGGGCGACGAGCGCGAACCGACCGAGACGTCGGGGCATACGAAACGGCCGTCAGCGATACTACAAGTGCTTTCTCCTAGCTTCGCTCGTGAATCTCGTCCAACTGCGCCACGGTCGGCGCGTTGACGACGGTGACGGTGTCGCCGTCTCTCGTCACCCGATAGGCGTCGGCGAAGGGGCCGTCGTCGACGCGGTAGGTGTCCTCACCCGCGACTGACGCGTTGAGAGAGAGCCGGAGCGTGTCGTTCACGTACGCCCGCTCGAACTGCTCGGCGTCCGCCTCGGTGTCCCAGACCGTCCGCCAGACGTAGCCGCGCTCGTGGGGGTTCGCCTCGGAGGTCCCGTCCGACGCCGGGCGGTAGGGGACCACCGCGTCGCCGGCCCAGCCCGCCGAGGGCTCGGCGGTGTAGTTGTACGGCGAGTACGCGCCGGGGTCCTGTTGGAGGCCCGTCCGGTCGACGGCGCGGTGCTTCCAGAACGTCGCGAAGATGGACGCCTCGCCGACCGCGTCGGCGACGGGGTCGGTGTCGTAGCGCGTCCACGCGGCCGACGAGCGGTCTTCGACCGTCACCGCGACCGGGCGCTCGTCGGGGTACCGGTTCGGGTGGAGCACCTGCTCGGTCGAGGTGGGGCGGTCGGCGTAGGCCGCGTCGACGGCCGCCCAGCCGCCGCGGTCGCGCAGGTCCGAGACGAACGTCGGCCCCTCGCTGTAGGGCGTGTAGATGACGAGGAAGACCGGATAGTCGACCGACCCGCCGCCCGCTCCACTGCTCGACGGCTGAGGGACGCAGTCCCAGTCGGCCTCACAGCGGGCTTCGTACAGGCCGTCGACGTAGCGGGCGTCGCCTTCGACCAGCCCGCCGTGGGCGAGTTGGGCGTCCTGCGTCGACGGCGAGCCGTCCAGACCGAACTGCTGGTCCTGTGCGGCGTGGACCAGCTCGTGGGCGAGCGTCCGGCGGTCGATGGTCGGGCGGTCGTCGTCGCTCACGACGACGATGCGGCCCTCGGAGGGGTCGTAGTAGCCGAGCACCACGCCGCCGTACAGTTCGTCGAACACCTCGTCGATGGTCCGGTCCTCGCCGACCAGTAACAGCGCCTCCCACACCTGGTCGTTCCAGTCGCCGTGGACCGGGTCGGTCGACTCGTCGGACTCGTTTCGGTACTCGGCGCGCGAGACGACCTCGACCGGCACGGACTCCTCGAACTCCAGTTCGCGGACGACCTCGACGCGCGCCATCGTGCGGGCGACGAACGCCTCCATCTCGGAGTCGTCCAGCCCGTCGGACTGGTCGACCGCGATGGACTCGTTGTACCAGTAGCCGTCCTCCCAGCCCAGTCGGTCCGTCGGCGGGTCGTCGGGCCACGACCAGTCGGCCGCGGTGTCCGCGGTCCCGTCGCCGGCGGTGGCGCCGGCTCCCGCGGCGTCCGGGTCGGCGACGGGGGCGGCACAGCCGGCGACGACGAGCAGAACTGCAGAGAAAATGGCGGCGAGACGGCGGTTCATAGCGAGTCCACGGGCGGGAGACGAAAAAGCGTCTCGGCGGGGGGGTTACGACGCAAGCCCCGGCCGAATCTCGTCCACGTCGGCCGGCGTCGGCCCGTTGACGACGACCACGCGGTCGCCCGTGCGGACGACCCGGAAGGCGTCGTTGAACGAGCCGTCCTCGATGACGTAGACGCCGTCGTCCCGCTGGGTGGCGTCGTGGGCGCTGAGGATGTTCAGGTAGGCGTCACGGAACTCCCGTGCGTCGCCGTCGGTGTCCCACTCGGTCACCCAGACGTAGCCGTACTCGGTGTCCGCGCCGGCCGCGTTGCGGTAGGGGAACAGGCGGTCGTTCGCCCAGCCGTTCGACGGCTCGGCGTCGTAGTTGTACGTGTCGTACCGCGAGTTCGTGTCAGCGATGGACTCGACGCGGACGGTCTCCGCGCCGGACGTGCGGGCCTGATACCAGAACATCGCGAACATCGACGCCTCGCCGACCGTGTCGGAGCCCTCGACGCCCTGGTCGGGGAAGGTGCTCCAGCCGTTCGTCCCCTCGTCGGCGAAGGAGATGGGACGCGGCGACTCGTCGGTCACGTGGATGGTCTGTTCGGTGGACACCGGCGGGTTGCGGAGCGCGTCGTTGACGGCTTCCCAGCCGCCTCGCTCGTAGAGGTCGTGGACGTACACCGGGCCGTCGGAGTACGGCTGGTAGATGGTAATCAGGACGCCGAGGTTGGGGTCGCCGCCGCGGCTGTTTTGGGTGTCGGGCGTGGCGACGCAGTCCCACGTCCCGGCGGCGCACCGCTCGCTGTACTGTCGTTCGACGTAGCTGGCGTCGCCCTCGATGACGCCGTCGGTGGCGAGGTCGCCGTCCTGCGTCTCGCTTCGGAAGCGGGCGTCGGTCAGGTCGAACCGCTGGTCCTGAACGGCGTGGACCAGTTCGTGAACGAGCGTGGCGTTGTCGATGGTCGGCTCGCCCGGGGAGTCGGTGACGATTTTGATTTCGCCGTCGGACGGCGAGTAGAAGCCGAGGACCGAACTCCCGGTCGTCGCCGAGATGGCGCTCGCGCTCCCGGTCGACTCACCGGCGATGAAAAGCGCCTCCCACACCTGATCGTTCCAGCGGTTGTACTCGGAGTCGGGCGAGGCGGCGCCGCCGGCGCTGGCGCTCCGGTAGTCGTCTCTGGAGACGACGCTGACGGGCACGCGCTCGTCGAACTCCAACTGTCGGATGTGCTCGACGCGGGCCATCCCGCGGGCGACGAACGCCTCCATCTCGGAGTCGTTCAGCCCGTCGGACTGGTCGACTGCGATGGGCTCGTCGTACCAGTAGCCGTTCTCCCAGCCGAGGACGTCCTGGTCGGGGTCGTCGAAGCCGTCTCTGTCCGGGTGGGGAGTCGCGGGCGACGCGTCGCCGCCGGGCGCGGCCGTGGGGGCGGCACAGCCGGCGAGAACCAAGAGTACGGCGGCGAAAACGGCGCGGAGACCGGTGGTTCGCATATCGTACCCTTAGACTCCGGAGTGAAGTACCTTGTCGGGTTCGGGCGTCGAAACGGCGGACTGCGAGCCGGTTCTGGGTCGGGTTGGTCGGGTCGGGGCAGTCGAGTCGGTTTGGGGCGGGTCGGCCGAGTCGAAACCGGGGCGGCGCGTACTGTTTTGGTCGTCCCGGCGCAACCCACAGACATGGCACTCGACCCGAACCGAACCGCGGTGGTCGTCGTCGATATGCAGAACGGCTTTTGTCACCCCGACGGGAGCCTGTTCGCGCCGGGGAGCGAATCCGCAATCGAGCCGGTTACGGAACTCGTCGCCGCCGCCCGCGACGCCGGCGCGCGCGTCGTCTACACCCGCGACGTCCACCCGCCGGAGCAGTTCGACGACAACCACTACTACGACGAGTTCGAGCGCTGGGGCGAACACGTCGTCGAGGGGACGTGGGACGCCGCCCTCCACGGCGACCTCGACGTCCGCGAGGGGGACCTCGTCGTCGAGAAGCACACCTACGACGCGTTCTATCAGACGCAGTTGGAGGGCTGGCTCGACAGCCACGGCGTCGACGACCTGCTCGTCTGCGGGACGCTGGCGAACGTCTGCGTCCTCCACACCGCCGGGAGCGCCGGCCTGCGCGACTACCGGCCGATTCTCGTCACCGACGCGCTCGGCTACATCGAAGAAGAACACAAGGCGTACGCCGTCGACCACGCCGACTGGCTGTTCGGCGAGACGACGGCGCTCGCGGACGTGTCGTTCGAGTAGCCGGTCGGTCCCGCCGGACGCGGCCGGTGCCGGGGCCGGCGTCGGTCACGACCGCGGTTCAGTCCCGAAAGAGCCGATACGCGCCCTGTCCGGTGGCGACGGCGTCGTCCCAGTCGCTCGACGGCGACTGCCGGGCGGCCACGTCGGCGTCCCCCTCGGGGTCGGTGCTGACGACGGTGATGGTGCTCACGCCGACCGACCCGCCCGCGCGGACGACCTCGGCGACCGCGGTCAGGTCGCCCGACGCCCGCCGCAGGTAGTTCACGTTGAGGTTGATGGTGGCGACGCCGCCGGCGACCGGGTCGTCGAGCATCGTCCGGAGGGCGATGCCGCCCGCGGTGTCGATGAGCGTCGCCGCGATGCCGCCGTGGATGGTGGGCGGCGACACGGTGTTGGTGAGCTTTTCGTCGTACGGAATCGACATCACGATGCGGCCGCGCTCGATGGCGTCGACGCTGGTATCGAGCCACGACAGGTAGCCGTGTTCGTCCTCGATGTGTCGCTGGACGATGGCCGCGGCCTCGGCGGGAAAGTCGTCGGTCATATCACGAACGAGTATGTCAGATAGTATGTAACCGACGGTCGGTGACATCCCCGCCGGGAGTCACGTGAGCGAAGTGAACGGGCCCGACGGGAATGCATCATCGCGTGTGACAGAACTGTGTTAATCGGTTCTCGGTCTGGCGGTTTTCTGTGCAACGTCCCGACCTGATAGCAGACGCTGAGATAGTGGGAGAACCAAAAGGGTAGCGGGAAGATTTTTGATTCTTCCCGTACTACGTGAACCATGTCGAAATCTACGGACGAACGGGGACGAATCTACCTCCCGAAGGACGTACGGTCACGGTTCGGCGAGCGCTATCGCATCGTCGAACTCCCGAGTCACGTTGCGCTCTTTCCGGTTGACGACGACCCATTAGAGGGTCTTCGAGAGGCAGTCGGTGACGCTTTCGAGGAGGGTGAAGCCGACGAACTCAAAGACGAAGCACGGAGAGCAATCGCCGAGGAAATCGAAGCCGAGGACCAAGAGCGGTCGGAGAACCGCGAGGCCTGATTCGTGTACGTCGAGACAGACTTCTTGATTGCATTAGTAAAAAACGAAGACTGGTTGCGTGAATCAGCACTCGAAGCCCTCGAAGAACGCGACGACATCCACACGTCGATTCTGGCCTACGCAGAGGTTCTTGTTCTCTTCTACGACCGTGAGCAGTCGGAATACGACGTCGATGCTCCACGAGCGATTGCGAACCTCCTCGAACTCGTTCCGATAACGCCGAAAGAACACGAGGATGCAGTTCTCGCGGCGGCGGCGTTCCTCGGAGAGTATCATCTGACACCGTTCGATGCACTTCACGCGGGGGTGATTGCGACGAGCGACGAGGAAGTTCTCTCCAGTGAACAGGACTACGATACTGTTGGCCTCGACCGTATTCCGTTGGAACCCGATAGGGACGAGTGAGAGTTAACTATCGAGTGTACCTACGACCGTTCCTGTGTTTGAATCCACGAAACCGATAGCTGGCGACGGCCTGTATCACAGTGCGTGACGAAACCGGGGCGCAAAAAAATATGCAGACTTGACGGTTAGAGCGCTCACTCTTTGGTTCTGAAGCGCTCCAGAAGTATACGGGCCCGACTGGATTCCCACGAGCGCGAGCGAGTGGGAAGTCGTCGGAGAAGTGAGCGAAGCGAACGGATCCGACGGGAAGTCGTCAGGTCGGAATCACGTGAAATATAGTAATCGTTAGAATTTTTTACTCGGAGACTCTTGCAAGAGATAGTGAACCATCTCGACGAG
>NZ_BMCI01000008.1:0-137180 GCF_014635105.1 Haloferax sulfurifontis
GTCTACAACATCAAACGCTTCGTGAAACAGTGAATTCGAATGCAGTATGGCGATTCAACACAGCCGATCAAGTAGTTCTTCACCAAAGGGATTGTCACCATTGACAGTAGGACAATCGTGTTTGAGTGAAGGTAATCGGACGACGGATTCTGACTCAATCCGTTCTTCGAGTGTGTTTCTAGTTTCATGCAGATGAGAGAGGACTATTACTTGTTCGTCCAGTTCTCCCACCACACTAGCGGCAGCGTGAGTCTTTCCTGTTGTTGGAATCGCGTCGATAAGCACTGGACTAGATTCTCCGGCGAGTTGTTCGTTGATAGCAACTCGTAGCATCTCCGCACACTGTTCCCATATTCTCTGCTGTGAATTCCCATCATCACCGGATGGTAGGCAACACATAGAGGCAGTCATCAACAACACCCTCCGTTATCTGAAGACCCGAACATCTATTGTATTTGTATAGAGCAAATGACTTAAGATAAAATTCACACGTCTAGTGCCGTTTTCAACTTCTCGTACATCCTTCTTCGCCGTGCCTTCCGCTCTTGCTCTCTCGACAGGTAGTTACGAAGAACGACCTCCGTTGACGAACTTCCTTGGTCTTCAGCAACTCCCTCGAGTCCCTCCAGAACGTCTCCGACTGCTTCCTGATACGCCGAGTACCAGAACCGCCGACCCATCTTCGGAGTCGGTGTCTCGCCATCGACGACAACTTCAGCAGTGTCAGCAAGCTGTTTGAATCGACGACGTATTGTGCTGACTGAGACGTGTCCCGTGGATGAAGAGCGAGAGGGAAACAGATACCCATTCCACGTTTCACGGTCCGAAAGCGTATCAATCCGATCAGCGACGACATCCACACCATACAGTAACGTCACCTCTCCAGGGCCGTTCTTCCGCTCTCCATCACCGAACGACAGATGCGGGTCCTCTGCATCCAAGACCACCTGGTCGACGTGCAGCGCGGCGACCTCTGAGGGACGTAACCCCCACCCAGCGAGCGCAACGACGAGCAACTCTACTTCGGGCGAATCCACCTCACTGTAGATTCGACGCACTTGCGACGCCGAGAGAGCCTGTGGATCTGGTTCGCTGGCTTCCCAGCCGAACTCTTCACCAGCCTCGGCGAGTGGATTGTATTTCGCGTACTTCCGACGCTTTACGAAGGCGTACCACGCTCTGGCGACGTGCAGATACTCGAGCTTCGAGCGGTCAGTCGATAGTTCCTCGTCGAACACGTCGAGGACGGCAAGACAGCGTTCGATTTCTCGCGGCTGCTGGTTGAGGTCAGACAATGGTTCGAGCAAAGCATCGTTCTCGTGCAACTCTCGGTACGTCCGAACCCACTTCGCCAACCGTGTGCGGTGGGTCTCGACGGTACTCTCTGCCCGTCCACCACGGGTTTGTATCGATTTGAGGTACACTTCTAGAGTGTTGACAGTATCTTCGTCATCGACGTTCCACTCCCACCCCACAGATTCCTCGTCTTCGAGGCCGACGACGTCGACGAAGAACTGCTTGGGTGTGAGGTCGTGGTGCTCGCGTAGCGCGTACGCGATACCACTGTATCCGTGATCGGTGAGCCACTCGTAGGTTGGAACGTCTCGGTCCTCGTCGAACCCATCGCGATGTCGCTTCGGCGCAATATCTTGCCAGTAGACGTCGACGAGTTCGTCGAGACTCATCTGGGACCACTTGTACCGTCGCTCTCTCGTCTCGTTCTCTGAAGCTGTCTCTTCAACGCTCAAACCCTGGGAGTCGGACTGCTGATTCACGCCTTCTCACCCGGGAGCAACCCGCTCGCTGCGTGTTGGGGTGATTCTGAATGTGAGATTTTCATTGGTCTACGACAATCTCCAATCTAGTTAATACTTCGGCTTATGCGGGAGTGGAGCATACACAACGAAAATTAGTAAAATACGGGTACTGAAGACCTGCCCAAAAATATATCATATAACGCTATACAGAAACTGGTGCGGTGTCGAGATTGTGGCAAGCCACCTCGGGAGATGAGTTCGATGCTTCCGAGGGATGAGGTGGACCTGATCAAGCCCTTGATGTAGACGGTCTGGATATGCTGTTCGCCAATTACTACATCACGGACTCGCGAGCCCCTCCTTTGTCGAGAACAGCTTGCTTACCCACTCTGAGTCGATTATCGTAATCCTTGCTCTCGATGAGTGGGATACTCCACCTCCAGTTCTAGCGAATCGGATCTCCTTGACGCCAATTTCATAGGTTAATCCACATTCCGGGGGAACCCCTCCCCACACCTACTTAAGTGATCTCAAATATACGTATAAAATTTTTATAATAGTGAGCCGTAGTGTGGCATATGAGCCATCAGACGGAATTAGATGACACACACGGTATCTCGATATCTCTCTCGATACCAGCTCAGAACCCAGAATTGTTCAAAAGTAAGGCGACGAACGATATCTTGCTCTTTTTAACCAACCACCGATTCAATCAGTTCTCGCTCCGCAAAGTCGCTGAGCAGATCGACCACTCCCAACAGACGGTTCGGAGGGCCGTCAACACCCTCGTCGACAATGGGCTAGTAGTCGAGTCACCAAAGAGCAATCAACGGCTCGTCCAAATCAACCGGACGCGGCTCTCCGTTCCAGACGACCCGCTCCTCCGAATCCCTCAACCGGAGTACCAAGAGCCTGCAAAAGCCGCCGTCGACGAACTTACCAACCGTCTCGACGGCGTTGTAGGCGTCATCCTCTACGGAAGTGTTGCCCGTGGAGATGCGGACCGACGTAGCGACCTTGACCTCTGGGTACTCACCCAGGGGAATCGTGCCGCAAATCAGCGAGAGGCGAACGCTGTCGCCCGAGACTTAGAAGACGCTGAGTTCAACGGAGACAGATACGCCTACGATATCGACGTCGAAGCAGTCCAAGCTATCCCCACGTACACGGACGACATTCGGGAGATTGTCATCTCTGGCATTCCAATCTACACGACCAGCAAGTTTGAGACCGTCGAGAATCTCCTCCTTGAGGAGGGTGGGAACGATGAGTAGTGGGTCTGACCCGGCTGACGTCCGCAATGCGTTAGATCGCGCCCAAGACGGCTTCAGAGTATCGTATACTCCTCAACAGAGGTCTCGTCGATACACTCTATTATACTCTCAATCCCGGTTGTGAAAAATAGCCACTGGTTACTGTAGCAGTGTGTTTACTGTCTTCATCCAGTATTTTTCATCCCTGCAGCGATCCCCTTCACCGATACGCGAAGGGCCCGTTCTTCGAGTTCGGAGCGATCAGCCTGACTGAGGAGCCGAATTTGTAATAGGTTTAGCGGGTCAACGTAGGGATTCCGTCGGTTGAGGCTCTCTTGGAGCCACCCACCACCGAGTAACGATTCTTCACCGGTGATGTTCTTCACAATGTCAACTGCAGCCTCATACTCGTGACTGATTTCCCCAAAGAAGCGCTCTTGGAGCTCCGGATTCGCTAACTGGGCGTACTGAGCTGCGATGTCCATGTCCGTCCGAGCCAATGCCAAAGCGGCGTTGTCGAGCAGCGTCCTAAAGAAGGGCCACTGTTCGTACATCTCTTGGAGGGTCTCAATATCACCCTCATCGTTGAGATACGCGTTGAGTCCGGTCGCCAGCGAGTACCACCCTGGGAGGATACACCGTGACTGTGTCCACGAGAACACCCATGGGATGGCGCGCAGATCCTCGACAGTACGTTCGCCGGACCGGGACGCTGGCCGCGACCCGAGATTGAGGTCTTCGATGACCGAAATTGGTGTTGCTTGTTCGAAGTACTGCACAAACCCATCTGCCGAAAGGAGGTCCCGGTACGCCGTTCGAGCAGCATTGGCCGCGGTTTCCATCGCGGTTATCCATTCCTCTTCAACGGGTTCAACCGGCTGGTCGATAGCGTTTAGCCGGGAGCGAACCTGTGCATTGACCATCTGCTCAAGTTCGCGTTCAGCGATAGTCGGCTCTGCATACTTTTCAGCGATAGCTTCCCCCTGTTCAGTGAATTTGATTTGCCCTGTAACGGTCTCGTTCGGGAGCGCGAGCATGGCATCATTCATCGGACCACCGCCACGAGATATCGACCCGCCACGACCATGGAAGAGGCGCATCTCCACTCCGAAGTCGTCGCAGATCGTGGCCAGTCGCTTCTGATTCCGGTAGAGCGACCACCGTGCCCCGAGGTACCCGTTTTCCTTGTTCGAGTCCGAATACCCCAGCATGATCTCTTGGACGTCATCGCGTGCAGCCAGCACGTCAGAGTACGCTTCGTTCTCAAAAAGCGTCCCCATAATTCGCCGGGCACCTGACAGTGCAGACTCCGTTTCCAGCAACGGCACAATATCGAGCCCCGAATAGTCGGGGAGATCAGTCACTCCTGCCTCGCTAGCGAGAAACAGCACTTCCAAGACGTGACTGGGTTCTTCGCACATACTGATACAGTATGTATCGATAGCGTCGACACCATATTCTCGTTGCCAGTCGGATAGCGCGTCGAACCTAGTGAGAATCCGCTCAGCGGTTTCACTTAGACCCGTAGTATCCGACAAATCGAGGAGTGACTCGTCGCTCTTAATCGCATGTGTAAGGAACCTCACGCGCTCATCTTCGGTCATCCCGTCGTAGTCGACGCCTTGTCTGTCAAACACTTCGGTAAGTGTCGCAGTGTGTTTCTCCCGGTGATCACGGAGGTCCAGGCTTGCCAGCGTGAATCCGAATGTGTTGACTGTTCGAACAAGTGGTTTGACGTGGGTGTCGGCGATGAGGTGTGCCTCGTTAGCACGAAGATCAGCGTCGAGTCGCTTGAGGTCCGCTTGGAAACTGTCGGCGTCAGTGTACCCACCCGTCCGCGGGTCTTGGACTCGCGTGAGGCGCTCACGCATCAGTTCAAGCATCTGCCTATATGGTTGCTTCGGGTACTTGTCCTCAGCCTCTGCCGCAACTGACGGGAGCTGTTCGCGGTCGGTCTCAAGCGCAGCTTTGACCCCGTCGCTCAGAGAGATCTCTCGGCTATCTTGACTCAAAACATTCGAGAGTTCCTTGAGCTGATCTCGATAGTGGTTGATGACGACGGTCCGATGTCGGGCGAGTGTCTGTGTCGTCACTTCGGGTGTCACGTACGGATTGCCGTCCCGATCGCTCCCAGCCCACGATCTGAATTCGAGTATCTTTGAAATCTCGATATCTTCAGCTTGTTCACTAAGCGCCGCTTCCAGCTCAGCGTATAGTGTGCTGACAACATCGAAGAGGACATTTTCGAGATACCACTGGACGTTCTTCGCCTCATCGAGTGGCTCTGGCGGTCGATCACGTGTCTGGTGAGACTGCCAGAGGCTCGTGACTTCCGCACGAATCGCCTGCTCGATCTGGGCCTGCTCTTTGTCAGTCAACAACTGTTCGTCGAGTTGTTCGAGGTGAGAAGCGATCGACCGCAACTTCGCTTTCACGGTATTTCGTCGGGCCTCCGTTGGATGGGCGGTAAACGTCGGCAGGATGAGAACGTCATCCAGAACCTGTTGTGCCACTTCCTTATCAACCGTTGTCAGTGCGGCTGCCATCTCTTCAAGACCATCATCGAGCATTCCCGCTTGGACCTGCTCGCGGAGTGCACGGATTCGCTCGCGCTCCTCACAGAGGTTTATCAGCTCAAAATAGTTTGTGAACGCGCGTGCGACGACCAAGGTGTCTTCCTCTCCGACGTCTTCAACAATCCCCGAGACAGCGCTCCACTCCCTCGTGTTTTCTCTGTTATCGATGGAACTCTGTCGTAGCGTTTCCACTGTCTCAAACGCGTCGTTCGATTCTTGAGTAGTGATTACATTACCCAGTAATGCTCCTAGCTCACGGATATCCTGCTGGACATCTCTGCGATAGACTCGCATACAAAACGGAATTAGTTGGATCGTTAAATACTCACCGACAGATTACATAAAAACCCATGGTGAATTTTTCGATCAGATAGCTGCTGTACAGCTGTTACTATCCTGCATTGGTTGCCATCTACGCTCCAACTTTTGTCGGATGTTTCATGCGGTAGGCGTGGTGAATCGCCGATAAAGCAAGGTCGATATGTGAATAGCCATTGATGCTTGGGCCGGCAGAAAGCCCAAGCCTCTGATATTGCTTCGGCCCAGTTGTTTGTCTGGTACGAACGGACTCTTCGTTCTATTATCTTAGTGAACGGTGCAGTTAGCTGCTAGACGACCGAATACGAACGTTCTGAGAATAGATTACAAGACTAGAACTGTAATATTCAAGTCGTTTGCACTACACGAACATATGTCGGTATCAACTTCGCTGCCTGGCTATAATCACGGAGATCGGTAGAATTATAATGAATAACGCATTACAATCTTTTGGGGTAAGGTACGATGTCCCAGTCCCACCAATTCCCCAGCGGTGTCAGCACAGCTCACTACTGGTCAGTCACCGCTCGGTAACCACCGTGCTGACGCGGGTTCCACCGACGGGACGACACCAGCCGTGCCACATCCACTCTCGGTGGAACCCGACCGTGCGGCTAGAATAGTTGTTGTTTTTTGAGACGGTCCACCATCCACCCAGCAGCTACAGCGGCCAAAATAGAACTATCTGGTTCTGTTGAAACACACTTCAAGTCTAGCGATTTGATGAGAAGTGTTTCCAAGTAGTATCCGCGGAAACTCTGGGAAGGGCGACTCTCCTCAATGTTAACGTTGAGGGATTCAACAGAGCCCGCGAGCTCTGTTCCCTAACTGCGCTATCAGGTCGGCTTCGATCTTCCGCTTGTTTCCTCCACTAAGCGACCCGGTTACATATCCGGCCACGCTCTAATGGCGGCGGGGACACCTGCAACCCCAGCAATCCAGCGAGCAGCAATGAACTTCTTCAACACCTTGGCGGGCACGCCGCTAAACGTGTTCATCGGTGCTCCCTTCACTCCGTGTGCGACTGCCCGTTCCCCCACGGAGACGACCGTTCCCTTATCCTCATGGGTCCACGTCTCCAATGGTTGCTCCCGGATTGCCCGTGCGAGGTTCGAACCGGCCACTTCAGCGGCCTGCCACGCAGCCTGTGCGGTTGGTGGTGCGAGCTGATCTTCCGTCTGGTCGATGAGTGCGGAATCGCCGATCGCAAACACGCGTTCGTCTTCTGTCTGGAAGGTTTGCTTAGCGCGGACCCTGTGGCTTCGGTCGTCCTTCGCGATTCCAACATCGTGCATTGCATCTCGACCGGTGATACCGCCGGTCCAGACGAGCACATCGTAGTCGAGTTCGGTATGATCTCCGACATAGACAACCTCTTCGTCGACGTTCCCGATGAACTCACCGCACAGGATGTCGATGTCTCGGGCTTCGAGACGACTCCGAAGCGCACGTTGCAGTTCGGGATCGCTATTAGGTAACACCTCGTCGAGCCCCTCTACGAGGTGGATCTTGAGCGGCATGGTGTACTCGTCTCGGAGTTCTGCGATCTCACCTGCCGTCTGTATCCCAGAGAGACCTGCACCGCCGACAATGACCTTCGCAGGGTCCGCCTCCGAGGCATTTTGAGCTGCTTGTCGAATCTCTTCGTGTATCTCAAGCGCGTCATCTAGGCTTTTCAGCGTAAGCGCGTGCTCCGCAAGCCCGTCGATTCCGAAGAACGCAGTCTGCGAGCCGAGGGCGATAAGGAGGTAATCGTACGCGAGATCGTCTCCTTCAGCCAAGGTAACAACTCGGTTATTAGTGTCGAGGCCGACGACTTCGTCCTGGACAAAAGTCGTGCTGGGCTGCTTAATGTCGTGGACCGGAATCGTAATCTTCTCTCGGACGCTCGGGTCGCGGATGCATCGATGGGACTCGTGGAGAACGAGGTGGTAGTCGGTATCGGAGACCCACGTGATTTCGACGTCTCCGCGCACAGCCGATTCGAGGCTCTTGACCGCACCCGTACCTGCATAGCCAGCTCCAAGAATGACGATTTGCTCCGTCATACGCTCTACTTGGACGTTCCGCTATACAAGTTCTTTGAAATACCAGCTCAGGACCAGGGATCACTCCAAGAGCGAGGGACGAGGTAGTTCGCGTCGCTTGACTAATCGAATCCGAACGGTGTTGGGGGGTCTAATCACGTTTTTTGTTTTTGGACCACCCACAACCAAAACGATATACATGGGAACATAGAATACTACTGTATGGCAATCGACCGAGTCCTGATCGCTGTTGGACCAAACGACCGCGACCACACGGACAATTTACTTGACGAGGCGCTCAGTATCGCAGCTCCATGGCAGGCCACAGTATACCTCCTTCACGTCTTTCCGCGCGAGGAGTACAACAAACTACTTGAACAGATGGATTTCGAGCCGAGATCCGGCGGACTTCAGCCGGACGAACTCGCATCACGCTACGAGAGCATTCGGACGCCTGCGCACAAGCTCGACGAAAAGGACATTGAGTACGAAATCCGTGGTGTCATCGGCGACCCTTCCACCGAAATCGTCCGCGTTGCTCGCGAACTCAACGTCGACAGAATATTCATTGGGGGAACTAGCCGGTCCCCTGCCGGGAAGGCTCTGTTCGGAGATCGCGCACAGCAAGTTCTGCTTAATGCGCCATGTCCGACGACGTACGTTCAGCACGACTAACGAGTGGCCGTGCTTCGGCCGTCCGTCGGTCCCCTTCTCATTGATTTCGTGCTTCGCCTGTCTATTGGTCATTACACCCCCTAGGTCGGCGTTTGTGTAGAGTCGCGGTTCAAACCAGCCTCAGATGAACAATCTTCCCATGACAGCGATAAGTCCGTTATCTCTCTCAGGTATCGTTCGCGACTCGCAAACCAAACTACCTGAATATGGCGGTTATCGGTACGATATACGCACTCACCACGTAAATTATCAGTAAATCCCCCGATCTTGTTCGCGACTGACGGACTAGCTTTGGTCTACTTAGTATGATACAGTACTATCGCCATGGGCTAATTCATGTAATCTCTCAAAAACAACATTTATATTCTAGTTCTCGAAATTGGGTGGTGTATGACAGCAGGTAACAATCCTTCCGATGAGGATGGTGTCATCTCGATAGAGCTTGGGGTTTCGCGGCGCCAGTTGATGAAGCAACTGAGCGCAGCGGGGTTGGTTGGTGGGCTGTCGGGGCTTGCCGGGTGTAGTGGACTTCGTTCAAGCGATCAGGAGACTACTACTACGACCACACAATCACAGAGTAACGGAGATACTGGGGGCAATTCGGACGAGCTTCCGTCGGCCCTACGAGTTCCGCTTACACCGCCGCCAACGGCGGACTCGATGGATCTCTCGAACCCAACACAAGAACAACGGGAGATGGTGTTTGTCACCCACGTCGTCGATGAGTTCATGACGGGGATCATCGTTGGGATGAACGATGGACTCAACCATGTCGGCTGGAAAGGCGAGTTTATTGGACCGGCGAGCCATGATCCGGCACAGCAGGTCGAGACGCTCAACACAACTATCTCACGGCTACGAAACGGCCGAGACGCGATAGCGACGAGCGTCCTGAACCGAGACCAGTACACACGGCCAATACAGAACGCGCTTGACAACGATATTCCGGTTGCTTCGTTCAACACGAACGTCTACGCCGGCGAGTTCAACGAGATGATGGACCGGTTTGGAACCGTCATTCCGTATGTCGGCCAGAAATTCGTCGAAGCCGGTGTCGCAGTTGGGCTGACCGGCTACGAGCGCGTCAAGGAGAAGGTCGGTGACGACACTGATATCGTCGCACTCCCGACGACTTCGGCACCCGACCATCCCGCGCTGTCGGCCCGAGCGGAGGGTATCAGGATGGCACTCGAAGCACAGGGTGACGTGACCGTTCTGGACACGCTCAACGTGAGCGGGGATCAGGCACAGGCGATCAATCGGGTGGATACGAAGTACAAGTCCAACCCGGAAATCAACCTCATCCTCGGGACGGCATTGCAGGGCGCTATCGCGGGTCGGCGTCTCGTCGAGAACAACGGACTCGAAGACGAGATGGTCGTTGGTGGGTTCGACCTTCCAGGCCCGACGCTCGAGGGGATCAAGAACGGTTCCGTCGAGTTCACTGCCGGGCAGGACCCCTACAGTCAGGGGAACATGCCAGTGCAGATGATGTGGCAGTACATGGACCGCGGTATCCCAATGAAAGACTTCAACACCGGAATCTCTGTCATCGACCAGTCAAACATTGACTTCGCTACGCGTCGCTCCGGTTCTTGGGGTGCGCTCCAGAGTTGGCAGGATAAGAACTACTCGGTGTGAGTGCCATTCAACCTCCACGAACTGCCTCATAACCGCACCGAACCTCGACGGCGTACCGCTAGTATCCGCCTTCGACGTTCGATTCTAATTACTTTGTTTTATTCTGCCAAGTCGTTCCAACACTCGCAGAATACCAATGATTTATAATTGATGACGGCAATGGCTATCATATGTCGGAGGTAGATGCTTCGGTAACAAGAGATAGTGGACCCGGACTCACGGCTAGACTGTTCCAGAGTCGGGAGGTCGGGGCGATACTCGCGGTATTCGTCCTCGTCGTATTGGGTAGCTTCATCCGATCGGACGTATTCCTGAGTATCGACAACCTCTTAGGAATCGTTCGAAACACAGCTATCACGGCGATTATTGGCTACGGGATGACGATGCTGATGGTCTCAGGCGAGTTCGACCTGTCGGTCGGCTCGCTAATGGCTGTCTGTGGCGCACTCGTTGCGACACTGTACACGGGCGGGTACCCGATCGTTTTCGTCGTATTGCTCGTGTTGCTCTTTGCAGCCCTGTACGGGTTGTTCCAGGGCCTTATGATAACCAAACTGGGGCTCCCGTCGCTTATCGTTACCATCGGGACGCTGACGCTGCTTCGCGGTGTCAACCTCGTGATTCTACGAGGGCAGACGGCGACGATACCTGATGACATTTACCCGACGTTGTTGTTCGCTATCGGTGGTGTCGTCGACTTAGGGCTCAATTCGGGGCTCGTCGACCGGTTCCCTCTGCAGATCGTCTGGACGGTCGTCTTCCTCATCTTGGGCTACTACGTTCTCAACAAGACCGCTTTCGGGTACCGGTCGATGTTCACCGGCGGTAACCAAGAGAGTGCTCGCCGTACTGGTATCAAGACCGACCACGTGAAGATTATTAATTTCATGCTGGTCGCGCTCTTGGCTGCGTTCGCCGGTATGGGCCAACTCGCGTTTACTCAGGCAGTCTCGCCTTCGACAGGTTCGGGTGTCGAACTCATCGTCATCGCGAGCGTCGTCATCGGTGGAACCAATCTATTCGGTGGCAAGGGCTCAATGCCCGGGACGTTCCTCGGTGCGTTGGTCTTCGCGCTGACACAGAATATCCTCGTCCTCGCCGGACTGGGTGTTCGGCTCTTCCAGGTATTCACGGGCATCTTCATCATCGCCGCCGTGCTCATCGAGGTCCTGAGCCGCGATCTACGTATCGAGTACTTCACCGAGGAGTACTTCTCTCCGCTTCGTTCGATTGCTACGGACACTCGGTCGTTCTTCGAGTACGTCAGAAGCGATGTGCAGGGCATCGACGAACCGCTCATCTTCGCAGCGGTTGGAGCACTCATCTGGGCCGTCGTTACCCTCGTCGTGATGGGTGCTGTCGACGCCATATTCGGCTGGGACTTTTCGTTCATCATCGTGACTCCAGGGGTGGCCTCAATCGGGACGCTACCGCTGATGGCGCTTATGATAACAGCGGGACTGCTCTTGCTCACGGGCGTCTTCCTGCACGCATCGCTGAAGGTCATCGGGACGCGTCGCGATTTCGACACGACACTACAGGGCGTTATCTACAGTTTCGCCCCAGCGGTGTTGCTGTTCGTTCCGGTCCTGCTCATGGGATGGAACTTCGTGCTGCCGGTCATCCTCGGGGCGGTGGCGATTATCGCCCTCCCGATACTCTACCTGCTCTACGCTTCGACGCAGGTACTTCACGAAATCAATGGTCGAGACGCAGCCTTGGCCGTCGGAGCGACCGTCGTTCTCTGGGGGCTCGTCGCCGTCTACACGATAACGCAGCTCGCTGCAGTCAGCTAGACGAGTAGCGTTTCGGACCCCTGCTTTTTCGCGGTGTCATTGCCACAGACTAGTGACCACGCTTCCGACCACTCCACTACGCCATGGGGATTGGGGTCCACTGGTTGACGATACTGAAACAACGCGGTGTTCAGTCCACACTTCACGGGGGCGTTCCCGCTACATTTATAGTGATGGATGATAACCAATTGCATATGTCTAAGGTCGATAAAACCGCAGTTAACAGTGCCCAGAACGTCGTCAGCGAACCAGCGGCAGACGACGAAACCATCCTTTCAGTTCGGAACATCTCGAAACACTACGGTGGAGTCGTCGCGCTTGAAGATGTTAGCCTCTCGATCAAGGAAAACGAGGTTCTCTCTATCGTCGGAGACAACGGTGCCGGGAAGTCCACGTTTATCAAGTTGCTCTCGGGCGTCATCCCAGCAACGTCAGGAGAGTTCTTCATGCGTGACGAGGAGTCGGACGACCTTGAACAGATCGTCCTCGACTCGCCGGCGATGGCGAAGCGCGCTGGCATTGAGACCGTCTTCCAGGACATGTCGCTGTCCTTTCAGCATGACGTCGCCTCGAACGTTTTCATGGGCCGCGAACCGCTGAAAGGTGGTGTCGCTGGGAGACTCTTCCGAGGAATCGATCGCAAGTATATGGAGAACCGATCCATCGAGGCGCTGGACGAAATCGGATTCGAAATCGATCCGAATGCAATTACCGAGGAACTCTCCGGCGGACAACAGCAGGCAATTGCGGTCGCACGTGCGCTCATCTCCGACCCACGGATCGTCATCCTCGACGAGCCGACGGCAGAGGTGTCCGTCGAGGGTTCCCAGAAGATTCTCGACCTCATCGAGGAGCTTCAAGACTCCGGGAAGACAGTCATATTTATCACCCACAACTTGCAGGAAGTCTTTGACGTAGCCGACCGCGTTGCAGTTCTTCGCTCCGGGAGTCTTGTGGCCGAGTTGGAGAACGACGGAACCATCGATCGCGAAGAACTCGTCGGCCACATGACCGGCGCGATTCAGCAGTAGAACATCCATCAGAATTCACTGTAGGGTAGCTATCCGTTCGTCGATAGTCTGTTTTTGCTTCTCGTTCACCAAAATTTATATCACGGTCTATGCTGATGTCTCTTGTATGGGAATCGGTTACACCACAATCATGTATGATGAGGAATCGCTGTTTGAGGGGCTTTCGGAGTTCGAAGCCTGCCGATACAACGGCGTCGAGACGAGCCTCGGAGAAATCGATGCGGTCGGACAGGACCAGTTCAGCGAGAAACTTGAGGAGTACGACCTTGACCTCTACTGTGCAATGGGTGAGTGGCTTGAATCCGAAGCCGCTGCAAACCGCATCGCTGCTGGAGCGGAAACCGTCGCTGAACTCGGCGCACCGTATGTCGGCATCCTTCCCCCACACCGTGGGACGACGACCGACGACGAACTCCAGCGGTACCTCGAACAGGTGTGCGACGCTGCGGCTGACGCCGGCGTCACGCCCGTAATCCACCATCACGGCGCGACCGCCATCGAACACCCCGACGAAATCGAGACGTGGCTCGACCGGGCACCCGATAATCTTGGCCTCCTGTGGGACACTGCTCACCACTACCCCTACGGTGAACACTACCCAGATGGGGATGTGACCGACGGCATCGAACGGTTCGCAGACGACATCGAATACGTTCACCTCAAGGATGTCGCTCCCGGCGATAACTTCGAGTCGCACGTCGAGGCGTTGACCCGCGGTGAGCGGCATCTCGATACGATTTTCCTTTATTACAACGCCTTTACCGACCTCGGCAAGGGCGCAATCGACTTTCAGGGCGTACATGATGCACTTGAGGACATCGGCTACGACGGTCACATCACCATCGAGATAGAAAACAAGACCGAGGACACGCTCCTGCACGCGAAACGAAACTACGACTACTGGCACGATATCGTGGGGTGAACGGTCGCGCGTTTTCTGGCCTACCGTCGCAGTCTCGTCGAAGAAGTGCCTCCACAGTCCGCTACGCGGACTGAGTACTTCCGCAACGATTGTCCTCTGGAGTAAACTATAACTTCCCGACTGATGAATCATTAACGTATGCGTATTGGACTCATAGGTGCAGGCAATATCGCACAGATAATGCATCTCCCGTATCTCGTGGAGTTGCCGGATGCCGACGTTCACGCCATCGCCGATCCGGGACGAAACGTTGTCGAAGAACTCGGCGACAGATACAACATCCCCCACCGCTACGAGGACAGCACAACGCTCATCGAGGAGCAAGCCGACGAACTCGACGGTGTCGTCATCGCAACGCCGATGCACACCCACGCCGAGACCGCCATCACTGCCCTCGAAGCGGACCTCAACACCTTCGTCGAAAAGCCGGTTGCCGTGACGGCGTCGGACGCCGCCGATGTCGTCGAGGCGGCGGAAGCGACGGATGCCGTCTGTATGGTCGGCTACATGAAGCGCTACGACCCCAGCTACCAGCGCTTCGCGGAACTCGTTGAGGACGAAGACGAAATCGACCTCATCACGAACACGGTCATCCCACCGGACGTCGGCGGCGTCATCGCCGACGTGTACGACAACGTCGCAGCGGATCTCAGCGAGGAGTTCCTCGAAGCGAGCGGCGAAAACCGCTCAGCGCAGTTGCACGCGGCAATCGACACCGAAGACGAGACACTCGCGTACGCCTACGGCTACCATCTTGAAAGCATCTGCCACGACGTGAACGCACTCCGTGGGCTGTTCGGCGACGTGAAATCCATCGACCACGTCGACGTTTTCAACAACTGGAAGTACCTGACTGCACAGGTCCAGTACGAAGACGGTCGCCGATGTACGCTACAGTCCGGGGCAACCGATCGCAAGTGGTACGACGAGAGGATTCGCGTCGATACTCCAGAGGCGTCCCTCTCGATTTCGTTCTCGAACGCATTCATCAAGAACACGCCCTCGAAAGTACGTGTCGAACGCGGCACCGACGAGTTGACGGCGACCGAACACACGCCCTCGTTCGACGAGAGCTTCAAGCGCGAGTTGGCGTACTTCCTCGACTGCATCGCTGGTGAGGCTGAGGTCCTGACCGGACCGCGCGAAGCGAAACGAGATGTCGAACTCCTCTCGGACCTCTTCCGATCGTATCAAGATAAAGAGCTCGTCGGAACGTACTGAGACATCCCCAAGCTTCGGCCCCGCAATTCTTCGACGCTTCGACGAACCGACGTCCAAGAGCAGCCGTGCTGTTCGGTACCATTATGTCCACCGCGTGTGACGTGATTCATGTATGGGCGTTGGATACGCAACAATCATGTACGACTCCGAAGCGGTAGTATCGAGAGGTATCGGCGACTTCGCAGCCTGCCGGTACGATGGGGTCGAAATCGGCCTCGGAAAAGTAAACGCGATCGGTCGCGAGCAGTTCGCCGAACTGCTCGACGAGTACGACCTCGACCTGTACTGCATCATGGCTGGCTGGTTAAACACCGAAGATGACCTGCAGGCGGCTGTTGACGCCGCACCGCTTGCCGCTGATTTGGGGGCGAACTTCCTTGGAATCCTACCTCCACCGCGGGGCGTCGTCGACGACGAGACGTTCGCCGACTGGCTCGACGCCATCGCCGAGGCCGCTTCCGACGCTGGCGTGACTCCCGTCGTTCACCACCATGCGGGAGCACACGTCGAACAACCGTCGGAGATTCGACGCTGGCTTGACGACGGCCCCGACAACCTCGAACTTCTGTTCGACACGGCGCACTACTACGCGTACGGCGACGTACAGGAGGGAATCGAGCGATTCGCCGATGATATCGCGTACGTCCACCTCAAGGACATCGACCCACCTGCCGAGTTCCAGACGCACGTCGATAACCTCACCGCCGGAAAGAAAGACTACGACAGCATCATTAACTACATCTGGGCCTTCACTGACCTCGGCAAGGGGGTCATTGACTTCGGAGAGGTGTACGATACCCTCAACTCGGTCGGATACGAGGGTCACACGACCATCGAGATCGAAAATCAGCGTGAACACCCGCTGGTTCACGCCAAGGAGAACATCGACCACCTCCGCTCGGTCACCGAACTCTGAGTTCCCGAAACGAGACGACTACGTCGGCTTCACGACGATTTTCACGTGATCCGTCTCCGGTTCTAGTAGCCTCTCGAATCCCGACGCCGTGATCTCGTCGAGGCCGATTCGGTCGGTGATGTACGCGTCGACGTCAATCTCCTCCGCCTTGAGCGACCCGATAACGGCATCAAACTCGGTTCGCGTCGCCTGTGGCGGAAAGCCGTAACAGTACGTCCCGACGACCGTTCGCTCAGCCGTGACGATGTCATTGAGGTCGGTCGATACCTTGCCGCGACTCATACTGCCGACGGTGACGGTCCCGCCTCGACGTGTACAGTTGATGGCGGCGTTGAACGTCGGTTCGACGCCCGCGAACTCGAAGGCGACATCGGCCCCGCCATCCGTCGCGTCTCGAATGGCCTCGACGGCGTCTTCCTCGCTCGGGTCGATACAGCTGTCTGCGCCGAAGTTCCGCGCCGTGTTTCGGCGGACATCGTTCGGCTCTGACACGAGCACCTGCTTTGCGCCGGCAGTAGCAGCTGCCTGAACTGCGGTCAATCCAATCGGCCCACAGCCGAACACCGCCACCGTATCGCCCGCTTGCAGCCCCGAGCGACGGACCGCGTGCAGACCGACCGCGAATGGCTCGACTAGCGCGCCCGCTTCGAGAGAGACGCCGTCCGGCAACCGGTGGACCTGCGCCGCCGGGACGACCGCGCTCTCGGCGAAGCCGCCCTCGCCCAGTTGGAAGCCGACCGCGACGACGTTCGGGCAGACGTTGTACCGTCCGTCCTCACAGTAGCGACACTCTCGGCACGGAATGTTCGGGTTGACGGTAACACGGTCGCCCACAGAGATTCGGTCGACGTCGGCTCCTACCTCCGTAATCGTCCCGCTGAACTCGTGACCTAGTGGAACCGGGATGCTCGCACCCGTTCGGCTGTTCGGCTCGGTCGGCGTGTGTTCGGGGCCTTGTTGATACTCGATGAGGTCCGACCCACAGATTCCACAGGCTGCGATCTCGATTCGAACATCTGTGTCTCTGACGGGTGAAGGCTCGACTGTTTCGACCCGGATGTCTCCGCTCGTGTAGAAGCGTGCTGCTCTCATGGTTTGATTTCTCCTCTCATTCGTTCAGCGAAACGCGCTCTCCGCGTCGGTCGCTGTCTCTGATAGCCTCAACAACTCGCTGGACCTCGACACCGTCGTCGAAGTTGGGTCGATACTGCTCTCCGTCGTTGATGGCCGTCAGGAACTCGTAGTTTTCGTGGACGAACGTGTGTTCCCAGCCGAGTCCGTGGCCAGAAGGCCACCACGCGTCGAGGTATGGGTCTTCTGGGTCGGTAACGAGTATCTGCTGGTAGCCTCTGTCGTTGACTCCCTTGACTTGGAGCTCGTTGAGGCGACGAAGCGTGAACTTGAGCGCCCCCTTTGACCCGTAGATCTCGACCGAGTTGTCCGCTTCCCGTCCGGTTGCGATTCGGGACCCTTCGAGGACACCTTCGGCACCGGACTCGAACGTGACGAGCGCGGAATACTCGTCGTCCGTGGTGACTGGTCGCATCTCGTCGCCATCCGGCCGCTCTGTGATCTGGGTTGTCAGTGATCCCGAGAGGCTCTCAATGTCGCCGACGAGCCACCGTGCGAGGTCGATGGTGTGGGATCCCACGTCGCCGAGGACGCCTGTCCCCGACGTGCTCGCGTCGCAGCGCCAGTTCCAGGCCGCTTCGGGGTTGCTCAACCAGTCCTGGAGACAGCGTCCCTTGAATCGGTAAATCTGCCCGAGTTCGCCGGCGTCGATGAGTCGCTTTGCCAACTGGAGCGCCGGGAGGTATCGATAGTTGAACCCAGTAGCCGCGACTGCATCACTCTCGCGCGCTGCGTCCTGCATCCGCCGAGCCGTCTCGATCTCGGGCGCGAGCGGCTTTTCGCACATCACGTGGACGTTCGATTCGAGAGCCGCGATGGTCGGCTCGGCGTGGATGTGATTTGGGCCGAGGTTGTAGAACACGTCCACCTCGTCGAGCGCCTCACGCCAGTCTGTCTCGATACGGTCGAACCCGAGACGAGCCGCTGCTTCGCTGAGTTCAGACTCGTTGCGACCGATGAGGACCGATCGGTTCGTCTCCGGCGTGTCCGGGAAGAACATCGGCAAGCGCGCGAGCGCGTTCGCGTGTGCTTTCCCCATGAAGCGGTAGCCGAGGAACCCGATATCTAAGGTCATCGTCGGTTGCACCCCTCGAACGCATCCGGAGCGACTTCATCGCGTTCGTCTCGGCGATGGGGCCCTGGCTCCGTCGTCAGCATCGGGTGTTTGCTACTATCACGGCCGCTGTTGGTTCCGTGCATGCTCAAACACTCGGTAGCACTTCGCATAAAGATTTGGAGCTATTGGCTCCGAACTGGCGTCGTCCCAGTCGGGTGGAACAAGCGCCACAATTTTACACGTGACCGATGAAGCCCAAGGTATGTTCGACCACCGAACACAGCTCGGACTCGGAACGTACACGCTCACGGGTGAGTCGGGAACTAAGACTGTCGCTACGGCTTTCGACACGGGCTACAGACACGTCGACACGGCTCGTCTCTACGGTAACGAGGGAGAGGTCGGAAACGCCATCGCGGCCGCCGACATCGACCGTGAGAACCTCTTCGTGGCGACGAAAGTCGCTCATTTCGAAGAGCCCGAAAAGACGACTGAATATGTCCAAACGGCTGTCGAAGAGAGCTTCGAACGGCTTGACGTCGACCGCATCGACCTCCTGTACCACCATTGGCCTCGCAACCAGGACGACATCGAGACTGTCCTCCCGGTTCTCGAATCCTACGTCGAAGAGGGCATCGTCTCACACCTTGGCGTCAGTAACTACACCATCGACGATCTGGAACTCGCGCGGGATGTGGTGGACGTTCCGATAGCCGCCAATCAGGTGGAGATGCATCCACTGCTTCAACAGTCGGAACTCCGGTCTTACCTTGCCGACACCGAGACGCAGTTAGTTGCGTACTCTCCCCTCGCGCAGGGCGAAGTGTTCGACGTGGATGCCGTCTGCGACGTGGCTGCCAAACACGGCGTCTCGGAGGCGGTCGTAAGTCTTGCGTGGCTCCTCTCGAAAGACGACGTCGCGGCGATACCCCGCACGAGCTCGGCCGACCACCTCGCGGACAACTACACCGCGCTCGACCTCACGCTCGACGCCGAAGACATCGAGCGTATCGACGCAGTCGAGCGGACCCACCGGTGTGAAGATCCATCGTGGATGCGCTGGTAACCGCACTAACCACCACTCGACAACCCGTTTTTCATCGAACGTGATCCATCAGTAGTACCTGGTGTGGAGATCACGTGACCTGCATCAGGGTCGCTCCCGCGACGATACTCCCGATAGCCACGATGACGCGGGGAGACCTCGGCAGCTGCCTGGCGATGGCGTACGAGAGGATAACGACAACGAGCGGGTAGAGATTCGACAGTGGCGCGACGGTAACGACCGACCCAAGTTGGAGCGCCGTGAACCACGCGAGCCAGTTCGCGGCAACGAATGCACCTGCGAGCGTGAACGCGAGGAGTGCGGTCGAATCACGGATGCGCACGCGATGACGAGAGGTTCCTGACGCGACGAACAGCATACCAAACGCGACGAGCGCGGCGGTCTGCCCAACGGCAGTCGCAACCAGCGGTTTCGAGTAGTTCTCAAGCCCGGTTTTCACGAGGACGAACGACCCGGCGAGCAGCCCCATGGCAGCGAGGGGTGCAAGCAGGTCACGTCCATTGAGGGCCGACAGTTCATCGGCGATGATGTCAGTCGTTTCCGCTCCCGTCGCACCGGTTACGTGCAAGAGCCCGCCGCCCCCGACAATACAGAGAAGTCCAATACCGCTCCCGAGCGTGAGCGATTCGCCGAGGACGGGAACCGCCAGTAGTGCGGCGACCGCGGGGTTCGCGCTTACGACCGCAGCTGAGATACGCGCGCCGATGCGGTCGATGCTCTGGAAGTAGAGCAGGCGAAAGGCGGCCGGGTTGGCGAGGCCCGCGAGCGCGAACGGTAGCAGTTTCACGACCGTGGCATCTCGGAGCGAGACGTCTCGAAAAAATAAAAGCGCCCAGAAGACGGTGACACCAACGGCGACGCTAACGACTGCGGCTGTGAGTGCCGGGGATCGGTCCTCGTCGAACTCACCGTTCGAGAGACCGTACTCGACCGCGAGCGCCTGCAGTCCAGAACAGATAGATGCGAGTAGTGCGAGGCCGGCGCTCAGTTCGATGATGCTCATCGCTTCGTCTCGTTGGCTCGGATCAACAATCTAGGAGCTATCCATCTGTATGTGGTACTGCATACTAACTTGCTCATGAGAGACTATTATCGAAGGGAGGCCGGTAGCTGCTACTTTTTCCGGTGTTCTTCGACGACGTCCCAGTCGAGCTCGATACCCAGTCCCGGTCCGTCGGGGATCTGAATGCGACCGTTCTGGATGAAGTCGTCCTCACGGACGAGGAGGTCTTCCCACCATGGGACTTCGCGTGCGTGATACTCGAGTGCGACGAAATTAGGAACCGTCGCACCAACATGGGCGGTTGCGGCCGTCGCGACTGGGCTGCCGATGTTGTGCGGGATGAGTGATTGGTAGTACGCCTCTGCCATGTCCGCGACCTTCTTCGTTTCGGCGATACCGCCGGTTTTGGGGACGTCCGGTGCGAGGAAATCGACAGCCTGTTCCTCGATGAGGTCACGGAAGCCGTGGCGACCGTAGCGGTTCTCTCCGGTGAGGATAGTCGTGTTGGACCGGCGCTTGAGTTCGCGCATTGCGTCGGTATTCTCCGGAGGAAGCGGGTCTTCGATCCACGCGAGGTCGTACGGTTCGAGCGCGCGACAGAGGCGTTCCGCCGTCTCGAGACTGAAGTTCCAATGGAGGTCGACCGCGACCTCGGCGTCGTCGCCGATCTCCTCGGTGACGGCCTCGACGACCCGCTGTTTGTGTTCTATCTCCGGTGGGTCGAAGTGTCGCGACAGCGTGTCGAACTCCCGGCCCGAGGGCACGTCGAGGTCGAATTTGACGACGTCGAAGCCGTCATCGACGGCCGCTCGCGCTGCTTGCGCGTAGGCTTCAGGTTCGTACGTCGATTCTTCTTGGCCCTCATCGGCGGACGATACCATCGCCTCGCCGGCGTGGCAGTCGGCGTACACGGTGACCTCCTCCCGCATCTTCCCGCCGAGGAGTTGATAGACCGGTTGGTCGAGGAGTTTCCCAGCGACGTCCCATAGCGCGATTTCGACGCCACTGATAGCTATCGTACCGATTCCCTCCTGAGATCCCCGTCCCGAGAGGCTCTCTCGCATGAGGTAGTACAACCGCTCGACGTCGGTCGGGTTTTCTCCGACCAGAACCGGACGGAGGTAATCGGTTATGACTTCGTGGACGCCGGGGGAGGGATAAGCCTCGCCGATACCGGTGACGCCCTCGTTCGTCTCAACGGTGACGATAGTCCACGGGAAGTTCCCGTCGATAACCACCGTGTTGAGGTCGGTAATCTCTGCCTCAGGGCCGCCCGCGCGGCGCGGGGTCTTATCGAAGTCGGCCCACATCGTCGCTGCGAGTGTGGATGCAAAGTCCTCGTACATGTTGTGTATTCAGCAGTCGCCAATCAAATTCGTGTTCTGTTGTCGGTGCAGTTCCGTGGTATGACACGTATTGTCGCGTGCGTGAGCTATGCCGAACTGGTTCGGTCCAGATGGATATGATAGCGTAGTCACGGACGCGTCACACGTAGTGATACCACGTCGCATCATCTGCTTCTTCACTATTATCCCTTTTATAGGTTTTGGTGGGTTCAGATGAAGTGCCATCACTACCGAATATGGGTGAGGTGTTGGAGCCATATCACCCGCAGTTTTTTGTACTTCCGTATGCTCTGCTGTAACATACTAGTCGTCTGTGAAGCAGCGCATACGTGCTGTTCGCAGACGCGTCCCGGTACCAACCATGAACATCAAACAATCGATTGAATCGCGGGAACACCCGTTCGGAACGTGGATCTCCGTGGGTCACCCGACGATCGCAGAAGCAGCAGCGCAACTCGACATCGACTTCGTGCTCCTCGATATGGAACACACGACAATGGATCTCGAGACTATCGAGAGTATGGTCCGAGCGGTCGACGCCGCTCCCGGCGCGACCGACGCCATCGTACGCGTCCCGTGGAACGACCCAGTTCGACTGAAACGCGCCGTCGATATCGGTATGGCTGGTGTCATGGTTCCGATGATCGACACCCCCGAGGAAGCGCGTGAACTCGTTCGCGCGATCCGGTACCCACCAGATGGTATCCGCGGTATTGCGGGGAGTCGTGCAACGCGATACGGCCGAAACTTCGAGGAGTACGTCACGACCGCAAACGGCTCCATCTTGACGGTCGCGCAGATTGAAACCGAGCTCGGCCTCGAAAACGCGAAAGAAATCGCAGAGGTCGAGGGTATCGATGCGTTGTTCGTCGGCCCGGCAGACCTCTCGGGCGCACTGGGTCACTTCGCGGAATGGGACTCTCCAGAGTTCGTCGACGCGCTCAATGCCGTCATTGAAGCGGGCAAAGAGGCGGACGTTCCCGTCGGCACGCTGGCGGTCAACGCTGATGAAATCCCGGACCGCGTCGAACAGGGATTCGATTTCCTCATTGCCGGAAAAGACGTTTCCCTGCTGATGGGTGGCATCAACGACGCGGTGGACCGATACAACGCATCGCTCGAGAACTCTCTGACGCTGAACGACTGAGCGACTCGGACGTCCATCGCACGCTTTTGAACAGCGTCAGTTTTCTCTGAACAGACATACTTCGACCGACTGATTGTTTGCTCTCTATTTTCTGAGCACGCTCTCTGTTTCCGAACGGTACGTGATTGAAACAGCAGGCATTCAGTCGGCACTTGCCAACAGTCATGGTCTCCGGTAAAGAGTATCGTCGGGAGTTTGGTTGGTTCACAGCGCAGACAAATCCATCCCGGAGTGGATTCGTCTATCGGGGCGCCTGTCTCTCGGAGTCTTAGCTGTACCAGCGCTGGATCTCGATGGTCTTGTCGGTGTAGAAGTTCACCGCGTCCTCGCCTTGAGCGTGGAGATCGCCGAAGAACGAGCCCTTGCGACCGCCAAAGTGGAAAAAGCCAAGCGGCGCGCAGACGCCGACGTTGATCCCAATATTCCCCGCGTCAACCTCGTAGCGGTATTTCCGTGCCTCGTTGCCGCGTTCCGTGTACAGCGACGACGCGTTCCCGTACTCGGTGCTGTTGACCATCTCGATAGCCTCGTCGAGATCGTCAGCTTCAGCCAGACACATCACCGGGCCAAAAATCTCGGTCTGGGCGATGTCCATATCCGTGGTGACGCCTTCAAGGAGCGTCGGCCCAAGGAAGTAGCCTTCGGGGTAATCGGGATGCTCGAAGTCGCGGCCGTCGACGACAAGTTCCGCACCCTCATCGATGGCATCGTCGATCATCTCGAGGACACGGTCGGCGGATTCGCCCGTGATGAGCGGCCCGACATCAGTCTCTTCGTCGAGGCCGTTTCCGACTGTCAGGTCGTCGATGGCGTCAAGTACCTCGGCACGGAGGTCGTCGTAGACGTCACCGACACCGACGAGAACGTCGTTGGCGAGACAACGCTGGCCGGCGTTCCCGTAGGCTGAGCCGATGATATTCGGAACGGCTTGGTCGAGTTCGGCGGAGTCGGTAGCCACCGCGTAGTTCTTTGCCCCTCCTTGGGCTTGGACGCGCTTGCCGTGTTTGGCAGCCGTTTCGTAGATGTACTGTGCGACGGGCGTACTGCCGACGAAGGACACGCCGGCGATGTCGTCGTGCTCGAGCAGCGCGTTGACCGTGTCAGCACCACCGTTGACGAGGTTGACAACACCGTCGGGGAAGTTGACCGCGTCGATGGCTTCGAAGATGAGCTGCGAACTGAGTGGCACCTTTTCGCTTGGCTTGAGGATGAACGAGTTGCCCGTGGCGACAGCGTATGGGAGGAACCAAAGCGGAATCATCGCCGGGAAATTAAACGGCGTGATAGCGGTGAAGACGCCGAGGGGTTGGCGGACCGCGTGTTCGTCCATATTGGTGGCGATGCCTTCGACATTCCCGCTGCCCTCGCGGAGCATGTTCGGGATGCCGGCGGCGACTTCGACGTTCTCGATACCGCGACGGATCTCGCCACGCGCTTCGGCCAGCGTCTTGCCGTGTTCGCGGGTGAGTGCCTGCGCGATGTCTTCTTGGCGGTCTTCGAGTTCCTGCTTCAGGTCGAACAGATACTGAACACGCTTGACAGGGGAGGTCGCGCGCCAATCATCGAAGGCGTCTGCGGCCTTTTCGACGGTCTCGTCGACCGTTTCCGTGTTTGAATACGTGATGTCGACCAGTGTTTCGCCCGTTGCTGGATTAACGACTGGCTGTACGTCATCGCCCTCGGCTGCAACCCACTCGCCGTCGATGTAGTTCCGGACGGCGCTCGGGATAGCAGCAGCCGCTGGCGACTGCTCTTGCTTACTCGTCATGCATGCGAATTGATTGCATGGAGGCATATAGCTGTTACGCACGGATGAACCATTTGCGAGGTGTCCGGTGCCAGTTCACGAAACATTTATTGGTACAGAATAGCAGCATTGGGTCATGGGACGCGTTAATTTCAATTTCACCGACGAGACTGTCATCGTCACAGGCGGCAGCTCCGGAATCGGTCGCGAGATTGCATGCTCGTTTGGAGACGCAGGGGCTACGGTCGTCAACGCCGATATTGACCCCAATCCGAAGGACGTAGACGCCGACCGGCCGACGCATGAACTGATTCGCGATAACGGTGGCTCGGCCGTGTACGTTGAAACAGACGTTTCAGACCCCGAAGCGCTCGCCGAGGCAGTTTCGACCGCTCGGGAACACGGTGGTGTCGATGTAATGGTGAACAACGCCGGATGGTTCACGCGCGGTGACCTGTCTTCGATTGACAAGGAGACCTTCGACCGGATTCACGGTATCAACGCCGGCGGCGTCTTCTTCGGGTGTCAGGCGGCAGCGGACGATATGCGTGCCCGCGGTACTGGAGGAGTTATAATCAATACCGCATCGATTAGTTCGACGCACGCTCAAACGGACCAGATACCGTACGACTCAACGAAAGGTGCGATCAAGATGATTACTCGCGGTGCCGCGCTGGAGTTGGCTGATGACGACGTTCGGGTGAACGCAGTTGCCCCAGGCCACATCGCAACCGAATTCGGCTCCGGTGCCGAACAAAAAGAGGAGTCGGTCGAAGCTGGCGATCTAGCAAAACCTATTCCGCTTGGTCGCCCCGGGTACCCCGAGGATATCGCATCGACCGTTCTCTTCTTGGCAACCGATGAGGCCAACTACATTACGGGCGAAATGGTCTACGTCGACGGCGGCTGGCAGACGTTCTAAACACCCCTCCCTCACGGACCTCCGTATGGATTAGATTTTCCACCACCATTCTCACGATACATTGTTCGTGGGAGGACCCCCCACAGTTATATCCTGATAGCCATTCTGTACCATTGATGCGAGCACTCGTGCTTGACGCGGAGTGGAATCCGCGCCCGGACTATGAACTGACCGACGATGAAAAAGCGCGCAAACGCGCGATGAATTCCTCGCAGGTGTGGCAGCACCCGGAGCTGCGTGTTGAGGAGGTTGAACAACCCGAGCCCGCGGACGACGAGGTTCTCGTCAAAGTCCGGTACGCCGGCATCTGCGGAAGCGACGTCTCGATGATAGAGACCGACGACGACGGCTACATGCACTACTCGGCGTACACGAAGTTCCCGAGCATCACCGGTCACGAGTTCTCCGGTGAGGTCGTTGAGACGGGTGACGACGCCGATCTCTTCGAAGTCGGCGAACCGGTCACCGCAGAGGTCACCGACTATTGCGGTCGCTGTCAGATGTGCCGGCAGGGCTTCCACGGCCACTGTGAGAACTTCGAGCAGATCGGGTTCACCATGGATGGCGCGTTCGCCGAGTACGTCACCGTCCCCGAGAAAATCCTCTGGAGTGTCTCGTCGCTGGAGCAGGCGTACGACACAGAGGACGAACTGTACCGCGCGGCCGCCACCATTGAGCCGAGTACGATTTCGTTCTACGGCCTCTTCGGACGGGCTGATGGTATCTGGCCAGGAGACTATCACGTCTACCACGGTGTCGGTCCCATTGGATTGACGGGTATGAACGTCTCTCGTGCCGCGGGCGCCGGCAAAGTAATTGCGTTCGAACCATCGGACGAGCGGCGTGAAATCGCACATGAACTCGGCTTCGAACACGTCTACAACCCGATCGAAGTGGACCCGGTGGCGAAGATAGCTGAGTTGACTGACCATGAGGGTGCCGACGTCCACGTCGAGACGAGCGGCGCAGTCAGTGCGACGTATCCCGTCATCGAGGACTCACTCGCGGAGCAGGCGAACGTCGTCCACATCAGTAATGCCGGCTCCAACCCAGATATCACACTGCGAAAGTTCCAGGGGAGTAGCGCGCAGTTGTACGGTTCCGAGGGTCACACCGGTCAGCAGGTCTATCCGCGAACAATTCGACTGATGGCTACCGGTAAACTCGACAACCTGCCGATTATCACGTCGACGTTTGACCTGGAGAGCGCCGACGAAGCCATCAAACAGGCCGCGAAGCGCGTCGACGGTAAGGTCCTTATCAAGGTCGACTGAACATATCGAACGCGTCGGTTATACGCGTCTTCTTTTGCTCAGATTCCCACGCTCGATCAGTAGCACTACTCAGATAGACCCTTTCGAACGTCTCACTTTGTGTCGGCGGGTCAAAACAGGTGGCACAGTTACATCGGGTGATTGCTAAAAGGGAACCGGGTCTCCGCGTAGTGGATTCTTACCGTTCGAGATCGCCAAGGTCCCACTCGCCGGTGATGATAGCCCCCGACTCGTAGTTGTCAGGCTCAACGATTGCCTCGACCATCGCCGGGCCGTCGTGGGCAATGGCCTCCTTGAGCGCCGATTCGAGGTTCTCGGGTTTGACGACCCGCTCAGCGTAGCCAAGGTTGAATGAGTCGGCGAATTTCATGTAATCGACGTCAGTCTCTTCATCGAAGACCGTGTTGATGATTCGGTCTTCACCGTACTTGTTCGCTTGCAAGTTCCGGATGCATTTCCAACCGTGGTTGTTCATGACGAGGTAGGTAACGTCAACATCGTGTTCGACAGCGCAAGCGACCTCCTGATTGCACATCAGGAAACTCCCATCACCCTCGATGTCGACAACCTGCCTGTCCGGTTGGGCGAGTTTCGCACCGATTGCAGCCGAGACACCGAACCCCATCGTCGAGAAGCCACCGCACGAGATGATAGAGCGCGGCTCGTACACCGGGAACTCCGGGTTAGTCGTCTCCTGCGGCGCGCCCGCGCTCGCGACGACGATGCCGTCACGGTCAAGCACGTTTCGGAGGCTGGCAAGGACGCGTGAGTACGTCATCGGTACCTGATCAGTCTGCCGCTCTTGGACCATCTCCTGCCACTCGGCCCACAGGCGCTGCATCTCGTCGTAGTACTCGTTGTCTTCCGTTCCCACCGGGTCAAGGCGCTCTCCGACAGCGTCGTACAGCTGCTTCGTGACGACCTTCGCGTCGCCCTGGATTCCGACTTCGACCGGGTAATTCTTCCCAATTTCGCTCGGGTCGATGTCGACGTGAATGAGCTTACTCGGCGGGATGTCGAAGCTCACGCCCGGTTCAAACGAGGAGGTGTGAAGATCTGAGAATCGACACCCGATTGCAAGCACGACGTCGGCGTTGCTCGCGAGTTCATTCCCGGCGGTACTACCGATCCACCCCGCATAGCCGACGAACAGGTCGTGATCCTCCGGGATGACGCCTTTCCCTTGGAAGGTCGGAATAACCGGCGCTTGAAGATGTTCTGCGAGTGCTTTCACTTCGTCCCACGCCTCAGAGAGCATGGTTCCGCCACCGGGGACGATAACAGGGCGCTCCGCATCCGTGAGCAGCTTGGCGGCGTCTGTAATTGAGTCTGGATCTCCACCGGGACGGCTGTGTGAACGGCTCGTCGATGGGTCTGGAAGTTCGATGTCCGCTGCCGCGCCCTGTACGTCCATTGGGATATCGATGTGGACGGGGCCGGGGCGACCGGTCGTCGCGATTTGGAATGCCCGACGAAGAATCCGCGGCAACTGTTCGACATCGTTGACGACGAAACTCTGTTTGGTAACGGGCTCCATCACACTCGGAAAGTCACCCGGTTTCTGTCGTTCTATCTCTTGGAGGATTCCTTGTCCGTACTCGTGGGTCTGTGGTGCACCCGTCATGATAATCATCGGAATCGAGTCCAGGTACGCCGTCGCCGCTCCAGTCACAGTATTTGTCGCTCCCGGTCCGATGGAGGTGAACACTGCAAGCGGTTGCCCGCTCGCGCGCGCATAGCCATCCGCGAGGTGGACTGCGCCCTGTTCGTGTCGCGGCTGCAGTACTTCGATATCCGATTCGTTGAATGCGTCGAGAAGGTTCGTACTCCCGTGTCCCGGGATGCCAACGAGGTACTCGACACCCTCTTTTTCCAGGTACTTGGCGATAATCTCGCCACCGTTTAATCTAGGCATCTCATTCAAACAGATGTCGGTCCCGTTTCTTAAACATTCCCCCAATTCGCGAATACCGGAAACATCCAGTTGATTACAGCGTTGGTATCACGTCGTCACCCATCACCTCGAAGAAGCGTTCTGGATTCGGACTGGTGTTTCCGAGTGCGATGCGGTCAAAGCCCATCTCGGCGAATTCCTCAAGTTTGGCTGCAATATCGGTCGGGTTGTCAGCGATGAGGAACTTCGATTCGATCTGTTCTTTAGTCGCCTTCTCGCCCTCTTTTTCGATCTCTTTGGGGTTCGCCATCGCTCGGTCGAACACGTTCTGGGTCGTCGCCCACCATGGCCGAGTTGACGCCCGCGCTTTGTTGATGTCCTTATCGTACGACGCGATGACCAGAAGGGTCGTTTCGATTTCGTCAGGGTCGCGTCCTTCTTCTTCGGCGTAGCGTCGGATTGCGGGGTACATCCGGTCCGTGTACTCAGAACCCTTCTTGACCGTGATAAAACCGTCTCCGTACTTGCTCGCGAGTGACGCAGTGCTTGGACCGTTCGCCGCGATTTGGATTTCTGGCCGTTCGTCTGGCATCGTGTAGAGGTGTGCGTCATCGACTGTGAAGTGACTTCCTTCGTAGCTGTAGAACCCGTCGTTCTCCCAAAGTCCATGGACGATTTCGAGAGTCTCTTCGAGTCGTTTGCGTCGGACGCCATACTCTGGCCACTCATGACCAAGCGGCTTCTCGTTCATCGCCTCGCCAGTTGAGAGCCCGAGAACTACCCGTTCGTCGTGCATCTCCTGAAGCGTGGCGAACGCCTGTGCCATCATCGCTGGATGGTAGTGTTCGCCTGCAGGGGTCACGCAGGTCCCAATCGGGACGTCGATTCGCTCGGTTGCTGCCCCAAGCCACGACCACGCGAAGCCTGCCTCGGCGTCGGTATGGAACCACGGGTGGAAGTGGTCGGACGTCCAGATGAACTCGAAGCCGTTCTTGGATGCGAGTTCTGAATAATCCAGTAATTGGGGTGGGTCGTACTGCTCTTGGTGTGCCATATAGTCGATGCTGACCATCGTCACGTATCGATGTGTTTGGTTACGTATTATTATTTTCCCCAAGCACCCATGAACGGGTAGTCATCCAACGAGTGATTTCCCCTTGCTCGCTACAAGAGACCGACGTTCGCAAGGTACGAACTAGTGTCTCCAAGACTCCGGATGACAGGCCGAGAACATCGCAGAAACGAGCAGATTTTCACGTTCCCGGTGGAATTGTTTGAGAGACCTCAATTGGGGTTCGTGAGAAACGAACTATCTTGTTGTTCGTAACCAACGAACGATTTATCATTGACTACTCTAAATAGGAGTCTATGGGCACTAAATCCGGAAGTCGGACTGTCGAAGCGGTCCAGATAGCGCTAAATATAATCGAGCTACTTCAGGACCGTGAGGGCGCAGGGATCACCGAAATTGCCAACGAATTGAGTCGTTCGAAAGGTACCGTTCACAGCCATCTGGCCACGCTCGAAGAGAACGAGTACGTCGTCAACGAGGACGGAGTGTACCGGCTGAGTCTCCGACACCTAGAACTTGGCGAGACAGTCAAGCAACGATTGAACATCTATGATGTTGTGCGTAACGAACTCGACGACCTAGCACAGGAGTGTGGCGAACTCGCTCAGTTCGCGACAGAAGAACACGGACGTGCAGTCTATCTCTACAAAACAAGCGGTGAGAAGGCCGTCCAGACGGCTTCCTCGATAGGAGATCGTGAATACCTCCATTGCATCTCCCTCGGGAAGGCGATGATGGCGCACATGTCTGAAGAGCGGGTCAACGAAATCGTCGATAAACATGGACTCAAAAAGTATACTGATTCGACCATCACGGTACGCGAAGACCTGTTCGAGGAACTTGAGACGATTCGCGAACAGGGATACGCGTTCGACCGAGAAGAGAAGATAGAGGGGCTCAAATGCGTTGCCGCACCAGTCGTGACGAAGGGTGAAATCGTCGGTGCGCTGAGCGTCTCCGGCCCGGCGAGCCGATTCGAAGGAGAATTCTACGAGAACGAACTCCCGAGTCTTGTGACACGGTCTGCGAACGTCATCGATATCAACTCACAATTCTCCTAGGAAGCCACGGAGTACCTCGCTATTCTTGTCGTCATTTTCGCGTTCGCGCAATACGAACGAGTCCGTGTCTGGAGTTTGTTGGGTCTCGAGGAGGAACTTCCACCACAGTAGAGTCCTGAAGTGAATAACAAAGCCAAGCTTGTAATGTGAATTTGAGGTTGACGGCTTAACTAGATAGTACCCTCACGATCGGTGGGATATACCCAGTGCGTCACTCCACATCAGAATACTACTCCAGGGCGTTTTCTCAGACATGATTATCATTACAGACGTAATAATGTAATCGATATATCTTGGTTCTGCACCCAAGTGGAATGAACAGAAGAGTGAGAACGAGGCAGTCGTGGCACTACCTGGTTAAACTATTTTGAGGAACGAATAGGACCTTGAAAATGTGACACTTGACCAAGATCGGCACTGTCTAGTTAAGCCAGTTTGAGGAACAAGCAGGTCATTGAGTGAATTGGTTATGACGCTCGCAGACCTGCTCAGCGAGTGCTTTGCGGTGGATTTAGAAGAAACTTGAGAGCGTGAGTGGACGTCGACGCCCGTCAGGGCGTTCGCCGTCCAGCTTCACGCGACCGGTTGTTCACTCAGAGAGACAAAAGAAATTCTTCGAACACTCGGCGTTAAAAGGTCTCTTCAAGCTGTTTGGAAGTAGGTACATCGACTGGCTGACAGCGGTCACAACCCGCCTGAGGCGAAGCCGAAGCGGGTTGCGGTCGACGAGACCGCTGTCAAAATCAATGGCGAGTGGTCTTGGTTGTACGCTGCAATAGACATCGTGACAAAGCTGATTCTCGAGGTCGAATTGTTTGGACGACATGGTACCGACCCGGCTGCTGCGTTTCTCCATCGACTTTCCGAGAAACACGATCTCTCAGACGCTGTGTTTCTCGTTGATGGCTACAGCTATCAGACTGCCCTCTCTCGATTAGGATTGAGCGGTCGGCTGGACTACGTTGAGCGAAACCTCATCGAAAAGTGGTTTCACACCCTCAAAATGCGAGTCGACCGCTTCCATAATTCGTGGGTGGGCAGTCACGGAAGCGTCCGCGAGTGGTTCATACAATTTGCGCAATACTACAACTTTCAAAGACCGCATCAAGCGCTCGACGGACGAACACCGGTCGAGGAGGCGACTAACTAGACAGTGCCGTTGTGGCCATTTTGTCATTACCATGATGAGTATAAACTGATTGCATGATTCAGTCTAACCGCTGCTATCCGAATAAGCGCAGGTGCTGCTGTCCAATACATCCAATACATCTTAGTACAACTGATATACTATGCCCATCAGCACGGATCGCTTCGAAACCATTGACGACGGGAATGACAACCCAACACCGGGGACAAACGCCTACAAGCTCCTCTCGTTCTTAGCCCAGAATGCTGACCAAGCGTTCACCCAAAGTGAGATCACCGAGCGGACGTCTGTCAAAGCCGGCTCGGTTGGTCCGACTCTCGTGAGACTCAGTGAACGAGGTCGTGTCAAGCACCGGGGAACATACTGGCGCGTGAGTGACCACGTCTTGAGCCTTGACGCTGCAGCTAACCATGCTGCTGCTACAGCAGCGAGTCGCGAAGAAGAACCATTCGACTACGACGGGTGGCAAGAACACGCCGTTGACCCACGACAACAGCGTGACTGACACCAACCGCTTCCAGAAGGGCGACGTATTCTAGGCACCGGTCCATTTCGACGCGGCTCAAATCCACGCCTCTGGGTTGTTCTTGCTGCAGACTCGCTCCCATATCTTGGCGAGGAGTATCTGTGTGCAGCGCTAACAACCAGTAATCTCCCGCGAAACTTCGAAGTTGGAGATGAGTGGGTGAGCGGCAAAGACCCGGCCAAGACCTCGTATTGCTCTCCATGGGTCGTCGCTACAATCAAACATGACACCGTTGTCAATCCACAAGGACAAGTGACCGAGTCATTCGCCGACGAAATGATTGTAGCGTGCAAGCAGTATCTCGGCCCCCAGTAGTCTGCCTAAGTGAACATTCACCTACGTGCTTCACACAACGTCTGGTAGTGCGTCCGAATTGTTTGAGTTGAGGTATCACTCACGGCCGCAACACGCGCCTGCGTGAGCGGCCAGTCCCGCTCAGTCGCAGCAGTGTACACACACGCTGCCGCGACTGCATGCGGATTCGCACCCCGATGAGCCCACTCATCGCTCGATGTCTCAGCTAACGACCGTGCTCGTCGTCGAACCTGGTCTGTCACATCAAGCGCATCTGCCACTCGCGGAACGAACTCGGCCGGTGCAACTGGCTTCGCAGACAGCCCGAGTTCTATATTGAGTGCGTTATACGCTGACCGGACACGCGATTCAGCCACCCGTGCGAGCGGGATGAGTTCAGCGAGCGTCCGCGAAAGCCCCGCACATCGACAGGCCGCATGGACGCTCGCAGCCGCGACTGCTTCAATCGATCGTCCGGGCAACAGATCCGCCTGCTGAGCAGACCGGAAACACCGGCATGCTTGGTCACGCAGGCTGTCTGGGAGGTCGAGCGCACCGATGAGTCGCCGGACTTCGTCCAAGCCATGCGCGAGTCGACGTTCACGACTCGACTGGTACCGACTCCGACTGTGCTGGGTGCGAAGTCGGGAGAGTTGCTGTCGTCTTTCGCCCGGGATCGGTGTCCCGTTCGCGTCGACGTGTCGGCCGATATTGGTCGCGAGGCCGTGGTCGTGTCGGGTCGGCGTTCGTGGTGCACCTACTCGCTTGCGCTCCTTGCGCTCGAACGACCGCCATTCGGGACCGTGGTCGATGCCGTGCCCGTCGATGATGAGCCCACACGACTGGCACCGTCGCTCACCAGCGTCCGTAATGACCTGGCCGCCACACTCCGGACAGGAGGCGGGTCCACAGGATTTCCCGCACGATTCGTCGAACTGTCGCTCGTAGACATCTCGTGTCGCCATCTCGAACACCGTGCGACGCAATTTGGTGCGCCCCGCACCCGTCAGGGGCCAAAAAACACGGTTGCTGTCTCGAACAAGCAGGCTTCTCTTGGGGGGTCGTTAAATGACTGAACCACAACACCAAACAGGCTAGCAAGTGGATTATCGTTGCAGGCTCGTCGTGTCACATAAGACGCGCCCTGTTCTGCAACGGGTGCGGAATCGCGTACCAAGCCATCCGCGCTCGCCCCTTGATAACTCCCTCGTGGGCCTCGTGCCCACCGAGTTTCGTACACTCGACACTCAAGTTATTGGATATCTGTGGGTTGCGGGTCGCGGACTGTGTTAGTCGGAATTGCTCACCAAGCGAACAGTTAACTGAAGCAACATATAACTGTCTTGTATGAGTAGCTCACCATGGACTGCGAACTTCGCGACTGAAAAAAGCAAATGTGCAGCCGACGTCCAACGCCTCCTCGAGAAGTACCCGCAGCCGGTCGTCTACGAAGTCATGAGTGAACTGCTCCGCCGAGAGATGCGCGAGCAGTTTGCTGGTGCGTACGCTGCGTCCCAGCAGTCCGACGACACGAGTACTGGTGCGTACGAAACTCTCACCAACGACTACTCAGACAGGTCACGCCGCCCAGCGTCAACGCAGTTCCAGCACGGGAGGTCCTCAGATAGCGGTTCACACTCACAGGGCAGGTCCGTTGTGCCATCATCGCCGCTCAATGAGCTACCACCGTCTGTGACGACACGCATCTGCACGGCAAGTTCGAGTATTCGTGGGCGGATCGCGACTGCAACCCGATGTTTACACGGGCCGTCACCGCTCGCATCAGCGGGACACGAACACGAATCGGGCACGCCATCCCGAATTCGAACACGGTACTCGTGCGCGGTTGGGTCAGCATAGCTCTCGTTGCGTACACGGACATCGCCATCAAGGAGTTCGAACGCGAACGCCTCGTACTGTGCCCGCTTGAGGACGCGCGCAGGTGGGCCGAACTCTGGTAGTACAGGAATCATGGTAGCCAGCGCGCAGTGCGCGCGCCTTTTTAGCGCATGAAAAAGAGTCACTGGACGGCAGATGGGGTTAGACCGCGTCGAGTGTCGACAGAAGCTCTTCGGCCGTCCCGCTAATCCGACCCAGTCGCTCTTGGAGGACATCTGTCTCGTCGCCCTGCCACGCCGCGAGATAGAACGCCGACCCACTCGTGTCTAAGCCGAGGTATCGACCGACAACGTACGCGACGGCCTCTGCTTCGACCTCGCGTTTCGCCCGCTCGGTTGCGTCGGTGATGTCGAAGTGCAGAATCGCGTGGGCGTACTCATGGATGATCGTCGACGCGAGATCCGCGCGGTTCGGTCGATTCTTCACTTCCACGAGTGGGGTGAGATCTTGGACACTCCGCGACTGGCAGACGCCCTTTGCCTCCCCATGTCGCCACTCATCGGGATCGACAATGCGGACGGTCACGCCGAGGTCTGACGCGATGTTGGTAAGATCGTCGACGAGCGTGTCAGGCTCACCGGTCGCCGCCGTGTCCAACTCGGGGAGTGGCTCGCCCTCTGTCTGCGAAATGTCGAAAACCGGTGCAGGCTTGAAGCCCACGAGGCCCTCTGACCATTCCTCGGGTGGTGTCTCGTCGTACTCACACTCGCTGTTGTCGTGATAGCTCGGTGCGTTCCCACACTCGGGGCATTGGGTCGTGATGATCGGCGCCCAAATCCAGATCGCCGACTCGCCTTCCTGGACGTGTCGGTCGAACTCTTCTTGCCACGTCCGGTAGCCAGCAACCTTCGTCGCCGCAGGACACTGGAGGGTGATGAGGAGTGTGTTGCGGTGGGAGTAGTCGTGGAACCGACTCTGGACGTCCAGCCATTCTTGGAACTGCTCGCTCGCCCGAGCGTCGTCAACGTCGGCAGCGAGGTCCGCAAGCCATTGTTCGATCGTGCGGTGCATCTCATCGTGTCGCGTGTCGGTCTCGTCGAACGACACCGACGGAGAACTCGTTGTTGCCATTGGTTTCAGTTCTAACACGTCCTTCCAGGACGCGCCGCACCCCTCTGGGGCGCACAAAAACAGGCGGGGCGAACTACTGGTTGGTGTCCTCGCACTCGAGGCTGCGAAGGTACTGTCGACACTCGCCGAACAGGCCGCTCGCAGTCGCCTCGCCGGTCGTGAGGTGTCGAACCCACTCAATCGCCCAGCAGTACACGGGATCGGACTCACCTGTGCCGTGGATGTACCACCAGCGAGCGGCTTTGAGAACGACGAGCGGATTCGTCGGCGGTTGTTCGCTCAGAAGATCCCATGTAATCGACTCAATTTCATCGGGAACGTCGGCTCGAGAGAGATCGGTGCTATGCACGAGTTCGAGGTCGACCGGAATCTCGTCGATCGAGACGTCTGACTCTGTTTGTTGGTGACTCATGGAAATCACGTCACACGGACTGTGTCTTCAGCCCGCACCCATCACGGGCGCAAAAAATCTCGATGTCGCGCTAGTCCCGACGGGTCTCCCGACCGACGCTATGCGAGGTGCGACACTTCCTCCGGTTCGGAGTCGTCAGCGAACTCGTTGCGCTCGACTGGCGTCCAGTCTTCGGTCGTGGTTGGTGCCCACCAATCGACGTGATAGTCACCGGGAGAACCGAGAATCTTGACTTGTGCTTCGTCGTCGGGAAGCGGCCGGCGGAGTTTCTCGTCCACGTGGAGATTCCACGTCGTCGTCGCGTCGAATGTGATGATGACCGCCTCATCGTAGCCACGCGACTCAGGCGACTCACGGCACGTCACGCTGCTATTGCACTCAGTGCAGAACACCCCCTCGAAGGGAATGTGCGTGAATGCTTCCGTGCCACACACCGGACACCACAGAAATTCGAACAGCGCCTCGTCGTGACGGGACACGCGCTCGAGACTCATCGATCATTCACCACCGGAGCAGGTATCACGAGCGGGTGGTGTGAGGAGTGAGACAACTCGGCTACTGACGTTGGAATCAACATCTGTTACTGCGCCTCCGCCCCTTTGGGCGGCGCAAAAACAACGCGAGCGACATTACCTGATCACTCGACTCTGTTGGGATCCTTCAGCGTTGACATTGAGGTTGGTCGCTCTTCCTGTTCCTCAGGAGATCCCCAGACGTGAAGAGAGTTTCAACAGAGCCGTTTCACCACATCACTCAATAATTGTCGCTTTAAAATTCCTAAGATATTATAAAAACATACGTTGCCGAGAGTCCCCCGACAGTAAGTAAAAACCAATATACAACGTCAGCTGTCCGGTCATCTTTGATTAATTCACTAGCAGCATAACCAAACACGATGGCAATTACAAATAAAATAAGTTGCCAATTCAAGGTCATGACAGTAACAACTACTTACGTGTTGCAGCTACAAGCCTGTTTGCACTTGGTACAGGCATATGATGAACCACCACAGGTAGCTAACTGACAAGTAACGCAACCGATAATCGCTTGGCTGGGACTTTGGAACGTAACAGATGCACAAGCGATGAAACAACCAGCGCAGGCACCGATAGCCTGGATACACCGCCAACACCATTTATCAGCCTCAGAAGACTGAATTGAGTATCCGGACTCCAGCGTCGTCTGATCAGTAATTTCACCCTCACTAATATTGACGGTTAAAATCTCTTGTTGGTTCTTAACCATTACGTGGAAACCTGTCTGAGAGGATGTCGTACTTGACTTAAATTCATCCTCATCAAGCTCAACAATATCGGATATTTGCGCCACTTCGTCGCTCGAAGCTTCCCGACCAAATACTACTTCATCGTCTCTAGTAAAGAGCATTGCCGGCGTATTCTCTGGAAGACTTTGGTACTTCGATGGTAGCTTCGACTCAATCATCGAGTTTCCAGAAGGAGATTGCACATTCTCATCTTCCATCTGGTAGGTGAACCGATACTGTGCGCCGGCAATCCCTTCCTTATGGGTATCCCCACCGACGATCTCTGTATACCGTATCTCACCAACTGGTGTGGGCAAGACAGTTACTTCGAATAGAGTGTGTATCTTCTCACCGCCGTTCGGTGCTTCGTCGACGTTCGAAGCTTTTCGCGTTGTTGCTTTGCCTCTCTGGACGGAAGGACTTCCGAGCTCTGCAAGGATTTTCTGTACTTCCGGTGACTCAATTGCTTCTTGAACCCGCGTCTGTGAGGCAGAGTTAGCCTTTCCAGCTACTAACCCAGTAGACATTGACATAGCAGCGCCAGAAATCCCAAGAGCTTTGAGGAAGCTTCGCCGCCCAGTCTCAGATTCTTGATTTCGAATTTCGGTCATTGCCTCCCATGCTTCAGTACAGCCTCCAGCGTCAATATTGTCTTCCAGATCTTCGACGAACTCTTCGTCAGCAGTTCTATTTTTCGGCTTGTCAGTCTTGTTGCTTTTTTCGGACATCGTATTGTCATATCGGCGGTCCAACATAAAACCTGTGGCTCAACTAACAAATTGCAAAAGATAGGCATCCATTGATTCACGCATCCGCAAGCAGAGTAAGTGATTAACTGACGACGATTCGAACAGCAATACCACGATCAGGAAGTGTCTCTCTCAGGAGTGCCATTGGCCACAGCGTCGACTCAGTAGTGGACATCAGCGGGAACGATCCACAGATGGTCGTTCGACCCGACGAGTTGCTCGAGTCGTTCGCGATGCCGAACCCCATCAGCGAACTTGTCGTAGAGGTACACCGCCGGTCCGCGGTACGCACCGAGATTGTGGCACGCATGCCTGACGAGGTCCCCATCACGCATGATCGCCGCGGCGTCAAGCTCGTCAACACCCTCTCGAACGCGCTCGAGATTCCGCTCGAACTCGCGTGTCGTCGCCTGCCATCCACGCTCAAGGAGTTCCTGGCCGTCCTCCGAGCCAACGGGTGCTGCAACCGGGAGGTCACCCCACCGGGCACTACCAGCGACGGTCGTTGAATCGTCATTGAACGTCACATAATAGTCGAACACCGCCTCAGCGTGGGGGGCAGCTCCCACCAGTTGATCGAACACGTCGGCGGCCCGTGAGAGGGCTTCGTCTGTTGTCGATGCAGTCACGAGTGCGTAGATTACTTGGTGCATTCGTCGTCACCTCGCCGACTCAGGAGTCGATGTCTGTCCGACCCCCTGCGCCGGCGCCCATCGCCGGCGCAATAAAATACGCGCTCAGTCAGCGAGACTAACCAACTGTGAGTAGTGTTCTGGTTCCAGCCCCATCCATGACTCCGGAGAAATACTGAAACGGTGGTGGGTGTCCCGTGAGTCTATGAAATCGTCCCTCAGAATCCCTGAACCGGTGGTATCCCCCTACTTAGCAAATGCACTCGTATTTCTTTGTGGATTGGTTCACTACATATTCGTGTGTCTCTCGTGCGAGTTCGAACAGTTTCTCCGCACGGCTTTTTGAAGCAAGCCCATCCTGATAGTAGGTTTTGGCGCGGTGATTCCGCCAGAGGTCCTGGAGATTCTCAGCGACATGCTGCGAGATAATACCGCGTCTCGCCGCTTCTGTATACACACCTGGATGTGTACCGGGGAGGTCACGAGGTTCGAGACCTCCCTCGAGCAGTTTGAATTCAATCACACGCTCAATCGCGACGAACGACGCCTCAATCACGAGTGTGTAGAAGCCCTGTTCTAGAAGCACCGTCGCACCAGCGAGGAGACGACATGACTTCCGCAACTGAAGGATATCTGCTTCGTTCGTCTCAAGTCCAGATTCAATCGTACTAGGACGATGGTCGAATGCGGCTTGTACTTCATCAACGAGCGTCTCGATGCGAGTACTACTCATCGGTCATCACCGCCGTTCGAACATGTTGGAACTCCGTGTCACCATAGACGGTGACACCGTCGCGAAAGATCTCGTGGAGTTTCTCGCTCGCTCGACGTGCGCTGGCTTCGGACTCGACAAACGGTTCAAACGTGTAGCGGTCGCCGTCGAACCGTTCTTCGCCCAAGTCAGCGGCCACCGTCGAGATGACGCGTCGCGCGATAGTCCGGTCGCCCTCAACGAGCACAAAGACATCAATGTCGCTTTTGCGGTCGGCCTCACCACGGGCGACACTGCCAAAGACGAGAATGCCGAGTACGTTCGTGACTGCATCTGTCTGTTCGATTGCGGCGTTGACCCGTTCAACGAACGCTCGAACCGGTGCGTGATACTCCACTTGCGGAATCCCCAGAACAGGGTCGTCTTTCTGCAGTCGAGCGGGGTTGATCGAGACGTACTTACGCTGTGTTGTCTGTCGAACCTGTACGATATCAAGGGCTTCAAGGAACTCAACTGCTCGCCAAACTGTCGACCGACTCCGGTCTGTAATCTCACTCAATTCTTTGAGTGTGAACTCAGACTGGTGTGCATCAATGAGATGACGTACCACGTCATCGGCCGCAGGCAGCCGAAACACTCCCGTGTCGCCACGTGGATCAACTGGCACGCAGACCTTTATCCCTTGTTCTGTATTCTCGGACACTATCTGATTTTATGCAACAGCATATAATAAACCTGTGCGTCAACCCTCTGCAAAGGGACTTACTCCAACAGTCAGCTCCCATACCGCGGTGTTCGACATACGGAACACTGCCAGACAGGCTCACCAGCCCACGCTGCGGGTGGGCTGTCGTCGCGTGAGTCGAACCGATGCGGTGTCTGCTTACCACACGACTGACAGCGGAGCAGCTGCCGTGTTGGTGAGGCTGACGACGACTGTGATGGCGAAGAGTCGGGAGACGCTCGTCGAAGTGCAATCGCCGGGACAACCCACGTCTCCGAGTCCGAGAGCAACTGCTCACGACGAGAGTTCTCAGTAATCTGCGTCCCAGCAGCGTCGTACCACCGGGAAGCAGAACCCTCCGTCGAAGGAGAAGCGGACCACAACGAGACCGACCGTGCTTTCGCCACGAATCCATCCTCCCGTGAGCTAGTCGCTGGAACGACGTCCGGGAAGTGACCCCACCGCGCTCGAAGTGGCGCCGCGATCGGCTGTTCAAGTGCCGCGATGGGCGTGCACTCGTCAATGGGTGACGAGTGAGAACGCTGCAGTAAGCGTGCTGCGGCAGTCCCTTTTCCGACCGCCCCACGCAAGGACTGTGAGGTGACGAGCAAACAGACGATGCCGTGGAGTGATTGCTCGCGGGGCTCTGAGGTGCGATCTGGGACCGAGACATCCTGTTCGAGGCAGAACCGACACTGGCTCTGGTTCCGAGGAATGGCCCGCTCACAGGTCTGACAGATGTCCGTGTCTATATCGTCACCAACGGGGTAGTCATGCTCTGGAATTGCGTCACCGTGCTCGGTGTGGTCGGGTTCCAACTGCGCGTCCGGAATCTGCATCGCTTCGCCATACGGTCGAAATTCAGCGGTCCGGTCACGGTAGGGTGGCATACCGCGTCGTGGCTGTACGTTCGGATATAAACGTTCGTCCAGCGAGGCCACTCTGAAACCCGTCCGAGGGCCAACAAACGTATATGTATTCTTAAACTAGCTGCGGACAGCAAAATGCACGACTTGACCGGGTTCCAACGAGACCTGCTGTACGTCACCGCCGGCTTGGATGAACCACACGGACTCGCAATCAAAGACCAACTCGAGGACTACTACGAAACCGAGATCCACCACGGTCGGCTGTACCCCAATCTCGATACGCTCGTCGAGAAGGGACTGCTCGACAAAGGCGAAAAGGACCGCCGAACGAACGTCTACGCGATCACCGCTCGCGGTCGCCGAGAAATCGAAGCCCGTGACGACTGGGAACAACAGTATACCAGCGAGATCACAACCTGACTGCTACGACGAGACGAGTCCGTGAGTAGAGCCAGCGCTAATACAGCAATCACGGATCCAAATCATTGTTCAGACTTTGTTGAACCCTCTCGCAGTCTGGCGATTTACTGAAGGCCGAGTTCCCAAATCCGTAGAAACCTGTGGAAAGACCGCCTCACCACAATGTCAACGCTGAAGGCTTCAACAGAGCTGTTGGCTTAAAAATCGCCGCTCGTAACCAGTCGGTAGACTTGATCAGGGCAAGTCGGTTACAGCCCTGCCGTCACGTCGGCTTTAGTCACGGGTTAGGATGACACCGCTCGATTGCAGTATGAACTGCGTCTCGACGGCCAACGAATGTGAGATGGTCTCCACGTTGGAGCGTTAACTCGGGAGTGGGGATTTGAGAATCACCGCTCCGGCTGACGAGCGCAATTAGCACCCCATCTGGAAGGTATTCATCGAGTTCCTTGATGGACTTCCCTACTAATCGATCTGATGTGACCTCAATTTCCTGTACATCACCGGAGCGGCCGAGTTCTGTCATCCACTCCGACAGTGCTGGCCGTTCGATGGCGTTGTCCATCTCGTGAGCGATCGCGTCGTTCGCCGAGATCGCTCGGACTCCCAGTTCCTCAAACGCTTCCACGTTGCCCGGTGTGTTTACTCGAGCGATCACCGTTTCAACATCGTAGTTCGTGTTCGTAAGCTGTGCAATGAGGAGATTCGCGTCATCGTTCGCTGTGGCCGCGGCCACAATCTTGGCATTCTCGATTCCTGCTGCCTGGAGTACGCTAGTGTCAGTCCCATCACCCTGATGAGCACTGAATCCTGCATTGCGTGCTGTTTCCACGGCATCTTCTTCCTTATCGACGATGACGACGTTTTCACCTCGATCCTCCAGTCGTTCGGCGAGGCCGCGACCGACGCGCCCTCCGCCAACAATGATTACACGCATGGGAAGTACGTTGAGTGCTTGTGCGATGTGGCGAGCAAAACCACCCTCGAAAACGACTGTCATGAGTATAACTAAAAATACCGACCCGACGAGAACAGTGGCCTGCTCTGGACTCGTCGAGCGAAGTTCGAGTGCAAATAGTGTCGCAACGCTGGCTGGAATGATTCCACGGGGGCCAACAGCGCTCATGAACAACTGCTCGCGAAACGTGAATCGTTCTCCATAGGTACAGAACAACACGGCAATAGGGCGAATCACGAGGGTCACAACCACGACGACGAGTATCCCACCCAGCCCGAGCGAAACGAGTTCGCTGAAGGATAACAACGTCGCGAGTGAGATAAACACGAAAGAGAGGACAATCAGTGTGATATCTCCTTTGAATGCCTCAATTTCGTCTTCGTGCGGAAGGTCTGAATTCCCAAGGATGAGGCCTGCAGCGGCGACAGCCGCGATTCCAGCTTCCGGTGCGATTGCTTCTGCGAGACCATACGTTGCAATTGCACCGATGAGGACGACCAGCCGCGCATTCTGTACGGCATTCGAGGGCGTCAAATCAAGATGTTTGAGGAGATACCAGATGACTGCGGCTGTGACTCCCCCTACTAGAACGCCAACTCCGAGTCGAGCCACGAACGACTCGAAGAGGGCCGTAAGTCCCGTGTCACCCAATACAGCAAGGTCAAAGATGACAACGGCGAGAATCGCGGCCGTCACGTCGTTCACAATTCCTTCCGTTTCGAGAGCTGCTCCGACTTGGTCGCGAACTGAGATTACGTTTAAGATCGGTGTGATTACTGTTGGTCCGGTTGCAATAAGGAGCGCGCCGACAAGAAACGAGAGCGACCATGGTACACCTAAGGCGAATCGAACGACAGTAGCCGTAGCGACAAACGTGAAAAGCGCGCCTATAGTGACTAGTCGGAACGCTTCACGTGGGGCTTGCTGGAGTTTGTCAATTTTGAGATGAAATGCTCCTTCGAAGACGATAATCGCGACTGATATGCCGACGATACCGGAGAGCGGTTCTGGGCCACCGAACGAGTCAAGACCCACTAGGTTCAGACCCTCAGGCCCAACAGCAATGCCTGCGAGGATCAAGAAGAGAACACTCGGTATCGAGAGCCGATCAGCTAGCATTTGGGCAATAACACCGAGTCCAAGAATAATCACTACAAGTGGAATAATACCGGCATCCGCAGTCACGGTTCAAACACCAAGTCAACTCTATAGACGGGAGGGTTAAATAAAAGAGGACTTTGACAGCGGAGCCGTCACAAAGTGGGGTAGTTCACTCAAAGATTTCCCAACCGAGATTGTTGATCAATCAAGCGTGATCTGAATGAAAAAGAAAACCAAAACTAAAGCTAATCCCAGATAGCCAATGGCATTAGCGACACCGATCAGCTCTGAGCGACCTTGTGCGAGAGAAATAATGACGATACCAACCAGAATACAGGCCATTCCGACCAATATACTGTACTTCGTCCACCGAGAAGTTGACTCAGATCTCTGGGTCGGTTCGTTAGTCATTTGTAGAATATTAGAGAGCATCATCAAAAAATAGGCGACTCAAATACACCATGACTCATTCCATATGACTCCACCTAATTGGCTGGTCAGAGCCAACGTAACAGAAACGCAAGGCTAGGTTGGAGAAGAAATCGTAATGCAGCCGCTCCAGATCCGAGTCCGATGTAGCTCACCAAGACAACGAATTGCGACTGGTCGTCTTCGAAGCCAGTGAGAAAATGGTATAAGATGAGCGACGCTGTCGCCTGCACGACAAACAGTGAAACGAGAGTGCCTGTCAGAAAGAAGCCAGGGTCACCTGTCATTGAGGGGAATTGCGACGGTGCCCATGTACTCCCGACAACTGTCAGGCCCCACCCAATCACGACGTAGCCGACAAAAACAACGGTACTGACGAGCACCCCACGGGTACCCCAGATAGCCGACCACCGTAGCCAGCGCTCGAGGAGTCCTGCGATACGAGTGCGATTCGAGTTCGGGGGGATCTCGCTGTCCATTTGTAGTTTTGGTAGTCACCTCTGAGTCCACTGATACAGGGTATATGTGACGAATACAGTGATATACACGACTGCAAGGACTTCAGTTACGAGTGATCGACCGAGGATGACGACTAGACCGATTACAAGTGGCCCGAGTAGCAGTAGTGAGTCAAAGACTCGGTTATCCGCCCCTGCCTCAAACACGTAGGAGACGACCGGTAAATCCCTCAATTTCATGAGTATAGGCCTCCACGGTTGAATATCGTTCTGAGCATCACGAGTACTGGAATAATTTCGAGTCGACCAATCCACATATTGAAGAGGAACGTAACCTTTCCGATTGTGGGAAGCGACTCAGGCCCCGTAATCCCCGACGAGAGTCCTACGTTACCTTGTGCACTGGCTACCTCGAACACGACATTAGCGAGCGAGTACTCAGCGGCTGGAAGCGTAAGTAGCAAGATGAAGGTGCCGACAACGAGGAATGTAATCCACAGAACGACGATAATAGCGGCCTCCATGAATTCGCGGCTGGCCGCTTCTTCACTTAACCGACGTCCATTGATGTTCAGTCGCCGGACAGCAGTATCTGGGTAGAAGACATCTGCGATGTGATACCGAATTCCTTTCGCGAGTGTTAATCCACGAATGAGTTTGATACCACCCGCCGTGGAGCCAGCCGCACCACCGACGAACATTCCGAACGCGACTGTAAGTTGCGCATATGATGGCCACCGGCCTAGTGCGACGTTGGTCGAATCAACAGCTGTCTGGAATCCAGTACAGGTCGCAGCTGAGACGAATTGGAACAATCCGTAGCGCAGGGCGGCAAATGGTGTCTTATAGGGGCCTCCAAAGTACAGAAACGCCCACAGGAGTGCGGACCCGAGACCCATATAACCGAACACCCATCGAGTCTGGAGGTCCGTGTAGAAGTTTCGGAGATCCCCCTGCAGAATGAGGTAGTGTACTGGGAATGCGATACTACCCAGCAACATTATCGGAATCAACACGAAATCGATTGCGATACTGTCGTAGGTGGCAATCGAGTTATCCGTGATCGAGAACCCTCCAGTCGCAAGACCGGTCATTGCATGGTTGATCGCCCCCCAAATCGGCATTCCAGCCAACCATAGTGCGAGAATGGAGACGAGCGTAAACAGAATAAATATCCACCAGATGGTTCGAACAGTCGAAACGATACTCGGGTGGATCTTCTCGGAGCGGGCTTCACTCTCGTAGAGCGTGAGCGATCCACTTCCGGGGCGTGAAAGAATCGCTGTCGTCAGGACGATAACACCGACACCGCCAACCCATTCGGTGAACGTCCGCCACCACTGAAGCGTACGTGGCAGGACTTCCTCATTGTCGGTCATGGTAAGTCCGGTCCCAGTGAATCCACTCATGCTCTCGAAAATGGCATTGAGTGGGTCAGTAAACGCCGCAAGTGTCGCTGTTTGGGTAGGGGCGAAACCTGGGATGCCAAGCTGAACGCTCCACGCAATCAAGAGAAATGGGAACGAGCCGAAGACTCCCACCAAAAACCAACCCGACGCAGCGACGACCATCCCGTGGAGTCGTCCCGGAGCTTCGGCTTCACGGAATCGCTGGTATAACACTCGGCCAATCGCCAGCGGAATAACGGCCGAAACGAGGAGTGCTGGGACTGCATAATATTCGCCCCAGACGATCGGGACGACGAGTGAAACGAGCATCATTCCCCCAAGTGCCTCAAGGATACGACCGAGGTCCCGGCCGACTGTTGCGACAGATCCGTTCATATGTTCTCCGTAATCACGACCAAGCAATCAACTGTTGTACGGGGGTTTGGCATGGTTGACTCACTAGAGATGGTCTTCGTAGTGACCGAAGATGTCCGTAATCTCGGGATCGGCACCAACCCCAGAATACACAGTCAAAAGATCCCCTTTCTTGATTACTGTATTGCCACGGGGAGTGATTGGGTGGTCGTTCTCCTCACGCTCAATCGCCACGACAAGCATCTCGTCGGTGAGAAGTCCAGCCTGTGCGGCTTCTTGAAGCGTTTTCCCTGCGATAGGTGCCTCTTTCGTGACTGTGATTTCGAAGACCTCTGCCTCATCACCAATACGCATATAATCAACAATCGCTGGACGTGCGACAGCCCGATACAGATAGTCGGCAATCAGCTGTTGTGGGTTCTCCATCGTGTTCACGCCAATCTGCCGAAAAAGGCTCATGTGTTCGGGATTGTGGACGACAGAGAGAATTGCCGGGATTTCGAATTCTTTTGCGAGTAGGCAGGTCATCACGTTCGTTGCATCCTGATCCGTCGTCGAGATGAGTGCGTCGGCCTGCGCAGCACCAGCATCCGCTAACGTGTCTTTTGTCGTGGCGTCGGCGTTCAGTACCAGACAATCAAACCGATTAGCGGCTCGATTTGCGCGTTTGTCATCGCGTTCGATGACGACGACTTCGTTGCCTGCTTTTGTTGCGATATCGATGAGTGGTGTACCGATATCGCCAGCACCGATGATGATGATGTACATGTTGTTAGACCTCCAGCCTCCGCAGAAGGGCTTCTCGAACTGACATCGGAGATTTCTCTTTTCCGCGCGCCATTACGACTGTTTGAGCTAGTTCTGCACCGATTTTCTCGGGGAGTGAGCCGAATACTGCTTGCGAAATCGTCCCCGCTCGTGTGGCACCGACACAGACGGTGTCGTACTCCTGAGCAGCCTCAATGATGGCTTGTTTAGTGTCCTCAGCTACCATCACCTTGGACTCGTACGCCATGTACTCGATTCCAGCACGTTCAGCTAAGTCGGCGATCACCGCTTCACCACGTTCGGTTGGCGAGAGATCTTCGTCACTATCGCTCTCTGGGGACTGCACGTTGAGGAGCGTCAACGAGGCCTCGTCAGCTGCGGCAACAAATTCAGCAGCACGTTGGGCTGCAACCGGCGCGTGTGGGCCCTCACCAGCAAGCACCATGATGTCTCCTTCTCCGCGTCCGTCTTCCAGCCCGAGCTTCACGAGCGTTGCATCACACGGGGCACGTCCGATAACGGGGTCGATCGTCGACCCGAGGACGTGTTCGCGTCGGCTCCGGGTACCTTGCCAGCCAAGCAGGACGTGGTCTGCGCTTTCCTCTTCGATCACGTCAAGTATAACAGATCCCGCGTTACGACCGACAATCGCCCTAGTTCGGAGCCCGATGTCGAGCTCAGTCGCAATATCACGAGCAGAATCAAGCAGTTCTCGTTGCCGTTCAACTCGCTCTTCCTCGAAGGTGAGATCCTGGGAAAGGGAAGTTTGGCGCGGGACTTCAATGACGTTTACGGCGATTACCTCAGCGTGATCGCTTTCGTGGGCATGCGCGCTTGCCGCAGCCATCCGGAGAAGGTCCCGTTCTGTCTCCGGGTTCGCAACCGGGACGACGACACGATACCGTCCTTCACCATTCGCCACCGGAGCCGGTTCGGGTGCAATCGCTTCGCCGACGAGGCTCTCACTGAGCGCCCGGTCACGTGCGTAGAAGAGGTACCAAATCACACCGAAAACGACGATGACAGACCCGATAGCCTGGACGATGAGACTCATCTGGACGAGAATCACGAGGCATGCCACGAATCCCAAGATGGGCACGATGGGGTACAGGAGGCTCGGGATTTTGAAAGATGGGTCGTACGCCTCAGGGTTCGCGCGGCGTAACACGACGACAGCAACGTGAACGAGGGCGTACGTCACGAGATACATGAAGCTCGCCACCTCAGCGAGCGTTCCAATTCCAACGCCAACAGCAATCAGTACGAGCGTGATAACACCCGTGACTGTAATCGCACGGTACGGCGTCCGGAACCGGCTGTGAACTTCGTTGAGCCAGTTGACGAGAATTCGGTCACGCCCCATCGCGAAGTTGACTCGTGCCGCCGAAAGGATACTGGCGTTTGCACTCGATACTGTCGCAAGGACGGCACCGATAATCATCACCAGTGCTCCGATCGTCCCCATAAACTCGGTAGCGACGTCGGCAACCGGAATCTGGGAGGCTGACAGTGCTTCGATAGAGAGCGTTCCGGTTGAGACGAACATCACACCGACATACATCAGCGTCGGCGTCACGACAGCCGCAATCATCGCGAGTGGGAGATTGCGACTCGGGTTCTTGATCTCTTCAGCACTGGTTGCAATAACCTCGAAGCCGATGAACGAGACGTAGACGGTCCCGATTGTTGCTGCAACGGCTGGCCACCCGTTGGGGTTGAATTCTCCAATAGTCGGACCACTGAATAGACCTAACCCGAGGAACGCAAGGATGAGTCCAACAAGTGAAAGGACGATGACGTTCTGGAGTGCGCCCGTTTCCTTGACACCATAGTAGTTGACGCCGGTCAAGAGCGCAGCCATCACAAGCGCAGCGATGGTAATGCCGACTTGGCCCCAGCCGGCGAGGAAGCCAACGTACTGCCCCAGTCCCGGAAGTAGGTACTGGCCGAAGCCGATCATGTAGAAGGCAGAGGCGAACGTTAACCCAGCCCACATTCCCCAACCGACGATGCTCCCGAAGAACGGCCCAAGTGCGCGATTGACGTAGTAGTAACTTCCGCCGGCTTTCGGCATACCGGTCGCCAACTCCGAGAGAGAAAGAGCCGCTAACAACGAAACTAGACCCCCTGCAAAGAACGAAATCATACTGGCGGGGCCGGCCTGCTGAGCAGCGATACTCGGAAGGACGAAAATCCCTGCTCCGATCATCGTCCCCAGACCGATGGTGTAGGCCTCTAGGAAGCCGAGGTCACGGGCGAGTTCTTGCTCAGTCTCACTCATATGATAACCCTCCGTCTTGTATCGGTCCGTGTGTGCCGTTTTGAATCAAGTCGACGATCATTCGTTTTTGGTCTCTTCCGGGAGTGCGATGACCGGACGGTCTGCGTCCGTGATCAGCTTGAGTGCTGTATCACCTGATAAGAATTGAACAAGCCGATTTCCTCCCCGGGGGCGGAATGCGATAGCACTCGCATTTACATCGGCCGCAACGTCGATAATCGCAGTAACGACGTTTCTACTGTATGCAGTTTCCGTGTCTATCTCTGGAATGAATCCACGAAACGCACCAAACGCATTCGACGCTCGTTGTTCTGCTTGTTCGAGAGGTAACTTGTCGGGTACTCCCTCTCCCTTCTCGATAATATGAACGACAGTAACCTGTCCATATTCATAGGTGTCGAGTATTCGCGCGGTTTCACGTGCGTCCTCTTCATTTGCAACCGGGACAACGAGATGTTTTGTGATTTTTTCGGACATGGCTTATTCCTCCGTCTCGGTGTACTTCGGGTTCTCAGCACCACAGTGAGGGCAGACGGATGCTTCCTTGTCGAGGATTCCTCCACAAGATCCACACCGAATTTGCTGGGCGTTATGAACGTCTCCAAGATACGCCCAGTGCAGGGACTCTGTCCCGTCCATCCGATGCTCCCGGCGGACATGATAGAGCGACACACGATCCGTATTCACACCGGGGCCTTCTGGATTAGGGGGGTGCTTTCGTACGAGTGCGTACGCGCCGTGGTCTTCTATTTTGAGGACCTCTCCAGCAGCAGTCGCCTCAATTTCCTCCTCGATTGGGGTTCGAAGCGCTTCGATACGGCGCTCAACATACGAAAGCACGGATTTCAATTCGGGGAGGCCCAGCGCATCAATTCGCTGGATGAGCGTATCGGAGAGGTTATCGGGTGGTGCTGATCCCTCACTTGAGTCCACCATTATCTCACCACCTGCTTACAGCAATATGGTACTCTTCTGGTTCAGACAGCCGATTAATTCTGAAGTCCCTCGTTCGAATCGCGTCTCCCAATGCCAACGTGAGGTGTGTGGGTACCGAGTTCATATTTGAGCGACATTGCGGAAAGATAAATATCTGCCGCATTTTTCAACGATTCCTTATTTTGACCGCATACTATTTTCTGTTCGTTCGATCCTATGGTCAGCGTGTTTGCTGCTTGCTGAGGGGGTTTTCAGTTATTCAACCCGTATTCGAGTATTAGTTGAGTCATAGAATTCAAACGAATACCTAACAATAAGTTAAAAGTGAGTTTGCTACCAAATTTGAGGTATAAATATGGCTCTTCAAATCGATACGATTGACGAACGGATCCTCTATTATTTGTCACAGGAAGCCCGTCACACGTCCGCACCCGATATCGCAGAGAAAGTTGACGTCTCGGCACCGACCGTGCGGAACCGGATCCGCCGACTCGAAGAGGCAGGTGTAATCAGAGGCTATCATGCTGATATTGATTACCAAAAAGTCAGCGGACGACTCACAAACCATTACGTCTGCAGTACGGGTTCCCGGGATCGCGAAGAGATGGCCCAGCGAGTCCTCGACTTGCCGGGCGTAATTAATGTTCGAGAGATCATGTCCGGCAAAGGTGATCTCCGGATTACAGTCGTTGGGACAGATACCGATGATCTCACCCGAATCGCACAGGGGATTACGTCCCTCGGTATTGAAATTGACGACGAAGACCTAGTCCACCGAGAATATTTCCGCCCATATGCCCCATTCGGTCCTCGAGATGAAAAACTAGCTTCCCCCGTCACAGGCGTTGCGGGACTGGCTGGGGATGCAGATGTCGTGGAAATTCTTGTTAGAGAAGATGCACCGATCGCTGGGAAAACGCTTCAAGAAGCGAACGAAGTAGGACTCATTCCTTCGGATGTGCTGGTCGTACGAATCAATCGTGATGAAGGAACCATTACGCCAACTGGCCAAACCCTAATCAAGGAGAGCGATTTCGTGACTATTCATTCCCGATCCGGGGTTACTGAAGAGACATTGACCGCGTTCACTGGCCAGTGACATTGCGAAAATGCGGAACAAATCCACAAGCGACTACACCAAGCGATTGAGCCATTTATATCGTGGGTAGTGTTCTAAGAAACGTTAATGTGTTTTGGGGTGCCAGCATTAGCACGGATGGGATTACTTGAGCTGCTTCGGCGAACAAGAAGAAGCGATGAGAGTACCCTGTACGAGTGTCGAGACTGTGGGACGTGTGTCTTCCCAGAGCAAGAGAAATGTCCGAACTGTGGTTCGGTCGAAATCGCCTGCTACGAATTCTGACACACCAAACATTGTGCTTCCAGCATCAGTCAAAGTACAACTCGCGTCAGCTACCACGCCCTGAAGAGCGCGACATTCCAGTGTGGACTTCCGTTCTAACTGCTCAAGGCAGTAGGCGAATACTCACGATGAAAATCAACCCGGACAATCGAACGATGAAGAACAAACACCAATCGGTGATGGAACGAGACAATAGTTATGACAGTACTCCGTTTTGAGAGGAGTATGGACGAAAAAGCGCTCCTTCTGTTCAGTATCAACGTAATGGTTTTTGGAGGGTTTCTCTGGTTAAAGTCGGGAATGTCGGGATTGAACGGGTACTGGATTATGGTTTTCGGCCTCGTTATCGGTCTCGCTGGAATCATCCTTCCCAGCATTCGCCATCAAATCGGCCAATAGTGCGCCTGTACGTAGCTATTTATTCTTCCATATTGAGTGCTGAATTAATGACCGATTCGCGTCCTATACTCAATTTTGCTCTACAACCCAGCGGTGCGGTGCCGTGGGAATCCCATCCGTGAACGCCGGGGAGGATGTCAAGACACACCCGAATTCACGTGTACCATGTTCTTGAGATAGTACTCACATCATCGATATTTCCTGTTCAATCAGCCCTGTCTGGTTGCGTAGCATCACGGCTGATGGCTGTGCGAATATCAGAGACAGTGTACGCAATGAGTTCACGAACACTACCCGTACGCATGAGAAACAACCCGATCCCAAAGAAGGTATAGACACCAGTGTAGCCGTACAAAATAAGAAGACCAATGTCTGCAGCGGCAGGCTCGGCATACGTTTGGATGACATAGAACTCAGCAACGACCTGTGAGACAAACAGGACAAGCAGTGTCACTGCCTCACGAATGCTGATCTCGAAATTCAGCAGAATAGCGAGCGCAAAGAGGCTCTGAGCAGCAGTAATCCAGATCTCGGCAGCTTGCTTTTGATCGAACGAAAGCGTCCCAATCTGACCGGCGGCGATAGAATACACGATCGCAAGGGTTCCGATAAGCAGTGTCCACTGATTGAGTTTCGACGAGATGAGTGCGTTAAACCCGGCGGTCGAGCGTGCCTTGTTTACGAGATAGGCAACGACGATGAGTTCGGGGCTCTCACTCGCCAGCGGTGCAAGCCACTGAATCATGAAGAACGGTGGAACGCCGAGGGCAGTGCCGAGTTCTTCGAGACCCAACGCGAATGGGTGGACAGCCTCGAAGATGACCACTCCAGAAAACGCGAACAAAAAGAGGACCACTGCGACTCGGGGCCCCTTTGAGTAGGCCTGGAAATACGCAGGAACCCCAATATGTGCGTCCGTCTCCTCGATATCACCGCGGATGATGATGAGGATGTATAGAGCGAAGAGTCCGACCAAGACGATCGTATCGACGATTCCGATCCCGTTGCCCAGCGGAATGAAAAAGGCGTACGCTGTGGCTGCGAGCAGAAATGTGATCTCGAGAGAGATGTCACGGTCGATCGCTACGGCGTCCGTGAGGAAGCCAGTGCGTTGGATGACTGCTGAGTCGCCGGTGCGTTTCGCCCGGTAGATCGTGAACAGGGCGATGCCAGACCATCCGAGGCCGATGAGAATTCGGTTCGCCCCAGTCATATTCGCGATGGCGAGATTGGCTGCCTCCATTCCGCGTGCGGTCCCCTCGAATACACCAGCGTTCCATGCGTACAGTGCGTCGACAGCGTACTCGGGTGCGACGGCGAGAACTGCGAGAACTGCGATAGCGAACGCAGTGGGAACGTCTTTTTCGGCGGTTTCGGCACCCCACGCAAGCAGGAACGCCGCACCGAGGATTGCGAGACCACCAGCAAGGACGGCGACAGTAGGAGAAATGTTCGTATGTGGGTTTGTTGGAGTCGACACTGGGTCGAGGTGATAGCCGTGCGTGACGAACAACGCGATGAATGGGAGTGTCAATAGGAGTGCCGCGGCAACAGCGACGAGCGGGTGGCGAAGACGTCCGATCATGGTTTCGTTCGACTGGTGAGCAGATCTTGATCACGTGCACAATCGTCTTCTCTACTGGTGATAGACGTCATGTCTGTATCCATGCAATACCCGAACAAAAACCACAAGATAACGCATCACCCGTAGAGATCAGCGGTATTGGGGCCTGTACGTTCGTTTTCTTGGAGATTGCGGTGAAGCGGTGAAATCAGCTCTACAACGCTGAATACATGATTTATGAAGCGATATCGGCTTATCGAGTAGTTCCACGAAGAGAAGCGTGGCTTATACAGAGTCAGGTTCAGCAAAGCCACCGCTGAGGAGGCGAACTAATGCAGTTAGTACTGTCTGATCGCACTCGAGCAGGGACTCTGGGGGGATTTCTGCAACGAATCCGGAAGTGACCTCTGGCGACCCAGGGATGAACACGACGACACGGCCATCAGCAGTTCGATTCCCAGTATCAAACGCCAGCATCCGAGAACCGTTCCACGCAGTAATTCTCACGACTCGTGGAGATCGATTTGAGTGGCTTAGTAGTACGTCAAGTGTTGTTTTCACCGCGTTATAGATCACACGGACAACAGGAAGGCGATTAATCCAATTATGAATAGTTTGATCTACTATCCTCCCAATCTGTGTTCGCATAATCGACCCGATTGAAAGTATGATAAGTGGAGGCAATACTACTGTAACGAGACTTCGTAAAACGGGCGACTCAATCGATTCAATTGCGAATAACGCGTTCAATGCGGAATAGACCCACCAAAGGAGACCAACGAGAACCATGAGTGGTACGACTATTGCTGAGCCTTTGACAAAGCTCTCGCTCAGGACATTCATCGGAAGAATACTATATCACTCATTCAATCGACTCTGTAGTTGCTGCAATAGCTGCTCAATCATATAGGCTTTCTACTGGATTTCAACTTCCGTAACTGGTGCACACAAGCTAACTGTGGACCAAGCAAGACACAGCTATGGCACGTACTCCACGGTTTGAACTGTATCAAGATACGGCCGGAGAATGGCGCTGGCGCCTTACCGTCCCAAATGGCAATATCATCGCCGACTCAGGGGAGGGGTACGCGTCAAAGCAAGGTGCAAAACGTGGCATTCAAAGTGTAAAACGGAATGCCCTGCAGGCGCAAACAGTCGTCTCAAAGTAATTTAGACCCATCAGAGAGAACGCTTTCGAACATTGTCGGCCTATCTGAGAGTCGGATTCCTCCCACGGCTGAAGCCGTGGGCTTCCTCCTTGCATCTCTGTGAAGCCAAAGGTATGATCCCGAATTTCGCAGATTGTAACGCTGCGATGGGTATTATACGTCAAAGGACCCACGATAGGCCTGGTGCAGACGACATGGACTCACCGACCCCCTCAGACACGGACGCGAATGAAATCCGCTACACTACTATCGCGCTTTCATTTGCACATCAATGGAAGTCCTGGATCATCGCTGTGGGTTGCATTGCGATAACAGTATACGCACTTGGGGGCGGTGACGAAGCACCACCCGGTTACCCACATTTCTTCTTAACATTCGCGTTCTTAAGTGTGCTTCATGGAGTTGAGCAAACTGACGGCTTTCCCAACCCTGTTTCGCGGATCTGGCGCTAACACCGACTTGGTCCCTGCTGACGTACTATCTATCATCCCCATACAAGTGCTGTACCGCTGAAATCGACCAGATACGCCATTCTAAGTGGATGCCAAGGTGGCAAAGGTTAGTAAGGGCACGGTCGTGGCTGCGCGCGCAGCAAAGCGAGCACGGAGCGGAGGGTGGGGTGGTGGGGTCTGGGTCGGCCCGGCCACCAACAAAAAAGAGAGTTGCCTCACGCTGTTAGGCGTCCCACCAAACGTCGCGTTCGGGGAAATGTACGGTCGTCCACCCCGTCAGCGCCACCGAGACGCGCCCATCGTACCAGTTCCGCGCCGCCCCGTGAATCCGCACGCGTTCGCCCTCACGAATCCACGGCACGTCCGAAGCCTTCCAACTCGTCAGCTTCACCTGCCCAGTTTCGTCTTCGAGGAGCCCCGCTTGCTGAATCGCCGGTGACTCCGACTCCCACACCGTCGTCAGCGTCCCTTCAATGCACACTTCGCGTCGCGACACGCCCTCCAGGTTCCCGATCGGCACCATCGTCCCCGGTGCGCCTTCGAGTTCCTCGAACACGCTCACAGTTGCCGACATCATGTCCTTGCCACCCAACACTGCCTCGCTCAGCCGCCGACTGATCGCCGCTCGCGACCAGCCATCCAGCTTCTCCGCCAACCGTGTTGCCTGAGAGTTCACCGCGCCCAACTGTGCTTGGGTCAGCTCCGTCCGGGGATCCGCCCGGTCAGGGTCAGCTATCGGATTCACACTCGCCGCCCGCTTCTGGAACTGCCGCCGTCGCGCAGCGCTCCGCTCGGCCGCACTCACCCGCGACCGCGCCTCACGACCCTCTTGCGAGCCCAGTTCCGCACGGGCACTAATCCGTTCGAGTTCCGCTTCCCGCGCTCGAATGCGTTCTTCTTGGGCCAACGTCACCCCGTCAATCCGCTCGTCGCTCGTGTCTGCGATCCCATCTGGGTGGTTCGCATCCACCTTTGCTTGGATCTCCTGTTGCACCGTCGCCTGGAACTGTGGCGTCTCGTCGACGACCTCAAACCCGTCTTCGTCGACCGCCGTCTCGTCCGCGTGTTCGAACGCCTGTTCAGCCACCGAAACTACCTTTCGACTGGAGTTGTTACTAGACATTGTAGTTCCTGAAGGCGCTGACGCGCCGACACCCGCGACCCTACTCGCGGGATTCTCACGAACCAACAGTTGAGCCACGGCTCCGACGTCGACCGATGACGCCGTCTCCGAGGTGCCCGCGCCGCGCCTTCACGCCGGACCCTGTCCGGCGCGGCGCGGCACCGACGGCACCCCCACAGACGAGTGCGGGGGGTGAACCTCGAGGTGAGCGCGCGGTCACCGCCATATACCCAGCCGGTCACCGCGGGTCGGCGCCGCGCTGAGTCCGTCCGTCGCAGACGCAACGGAAACGGTCGCGGCGCCGAGGCGGCACGGCCGGGGGGTATACGGTGGTGAACGGCGTCGCATACGGCCACAGCGAGGGCGCAGAGAGCGAGGACCCGCCGGAACAGTACCGCGCCCGGACCCGCACGAGCCTGTCCCGTCCGTCGCAGACGCAACGGAAACGCCTCGTGCGGCAGCCCGGTGCGGGCTGGACGCCCGCGGACCCACAGCTCGTCGCGGCCGAGTTTGAGCGCACGCCCGGCAGGCCGCACAGCCAGCCCTGAGTGAGCCCCGGACCGTGGCATATTGGGGGTGAGCACGGCGAGCCCCCAATAGCCACCGCAGCCCGGGTGAACGAGGAGTGAGGGCTATCGCCCGAACGGCGAGCAGCCTGCCCGGACCGCGCAAGCGGCCACGTCTGAGCCAGCCGGCCGGCGGCGCGACCGCAGCGAGGGAGCGCCGACGCAACGGCTGGTGAAGATGCAGCCAGCCCGGTCTCGGTCACGGCCCGGTCGCGGGCCGAGGGCTCGCAGGCCCGCCCTCGGGGCTGGCCGGTATCGGGTCGCTGCACGCGGCCCGACCCGGCCCCGCGACCGTGCCCCGTCCGTCGCAGACGCAACGGCAGCGCGAAATGCCCGGGCCCGGCAGGAACGGTCTGCCAGCCGGAGCGCGCACAACCCGAGCAGTCGCCCCCAAACGTACCGACACAACTCACCTCACAAACACCCGAGGTTGCTAATTTCTACTACTAGCTTGCTATCGAGATCGCAGAGGATGTGGTCCCTCGCCTCCCTGCCAGATAAAACTCAAACATGGATACTTCAGGCTCTGTTGAAACCCTCAGTCGGTGATAGGTTTTGGTGTGCGTACTGAATAGAGAACGCAAGTCGGTCACGCAACTGTCACACCTTATAGTGGCTCAGACAACTAGCAACCCAGCCATTGATTCCGCTAAATGGGCGAATTGAGGTGGATTTGACCGTAGTTATATGATTCATCACAGACAATATAATGACAATGGCTACCAAGATGGCGTCTCGGCTCGAAGAATATTTCGAGGAAAGGACAAACGGCAATCTTCGGAGCATCGTGAAGTACAACCAAGACAGTCACGACGTCGTTTACTTGCGAGATGACGTGGCTGACCGATACACAGAAGACAACATTAAAAAAGCGGTTGACGAGTCACGACTGGATTCGTTGACTGCACCGGTCTACAAGGACACGTTTGCAGAGGACCACGGCGAATTGACGTGCTTGGTCCAGTGCTTCGAGAACGTCATCGAGATGAACTTCGTCCTCCGAGATGGGGTCGGCGCAGCTATCGCTTTAGACGCAGAGGCATTTGCGGAGACTCAAGGTATCGTAGCTGAGGCCCGGAAGATCGTCATCGAAGAGCGTGAGTAGTCTTCTGTACCCAAGAATGTGAACGATGTGAGAATCGAGCTTCTTCCTTGCTTCGAACATCGCAGCAGTACGAGGCCGTCAGAGATGCTCTCGAAAAACTAACTCAGCAGGCGTCGTCCAACTCTCACCACGTGATCTCAAATCGTGCGCCACCTTCAGAACCCGTTGTAACGGCAATATCCCACCCATGGCCCTCGACAATTTGAGAGACGATCGAGAGCCCATAGCCAGTTCCGTCAGCAGTTGTCGAATATCCGTGGTTAAATATCTCTGACCGAGTCGGTTCAGCGATTCCGGGTCCGTCATCTTCAATATAGAGTCCCGTATCGTCAGGGAGGCTTCCAACAGTCACAGTCGCCCCAGTACCAGCATGTTCAACGGCATTGCGGAACAAGTTCTCTAGTAGTTCCTGAAAACGACTCTTATCCGCGGCGATCACTCCGAGATCATCGTCTAGTTGGAGCGCCGCTTGCTGGGTCTCAACACTACTCCACGACGCATGGAGACACTCACGGATATCAACCAGCTCGGTCTCACCAACGACTTCGCCTCTTTTTGAGAGGGCAAGAATGTCGCTGACGAGATCATCAATTCGAGCGAGTGATGCTAAGGCCCGCTCCAATTCAGGACTCTCGGACTGTTCATGGGCGATCTCAGTATACCCGTACGCGATAGAGAGTGGGTTCCGAATATCATGTGTTAAGATGTCGGCGAACTCATTCAGCCGGTCCTTCTGCTCTTGAAGCTGCGATTCTCGCTGTCGCTGCTCGGTGATATCCCGGATGATGCCAGTAAAATACTGTTCCCCATTGTGTTCGTGTTCACGAAGGCTGATAAGCGTTGGAACTTCGTGTCCGTCCTTGTGCAACGCCGGGAGCTCGATCCCATCCCAGTCGATATTGCGCTCTCCTGTCGCCACATACGAGGCTAATGCAGCCACGTGGACTGGTTCCAAGCGCTCTGGGATGATTTTCATTTTCGAACTCCCAATCAACTCAGCGGGTGCATAGCCGAGGATGTCTTCAACGGCTGGATTGGCATACACGATATTGCTGTCCGAGTCGATCGTCAACATCCCTTCAGCTGCATTTTCGACAAGTGTCTGGTAGAAAGCATCGGCAGAGGTTGGAGGTGGGTGATTGTTATTCATGTACGGTTACTATGAGTATTCAGTACTCACGGGCTCTTCAGGATGTTGCTGCGAGGTTGACTATATCTCAGTTGAGGATTGATTACGATCCGACCCGGAGTGAAAGGGAAAGAGGGGACCTTCTGACGTGTATCAGGCCGGGCACCCTGAGACACGCCAATGCTGGTGGGTTAGAGGCACTCAGCACGGGTCTAGTCATTCACCCAACTGCCGTGGATTCGAATGTGAAAACATGGAACGTGATCTGACGATATAAACGTGCTCGCGCTGTTGAACAGCCTTTCCGATTACGACACAAGACACAGAAATTGTTCGGCGAGATGTCGTCGAGACCCACAGCCGCAGTGTCTCAAACGGCTCTGTGCAGAGTACTGGAAAGAATATATCGAGGAGTATCTGGGGCGGGATTTCGATGGTTGACTCGACGAGTCCGAACTCACCCAATTGGAGTTGGTTAAGCCGGTCAGCCTCGATTCATACAGCTGTTAATTGAATGCGAGGGTGACGAGTCAGCGGCGACGCCAGGCGATGTATCCTCCCACTACAGCAATAATGGCCACGATAGCAGCTATCGATTGATAGACTGTTGTGGAGGGATTTCGCCGTTCGTCCCAATCTTCCATCCAGTCCTCTTCGAGTGATTCGGCCCGGTCTTGGACATCGTCGAATTCGAAGTCGTCGAGGTCGAATGCGGCGGTTTGGTTTGCAGCGACGGTCGACTCGTTATGGACTCGCCAGAAGTGTTGTGCGGTCTCGTTTCCGCGTTCAGGGACTGACGAGACGTTCATCGCGATGGTCTCACTGGTGCTGGCCACCTCACCGAGTGGCTCGGCAATACTGTCAAATCCGAGATGATCCGAAACGTCGCTTTTCGCGTCGAGTGTCGCTGCGTACTGGGCGTAGAGCCGCTGGGGATCGACATCAGTTCCGTTCTCCCGCTGTTCGAGCAGGTCGATGAGAGCTGTCGCATTCGACCGGTACGCGGTCGAAGCGTTCTCGAAGGAGCGAAGTTGCGGGTGCAGTTCGCGTGCGGTTTCATTGAATTCGGTGATCTGGGGTGCTGCCTCGACTGACGCGTTATAGACCGTCGTCCCGTTCTCGCGGACTGTTTTCATCCGCTCCATATACACAAGCGTCTCGTTGATTGCAGTGGCCGTCGATGATACGTTGGCTGCTGCCGTACTGGTGTTCTGTGACGTCGTGCGGAGTTGACTGATGTCCTCCGCTCCGAGGTCTTGGACGGCCCGTCGTTGTGCGAGCGCTGTCAGGACCGCTTCAGCAGTCGATTCCGAGGTGACACGCTCACCACTCGTGTAGATGTCGATGCCACTGGCCCAAGAAAAGACGTTCTTGTGTTCGTAGACGCTGTACTGTTGTCCGTCAACGGTGATGTCCGCAATGTGGGTTGAATCTTGGTCCAGTAGTACTGGCTGGGGATCTGACGCTCCCTGCGCAAGGGCGCCCATTGGCGTTGCGCCCACCAAGAGCATTATGACTACGAGGCTAGTAACAAGTTTTCTTCCGTTCATCGTCCACGTGGGACCTCACATTGTGCTGATAAGGAAGGAAACGGAGAGTTAGATATACCGAAACTGTGGGAGCCACCAAGATGCCAGTCACTATGTGGTACCTAGATTTCCGAGAGTAAAACTATGAACGAGGAATTTTGACTCATCTCTGCTTTCGACCCGGTAGCAAGGCCAACCCACTCCAAGAAATCGATGTGGATATTTTGTCGTCTCACGTCATGACTCTCATCACTACTAAACGCGATGACTACTGAGGGTGTCTGGATTAATTAAATGTCTGGCCGGCTCACAACGTGGCGAGGAAATGCCGCGAGGGGTCTTGTTGTTCTTGCTCTTCTTCTCGTCATAGCGTATGTTGTCATATGGATATATCGTGTGCTTGCAGGTTTCCCGGTATTGAATGCTGTGCAGCCACCAACCGTTCGCGTCGCAATTGTCCTCACCGGGTTCGCTGGGTTCGTCTTGGACACCAGCTCATTAATGCGGACGACGATTGAAACAATCGTTGAAGCCACACTGGATATGCTCTTGACATCCTCTCGCGCCTAAAGACGCGGGAATCCCGAGCGTTGGGATATTAAGATTCACAACCCACCTGTTCGCTCGGTGCGAAACGCCCCGAGGTTTGATTGAACAGGTAGGCTACTGGCCGTGCCAAACGACCGTTACTCATATCCTCCGTCGGAGGATTCTGAGTTATCTTTCGTCGGATGTTCACCGCACCGTTCACGTCTGCATTCATCGTCGCACCACACGATTCACAGACGTACAAGCCACGTTCTACACGATTCGCATCACGCTTTCGCCCACAACACGAACACGTCTTGCTTGTATCTCTCTCGCTCGTTCGGTCAACGAGGATACCGTGTTCCTCCGCCTTGTATTCGAGCAACGTGGTGAAACGGTCAAACTCCCACCCGTGGAGTTTCTTATTCCCGCCCCGGCCCCAATTCCGCGACTCGCCGTTCTCGTCCACTCGAATCTTGCTCAAGTCACCGATGGCGATGCGACCGACCTCGTGGCCGATGCACTGCTCAACGATGTGCTTGGCGAGGGCGTGCAGGAAGTGGTCTTTCCGACGCGAGAGTTTCTGCCGGGCACGGAGTGCACGGCGTGACGGGCCGTTCTCACCTTCGGTGTCGTACTCGTCACGGGTGAAGTAGTGCTTGTCCTGTTTCAGTACGTTCCCCGGATACAACTCGGCGTCACCATCGTCGTAGGCGATAGTGAGGTAGTTACTGATACCGAGGTCGATTCCCGCCGTGTCGTCTCCGGGTGCGTCCTCAACAGGGATTTCGACTTTGCAAACAAGGTGAAGTTCCCAACGGTCGCCGTTCCACACGGCTCGAACCTGTTGGATATTCTCCACGGTCACGTCAGGTCGTGTTTCGTACCCTGCGAGGATGAAGTCTGAGCGGTGGTTCTTCAGGTTGAAACCCTTGCTCAGACGGAGTTGGTTGTGCTTGGAATCGTGCTTGATCCCGTTCTGCTTCCGCGTCACGGTGGAACGCGGGTGCTTGTCGCCTCGCTTTCGGTAGCCGGGGGGATTCGCGTCTGTGTCACCGTTCTTGCGCTTTTTGAACCATCCATTGAACGACTCAGCAAGTTCTTCTAGAACTCGCTGACTTGACTGAGAATGGAGGTCACTGTATCGTTCGTGGTCTTTTAATTCGCGCTTGAGGTCGGCTTCGGACGGAATCTCGCCGGTAGAATCCCATTCTTGTTGGATGTGGTAGCGGGCGACGTTCCACAGTTTCGAGGCTGAGTGCCCGCAGTTATCGAGGTCGTCACTTACCTGTTGGTGGTTGACGATTTTCGCTCGATATGTGCGGGTTGTTTTCAGCATCGGGCTGTGTTCATAAGTACTTATGAATATTATTGTATTAAACGAGGTGGATGTGGCGTGGAATATCCTGCCGTGCCACCGACCGGTTGATGGGTAGAATAGTGTCGGATTCATCCTGACCCTAAAGGGTCAGGTATTCTCCTTGATTTCGTATAAATCGTAACTTTGGGTTTCGAATCTCTATAACGCCTCGAAAATGGGAATCAAGACAGTTGTTGACGGCACTGACCACCTACGCACACCAGTACGAGTTCAAAGGTAGCCCGGAATGTATGTGACCGATCATCGAACGCACCCCACCTACGACAATTGATTAATCCAACGGATGACGTTCACCCAAGTCCGGAACATAGCGTCCGACAGCCTTCGGTTGTAAACAATCAGTAGCGAGACAGGGCATAGAAAATAACGACAAGTCCTGCAGTAATAAGCAGGCTATCAAGCGTTTGAAGCGCAAGCGATTCACGGGCGGCAAGATTGTAGTCCTGCCGAACACCGAGCTGATAGATGATGTCGAGGAGGCCACCGAGAGTGATGAGTGCGAAGCCTCCTGCTGCGAGGCGGAGGCTGTATTGTTGGACGCGAAGGTAGGCACGATAGCTGAGCGCGGTCAAGCTTCCTCCGGCGATGAACAGGAGTGAATTGGCTACGAGGAAACTCCAGAATTCCGGCGGCTCAGCCATGGTTATCCACCACTGAGATCAGACGACGAACTATCACGGTGACGAGAGTTTGTGTTCGTATCGTTTGAGGCCTCTTTTGCTCCCTTTTCGAGGTCGTTCCAGAAATCCGTGAACTTGTCAGAGTAGTCTTTCTTGAGCTGGATATCGATATCGAACTGTCCTTCGTCAACCTGGAACCGTGCCTCCTTGAGACTCGTTCTGAATCGTTTGTAGTGATGGCCCTCATCGTCAAGTTCCAGCTGTTCGTCCAGCATATCGTATTCCTGGAGTGCGTGAATCCGTCGGTAGATCGTTGGCTCCGAGACCCCACAGTGTTCGGCAAGTTCGGTTGCTGACAGGGGTTTGAGGCTGGCTAACGCAAGAATTTTCCGAGCAACCTCGCTCCCGAGGATGTCAAACACGTTCTCTGGCTCCCATTCTTTGCTCACAGCCCATGCCACCTCTGCGTTGCTTCCCCGCGTATGTACGATTGAGGGATCTGATTCATGGTCCGAAGACGTCCCGCAACCGTTCGTATTCAGTTTTTGCTACGGTTGTCCTATCAATCTTTCCTAATAGTGTCGGGTTCCGTAGTGGAAAGGGCAGGGGTGGGGAAGGGAGCTACAGACGAGGAGGTGGGCGCGACGATTACATCGTGCCTATGACCACGTTCTTTTCCGCCCTTTGGGGCATCGTGATACCCGTGTTTCGTCGAGGATACCCAGATACCATTGATACCCAGATTGGGTTTTGAGTCCGTTCCTTGTTAATGGGACTCTGGGCTTCGCTATCCGAAACCGTGCTTAATGAAGATACCATTGGCGAACGATTACACGAATAGTGCCCGTGCAGGATGTCATATCGAAGCTTTCACTCCTAGGCAAAATGCTGACTGAGTTCGTCCGTTCTGTTCGCCAATGGATGTCCGAAATCACGGTCTCGGATGAAACCAACATCGCCCTTGTTGCGATCGGTGTACTGCTCGTCTTCGGGTATCTTTTCGTTCTCTCCCGTCGACGAGGATTGCCCCACGCCATTTGTACCGGTCGGAGTCCGGCGCTCGATGCAGGACGGCTCGCGCGCCGGCTCGGTGTTCCGATACGCAAATGTCGGTGAGCTGCTCTCGCGACGCCAGTTAGGAGTCTGCGTGGGCGTCCGCCCCGGCTCCGTCGCCCGGCCACATGAGAAAGCTCACCTCTTCCAAGAGATCTCTCGCGGTCTCGACTCGCTCTCGATCCGCCTCGTCCAACCGGTCGACATCGAGCCGGTTGAGATTGCTGAGGACACGGTGCATCCGGTAGCCTTGCTTGAACTGTTGGTCCATCGGAAGCGCCTCACCGCTCGCCGGCGCGGAAAGACTCCCAACCGGGACTGGCGTCGGAGTTGGAGGAGGTAAGATCTTAACCAACGAAACTCGGTGATACCCGCAGGCTGTTGGTTAATCAATACCCAGTACTAGTGCTACTCGAGACTAGGGCCGTAGCGATCAGAGCCACACACCCGGCACTTCCAGATCGGCTGTCCCGTCCACGCCTCATCCGGGATCGACTCGTGGGCCTTGAACCGATACTTCGTGAACCCCGGTCGGTTAACTAGATCAGCGAGCAGGCCGCGCCGCCTGGAGCACGACCAACGAGGAGCACCAGGCGCTCGTCGACCAGGGCCAGCTGCGCCGCGTCGAGGCCGGCGAGACGACGCGCTACCAGCCGGACTACACGCGACTGCTCTTCGAGGAAATCTGCACGCTCATCGAGGAGAACACGCGCGAGGAGTTGCGGAACGAATTGGTCGCGATAACCGAGGAGATCGAGGAGTGGCAGGCGACCTACGACGTCGAGACATGGGAAGATTTCGAACAGTCGCTCGCCGACGGCGACCTCGCAAGTGGCGAGCTTCGCGAACGCCGCGACGGTATTGGACGTTGGGAGGAGTACCAGGAAAACCGCCGACTCATCAAGCACGCGTTGGCACTCTACTCGGATGTCGAAGCCCCTCGCGAACAGATGATCGATGTGGCTGACCGTGACACAAACTAATTTTCGCGGTCGTCGAACCTGCGGGTGTCATAGGGCGACACAGCTATTCGTCGGACTGCTCGCCCAGCTTCTCTCGAAGCTCGACCGCGGCCTTCTCGAAATGTTCCGCGAGGAGCGGCGTTCCCGATGTCGCCCGCTCGTCGAGGAATGCGACGGCGTCAGTGATTGCATCAGCGTCCCGTTCTGCGGTCGTGACACAGTCGACATACCCGTCGAGTGCCCGACTGAACGCATTCGAGAAGTGGTCGTACGCGCCGTCGACGCGCTCCATGTTGTCGTCGAGCGACTCAACGAGTGCCCGGTAGACGGTCGCCGCCGACGCGTCCCGCTCCTGCTCGCGGTACTCGCTCGCGAGATCGAACCACTGCGTGAAGTCGATGGGCTCGAAGACGACGGGGTACTCAGGGTTCGTTTCTTCGAACCGCCGGTCGATCGCGGTGCGATGCTGGTCGACCGACTGGCTCGTCGGCTCGCCAACGCGGGCGAGAAACCGATCACGGAGATCCGTATTGGTCGCGAGTTCGTCACGCAGGAACGCACGGAGTTGGTCGGCGTCGGCACCGTCAAGTGTGGCGTCAAGTCGATCGCCTTCGTCTGCAGGTGGGTCGTCGACACACCGAAGCAACACGGCGACGACGTGCTTGCATGCTCCCGGCCCGTCGTACGGACAGTCGCACCACGGGGCAAACCCGTTGGTGGCGAGGTCAACACGGACATCGTACTGACGGCTGCCGCTCACGACTGCGGTTACAGTGGTGTCGATGCGGTGAATCCCGTGGATACGGCCCTCCTCACGGTATCGTTCGCCGCGTTCGAAGACTGCGTCCGTGCAGATGTCCCGGACTGCGTCCTCGGTTACATCCATCTTTACGGTGGGTTTGACGCACTATTCAGCCGATCCAGTGCATCATCCTCGTACGCTGTTCGCCACATTGCATGGACGGCACGCGTCACGAGTGACACCTCGGTCACGTCGATACAGGACGGTTCGGCGTCCGTCGTCGTGGCCTCGGGCGGCGGGTGGAAATGGATCTCGGGGGAGTGTGTGTTCGGATGGCGATCGAAGCGCCAGTTGACGTCGTTGCTATCGACGTAGTGGAACGAATACATCCCCAGTTCGCTCCACTGGATATCGAGCCGAGCATTCTCGGCGTCGCCCAATCCATCGCTGAGACTGATCTGCAGTTCCGTAGGGGCGACGACATCATCATACGCCGTTTCGTCGACGAGCGGCTCAAGTTCGAGCCAGAGGTCACGAATCCGCTGAAGTGCCGGAAGATAGATCGGCCCGAACTCGCCGGCGCGGTCGTTACCGTTCATACAGCGAGCTGGTGGCTGGCCTCGTCGTAGGCGAGTGCAGCTTGGGCGACGGCGAGATTCTGCCGCGTCGTGCGCCACGCGGTGAGGTCGTCCCAGCCGTCCGTCTCGCCGGCGTCGAGTTGCTGGGCGAGTTCCTCGGGTGAGACCACATCGTAGCGGTCCTCGTAGCGCCGGATCTCGGCCTTCATCTCCTGGATGCTGTCGAGCAACTCGGGTCGAGTAACTTCCTCACGTAGCTCACGGATTCGGGACATCAACACCCGGTCGCTGTTGCGCTTGTACAGCGTCGTTTGGCCGTCCAGTTCGGTTTCTGCGAACCCGGTGTTGACGAGCGCCTTGCAGTGGCGACGTGCTGTCGGCTCGCTCACGAGGGCCCGCTCGGCAATCTCGGCTGCCGATTGCCCATCGTGGGTTTGTTCGACGATTTCGTACACTCGCTCGAACGGAGTAGTGTCGTCTTTCCAGTCCGCCTTGACCTGCTCGTTGACGTCGTCCCACGTCTCGGTCATACTGGATGCTACGCAGTCTAGAAACAAATAGTTTTCTGGGAAAATTATCTAACGGTAGTAGGTGTGCAGGTGCGTTGTCAGGCTACCTGCTCCTCTAACGTCTCGTGATGCGTCCGGACAGTCGTTGGCGTGACGTTCCCTGTTTCCGCGACGTCACTTTGCGTCAGCCATTGCCCCTCCTCGCGACCGGCCTTGTAGAGGCAGGCCGCTGCAAACCCGGCTGGATGGACGCCGGTCGTGACGCCACGCTCCTCGGCCTCCTCCGCGAGGGTTCGGGCCCGCTGTCGGATTTCGTCTGGACACTCGAGGTCCGACGCAAGGCGGGGCACGAACATGCTGGGGGAGACGCGGTCAAAGCTGCTTCTGACCTGTTTTCTAAGCCCGTGGTGTTGTTGTTCGAAGCTGGTTCGTATCCCCTTGATTGACCTAACGCTGAAGAGAGTTGGTGTCGAAAACTGTGACAATAATGATTCGTGAGCGGTCTCCGGAAATAGATCTTCATTCAGTTTCTGAGGAATTGGAGTCGGTCTCTGAGGTACTATCTGCGACGCTTGATAGAGGCGGTTTAGTCGTCGAGCTGGAGGACCAGTCTCTCCGGGTGATCCCTACAGATCGTTTCCATTCGGCGGAGGGAGAGCCGGAAGACACGGACAATGTGCTGTATGCAACTAAAAACGGCTTTATCGAGCTCAGTGAGGAGGGATTCTTTCAGTACGAACTTTCGGACTCCACGGACCACAGCATACTGCTAACCCAGATCGTTACCGGAGAAGGAAGCTCCAGAGAGATAGATTCGTTTGAGATGATGGATTTGCTTGCTGATGCAGGCTATTTGCCGCCTTACACTCCGGAGCCTCTGAGAGAACTGATGGCGGGTTGGGCCGTTTCAGAGAAGGACTATTCAGTGCTCGATATCGCTGCGGGAACAGGATCTCTAATGCAAAAAGCCGCTGAATACACAGAAGGCTCGAAATTGGTAGGCATCGAAATCGAACCACTATACGCTGATTTAGCCCGTAACAGGCTAAAAGAGAATGAGAACGCCGAAATAGTTACTCAAGACTTCTTTGAATGGCAACTACCTGGGACATCTTCAGGTGGCGAGGAGGCGGAGAAGTTTGATGCGGTCATTGGCGACCCGCCCATGGGAAGGCTGTTCCACGTCAGCCCAGAAAGACGTGAAAGGATCCAAAAATGGGCTCCTGGCAGAGGAAAGATCGCTTCAGCAGCCTTTGTCACTAAATCTGTTTCACACCTGAAAGAGGGTGGTAGAGGGGCGTTCTTGCTTCCGAAAAGTGCATTGAAGCAGGGCTTATTAGAGGAGTTGACTGAAAGCTGCGGGATCCACCGGGTAATTGAACTGCCTGTTGGTCCGATAGGCAGTGCTCGTTCCACGGAGTTGGTACTGCTCACGGTAATCAAGGAAGATAGACCACGAGATGTACGTGAGACAGGGATTGGGAAATTCAATCAGACGGAGTTACCTGAGAACGCTCGGGGATTGTTCGAGCAACCGCTCGACATGATACTCCAGAATCGCTACAACCCCTACAACGTGGAGTTGGTAAAGGCGTCCCACGAGGATTTGGAAGCTAGGAACGTGGTGCGGATCCTGTCGAACCCGCCTATCTATGATATCATCACTTCTGACGGCTTCACTCGTTTCGGCGATCTCTCAGGTGTCGAGGCAGGAAGCGGGCTCAGTACAGGAAACAACGACTTCTTCTATTTCAGCGAAGAGGAACGAGAGGACTCCGGTATCGATGACAAGTTCTTCCGACCGGTAATCAAGAACCCATCCAGCGAAATCAGGGCTATCACCTCTGATGACATTGATCTGTACCTTCTAGATCTCCAGTCCTACACGGACGAACTCGAATCAGAGGGAGTAGAGATTACTGAAGCTAATGTAGTAGAGGAATTGAGAGAGGATGGCCACAACGAATTGGCAGAGTATATCGAAAATGAACCAAGGCGCTACAACCAGGAGGGCCCGGTATTCGAAGTAGATTATCGGGGTGTGTTCGAGAATCCAGACCTGGTTATCCCTAAGATTTTCGATAACCAGCGTTGTTACAGAGTTGAGGTTGAGGATGCGTTGTTTGATACTGCTATGATCGGATTGCAGGCAGAGACCGATGAGATACGGGATTCTCTGGCTCGGCTATTGAATACGCCGTTGTATAAGGAATTCTTCCAGACGTATGCCGATCCGATAGACTTGGACTGGTACCGGCTCAATTTTGGATCTCTACGAGATATCCCCGTTATCAAGGGTGCCCTGAGCCAGGACCTGTTCAACCGTATGGAGCCGTTCTTCCCTCCCGAGGATGACGGAGACCTGGTCAGTTTGAACCAGCTCTTGATAGAGAGCTGTGAGAGTGATAGTGAGAAGGAATCAATCCGCCGGTACCTTGCGTCCAGAGATGATTTCGCATGGTCCTGGTTTATGACTCCATCTGAGTTTGAAGAGTTTCAACAGTTACTGGAGTCAGATGAGGAAGCAGCCCGTGAGTTCATTGTTGAACGGTTTGAGGAAGAGCTTCTCGACAAGGCTCGGAATACATTCGAGAATATCGGGTTTTTTGAGGATCGGAGTGAGTTGTTGAACGACTTATTGATGGAGTTTGAGCAGGGGCATTACAGAGGTTTTCTTGCTGGTATTGTTCTCCAATTTGAGGGGGTGCTGGGAGATTTAGTGGAAGAAACAGGCGGGGAGATTATCGAGAGGGATCATGAGACGAAATTCAAGATGCCGGGAAGAGGCCGGACCCAGACGAAGAATCTGGGTAGTCTGATATCGCACTTCTTTGATGGCGTATTCAGCACTTTCTTAGATGAGACTGTAAGGCAGAGACGTAACAAGATCGCCCACGGCGACATTATCGAGAACAGCCGCGAGCTCTCGATCTACTTCTTCATATCATTCTATGCACTCTGCAACGCTTCTCTGAACGAATACGTGCGGCTAGCTGAGGAAGAGAGGGTGTCATAGAACTCTTGTCACACCGTGATGATCGTGCTTCCCGGATTATCTCCTCGTTCGTAGTTGGTGATCGCAATAACGAGACGCAGACACAACGACAGGAACACTTGTGCTCGTGCATGGACGCGGCCTCGGGCGTGGACGTGCCCGAGGCCGCAGTCCTTGACTGCGTCGTTAGTTCGTTCGACGCCTGTCCGGCGGTTGTACGTCTCATCTAACGTCGATTGCTTCAACTTCACGTCCTTGCTGTGTTCTTTGATACGGTCTTCGACCCTGTACTCTATGTCCAGTGGATCGTCGGTATTGCGTGCGTTGTACGGGGCGATGGGCACGACTCCTGCGGTCAGCAGGTAGTCGTGCCAATCGAGTGTGTCATAGGCGCTGTCTCCAAGCATCCAGATCGGAGTGTCGACGGCGAGCGCGTCACGCGTGACGCGCATCGCCGTCTCTTCTGGCGCTTGTTTGCTCTCGGTGAATTCCGCTGCAATCGGGATCTTTGAACCAGTCGAAACGATCGTGCAGCCGTAGCCGTAGTAGTACTCTTCAGCCGTTGGATCGTAGCATTTCGACGCGTCTTGATCGGCTGGCATCGTTCTCACGTCTGTCGAATCAATCGAGTAGGTCAAGTCGAGCAGGCCCCGCAAGGCGGCCTGCTCGACGAGGTGGTCGAAAATCTCGTCGATGACGTGTTCGAGATCGGTGAGGAAACGATCGACCGCGTCTCTCGACGGCGGTCGATCGAAGCCACAGCTGAGCCAGACGACTGTGTTGTTCAGTTCTCGCGCAACCGGACGAATGCCGTAGATATCCTTGTAGTAGCAGTGCAGAAACCCACGCATCATCTCGGGTGGTTCGTGGTCTCGTGTTCGCCCCGTCTCCGCCGGGGCGAACACGTCGAATTCTTCGAGAAACTCGAAGGAGAGATGCTCGAACAGCGCTAGCGTCTCCGTCTCCACGGCATTGAAGAACGTCTCTACCGTAGGATTATCTTGCAGGGTCGCTGGGCTCATACCACCTCAGCGTTCACCCTGCTCTCTGGTATGAGAACTGTTCTATGACACCCTCACTAACGGATAATAGAAGGTAGCGTTCAGCGAACCCTAAACCCGTCTTTTCTGCTGTTAAGTACCTTCTGTTGTGGTTGATTGTCGGTGATTCCCATTGGGGCAGCGGAGAGTCACAACTGGTAGGATGAGATTCCCAAAAAGCGTCTGGATGCTGTGTATAAGTCTTCTCTACTATCCAGAACTATCATTACGGCCTTAGACCTCAAAACCCTAGCGGTCGGACTTATACTGGAGCTTCCGAGTTAACAATCAATAACGATAGGAACCCCCGATTGTCTGGTCGTTGATGTTATGGGGCAGTGAAACTTCGCTCTGGCCTACTCCTCGTGGTATGCTTTGTACACCTCAGCAAGCAATTCGTGCACCTCAGGGCGATTCTATCAGGGATTCCCGAGGCTTTCAACCGGTTAAACTTCCAGCGCCGGAGTGAGAAACACCCCCTCTTCGAGACTGTACTCGACGAGACTGCAGAAGTATGCTGCGAGCGTGAGCATCAACCGCTGATAGAATCCTTCTGTAGAGAGTGACTCGTCTACTGAAAGTTATATCTACGTCTGAACACGATTGGCCAAACCAGTTACAAATTTGAGATTTTTCCTTCGTCACCACGTCACCAGTCTCAACGGATGAGGCGCCGTTCAACATATGTGAGGTGTCTGGGTTATGGACGCTCGACACGTCTTGATGCCTTTCGAAAAGGTGTCCTGATAAGTGCCGCAGTCATGCGTTTCTTCGCTTAGCTAGGATGTGAGGCGGAACAATTTGAGGTATAGCACTAGAGAGTGCTCCCAATAGACACAATCTGATGGTGTCCTTAACATCTCAAATTAAAGTGCTTGAGAACGGATAATTGGAGTATTCCCTGCGGTGGATTCGCGCCTTTTCCGAAGAGGGGATTTCAGTGAGCGTTAGGTATAAGACCGGTTTTTTGGAGCCCGCCATTCACTAAAACCCCCGTACCAGCGATAATCGTTGCACCTACGATCCCTGTTGCAAGCGGTGCAAGGATTGAAAATAATGTTATCTCTGCCACCACCGGCACAAAGAGGTTGATACTAAACCCCAAGCAGGGGCCCATAACAAGTAGCCAAATGGTAGAAAAAGAACTTCCTTGAGACGATTTATATGCCGAAATGCTAACTAGTATGAGTATCCCGGCGAATACGAGCACTGATTGAATGGCTGTCGGAGGTTCTGCATTCCACTCCCGGAGGGCAGTAAGTACCCCAAGAATGGTGACCAAGCCGACCGTGGAGGTGACAGCCGTCTTCATCATCGTTTTACTTCGCATAGATGTAATTTGATGTCTATGATTTGAAACTCTTGTGGCTAATATCTTATATTACATTCAACCAACTGGAGTAATATAATCCATATTATTATGCCATACGTAACCGAGTGAACGCGAATCACGTGGAACACGTCTCACGAAAAGAGCGGGTACATAGAACTCTTCGACACTGCATTCCACCTCTATTCGAGTCGAACTGCTTTGCAAAACTCGTGCTCTTATTCAGCACAGGTGTGAAAAACTGTCTCCAACTCGGAAATCACATCGAACCCTCCACAAATGGTCGGTCGCGAGCGACGCGGAGGGCGGCAGCGGCGAGCGGGACGGGCCGGAGAGAAACACCGTTCAACCGGGCCCGACGCTCAGTGACACAGCCGCTGTCCTGGTGGACTCAGAAAGGGCGAGGCCGCTTCGGTCGTCCACCGACTCCGTAAGCACCGAGTGAAACGAGGCGCGCAGCGTGGGTCGCGGGATGCCGAGCGGCCGAGGGCTTTCGATGGTAATACGCGTCGTGGTGCCGGTAACGACTCGAATCTCAGTATGACGGCGAGACCGCATTAACCAACAATTGCTGGGCACAACCTACTGGCGTTGGTTAACGGCTGAGCTGGTCCAATCTCACGCTTCCACTCACCGTTTCCCGTGGTTTCATCGAAAAGAAAGGTACTGGGTGTCCGGGTATACTTGTACAGAGGGATGGTATCGACTGCTATGACGGGCGAGGACGATCCGGTGCAACACTGTACGGTGGCCGCCGAGATCGAACATCTCGATGTCGACGAGCACCGGACGATTGTGATCTATCAGCAAGCAATTCTCATGGTCATCGCCACAGAGGGGCAGCCGACGGCAGCGCGGGAGTTCGATGTCGAACTCTGGAAGGAACCACCGACCGAGCCTGATCGCGATCCCGAATCACTCTTCGCTGCATTCATCGACGAGCTGTTGACGACGACTGAGACGACTCGTCGTTGATGTCCGAGCCGAATCTGCTGTCGGATGGCTCTCGATACTGACGCTGACCCAGCTTTTTCTATCGAGAGAGACCGTAGAGAGGACTACCGATGGGACAGGCACCGACCATCACCGAGGCAGCCATCCGCAACCTCGCGCGACCGCAGTCATATGACCGGGGTGAGAAGTACTACGAGCAAGGTGCCGTCCGCGAGATCACACGTCGTGGCAACTGTCTCGAAGCAGCAGTCGAAGGCAGTCAGTACGAGCCCTATCAGATACAGATTGAACTCAATGACACTGGTGTCGTCGACACGACATGTTCCTGCCCGTACGATCATGGCGGGATCTGTAAGCATCGTGTGGCTGTCCTCCTGACGTACAGCCGCGATCCCGACGAGGTTAGCCAGCGCCCACCTATCTCCGAACTGGTCGCCGACACAGATCCAGCGAAACTTCGGGATCTCCTCGTGGCCATCGTCGAGCGTCGGCCTGACCTCGCAGAGTGGATTGAATCTCGACTCGAGACACCCCAATCGGAAGATGCAGGCGGCGACTCTCGCGACCAGAGTCCAGAAATCAACCGAGATTCGATTCGCCGGCACGTCCAGTATGTCCTCCAACCCCCGGGCGGGCGTGGGTCTCGGGCCCGTGATTCGTATGCGGCAGTCGAAACTGACGTCGAGGAGCTAGGAGATCTGCTCGATCAAGCGTGGGCTGCTATCGAAGCCAGCGACGGCGAGTCGGCACTGGATGTTCTTGACCCGCTCGCAGACGAACTGATGGACCACGAGTGGCTCGCGCTTTCGTACGACGACTCACAGGCCATCTTCGAGTTTTTCGACGACGTCGACAAAGTGTTGGCCGAAGCCCTGCTTACAGCCGACCTTGCTGACTCAGAGCGCGATGACTGGGAGGCGAAACTCCGAGGTTGGAAGAACGAAATGAGTAGCTATACGGATCGACCCCCCTACAGCGTCGCTCTTGCAGCCGTCCAGCGTGGCTGGGACTTCGACCCGATCCAGGAGGTGATGAAGTCCGGGAGCAGTGACGCGGACCTCTGGGACGGAGAGCATCCTTGGTACGCCGAGGACGTCATTCGGGCTCGCCTCAACGTTCTCGAACGCCAGAATCGAATCGACGAGTATCTGAATCTCGCGGCGGCCACCGACCTGACCGATGAATATGTCACGATGCTCGTCGCGGAGGGCCGTATCGACGAGGCGATCGAGTACGGACAGCAGAACCTGTACTCACCAGACGACTCGCTCACGCTGGCCAAAACTCTCCGGAGTCACGACCGACCGCAGGCAGCGCTGGAGATCGCTCAGTACGGATTGACCCTGGACGGCAGCGGGAAAGCAGCGCTGGCCGAGTGGCTCCGCGACCGAGCCAGCAGTATGGGCGAACTAGAGGTGGCGTTAGAGGCGGCTGTCGCCGCGTTCAAAGCCTCTCCGACGCTTGTAGCCTACCAGGCGACGGAAGAACTCGCCGACGAGGGCTGGCCGGCTGTTCGCGAGGAACTACTGGAGGCACTCGCGAACCGAGACACCACCCAGCGGAGTGCACAACGCCACGTCGAGATCTTCCTGTACGCAGAACAGTACGACGAGGCCATCGCCATCGTGGACCGGTTTTCGGATTACACGGTGGTCGATCCGGTTGCCGACGCCGTCTACGAAGAGCGCCCGCAGTGGACAATCGACGCCTGCAAGGCACAGGCCGAACCAATCATTGAGGAGGGGAAATCACAGCGGTATCGACACGCTGTGGACTGGCTAGAGACAGCCGGAAACGCGGCCGACGCTGCCGGCGAACTCGACGAGTGGCGGGGCTACGTGCAGGACCTCCGGGACAAACACTATCAAAAGTACAAGCTCAGGCCGATGCTGGAAGAGTTACTCAAGGAGTTTGAAGATCGATAGCACAACGAAGACCATGACTGACACAGAGATCACAGACCGATTCGTCATCGAAGTCAGCCAAGTAGGCACTGTCGATCACATCGTCGACCTAGAAGCAGACTCAGTGGACAGGTCACCGTACGCACCTCGACAGGACTTGCCGGGCGAAAAATTGTGTGACCGGAGTACGCGCTCACCCGCAAGCGAGTACATCGAGCTTCAGGACTACGCCGACTGGAAAGGTTTCGACAAGACGGCATTCGAAGGTGATGCGCCGGACGAGGTATGTTCGTATTGCTGGACAGCGGTAGTAGAGCACGCTGAGCGAGGAGAACAGCACGAATGTGATGACGTCGACGAACGCATCGGGACAGTCGGATATCGCTTGCGATGGAAGCAGAAGGGCCGTGCCCGCGAAGAGTGGTACGACATCGTCGTCCGACCCGAGACGACGATAGCGGAACTCGACGCTCTTGTCTGTCGATTCACGACGCTCGGTGACCTCCATCTTCGGATGTACGGGCTCGAAGACGAATACATCGACTCGACACTCAACATCATCCCGGACCACCAGTTCACCGAGGTCAGAGACCCCTCATACACCAACGCAAGCGAGGTAACGATCACTGACGTCGCCGAACAGGTGACGCTTTGGGACGGAGACAGGCTCAGCATGGTCTACGATTTCGGGACACCCTCACACTACTACTGCATCCTCAAGGAGGTGTACGATGCAGCTGAACTCGAGAGATTCCTCGAGGAACGTGAACCGATTGCAGCGACCGAGACGGCCGCCATCATAGACGAGAAACGCCCTTAGCAATGGCCACGAGCAGCCAGTTGCCCTGCTCTTTTTCACCGTCCTATTCGAACTCGCAGTCAATGCCTGACTGCCCGTACTGTGAACAATCATTCGCGGACGAGTCCGATATTCGTGAGCATCTCTATGAAGACCATGAGTACGACGAACTCGGTCGGATCGACACCAAGCGGGTTGACCAGTACGTCGACGAACACGACCTCGAAAAAAGCGACGACGATGACTCCCGCGAGCAGCACGTCACGGACGAAACGGTACACATGACCCCGACGACCGACCGCCATTCGGATGAGCGATGGGAGTTACATGACGTACAAGCGCTATCGACGAGAGAAATCACAGACAAACTTGCCGAGCACGGCATCGACACGACCGAAGAGTCGTTCCGTGACCGTGCGGCCGAGGTTGACTCCGCGATGACACTCGCTGACCAGTGGGAAGACGACCACGACGTCAACGCGTCGGGGTATGATCAAGATTTCATCTGGATGGCAGCTGAAGTGCTCTGGAGCCGGTGGGCACCCGACATCCCCTATCGAGAACGGATCTACGACCTGATACAGAAAGGTCGAGAACTCCGTGAGAAGGGGAACGACGCCGAGGCCTGCGAACAGTGGCTGAGTGCTTGGGAGATCATCGCCGCCGTGACGCCGGACGATGTCACGACGATCGAGGGGGCTGATGATCACCTCCCGAACGTGCTCTCCCTCAAAGCATTCCTGCGATCGGTCGACAACGACCTCGCCACCCTGGCAGCGGACGATCCGACCTATCACGAGCGACGCCTCGAATTCTGTCGGGAAGTCTGGTCCCAGTTTCCGGATGCACCTGACGAGCTACTCCTTGACTTTCGCCACTTCGTCGCTGACTCGCTGACAGAGCTGGGACGACTGGCCGAGAGCAGAAGCGAGTTCGAGGCACTCATTCGAGATTACCCCGAGGATCCGTGGGCGTACAAGAAACTCGCGGATAGCTACTTGCACGATGAAGCTGACGAGCCAACAGTCGAGGAGTTGGAACGCGCCGTCAAACTGTACCAGCAGGCTCTAGACGCTGAAGGACCTCTCGAACAGCCATCCACCGTATCTGACCGGCTCGATGAACTCGAACGCCGATTAGCTGATGTAGATGCGTCCGAGGGACAAGAGGGATAGGTAGTTCCTATCGACTGGTTAACGCCGTGAGCGATCCACACTCGTCATCACGGGGTCCCAACCATCATCTTAACCAACAGTGAACAGCGTTGTCGCGCATTTGTTGGTTAATCTCGTCCAGTGGCTCAAGTCCGTCTTCGGGCGGAAGTGAGCGCCTCTTGGAGCGGTCGGCAAGTGATTTCTGTCGTCCCGAGCATCTTACGGCTAGAATGAATACTGATGGATATGCCACGAGCCGAGAGAGACGAAGAGCGAGACGAACGCATCGAGATGCGGATCACCGTCGATACGTACAGTGCTGAAGAGCAGGCAATGGGCTGGCACGCGTATCTGGGCGACACGATGGACTTTCCCTTCGAAGCACGGTGTGTCATCGAGCGACCGGAATCGCCCCTGAATGTGGGCGAAACGGTACGTGTTATTGAAATGTCCCCGACTGAGCCAACGCTCAGCCAGATGTTCGTAACGGTGGTGTGGATGGACAGAACACTTGGCGTGCCATTAGAGCAATTAGAGCCCGTCGATGCCAACAGTAACACGGAACAGGCGATCGCAGACTGGCAGTACTGGCTCGACCGCTGAGAGCCATGCGTCCGTACTCGAACCATCCCTCCCCAGAGACAGACAGCGCCACGTCTCACCGACCCTCGTCCAATCCACAGATTGAATCCGTCCGAACTCATCCATCTTGATACTGAATGCGAATCGAATTCGACGACGGAACCCTCCTGCTCCATGATGCCTCCGACGACACCCCGTATGCGGAGTGGGACGACCGCGTCGACGAGTACCGCGCCCAGGCGTATCGGTATCGACCGCTCCTCGAATGGGCGGGCGTGTGGGCGGACGAAAACGAGCAATCAACGCTGCAGGACGGCTTCGCTCACACTCTCGAAGACGCTGCGCGGGCCTATCCTGTCCTCGATCTCACACCGGCGCTCCACATCGACCCACGCGACTATCAGCAGGCCGCGCTCGACGCCTGGGTCGCCCACGACCGGCGGGGGAGCGTCGTCCTCCCGACGGGCAGCGGGAAGACGTTCCTCGGGCTGCAGGCCATTGCCGACGCGGGCGTCAGTGCGCTGGTCGTCACGCCGACGATCGACCTGATGAACCAGTGGCACGCCACGCTCACAAACGCCTTCGGCGACCAGCTCGCACAGCCGATTGGCGTCCTCGGTGGCGGCAGCCACGACGTCACCGCCATCACGGTCACCACCTACGACAGCGCCTATCGCTACGTCAACGAGTACGGCGACCGGTTCGGCTTGCTCGTCGTCGACGAGGAACACCACCTGCCAGCCCCGACCTATCAGCAGATTCCGGAGATGATGATCGCGCCGTATCGCCTCGGCCTCACGGCGACCTACGAGCGCCCCGATGGCAAGCACGAACTCCTCGAGGACCTTCTCGGGCCGGTCGTCTATCGGGAACATGTCGACGAACTCGCCGGCGAGTACCTCAGCGAGTACGAGACGATCCACATGTCGGTCGACCTCACGGCCGACGAACGCGAGACGTACGACGAGGAGTACCAGATCTATCGCGACTACGTCGACAGCCACGACTTCGATCTCTGGAAGGAACGCGGCTACACGGAGTTCCTCAAGCGCACCTCCTACGACCCAGAGGGGCGACGGGCACTCATCGCCAAGCAGCGCGCCGAGCGACTCGCCCGGACAGCGACGAAGAAACTCGACACGCTCGACAATCTCATCAAGCGCCACCACGACGACCGGGCAATCATCTTCACCGCGAACAACGACTTCGCCTACGAGATATCTCAGGAGTTCATCGTCCCCTGCATCACCCATCAGACCAAGACCGACGAACGCACCGAGATCCTCGAGCGGTTTCGAACTGGGGAATACGCGATGCTCGTCACGTCCCAAGTCCTTGATGAAGGAATCGACGTGCCGGCTGCGAACGTTGGGATTATCCTCTCGGGAAGCGCCTCGAAACGCCAGTACGCCCAGCGACTCGGGCGGATCCTCCGACCCACGGACGACCGACAGCCAGCGCGCCTCTACGAGATTATTGCTGCGGACACGATGGAGACGTACGTCTCGCAACGCCGTCGAGAGGGGGTGAATGCGTAATGTTGACCGCCAACCTCGCCCGGTCACGCACGACCGACGAGACAATCACACCGCTGTTCATCGACCCAACTGATGAGCGCTATCGCGAAACGGCACGGAAACTCATCCAGCTGTTCGAGGACCACCTCGACGAGCCGAAGGGCGAGCTCGAAGACGCGATCGACGAGCTGACCGTCGCAGATACCGACTACAAGATCGTCCAAGGATTGGCGAAGCTCCTGAAAGACGAGTGCAAGTTCGAGGTCGTCGCGTCGGTCGACCCACGTGAGATTCGGCGGCAGCTCTTCGAGAAAGCCAACGAGCGGTATCCCATCGTCCGCCAGCCGACACTCGGTGAGGACACACAGAAGCTGGAAGTGTATAGCGCGATTGCCGACAAACTCGGAATCTCGCTCGAAGAGTGCTACCGTGGGATGTACGCCGACCTCGAGGACAACAAGCGGCTCGTCCGAATCGGCACGCGGACGGCCGACCGATACGAGAGTACCGGTGATGCGTCGACGTCGACGACGAATTTGACGGGCAGCAGTGCCGCGGAATACGAGCACACCGACCTCACCGTCGACTGGCTGCTGACCCGCTACAATCTTGCGCTCGCTCAGGCGGTCCTCTACGACGCCACCGAGATGCGAATTCGTGTCTGGGACCACTTCGGGACGGTGTTCAGCTACGTGAAGCTGTTCGGACTGATGCATCGCATCTATCCGATCGATGCCGACGGCGACCGCGTTGCGAGTACGGATCTGGCTGCGGGCTACGAGACCGTGCTGGATGGCCCAGCGTCGTTGTTCTCGAAGTCACAGAAGTACGGGATTCGCATGGCGAACTTCCTGCCAGCGTTACCCCTCTGTGAGCGGTGGGAGATGACCGCCGAGATTCTCGTTGACGAGGCGACTAACGAGACACAGCAGTTCACACTTGACCAGAGCGAGGGTCTCGATTCGCACTACAGCGCTGGTCAGCGGTTCGATAGTGACGTCGAACGGACGCTCGCTCGGAAGTGGGAGCGAGCGAACACGGACTGGGAACTCGTACGCGAGGACGACGTCTTCGACCTCGGTGCCGAGGTGATGATCCCGGACTTCGCGATCGAACATCCGGATGGGCGGCGGGTGATCCTCGAGATCGTCGGCTTCTGGACGCCGGAGTATTTGGAGTCGAAGCTGGAGAAGATTCGGCAGGTGGAGGCTGAGAATTTCATACTAGCGGTCTCGGAGCGGCTGGAGTGTGCCAGCGAAGACTTCGGGAGTGTCGCCGAGCGTGTGCTCTGGTTCAAAACCGGGATTCACGTCTACGATATGGTCGATATGGCTGACCAGTACGCGACAGGGCACGCCCCAGCGAATACGAATCAGTAACGACACTCGACTGGCAATACGCTCTTGTAGCGCACATCATGAGCGCGAACCAATCTCTGTGCCGGGTTTGAACTCGGTCAACTCCTCGATACGCTGTTCGAGTTCTTCAACTTCCTGGCGCAGCTCCTCAGCGTCGGGGTTCTCACTCAGAGCGAGCTGGTCTTTCAACCCTTGCAGTCGTGTTTCCTTGCGTTCTTCGTCGACATCAGCCTTCCGCACGTACTCGCTCTCCTCGATTTCGTAGACGTCTGCTTCGGAGAGGTCAGTCACCTCGAGCGCGTCGTCGACCTTCTTGCGATCGACGGCCAGAATCCGTTCACGAGGAATCCCAGCGTCCTCAAGCAGGGCTATGACTTCCTCATCGGCTTTCAACGTACGATTGCGTCGGCTCGTCCGCTGCACTGACCCGTACTGGCCGTGAACCGGTTGGTCGTGGTGGAGCCGATCCAGCAGTACCTCCCGAACCGCCTGCCGAAGGTCACCAGCGTTCCGCTGGACATCCGAGAGCAGCGTGTAGAGGTTGATGAGTGCGGGCGTCTCAGACTCGGAGAGCGCCGTCGGATCGTGGCGCTCGAGCGCATCGATCAAGAGCAGCATATCGGCGTAGATGTCGAGATCGGGATCGGCACGCTCCTGGATGTCGGTGGATGAGGGGGGATTGCGTTCTGTTAGCTGTGAACTCGCTAAGTCGTCAGTTTCAGTGATCGTCCCATCCCGATCGTTGCATTCGTAGCGGGGATGCAGGCTCAGTACCGCTGCATAGGGTTCTGCGTCGGGCGGCAAACGCTGAAGGTCAAAGACACCACCTGAAGCGTGGATTCGGTCGACGAGCGTTTCGAACTGCTCGCGCTGCAGCGGCTGTGTCTGTCCCGAGGTGACGAACTCGATGATGATGCGGTGCTCTTGGCTCTCGGCGATCTCGAACCGCTTGTCCGTGAGCGGAGTGATGAGTGTTGCGTCTGCTGAAAGCGCGTCGCACTCTTCAAGCAACGAGAGCCAGTCCGCGCTGAATGACATAGCCGAGTATAGCCGTCCGTTCGATATAATAACATGGCTGGTGGCGAATGCGGATGTTCACATCAATCCGCAACGGACAAGCCGATTTGGGTTCGGGAACACTCGTGTCCGGCGTGTGACCACGAGGAAGACTGAGAGCTGAACGCGGCGAAGAACATTCTTTCTCGCGGTCGCAAGCGGTTAGGGGCGGGACGCTCCGAATCAACGTCCTCAGAATCGCCTAGTACCTAAGGGAAGTTCTGGGTATAGTGGGCCGCCAGTTCCTCACCTACAGGACCGAACACGGTGTATCTCTCTGAACCGACACCCAGAACTTCTCTGAATCACTAGTGCGATTCTGATGTGCGGACGAGAGCTCTACTCTCGTCAACGCCTGTGCAGACTGCGCTCCCTACGTTCACTCCTTCACGGGTGGATGCAAAGCGCGTTTGTCGAGGGAACCTCAACAGGCTGTCAGACTTCGTCTGACAACGTCGTGGAAGCAGGAAGCCCGAGGCTTGACCTCGGGGTAGGTTCACTCCAAGAGGGCCAGCAATTGAGCGACGTAGGGGCTGTTCTCCCAACTCCGATGTGGACTAATCGTCTTAATGAGCGTCCGTGCTTCTTCGAGAATCATGTGGTCGTTGCGAGCGTAATCACAGAGCAACCGTGGTGTCGGGACGATACGCGGGCCCTGCAGGACCGCATGGATGAGCGCGAAATTCGTCCCGCCGAACTCATCGGTCAGAAAGCCGTCGACGTCGAGGGCGTTCGCGAGCACGATGCCGTCGGTTTCACCGTCGTCGAGGCCGAACGTCGGTCGCGACTCGGGCGTGTCGCCTCGCTCATAGGGGTCGTCGACCGTATAGTGGGTGCGAGCGGCGAGGACGTTGGACGCTGCAGCGCCGTGGATGTCCTGGTACTGGGCCATATCACGTAGCTCTGCAACGACTTCTGGCGGCACGAACACATCACACGAGGTGAGCAGATACTGGAGGGGATCCGGAGCCGTGTCGGTGTTGTAGGCTGCGTCGGCTCGTGGGACGGCGAGACTGACCAGCGCACTCGTGTCGGCGACGACTGTCCGCAGTCGCAGCCTGCTCATCGCTCGTCGCCGTCACCAGTCTCGACCGTCGTCGCGTCGTCGCCGTAGATGTCGACGTCAGTGGGCGCAACGAGATCGAATGGCTCGCCCTCGAGGTCTGCCTTGAGCAGGCGGAGCCGTTGGGCGGTTTCAGCGCCGACCAACTGCTTGACCGTCTCGAACTCAAGCTGGTCGTCGTAGTACTTCGTTGCCACAAGTTCTTGGAACGTTTCGCTGTCGGCAGTGTCTTCGATGTACTCGCGGATCGCTTCGACGAGGAGGTCTGTCCGGTCCTTGTCGAAGAGTGCCGCAATCGCGTCGAGACGCTCAACGAGGTACTCCGGGGACTGGAAGTGGACCCGTCGGGGTTTGTCACTCGCGCTCATTCTATGTGCAAATTCTGCACATGGACCCATAACGGTTTCGTCGGATGTGCAGAACTTGCACATCGGTAGGGGAACACCGTTTGAACGGGCTGGGCAACGGTTACTGCGACACGGTTTCACGAACGAAATGCTCGCTGGGGTCCGCAAGCGACGTGAGAGCGAAGCGCTCGCTAGTCCTCAGGCGGAACCGGAGGGCACCGCAGGGGTGAGGCGCGCAGCGGCGTCCTCGTGAGTCGTGCGTGACCCTCGGTCCCGCTGGAAGCCGGCGCTCTGCGCCGGCGACGAAGCGAACGGGAGCAAGCGAGACGCAGTCTCACGTGGTCGCGGGGCGTCGAGCGGCCGAGGGCTTTCAGGAACAATCCCTGTCTCGGAACCGCAAGTCGTTATTCGCCGACGGACTGCGATTCGTCCTCGATGATGACGTCAACACCGTCCGGTGAGACACCGAGCGGAATCCCCTCGACAGTAAACTGAACAGCGATGGTCTCATCGGCGGAAGCGATCAACTGTTCGAGCGCACCGGGGTCGACGTACTCGTGGAGTTGATAGGCGTCGTCATCGAGTCCACATGCCTCCAGTGTCTCGACGATTTCAACGAGGAGGTCGCTTGATCCACCTGAACTGCCTGTTGGTGGGGATTGCATCTGTACACTTACTATGAGGCTGGCTCGCGTTTAAAACGTTAGGAGTCACCCACAGAAGCGATACGATTCTACATTGGGTAGCGCGTTCGGGATCGCGTCGGCGCAACCAAGAGCGATTCTGCGCTTTGACGCCGACTGGATGTCTCGCGCCGATGACCGCATTCTGAAGCATCTTGCTGACGACGGCCCCGACACCCCGAAGGAGATGGTGGACAGCAACCGTGTGCGCTTTTCTCGCCATCAACGCTCGGTGCAAGACCCTCGTTACCTATGGACTCCTCGTCCACCTCGGAAACGGCGTCTACGACATCACACGAGAGGGTGGAGAGTATCTCGCCGGCGAGCTCGACGCCCGTGACCTTGCTCCCGAATAGCATTAGCTGTTGACGGCGACCAAGTCCTCGATGAATCGGGAGCCGTTCACGAACGTCACCGAGTCACTGTACCCCTCTCCCGAGTACGGTTTCAGCACCCTCCCCAGCCGCGATATCGGTCGTGTAGATGTACACGCCAGTTGCGGTCCCCGCACTGAGGTGCTGGGCAGCTAGCGCAGCGAGGGCGGCGTCCGCTCGCTCAACTTCGTCGGCGGGCCGGTCGTCTGCGTTCGCGATGTACCGCTGGACGCCATCCATCACCCGCGAGACGACAGGCTCTGAGAACTCGAGCGGCGCCGCAACCGTCGCCCAGCTCTCGTTGATCGCGGCGTCGACGGGCGGGTTTTCGACATCCGGATCGTCGCCAGTCAGCTCTTCGTACACTCGTTCAGGGAGGAGGTAGGTGACGTCGTTCCGGCGAGCGAACCGCCGAACGGCCTGGTACCGGCTGTTCGACGGCTGTCCAATCGCGACGAACAGGCCGGTGTCGGCAATGTGGAGCCGGCTCACGCGTCGTCAGCGCCGTCGCCGTCGATGTCCAACTCGTCGAGTCCCGCCCCTGCCTCCTCGATGTCGTAGTGCTCGTGGACGACGGGCCGGAGCGCCTGGAGGATCATCTCCGCAGCCAGCGGGGAGATGTCGAGGTCCTCCGCCATCAGCCGGTGGGTCACCTCGCCGCGCTCCCGAGCGACGGCGTAGGTGAGCGCGGTCGCGAGGCCGGCGACACCGTGCCGGTCGATGTAGGTGTCGATGTCGGCGTCCGTCTCGCGGCGGCCGACGGCGTCGATGAGCGCCGGCGCGATCGTGTACTCGCGGTCGCCCGCGGCCGTCGTCACAGTCAGGTCGATCTCCCGAGCGGCGTACCGGCGTGGCTGTTCGTCGTCGGTGACGTCGACGACGCCGGCGTCGACGAGCCGGTTGACGTAGCTGTAAGCCGTTCCCTGGGCGAGTTCGAGGTCCTCCATCACGTCCTGGACGGTCGCCTCCCCCTCCTGGGCGAGATATGTGTACAGCTGGGCGAGTTGCGGCTGCTTGAGGAGGTCCGCAACCGAGAGGAAGTCCCGGACGATGTCGGCGTCGGTGCGGTTTGAGGTGCGTGACACGATTCGTTTTTAATTACAGTTTACAGCCAACGAATAAAGAGTAGGTTGATTACCAAGACGAGAACTCTGTCCAGGACAGATCTGTGGTGTCGGTCGGCCCGTTTGGGTCGACATACGTGCTCTTGCGGTATTCCGTGAGGTCTTTGTCGATGTGGCGCTGGTCGCGCGGCGATGGCTGAGTGACATAGCGAGAAGGACGAACGGCCTCACCGCCTCGAGCCCACAAACCGATTCGTTTTTCGAAATCTACTATGGGACGACGAGAGATAGATTATTTTGGCTGTGGGAAATATTATATTCCTTCGCCACGTGGTGTTGGACATGGCGGACTCTCGCGATGGTGAAGACGAACCAGCATATGTCTCGCGGTGGAAGGATGCAACAACGGGATTCGACCGAGTGCGGTCGGTTTCGTCGTCCCTTTCGGAGCCTCGGACAGCGGGCTGGATCGCTGATGAAGCACATGTCTCTGAGCCGACGACGCGTAACCATCTCGAACGTCTCGTCGACCTCGGTGTGCTCGTCACCGACGAGTCAGCACGAGGCAAGACGTACTATCCGGACCCGGTCTACACGCGCCTGACTGCGATACAGGAGCTCGTCGCAGAGAACTCCGAAGTCGACCTCACTCAACAGGCAACAGCCATCCATGCAGATATCGAGTCCTGGAAAGCGGCGTATGATGTCGAGTCACCGAGGTCCCTTCGTGCGTCCGTCACGGACGACATCTCGGTCGAAGACGCCCAACAGCGGCTGCATATCGCGGCAGATTGGGAGTCCGCACAGTACCAACTCTCGCTGCTTCGGGATGCGATCGAGCACTACGAGACGTATACTGCCCGTCCGCCGGCATCCGCATGACCGACGCGGGCGAAGATGATGACGGTAGTGAGCAACCTACCGTCGATAGTGAGTTCGGCCGCCAGCCACAGCGGCCGGATGGCGGTTGGGAGTCGACGCAGGAAGCCGTTGAGAAGCGTCACCGGATTCTGCGCTCGCTGCGCGAGCAACTCGAACACCATCCAGCCATCGTCTCCGCGTGGGGGAGCCCGGACGGTCAGTATGCTGAAATTGAGGCGGACGTCGACCCAGCACAGTTCGGGTGCGATGGTGAATCGGCATCGCTACGGGTGACGTGGCAGCCGGATCCTCACCTTCCACCGGAGACGAGTCTCGACGACCGTCGTCGGACATCACTCATGTCGAACTTCAAAATCCACTATAGCGAGTCGTCGGGATTTGACTGCGGCGTCCATCTCGAACCGAATCCACACGTCGACGGCCACCTCCACTATCAGGAGCGGGCGTCACCAACCGACGAGTACGACTACGACGAAGTGTCGCTTGTAGCGACGGCGCCGGTCGGTGTGCTCTGGGAGGCCCTCGAAATCATCGCGAACCGGATTCAACAGGCCTGAGTTGGGTACCGCGGTTCGAGAATCGAGGAGTTCCCAGCACGAGCATCGGGCGACCTTTCTCCGAGAGGGGATCGCTCGCCCAGACGATGTCACCGCGCTGCAGTTCTTCGAACGCCGTCACTGTACGTCTTCCATCTCGTCGGTTTGGAGGTCCGCAAGACGCACCTCACCGTACTGGTCGTCCGCCGCCTTGTGATCGCCCAGTACGGGCGCTTGTGACGCACGAGCTCTCGTTCCTTTAACCGTGAGAGGATCGCGCTGACAGCGACCGTGTCCAACCCGAGCCGCTCGGCGATCGTCGCTGCCTTCCACGCTCGATCGCCGTGCTCGTCAAGGAACAGCACGATCTTCCCGGTGTCATTTCGTTCCTCAAATTCGTCGGCGTCAGCGTTTTCGAACTCGTCGATATCGATAGTGCCACTCGCCATGGACTAGTGTTGGTATATTGGAAGGCAGTTGTTTGGTATGTTTGCTACTTTGAATGGACGAACTTCCATGCCAGAGATCGGGAGAGGGCCACTCCGCCGACGTCGCTGTTTTGGCGAACTGCACTTTCTCGAACTGTTCGTGGTCGGCGTTCGTGTCGACGTGGGGATTGAGACCAGAGGCTCTGTTGAAACCCTCTTGCCGTCTTGCGATTTCTTGAGAGACTAGTTTTCACTGTGATCTACGGAAACTAGCCAGAAGGAGCGCTCTCTCCAATGTCAACGTTGATGGATTTCAACAGAGCCACATAAGAATATTCCAACTGATCATTCGTGGCGGTATCACACCCACCACTGGCTGGGAATCCGCCCCGTGTCATTCCGATTCTGACGAGGGGTTACGGAAATTTCGAGGCGAAATTCTTGCCTTCCAAGGCGTTACCAGAACGCAGCGCGTTTCTTAAGCCCAGTTGAGAGGATACCCACCGTCGGATCAGATGCTGGTTGCAGACGAGTTGCAGGAATGGGGTATCCCCATTCCTACGTCTTGCTCGTCACTAGACGTGTATTACGAAAGCTCCCCCACCATGTCGCGGAGGTCATCGGAGCTTGACCAAGCGAAGCATCGGTTGTGGAGTTCGAAGAGGCGAAATTCGTTGAGGTGTACCCAGCTGTATGAGACGGGGGCGTGCTCGCTATCATCTCGTTGCTCCAGTCGGTCAATGATGTCCGATAGTGTAAGATCGATGTCGTTGGTAGTGGCTGCTGTGATGAGCGATTCGAGTTCCTGCTCGGTAGTAGCCTCGTCGAGGTCGTCGTTGAAGTAGATAGTCGCCGCAGCAGCGATGACGTCCGCTTCTCTGTCGAGGTTCTGGTCGGTCATCCACACGTAGTCCCGCGGGAGGACGTACGATTTATCGAAGTACGCTGTTGTGCTGATTTTCCCGAGTTCGGTGACTTCGCCTCCGGCGTCTTGTTCATACACCGCGACGATGGTGTCGGCGTGCGCGGCGAGGAGGGTAAATCGGATACGGAAGACTGGAAGACGGTCGAGATCCAGTTCCGGGAGATCGGCCATCAGGAACGGGTATGTACCGAGTTGCTTGTCGAGTTCGTTCTGGACGATACGGAGCCGTCGAAGGTATGGATCGCGGTAGCTACCCAGGATGAAATATGAATTCTCGGGCGTATGGAGATGCGGGAGTTCTCGGTTGGCGAATCCCAGTATTTCCGATGTCTCGTGTGGTTCTAGTTTGAGCCCCTGGAGCGCATCGTTCACGCTCTCCATGATCTCCGCCGCATTCGGAGGCGGGCTGGGGTCAGCCATACTGTGTGCTCCTTGGCGAGTGAACAAATAGCTTACCAACCAATATGGCTAATGTGCTGTTAGACCACATCAGTTGACCCAAAGTATTATTCTCATCGCCGAAATACCCTCAAGTGAGACCATGAGTGACGCGCCTGCCGCGAAGGGTAACGGCCCGTTCGAAGAACAGCGGCAGATCTACGACCTCCTATCCCAGGAGACGCGGCACTTGATTCTGCAGTTTATCCTTGGCCACCCGGAGCACCTGCCATCTCTTGATGAGTTGGCGTACATGATGCCGAAGAACAAGGCCGCGATCAGGGACCAGCTGGAGGTACTCACTGACAACGATATCATCGACTGCTATCGGTACCCACCGAATGAGGATACCCGCGACCTCCCATCGCAGTTCTACGGCCTGACTGAACACGGTGTGGGGATCCTCTACGAGTATAATTATCTCCGTGGGCTCCCTGTCGCACGTGCACTCTACGACAACACGCGACTGTCGGAGAAAGCCCAACGGCACCGTGACGCACCTCGTCCGGAGCTCCCAGCCGAGGTCATAGACGCCCTCACGATGGATGGGGAGGCCAACACAGATTTCGACCGCTTGGAGAGGTACATCCGGGAGCGAAAGGGAAACACACACAGCGTCGACGATCAGGTCGCCGTCGCAAAAGCGTTCTATACTGCGGGTATGGATCCGGAAGCAGAGGGTATCAAGCCAACGGAGCTGCTGGACGCGATCGATGTCGACATCAACTATCAACCACGGACGGTGCTGAATCACCTCGTCGATGCTGGAGTGCTTGCACAGACAGCACCGCCCGGCCCGGATGTCTTTGCGATTAGCGAACGACTCGACGAAATCGTGAATGGGCAAGTGACTGAGGAAGCGGAAGAGAACATCGATGCCCTGATTGCGCATATCGATGATGAACTGCAGGTCACAGCGCTTTCCGAGGACGCTGCGGAACGGGACGGCCCGCAGGCTCGGGTGTCAGCACCGTCCGTCGCCGTTGCCGACGGGGCTGGTCGGACAATTCGTAGCATTTTGGCTGCGGAGTTCGGTATCGAGCCAGAGGAGGTGACGGGCTTTTTGCGGTCCGGTGATCCAGTTGATCGGCTCAATACGGCTGTCAAAACGATTGAGTCCTCTGAAGAAGTAACGAAATCAGAGGACTACGGGCAGATCGTGTTTGTCCGACCGGCGTATCGCTACCGGCTGACCGAACAGGCGATGAGTCTCGTATGACGTATGAGCGAAGACAATGGTAAGGAAGCGAACAGACCCGGCTATGCCAGCGTAGATATCACCGTTCCGGCCCACAGTTTGTTGAATCGGTTGTATCCGGGTCGTGTTTGTACTCTTCCCGAGTGAACTGATTGAGGCAGTCTGCTGGGAACACGTCGTCAGTCATCGCTCACGATCATGCCCATCAGTTGCTGTGACGGCAGAACCACCGAGATGATCATCAATCTTTGCGAGTGCACTGTCGAAGCGCTCACGTGGAGATTTGTCGGTCGATGATGTGTCAGTCACTCGCCGCTGGAGGTCCTCGGCATGGGCCACATCGCCGACAAGCAGAACTCCCTCTTCGAAGACTGACGTAGCAACGCGTGGTGAGAGTGTGTGGATGTCGACGAGGTCTACGTCGTCCGTTCCGAGTGCGTCGCTCAGATCCGCACTGAGGCCGAAAAACGCGTCGTTGTACGCGGGGTCCTTACGGTCGACCGTCTCAAGTTCCACTGCGATATCGATATCACTCGTTGGATGTGTCGTTTCCGTGGCGTAGGAACCGAAGAGGAGTGCACACTGCACCGAATGCTCCTGTAGAATCGCTCGAAGTGTTTCGAGCGGAAGGGAATCGTCGATGTCTGCTGACTCAACGGTTCTCATTATCATGAGCCACGTGCCTGTGTCATATAAAGCCTCAGTCACTCCGGTGGTTGGACAGGAGTTGTCAGTGTTGTGTCTGGACATTTTGTAGTCTCCCTCACCCCTGCTGGGGGCGAAAAACGCTACCAAGTGGGAGCTGTCTGACGGAACTTCGAGGAGAAAGCCCTGGGCGTTAGCGCGGGGTGAATCCGCTACCCCTGATACAGACGATGTTCAACGTGTTGAACGGGTGTATGATGAATTCAAACGTCCTTGAATGGTGGGTGGGCTGAGTCCCCTGTCGCCTCGTTGACTGGATCGGGCGCGTCAGTCTCCGTCACGGGTCCTCCTCTAGTGACGGTGGTACTGAATCACCCTCAGACTGTTGCTGACGGACGTACTGGAGGACCGATTCGAGTGTCTCAGTATCCTCAGTTCCCTCAAGCAGCCCCACGAGTTCGCTTAGCCGTTGCTGACGGTCGACGATTTCTGGGTCGCCGTGCTCCGTCTCGATTGCGGCCACCTCGATGTGGCGGTCCTCGCTCCATCCACACGTCCAACACTGCCGGTGGAGAACGACTTCCTCGCCCTGTTCGGTATCGAGAATTGCGTTGGCAAGGGGCGTCGATGGCGGCCGCCCGGGGCCAACCTCTCGAGAGACGTACGGCTCACCACAGTCCGGACATTCCATACGTCAAACTCGAGTGGCAGGCGCCTAAACCGTGTGGGTGGGCCCACGGCATGTCCAATCCCGGTCGACAGAAAGCACTTATTCGATCCTACTGTACTGAACGAGCATGTATTCGTACTTGTTGGTCAGGAAACCACGTATTCGGTGACGCGGTCCGCACGACCTCGCCCCTCGTGGGCTCGTAGCGGGCTGCATCCCGGGTACGTACACTCACCATGGACGATGCTGAACTCCTCCGACGCGAACTGCGTGCCGCACGCGATGAACTCGTCCGCAAGCGCGCCGACGAGGGCGATGACCCAGTCGCGGCCGCAAGCCAGCTCCCGCTCATGCCGGAGCGCGATGACGAGTTCCTCCGACTCGCACTCATGAGCGTGAACGAACTCGAAACACACATCGAGCGTCTCGAGCGAGACCTCGATGACCTCAAGAACGGTATCGACCACCCCGACGACTAATCCACATCGCCGCTGCTGGAGCGGTATCCATCGGTTCCCTCCAAGAGGGACACAAACAACGTCGGTGTCGCAGTCACCCAGTCGGTATGCAGACATGTCGCCCACGCTTGCCCCATACCCGGCGCTACCTCAGACCCAGTCAACCACTCGAATCGACTCACACCAAATCCACGATGCAGGTCTATCCAAAAATTCCACACTACGACCACCCCATCGTTCCAGACGACTTCTTCGACGCAGACGACCTTGTCGTCGTCAAGCGCTGTGTTGCCGAACTCCGAAGAATACAGACGAACGCCATGCGCAACGACGCCGATTCCGCCACGATCTGGCAGCACCTCCCGAGTGATGACCGAGTATCCACGTGATGAGATTCGCAGGCGGGGTGGCGACCCTGAAGAGATTAGCGACCGCTATCGCGACCAGAAACCAGCGTCGATCTCTGTCTCGTGGGCAGACTTCGTCGAAACCGTCTGTAACGAGGACGACACCATCGAGTACATCGCGGCAATCCAAGAAGCACTCACGAGGCTCAGACGTCGCAAACGCGAGTGTGACATCGGCATGCCCATCTCAGCGCAATGGGAGACCGACGTCCAACAGCGGCTGATCGCGAAGTACGCGTTTGCGATTCCAACACGCGAGGCACTGGAGTATCTGCGCGAGCAGGGCCCACTCATTGAACTTGGGGCATGGAAGGGCTACTGGGCGTCCGAACTCGATAACTGCGGTGCCGACATCACTGCCTACGACATCGATCCAATCCTCGATCCGTGGTTCCCAGTCGAGTCTGGCGACCAAGATGTCTTGTTGGAGTACAGCGAGACGGAGACACTCGTTCTTTGTTGGCCACCAGTCGGGCCGATGGCCTACGAGGCACTCCTCCTCCACGACGGTGACGTCGTCTACATCGGCGAGCGACCCGGAGAGGGATACAAGGCGTTCGCAGATATGCGATTTTTCGACGTCCTTACCGCTCGTTACGAACACGTCGCCCAGATCGACCTGCCGAGCCATCCGGGTGCAACAGACGATCTGCATCATTACCGGCCGCTGGATTAAACGTGTGCAGACGCTAGATCCAATCCGATCGCAGTTGGATATCACTTGGAGGGTCAACCCAAGAGTAACCAGCATCAGTTGACAGCTCGATAACGACTACTGCAGAACGGCCTCGTCGAACACCACTCCAAGGGCGTGGATCGATGATGAGCCAACAACCGTCACAGTTCTGGTGAGCACGCCCGTCTGGGTTCGCCGCCGACTGGACTGCGCAGTCGACGCAGACCGAATGAGTGACCCGTTCGTCCTGTCTTCAGGTGTGGGCCTCGCTAGTCTCGGTCTCGGGCGGGGTGTCACAAAAGGTACACCCCGTGAGCGTCTGCTGTCTCACTCGTCCTCCACGTCAGCACCGAGGCCAGTCGTCCAGCCACGGTGGAAGACGGCCAGTTGGAGTATCGAGTCGAATGCCTCGTCGCTTGGATCGTGGACGAGGACGCGTTCGTCGGGGATGGGAGTGACGACGTCGTCGTCGACGAGGTCATTGACCAGAGAATGGGCTCCCCTCTCGTCGATATCCGCTACCACCACGCGGGCAGCATCTTGATCCTGTGCGACGAGTTCCGCTTCAAACCGTTCGTGGTCGGCTGATGCATCGTCGAGTGCGTCTGTACCGGGCATGGGAATCACGTCGGCGCGTATTGACACCCCTCGGCCTCTCAGGCGCGGACAAACTGTTCTATATCATTCGTGTTGGACACCGCTAACGCAGTGTCGCTCCCCTCTTCGATCCCAGAGTGACAGCTGGACGCTATCAACGAACGTCTACAGAAGAGCGATGTCTGAAAATGCAAGTAAATGTTATATATCCTGAATGAAACAAGATTAACTGGTGACAGGATATCTGAGAAAAGAAGAAAGTTGACTCGAATGGGTCGGCGTAGGTTCCTGAATACTCTCAGCAGTTTGGGCGTAGGAGGCGCAGCGATTTCGTTCATGTCCCAGGATGCGTTTGCAGAGTTAGATGTGAACCTCGACGACGAAGTCCCTCGCCTTGGTAGACTAGTCCATACGAACCACGACGCAGTGGTAAACCAAGCAGTAAAACCAAATCGAGAGCCCAAATACTACAAGATCAGCCGAGAGAAATGGGCTATCGTTGAGAGTGCTCATGATGTACGCAAACAAGTAGAAGAACAACTTTCATCACTCCCAGTTCCGGTACGAGTGGGAGTAACGACTGATACCTCCGGCCATCGTCGACGGAAGGTGGTCTCCGTTCAATACCTTATTCAGGAAACATCAAGTGGAGACGAGATTCGCCCCGACATGGCGTTCACTCAGTTTGAAGATCATCTCCCAGCCTCGGCTACCGGTGTCGCTGGTAGAGGAACCGAGGAAGAACGTGCAGTTGAAGATATCCCGGTGAAGGCAGAGAAGGTAACTGTTAAGCCGGACTTCCCCTGCGATACTGATCCAGACACCCAGTACTACGACACGGAATACTTCCCTGATATCCCCGGTGGATGTTATTATATACCTGAGTCGGGATACTGTACGACTGGAACGCCTGCACACGACGACTTGAATGACGAGTTGGTAATCGTTGGTGCAGGTCACTGCCTAGACGAAGGGGTTGATAAGTGTTACCAGAACGACGAAGTTGAAGAAGACCGCTTTGGCACCCCGGACGACACTCGTGTTGATCCGGGATTGCCGGTTGATGCTGGTGTGATACAGATGCGGAACGGTGCGAACGTTGATTACAGTCTCGCCGAGAATACGGATTCTGCGCCGTATGGACCAAACGTATTCGGGATCATCTCGGGTACCAAGATCAAAGACCGTGAAGGCGATACGAGCTGGGAGGTGAAAAAGCAGGGTGCTAATACAGGCATCTGCTCTGGTCATGTGACGTATGCATACGGTTCTACGTTCGACACCGATGCAATTAGTCGCGGTGGGGACTCTGGTGGACCCCACTACAGAGAAGACGATTATGGACGACCACTTATCGCTGGAATCAATTACGGACACCGAACTGATGGTAGCGATGACGCCATTGGTACATTAATGTCTGCTATTGAATCACAGTTTAATGTGACTGTCTAATATCCAGTAACTAAAATCGATACTTAACCCACCGGAGTGCCTTTTATTATATGAGACAGATATCGTGTATGAACCGACGAAAGTTACTACTGTCACTCGGAGCAACTTCACTAGCATTCCCCGGCTGTCTTGGGAAGCAGACGTTAAACGGAACTGACGATGAATCATCTTCAGACCCAAATAATACGTCCAAATCAATGTGTGACGATTTAAACCGACTTCAAATTACGTGTGAGGGCCCAGAGAATTCGGCGTTCGATCTTTCGATTCCTCGCTCTCCTAGTTCGATCGGTGAGGAACTTCAAGTCCAGATGACGAATAGCACCGAGAAAACGAAGTATTCCGGAAACCGTTTTAAGTACGATATCCAAAAAAAGACAGACCAAAGGTGGCAATCGATATTCTGGGTCCATGCCAGACCAGCGTGGTCGGACGAAGCGGTAGAGCATAAACCAGGTGCCGGATTTACTTGGGAATTTGAGTTTACTCAAGGAGGGCTCTCACGGCAAAACGACACGAATCCAGATTACTATGTCTGTAATTCCCTGTCAGAAGGCAGATATCGGTTTGTTTACTTCGGTTACGATACTCGTTGTATCGCCGCCGAGTTCATGATTTGAACCCAGCATCTTTCCAAATATTCTCACACAGTCATACCTGTCCACTCATGAGGTATGATGCAGTCTATGGAGTTTCCAAGAAACAACTTCGGACGACTGTTTCGTTCGTTCTCACATCGAAATCAACCGAGCCAACAATCCTCTCGAGATGGAGGTACGTTGACGCGTATTGACGCGCCTCGGCCTCTCAGGTGCGGACAAACTACTCGCTGCCACGTTGTTAACCAACACTGAGGAGGGCCATGGTTCTGTGTTGGTTAACCTTCGGCGGAGTGATAAAACCGTTCGCGATACAGGCTCACCTTTGGGACATCCCTTACTCACTCCACAGGGCCGCTATCCGGTCTTCAATTTCGTCGAGGACGAGCCGAAGCACGTCGCGATGGTCGGTCGGCCACGAAGCGTCGTCGCCGGGGGTGGGGGCAGTCGGCGGGGAGTCAGAAGAATTCTGTTGGCTTACTCGTCTTCGAGTGCGGCGTATATCTCTGCGTGGCGGCGTCCGTCAAGTTTCCCCATCTCAAGGGCGATCGCATGACGTTCCTCGTCGCTATCGGCCGCCTGATACCGTTCGTATAATCGGCGAACTTCTTCATCGACCGTCGCCGAGGAATCGGTGCTGGACGCCATCTCTGTGTCGAACATACTCTGTGTGTCCCTTTATCAGTTGCGACGAGCGCACGCTCGGAAGTAGATCACTGCGGTCTCAGTGTCGACGGCGGATTCATCGGTCGCAAAGCGGTGCAGTAAGGCGCGAATTTCGTCACCGTAGTCGAACGTGTACCCGTTCAGCATGTAGAAGACGACTACCGTTCGGAGCGCCGTTCGCTTGTTCCCGTCGACGAACGGATGATCCGCAACAAGAAGCCGCATCAGATGTACCGCTTTTTCATGCAGTGTCTGTGGAACCTCCCCAAAGTATCCTTCAGAGACGTACTGCACTGCAGATTCGATTGCATCCTCCGATCGAATTCCGGGTTCTGTGGCGTCGCCCTCGTCAACGATCTGCTCGTGGAGATCGAGAATGAGCTCGACCGAAGGATACGCGACGTCGTCAGTCACAATTGCGACTCTCTCGCGCTAGCCAATAGTCGTTTCTTCCGTGTTGTAACACTCGACGTCCGTCATTTCTCTTGGCAGTCGCTACGGGCGCGTTGCTGACGGGCACGTTCGTAGCGTGTTCGCTCCTCGAGAGCGGTCGCCCAGTCGCCGAGGTCACCGTATATGTCGTCGATCGTCCGGTCGTCGCTCGATTCGGCAGCGACGACGGCGTCGACGGCCGCTGGCGTCGGAGCACCATACGTGTCCTCGTACGCCTCGATCCGCGAGCTCAGTTCCCGAACGCGCTGCTGAAGGTCTTCGATGGAGTGGTCGGCCGCGAGCTGGTTGATTCGCCGCCACTCGAGGTAGGCGTCGTTGCGCTCGTATGTGGCCGGATGACCGTCGTGGCGCGTGACGATACCGAGTTCACTGAACCAACCCAAATATTTCCGAGCCGTTTTCGGATCACAGTCGGCGACGTTGGCGATGGCGCTCGCTGTTGTCGGCTCGCGAGTCTGGAGAATGGTCCCGTAGATGCGTTGCTCAACGTCGTCGCCACGAAACACATCGTCGAAAGCAAGCGGGCCGCCCGCGGCGTACCGATCGGTCAGTCCAAATGCGACGACAGCACTTACGACCATCCGAACACAGTTCGCCACCACCGAGGTGTTTGATCGAGTATAACCCAAGTTCGTCTTGGAAGAGAGGCCTATGTCCGTGTACTTAGTCGATGATTTCGGTGTCTTCCGACTTCCGAAGCTCTGCGAGGGACCGTTGCCACTCCTCCCACCGGGTGTCCCCACTCTCATCAGTAGCGTCGATCGTCTGTAGTTGCTGTTCGAGAACAGCTGCTAACTCGTCGGGGTTATCCACCGACCAGAAATCCCGAGAGATTGGCGAATTTATGAACTCCGTATTAGGGCTCAACGAGACGATTTGGAGTTGTTCCGGTGCGTTTTCACAGAGCCGCTGGAACCACGTTTTCGCGAGAAGCGCTGGGTCAACGATCCAGATGAAGCAGTAGTAGAGTTCATCAACTTCTGCAATTGGCTTCTCCTTTGTGTTTTCAAAGATGACGAGTTGTAAATCCAGTTCCAACGTTTCCGAGACGGATTCGAGGCGTGATTGGATCCTCTCCGGGTCGTATTCCGCGCTATCAAAGAACGCGATCTGGACGGTCGTCTCTGCCTCTTCCTGGTCCGAATTAGTTGGCCGGTCAACACGCGGCGAGATTTTCTGTAAATCGATAACCGACACCTGGTCCATCCGATATCGGTCCCCGTCACCGTACGCAAGAAGATCAAGAAGGGAGTCCTTTCCACTCCAGTCCTGCAACACGTCATGTTCGGCGATATCCTCTTCGCCTCCGTTAGCGAACCGAGATAGCCGCTTAAGGGCCGTCTGGTCGTTTGCCACGTCAGTCATGAACGTAGGCCATTGAATACTTATCACAACGAACTTCGCGAGCTGTAGCAGGGTTATCGTATCCCCGATTGGTTCCTCGTCCTCACCCGCAAGTAGTCCCTCAGACTCCGCGAGCACCGCTCGAAGCCGATATAAGTTGAGGAATCGCTTTACCTGTCGTGGGTTGTTTTCGAGAGCGGGCGCCGCCATTTTCACCACGTCGTCGAGCGTCGCTTCGAACCGCGGAGAAAGTTCATGTTCCCAGATCGCTTCAATGTCGCTTCTGTCAGTGTAAGTCTTCGTCTCCTCCTCTTCGTCGAGGATGTCCCTGCGCACAAGCTTCTGGATATCCTCTCCTTTCGGCTTGGGAACAATGAAGGGGATCTGAATGAACTTCTCCAGATAGCGGTAGCCAAACTCTATCGACTCGTCCTCGGTGTTGTCATTAAGATAGTCGAGGAGTGTATCGTGCTTTGCGGCGATCCCTGCAGCAACACGTTCTCGATCTAATCCAATAACGAAGATGAGCTTAGAGTTGTTCGACACCATTAGATTTATCGACCGCATCAGATCGGCCGCCTTCGGGACGGTACACCGGTCGACGTCGTCCATAAAGACGTATACTGGATCGTCGTCGGCATAGACGTCAAGTATGCGTTCGAGATCCGACTGAAACACCTGCAGGAACTCCGTCCGTTCCCGATAGGACGGGTCGTTTACATGTCTTTCAAATGATTTGTTTACTGATGCAGCCCACACTCCGTACACACGGCGACTGAGATCAACTGCGGCGAGAATACTGACCACGACGCCGCTCGTTCCTAACCAGAACCTGAAGTTCAGTCCGGTCTCGGGGAACCTCGCGGCAAACAAGTCAACGCCGACAATTAACCAAAACCACAGGCCACCCAGAACTACGATGATGGACACCACCAAGATGGCCGCAAGCTTCGACAGGGCGCCGTTACTAGTTTCGGCGAGGAGTCGGCGCCAGCTGATGGCCGTGAACTTCGCCGGGCGCTTGTACCACGGAACGCTGTTCTTGAGGGACTCAACGAACGTGAGTGCGAATGACGCCCATAGTGCCTCCTGCTGCTCGTGCTTCCATGGGTTGAACTCAACTGTTGTCTCCCCGTCCTCTTCCAGCTCTCGTCGGAGCTGGCGCATGAAGGACGACTTCCCGCTCCCCCATTTACCCTCGACAGACAGCGTCAGTGGAGGCTCCGTTTCTTTATGCGTGAGGAAATACTTGACCGCAGTAACATAGGGATGGAACCCGAGTTTGTCGATTTCGGCTGGGTGGTCATCGGTGGCCCCGAAATGCATGTCCGAATTCTCATCCGCGTCCCCACCCATGGCTAACAGGTTTCTTGACATGTTACAAAACAGTTGTCTTCTGATATATTGCTGCCACCTCTCACTTAGCTTCCCGACCGATGATTAGAGCGCTACATGTTCGACTCTTTGTCTACTGACGGACTGGCGGACAGATCGCGGTGTCGCACGACGAGTTTCGGCGCGGTTACCGAATTACGTCGACATCATCGTCACTATCGTCGTCTTTCCCACCGTCCACGACTGGATCCGTCCGATCCCCGGCCTCAGTTCCGGGTTCTGGTTGGGGTCCTCTAGTCGTCCTAGGCTGTGATTTGTCGGTCTGCTTTTGCGTGGATGGGGCGAGCACCTGCGCCGACTGGACGCCGGTCATGATGGCCATAACCCGGACCTTACCTTTGTACTCATCCTGGATGCGAGCACCCCAGATGACGTTCGCAGAGGCATCGAGCCGTTCGGTAATGTTGCTCGCGATCCCCTCGGCCTCTTTCAGCGTCAGGCCAGGTCCGCCTGTTATGTGGACTAAGCCGCCGGATGCGTCGCGGTAGTCCACGTCGAGAAGCGGATGATTCACCGCGTCGTTCACCACTTCCTGGATCTGATTATTGTCCTGTGTCTCGCCGACGAGCATCACCGCGACGCCGCCCTGATCCATAATCGTTGCAATATCGGCATAATCTAGGTTGATGAGGGACGGTTGGGTGATGGTCTCCGAGATGCCCTTGACGGTCTCGGCGATGATCTGGTCCATAACGGAGAACGCCTTCCCGATAGGGAGGTTGGGCACATAGTCAAGCAGACGGTTGTTGTCGAGGACGATGATGGAGTCGGCCTCGTTGCGAAGTTTCTCCAGCCCCTCCTCTGCCTTCACCGTCCGGGCGCGCTCAACGTTGAATGGGATCGAAACCATGCTCACAACGATTGCGCCCTGCTCTTTAGCTATCTTCGAGACGACGGGGGCCGCGCCGGTCCCCGTGCCGCCACCCATACCAGCGGTGACGAACACGAGATCAGCGTTGGCGAGTACTTCCTTGATGGTTCCCTGAGACATCTGGGCCGCGCGCTCGCCCATTGAGGGGTCACCACCGGCACCGAGTCCCTGTGTGAGCGACTTGCCAACGAGAATCTTCGTATCTGCCTCGATCATCTTCAGATGCTGTTTGTCGGTGTTGATGGCGACTATGTCCGTTCCTTCGACACCGATTTTGTACAGTCGGTTGACAGTATTATTTCCCGCACCGCCAGCCCCGACGATGACGATCCGAGGGTCTACGAATTCTTTGGTATCATCCGGTCCGGGGTCCGTATCCCGGCTTTCAGCCTCCGCATTCTCGAGCGCATCCTTGACGAGGTCTTGCATTATGAGCACCTAGGATGGTCATCGAGTATGTCTGCGGACTCATTCACAGAGGCTGTGTTGTTGCCGAGGGGTTCGGCGAGGAGTGGCTGGGGACCACGGCGAGTCACAGCCGTGTGATCCATTTTGGATAGACGTAAGAAACTATCACGGGGCCTCGAGGGCTGGAAGTCCTCTAGTGATCGATATCGATCAGCGATCAAATTCCTTGCTCTCATTCGTGGCCCCCAATCGATGTTTCACGACGTGTTCTTGAACCAAATACAATACCTATGATACTAATAGTTCCGCTTAGTCCAGGGAGTAATATTCGGATCGTATATTCGGCGTTATTCTGATTCCCGTAGATTTCATGCTGAAATCGGAGGCCGTGACGGTGGCAGGCCGCCTACAACCACAGCGTCCCATTGACGTGAAAGACTGAGCTGTCGACGAGGATTCAGTAGGAGACCTCCCGAATAACTGTGTCCCCGTATCGTTCGATAGCCGTGGCAATCGTGCATCGAGATGTACATCTGGGAGACCCGTTCGCGGGGCAGCCGCACGGTCGAGCAGCCGCTCACAAACCCTGTCGACAAATGCATGCGCGGGATTGCTAGTTCGTTCTTGGACGTCGTACACAGTCGTTTCAACAGGGCCGCGTAGCGGGAGTATCTCAGTATCAACCCATGTTGCGGCGACGTGGTCTCACTTCAACCACGATCGTGTTCGCTCCCACATTGACGCAGATTCCGTGTCACGATCTCCATCCTGTTCACGAGGTGCTGCTGCCTCGACACGCTTCTCAAGCCGGTCAACAGTCGCTTCTAACTCCTCAATGTACGCCTGTTTTTCCGCGAGGGTCGCCTCAAGCGTTTTAACTCGCTCAGTCAACACCCGGTTCTTCTCGGCGAGATACGCCTTGTCCTGCGTTGATTGCGGTCCCACACTCTGTGCCGTCGTAGTCTCGTGATCCTCACGGGGCTGCGTGTCTGGATCGTAAAACTCCGACGTCTGCTGGACTGCTCGTTCAAGTGTCTTCTCACCGTACGTTGAGCCGTCTGCATAGTGGACTTCGTCCCATTTCTCGCGATACAGCCCCGATTCCCGAAAGAGGCGAGCCATCTGTGGATGATTCCCGCCCGTCCAGAACGCGAGCAGACAGCAAAGTGCCATATCTGCCTCCGAGTGGCTCTCATATCCACTCGTCTGGCCGCGCCACAACCGGTCGAACTTCTCACCGTTCGCTGCCTCCCTCGCCTTTGTCAGCACAACCTCGTCGCTGAGAGCAGACTCACTCGCGTCATCACGTTCTTCGGATGGTGTTGAATTCGGTGGCTCCGTTGTTGGCTCGGTGTCGGGCTGGACGTATTCATGATGGACGTCGACAAGTGCACCCTGCCGGTGTGCGATCTCTGTCGGTGTCCCCGCAACGTGAGCACCAGTTACTGTAAAGAAGCGCGCCGTGTCGTAGCATTCGACTCCTCCACGGCGATTCCGCCCTACAGGGAGTTCTCCTGCAACGAGGATGTGGAAACCCGTTCCCGATGGTGACACCTCCGTGTAGGAATCTAGCTGTGTGATTATCGCCTGTGCGTCGTCGTCAATCGTACCTGTCTCGGGGTCTCGACAGTCGTCTAAATCCACACCGACAAACGGGTCGTCATCGGTGAACACAAACCCAATCCCATCAGCGCCGTCTGACTCGACGGCCGCAACCGCAGTATCGAGATCAGCCCATGTCACGGAATCAGTGGCCGAACCGAAGCCGCCAGTCGTAGGGTTGACTGGGACCTTCGTCGCTTTGTCATCTCGCATCTCACTCCGCCAGCAAACCCACTGCTCACGCTCGCGAAGTTCGGGTGGCAGCTGGTCTATATCGAGGTCAATTTCATCACACATTCGTTGTTCCTCGCTGACTCGCAGTCATTTCAGAGTCCAAATACGTCTGCATTGTCTGCTCACTTTGACAATACCCAGTTCCGACGGGGTCCCCCCTGTCTATACTAGTCGGATTCTGTCGTAACCGACAATCCGAATCTGTCCAAGATACGCCGTTCAGTCCCGCTATTATCCGAATTCTATCGTAACGGCTGTCGTAACTCTGGACGAAACTATCGTAACCTGTCGTAACCATCCGTCTGAACGCCTCTTCTGCCGACTTCTTGTTGAATCGGCTGTTGTTCGTCTGACCGGGGACAAACGCTGACAGACCAGTATCAGTCATTAGATAATTCCTCCTGAGTGAGGGCGATCCCATCGTAATGACGAGTTGTGGCATTCCCGTCTTTCTTGACCGTGCTATCGAACTCAACGTGCTGTCTCAGCCGGCGTGTGAACCACCGCTTTGAGTCCGGTGAAAGCCCCTGTTCAGTCACCCACGACTGATAGCAGTTGTAAACCCGTTCAGAGGAGACAGATCCGTGGGCTGTCTCACGGAGGAACTCCTCTGCGAAGCGGCCCACAACAGCATCAGGGTCGTCTGCAAGCTCCGATACGTCGACCAGAGACTCGTCCGACTCGTCTGATGTGAGGGTTGCGGCTCTTTCGGCCGCTGCGGTATTGGATCGGGTTGGCTGTGCGACGAGATCCAGCTCCGAGAGGTCACTCAAGGGCCGTACTGTGCCGTCCCGATAAATTACTGCGTCACCGTCGTTCCGAAGAATGACGATAAGATACTGCTCACTACTGAATCCTGGATACGGCAGTTCATCTTCGGGGACGAATGGCCGCTTGAGCTTAGTCCAGTCAGCAGTAAACGCCTCTTTCGAGTCGTAGACATACTGCTCGCCCTCCGCGTAGACGACGTACTCATCGGCCACCGAATCATAGCTGTAAACCGCAGGCAGTCGACTCTTCGAGATTTCGTCTAATGACTCAACTCGAAGCAGTTCACCCCCAGCACCGTCTTCCAAAACAAGGCACCCATCGACTCGTGACCAGACCGTCTGTGCGCTCTCAGGCGACACGGGTCGAAGTGCCGTCAGACCACCCTCCTCACTCGCTCCACCATTGAACGAGATCGTTGTATCAGTCGTATAGAACCGCGTGTCTCCTGACTGGAGTTCACGAAGCGGTGGCGACAGCACCTGTTCGACACGTTCTGCCCAGTAGGGTTCCGGCTCACCAGCCCGAACGACAAACATCGGGATTTCCCCCGCCTCCTGTGCTTTGCGGAGGTTCGTGAGGACTTTCGCAGGCTTCCCTGGCGTTGTCGTCTCGACCTCGATGGCAAACGGAGCGTCAAACGCAGGGTGCGTCGCACGCCCATCCGGTTTCTCGCTCCCGTCTTGGCTGAGTATCGATACTGTACAGCCATGGGTCGTCAGTTCTGCTTCGATCTGTGCAAGAGCAGCGTCATGCTTCGAACTACCAGCAGATTGGACTGTCCCAGTATCAGGGGCAGCAACCGCTTCGCCCGCTTCAGTAAGACGAATCACGAGTTCGTCTTGGTCGAGGTGAACCGTCGTTTCAAGGAAGCGAGAGCGCTGGCGAATCGTCGATAGTTCGTCGTACGTCGGTGCATCACCACCTGATTTATCGCACAGACGGCGGAGTTCATCATCAACGGTTTCGACTGAAACCCAGCCGTTTGCCTCACGTTCGGACAGCCGAAGTTGCACCGCTCGAACGACTTTCGCAAGAGCCGTGTCGAGTTCCCCATCAGTAATGTCAAGCGTGGTACTGAGTTCGTCGGGGAGTTCTGTCGCCGGTGCCTCAGTCGTGGTCACGCCGTACGTCTCGTCAACGCGGCCCTGCATCCGACTGAGCGTCTCACTAAACCGAGACTCTTCACTCTCGGTAAGAGGACGGTCGCTCTCAGGATGCCCATCCGGAATCGGCAGCGGAGCGAGACTGAACGGATACGGCCCAGTCTCACCGAAGATCGGACTTGGAAGATTCGCAATCCACTCACCACGCGGAAGTGACCGGATTCGGTTCGCGAACGCTGTTGGGTCCATTTCCTCGTGAGCCATCGCCCTAGCGAGTTCACGGTCAACGTTGATCTTCCCCACAATCGGACTCCCGATATTGTTGAGGACGTTGAGATAGGCGCGCCGTCCGCCTTCCGCTTTCATTTGCTCGGGGAACTGCATCGAGAGCCCGACTGACAGCCGGAAACTCCGCCCTTGCTCGAGTAGTGTATTCATGACATCCGAAACAGCAACCGACGCTGCCTCATCAATCAGGAGATTAACCACGTAATCGTCCGGCCGCTTACCGACATCCTGATTCTCTTCTTTCAAGGCGTCCTCAAGGTTGGTCAGAATCACACCGGTCATGACGCGAGCGGCATCCTCACGGAGATCACCCAGATCAAAGAGGATCACCGTATCGTCGTCGATGACATCGCGGAAATCAAACCGTGGCTCAGTGTTGTTGAAGATTCGACGCAGATGTGTGTCGTCCGAAATAACTGAAAGACGATTACCGACACCACCCAACACATTCGAGAAGGTCGTCTTGTCTGCCTGTAACTGTCGTCGGAGTGACCGCGAGACAGCCTCGTCACTCGACTTCGGAGCAGCACTCAGATCTGGCTGGGGTGGCCCTGCCTGCCAAAGTTGATCAAGCACATACTCTAACTGCCGATGAGCGAAGTAGTCCGCTGACTCGCGATACTGGCCGTTTTCGCGACCATGCGTCTCATCGAACAACACTTTGATCAGCGACTTAATCAACCCAGGTGCGACTGTCGCCCGCTCGTAGCGGTCAACCCCCATAACGAGTTTCAGAATTTCCTCGTAGTGGTCGGCCTTGCGCTGGACAGCGTCTTCCCGCCGGAGTCCGTTTTCAAGCGACGGCTCGAGATTGAAAAACGAGAAGCCGGGGAGGACATCTGGGAGAGAGAAGTAGATAACATTCTCGCTGAGGTCGTCCAAGCCGAAACGCGCAGCATGCGCACGCATGTAGTTCTCCGCCATACCGTCGCCCTTCGGTTCGATGAGAATCGACGGCCCAGTCGTCGCCTCGTAGAGTGAGAGGAGTTCATTAATCTGTGCCTTGGACTTACCGGCCCCAGTCGTCCCAAACCTGCCATAGTGTGTCGGAAGCAGTCCGGGAGGTATTCGAGTCGGTTGCTTCTCCGCTTCACCAGTCTCATCAAGCGCGTAGCCGATTGCCATGCCCTCACGGAACTCGCTCATGAGGTCCGGATTCGGACGGGCAAGCGGGTTCCGGCTCTGTTGCTCAGCACGCGTCCCACGAGAACCCTCCATTGTCAATCGTTCCGACGAAGGGACAACCACGAAGTTCGCAAGCTCAGCCCCACAGAGAACCAACTCCGGCCGGGTCTTACCACGTCCAGTCGTTACCTCTCGTGAGAGGAGTCGCTGGAGCGCTGCTCGCGCGTTCTGTTCTTTCTTCGACTGCCGGAAGCCCCGGTCTCGAAGCCGTGTCGCTTCGATCTCGTAGAACGGGCCGTCGAGTGGGTCAAAGACCGGCGCGAGTGACGACAGGCGGTCATCAAGGGCGTCGCGGCCAGCCTCGCTCGTTGGCACGCCAATTGCCCGAATATTCGTCGTATACGAGCGCTTGGGATTGACCGCATCAATCGCATCAAGTCGCTTGACAACGATGTCACTCAACTCGTCACGGGTTCGACGTTCGTACTCTAGTTCGGGGTCAAGCAGGTCGCCAAGGATTTTCTGCGACAGCGTATCCCGTCCATCATTCAAGTCCTCTTTGCGGAGTTCCGCATCCGCTTGCCAGCTCTCCCGGCGCTGAAACACGACTTGGAACGCGAGCGGTTCGCGTGCATCGTTCAGATGGTCGATCAGCGACGCAAGCACAGCCCCCGGCTCGTCGACCGCCGGCAGGGTGCTCTCGTCAGGCGTCGCCGTCAGCGGTGTCAACGACGACATCCAGTCTTGCTTCCGAACTGCCGACCCACACCACCGCACGCCCCGTGGTGAGACGGCGTCGGCCGCGGGGCGGGCGAGAATCGTCCCCTCTGCGGCCACCGTCGGCTTCTCGACCGACGTGGGTGGAACCTCGTCAGCGAGGGAGTCAGTCGTTTCGAGTTCGACAACTGTCTCTCCAATCGACACCAGTCCGTCCGCCGTTCTGCCACCCATCTCGTCGGCAGCGTCCGTCGGTGAACCCTCAGACTCACGTGTTGTGGTTGTGCCGCCGTCTGGCGCTGTGCCGGCGTCGACGTCTGCAGCCGAATACTGCTCGTCGTCGGTGAACTCATACTGCAGGTCACCTTGCTGGTAGCGCTCAACGAACTCCTCATGAGACAAGGCAACTGGGTGAATCAACTTCGACGCGACGTCCACCTCGACACGCTCGATGTCGAACGTCTTCGGATAGATCGACCGAAGTCGCTCTTCGAGTGTACCGAGATAGTCGTCGGCTCCATAGTAGAACTCAACCGGGGCGTCTTGTCCGGTACTGAGTGCGAGGAACTCGAAGCACGGTGGGGTCGCGGATGTAAACGGGTTGAGTTTCGACCACAGCCCCGAGCTGTCAGGAGTCAGTTTGTGGAGACTCTCGAGCGTTTTCGGGATGCCACGAGGAGTAAGTTCCTCCGAGGTCGGCGTCACGCGAAGATACTCACGCTCAGGCATCGTCGGTACCTCCAAGCTGGCCGTTGTCAGTTGCTGTTGAATCAGTCTGCATGTCTTGTGACTCTCCGTTTGCTTGCTGCGCTAACTCCGTCCGAAAGGTCTCAATATCCGTAGAGACTGCTGTCTCACCAGCACCGGGCAGCGACGCCCGGCGCTGCTCGGTCGGATCGAAGTCGATGACTTCCTTCTCTTTGGGCATCGCTTCGACTCTGATACCACGCCACTCGCCGTCGACGCCGACGAGTGCCTCGGAGAAACCAGCGTCCTCGTTCCCAGGAACCGCGTCTTGCACATACCGCATCTGGGCGTGGTTCAGCCCGAACTCGTCGGCCCATTCCTTGTCCATCCCATCCAAGCGATGGAACTGCTTAACGGCACACTGGTCGAGGATAGCCTCACTTTCAGCGTGCTCGAAGAACTCGTCGACGGTCTGGGTGACCAGCCGAATCGAGAGGTCGTGGTGGCGATGGTGTCGGAACACCGTTTCGAGGAACGCCAGACTCGCGGCGTCCTGCATGATGTACCGCGCTTCATCGATGACGAACACGACCTCTTTGTCCGTCTCTTTCGCTCGCTCGTAGACGAGCGAGATGAGCAACTGCATCGTCAGCGCCGTACTGCTGTCGACGCTGCCTTCTTGCTGGGCGAGGTCGAGATAGATGACTTTCTCGTCACGGATGTCGAACTCCGATTCTTTCCCGAGGTTCGCGTAGCGGCCTGCGTCCTCGAAAGGCCGCAGTTGATCGATCAACCACGTCGCATCGTCGCTAAGTTTCTCGGCTTCCGCATCCGACCGAACCACGAACGACTCGGGGTCGCCGACCATCTCTTCGAAGACATCCAGCATCTCTCGAATTGTCGGGCTAGGGTTGCCGTGTGTCGTGATATCATCGGTAATGCCATGACGCTCGTAGGCGTGTCTGAGTCCGAGTTCGAGTGTCGTTCGCCGGTCGCCGAGTGAGATGCCACGGAGAGCGAAGAAGTTCGTCAGGAAGCTCATCGCGTCGTCGAGTTTCTCGTTGAACGGGCTCGCGTCTTCACCCATTGCCCGCTGGACGTGTTCGGGCGTCTGGCGGATTTCGAGCGGATTCAACCCGAGCGTCCCACCGACGGTAATGCGCTTGGCGTCGAGTGCTTCGGAGACGCCCGCCCAGTTGTTGAGCGGTTCAAGAATGATCCCGATGCGGTCCTTGCTCTGTTCGATCGACCGGATGAAGTTCTCTTTCGCACCGAACGATTTGCCAGAGCCCGTGTCGCCGACAGTAAACATCGCATAGCCGTTATCGCGGGCGAACGGGTCGATGACGACCGGGCTCTGGTTGTCCTTGTGAATTCCGAACTCGACGCCCCCTTCTTCGAGAATCGTCGCGTTGTGTGGCGACGCTAAGAGAGAACCAACAGCACCCCCGAGGGCAATCGACTCCCTACCAAAGACGTTGTCGCCGATTGGCGCGGCGGACTGGAGCGCGAGGTCCTGCCGGCAGATAGCCGTCTTCGGCGTGAGGTTCGCCGGTTCGTCACGGAGCGCGCTTTTGACTGCTCTGACGGCATCTCGGAGGTCGTCCGTGCCGTCGGCGCGGACGGTGACGAATAGCCCTTGGTCGAACACACTCGCACCACTCTCGACGGCCTTGTACGTCGCCGCTGCCTCGTTGGCTCGCTCTTGGAGGTACTCACTCCGGACGCTCTGTTCTAAATCAGCGTCGACCTGCAGGTCGTCCGCAATATCCTGCAGTTCGTTTCGTGCGCGCTGTTGGTTCTTCGGCGTGATGTGCGCCGTCAGGTCGAACTCGACGTCGGTCAACTCGAAGAGGTCACTCAAGTAGCCGTCATTCGGGTAGTCGGCGTAATCAGCGATGTACAGCGTCGTCGTCCATTGCTCACCGACACGGGCAGCTCGCGTCTCCCATTCGATTGCCGCCGGTGCTGTCGCCGTCTTGTGTGACTCCGAAATATCGTCGAGAAGTTGGCCTTCTGCGTCGCCGGCTTCGAGGGTTTCCTCGTCGAGGACATCCGAGAAGTCGACTTCCGGCTCATCGTCGGTGCGATATCGTTGCCAGAGAGCTGTTCCGCCGACGCCGAGGAGCATGATGGTCCCCAGATAGAGCGCTGCACCTTCGGGGGATATCGGCTGTTGAGCCCACTGGGTGAGTTGCGTGAGAATATCACGACTCGCCTGCAACGGGAGGTTACGCATCGAACGCCTCCTCCCGACGTGAGCGGCTGAGAATCGGCTGTTCGCGAATTACGTCTGCTTCGGTCTCGAAATCGTGTTCCTCGCCGTTCCAGAAGTCCATATTCATGACGAACAACTCGACCGTACTGAGTCGGTGGGCAGACCAGCCGGATGCCTGCTGGATGAACTCGGAACGGACATCCGCAATCCGGTCGTCCAGCTTCTCGAACATCTGGGCGCGGCGTTCGACGTCAGAGAGGTCCTCTCGTCGTGTGACGAACGGGTTGAACAGGATGCCAATCACGGGGAACTGCGTCAGCTTTTCAGCCGGCGTTCCCTCGTCACGGTATCGGTCGTAGACTTCGAGTGGCGAGACTTCCACGCCGATGTAGTACCGAACCTGCTGAATGCCGCGATCACGCATCTCTTTGGGCCGCGTCTCCCGATACTCCTCGAGGAGTTCCCGGAAGACCGGGTTCTGTGTGACGTCTTCGTCGGTGAGTCGCTCCTCGATCGTCTCGGTGATCTGTTCGACCGGGAATGACCGGGTTGTTGCGTGGAATTTGAGCTTCGAGTCGAGTTCTTTGTTAGCGAACTCGGCGCCTGCGTCCTGGAGTTGGGCCCAGTCGTCGGCCATCGCGAAGTCCATGTTCCCCGGGTCGATCTCGATGAACGCCTCCATCGCGCCGTCAGTCCGCTGAATCGCGCCGGCGCCAGGCCACGCTCGCTCGATATTCGTGAGGTCTTGGGTTCGCTCGTCCGGCGTGAATGGCGTGTAGTTCGCGAGCCCGCCCTCGTTGCGTACGGTCTCGTTCGTTTGGCCGTCAGGGTGCTCTGGCGCACTCAGCGTAATCCGGGGCCGTTTGGCGTAGCGATAGACGTCTTTCGTCCACGTCCACGCGTTCAGATGGTCGGGGGTGACGTAGACGATGGCTGCGCCCATCCCGAGGCCGCTTGCGATAAGCGGGACGGCGAGTGATTCAATGCCCGTGAGGCCGGCGAGGAGCAACCCACAGATGGGGAGGGCGATGAGGATGCCGACGTCACCTTCTTCGATGTTGAGGTAGGGGATGCGACTCGCTTCGCCGAACTGGTCCATGATACGCCGGGCGGCTGTGTCTTGATCTGTCGACATAGTTAGCGGGTTCGGGGTTCGTTTTCGGTCCGCCGGTACGATGGCAGTCCGTCGCTGTCATCAGTCGAGTCACGCTGTGCGGCTGCTCGCTGGGCGAGGGCTTGACCGGCGGCGGCTTTCGGCCCCCACCGGGCGGCGGTTGTCGCGACGCCAGCACCACCGACATACGCACCGGCTGCGACGCCGCCGACGAGGGCTGCGCCTCGCGTTGCACCACCAATCACCTTCGCGGTGAGGGGTGTCGCGTACGTGAACGTCTTCCACGTGAGATAGAGCGCGATTAGCGGAAGTGATGTCGCGACAAGATACTTCAGAAATGGGCTGTTTGGCGTGAGAACGCCTTCAGAATAGAGCAAATCGTATCCCTTGAACACGACTGCTGCTGGGAGAGGGAGAACTGCAAGAGGGACAAACCGCTTACAGAACCCCATCGCGATGTCAGAAAGAACAGGGAGATTACCATAGGCGATGGCAAACGCGATGGGCATTCCGTACACATAGACGAGGACCAACACCTCTCGAATGTAGTAGAGAGCTTCAAGCACCCACATCGAAAGACCACCCATAACAGCGAAAAGTAAGCTGAGGCCGGGGTTGGTCACGGTTTCCCGGAGAAAGTTGAGCATGACATCGCCTAGCGAACTCAAGCTCGGCAGGAGGGCGATTGTAAACCCATCAACAATGTAGAGACCGAGGGCGCTGACCCAGTACCAACAGATAATAAGACACGCCCCAACCCAGGCAGTCTTCTTTGTGCGTCTGGCTTTGTATTCACTCCCGACATTGAAAATCCGCATCGTGTGTCGCCCCTGAACGCACATCAACAACAGGAGTAGCGAGATCAGCATGATCTCACCTCCGACAAGGGCATCGCGAATGGCCGGCCACGCGCCATTCGTTGGTGTCCCGAAAACGAACACACCATCAGTTTCGGGAGTCGGGGTTCCGAACATCTCTGTAGAAAGCGTCTCGTACCCCTGATTTACGCCCTGCATGAACAGAGACGTCACCCAAGCAACGATCTTCTTGAATCCCTCTAAGGCGATATCAATCAGATCAACCATCGCTATGCCTCGCTAATCGTAATCTCACAGTTGTTGAACTCGTCTGAAGCAGAGTACTGGACTTGGTACGTCTCAGAGGTTTTCTTTGCGTCAACTCGCGTTTCTAAAACGACTTCAAATTCTCCCGATTGGCGTTCATTTTTGCACGAGATTCCCTCAGCTCGAATGAACGCGAATGGGGACCGATAGCTGTATAGAGTGAGTTTCTGCCCAGGACGAACAGTTACTGCAGCTGTTTCATCATCTGCATCTGGGGCGTAGATACCACTCACACCATCGGCATCAGCGTAATTAGTCCCCTCTTCATCGGAGGGATACGGAACGTCTCCGATGAAGAGTAATTTCGTGACTGCGTTTGGCCCCGTTCCACGGTTCTCAACAGTCACAAACGCCTCATCAGTAACTTCGTCACCCGATGAGTTCCACATCTTCTCTGGCTGATTTCTCCCAATCCCCATCTCGACGATGCTGAGGTTCGGTTGAATGGAAAGTGAGCCCTCAGCAACAGTTTCGTCACCATCCAACGCGACGACACGGTACTCTCCGGGCTCGTAGGCAGTCCCGATTTCGAACGAAACCTGTCGTGCGCCGGCGGCAAGCCCACGTTTCCCGAACAGTTCCCCATTCGGCTGAATGAGGTTCACCTGTTCGACGGGTGCGTCAGCATCAACCTCAACAACGACGGCTTGCCCCTCGACAGCGATGCGTGAGAGGGGACCAGCACGCTCAGTCGCCGCCGACGTCTGGTCAGATGTCGTTGTTCCGGAGCCGCGACTACTATCAAGGCAGCCGGCAACGCTGGCGAGGGCGGCCCCGCCGAGGGTTCGGAGGACGGTACGTCTGTCAATCGGTGAATCGGTTGGAATCATTGGTTTCGGTAGTCGCTATCTGTCGGTCCAAACATACGGAGGAGTCGGCGACCGGCGTAGAACGTCACGACGAACGGAATCGCCTGCCAGCCGACTTCGAATACGAATGCAACCCAACCCTCGAGAGTCCCGAGTGGGTGCCAACGAACGGAGGCCGTATCACCCACATACGCCGGCTCGTGGCCAAGCCACGTGCCGGGGTGGTAGCGAGCGGTGTAGATCCCCGGCTCGTCCAGCGTGACGACTGCGACCCCACTCTCGTTGGTCGCAACGCGCTGGTCACCCACCGTGATGTAGCCGCTGTGTGACGACCCGCCAATCGGGTACTGTCGGTCGCTCCCATTCGACGCGATCGGTGCACCCGTCTGATTATCGCGCAACTCGACTCGGAGTGTCGCGTTCGACGTCGTCTGCGAAACGATCTCGGCAGAAAGATCACTCTCGCGAAGCTGTCGCGCCGACCCGACTTGGGGGTCGACAATCGTGGCATTCACGCCACGAACGATCCCACCCACCCGAAGCGCCTCCCGGTCGACGGTCTCTGCGCGGACGGCCAATCCGTAGGTAGGCGTGTACGACTCGTTGACGACCTCAACGGTCACGTTCTCGCCGATCGTCTCACGGGGTGACGCCCGGTCAGTCCCCCACGTGTCGATGATATCCGGTCCATCACGAACGGGCTCTGCTCGCGGCCCGATCTGCGAGGGATACGCGTGAACTCGGACGGGAATCGCATCCGACTGTGCCGTGGTTGTCGACGTCCCGGTCGATGTGACGAGTGTGTCCCAGTTCGTGTTGCGAGCGGTGTAGAACCGCCACACACCACGGACCCGAGAGTTTTCATCGTCGGTGAGCGTATAGCCCTGCCACGGCCGGGACTGGAAAATCGCGACGCCAGTATCCCCGTTCGGGTACTGCGCGTAGTAGGGGTACGCCGCGAGGTCGTAAATCTCGGTATCGAGTGTATCCGAGACGGTTCGTGTCTCCGTCCGGTAGTTGACTGTCGTCTTAGATTCGCCACCAACCGTTGTCTCGACGGTCTTCTTGAGCCGGACTGAGATGTTCGCTTCGAGCGTGAGGTTCGCGCTCCACGAGTGAGTAGTCTGATACTGTAATTCTGGCGTGTGAGTGCCGCTCGCAGTTGCGACTGGAATGCCATCGATTTTCAGACGGATGTTCTCAATCTCGTGAGAGACGAGTGCCCAGTCGACGGTTTGATTACCCGTTTCGTTCCCGGTTGGAACGCGAACACGATAATCGACGAGGCCACGAACCGTCCCATTGGGAGCGATATAGAGCGGTGTCTCACCTGCATCGAGATGGCCGCGCGTCGATGGCGTGACCGCGAAGATCGTCGCGTGCGCATCGTCGATGAACGTCCCATCTTCGAGTGACGCATGAGGCGGGTACGTCGACGTGTCGGGCCCGCCGGCGTCGAGATCCGCGAAATCGTTGCGCGTCCACGTCGCGGCTGTTGCCGGCGGGCGCGTGAACGTGATGTCAGTCCCGTTGGCGAGTTGGTGGAGTGCCGTTCGGTCGTCGCCGTACTGCTGCTGGTAGTCTTGTTGGCTGACGTAGCGGTCGCTATCGCGAGACCAGAGCGTTGCCGACTCGTTTTCCGTGAGGCCGTTTGTCTCAGTCCCTGATCTCGGGGGCTGTGCCGTGGCGAGGCCGATAATGGAACTCGACACGAGCAACGCGGCTACCAGTACGGAGGGCACTCGATGCTTCATCGGAGGGCAAAGGTGGATTGGTGGGGCGCTTACCAGGGAGTGAGGTTCACACAGTCCCCAAGTGGGAGGCCCATAATCGACGCCACAACGGTATACAGCGGGCCGAGCACTGCCAAGATGAGGGCGGATTTGAGTGCTGCGCGCTTGTGGACTTTGAGTCGCTTTTTCTGTTCGGGGCTGGCGGTGAAGATCTCAGCGAGGGAATCGGCCTGCCAGATGACTGCCAACCCAATGAAGCCGAGCGTCGTCGTGATCTGGAAGAAGCCCTCGACCATCCCCGGCAATTTCTCAGCGCTGCAGACCACGCTGTCTTGTGCGGCAACTGGCTGGACGGCAACGAGCGCGAACAGGACGCTCCCGATCGCGACGTGTCGGAGGATGGATTGGGAGGGCCGTCGCTGGTCGGCGGAGCGAGCGTCAGTCGAGGAGTGTGAGTCAGACATGAGGTCACTCGGTGTGGTCGTACACGAGCGCTTGGAGATCGGCGTAGCGACTCGTCATGGTTGCAATCTCATCGAGCGAGTAGCCCAACTCACGCGCTTCGGTGAGTTGTGCGCGGAGTTTATGCGGCTCAACGTCGCGAAGTTGCATCTCGTCGCGGAGGGCTTGCCGATAGAGGGCCGATGCGTTGAGATGGTCGTTCCACCTGAGGAACAACTCATCGATGTCTTCGACGGTGACTGAGCGGGAGATCATGTGTTCGGTATCGTTCCACACCGATTGTCTTGCGGTGCGTACATGTCAATCAGATTGGTGGAATATTATATATTTACTGGCCAACATGATGTGTGGTAGCATGCCAACCTAGATACTGAATTTTATTTTCATCTAACACGGAGGTAGAAACCTCGTAGTCTCTATATGCACTGATGAAAGAGTACAGTATACCAGATGGGCCACGTCTACTACCACCATCCCGGTGACAAGCAGTTCTCTCTTGACTTCGTGCATCCAGACCCTACTGAAGTCGTCTCGCATATCGTCAACTACGACGACGGCGTCGCTGTGAAGGTTCAGAAGTGCGAGATTGACGAAGCGTTCTACGTCGTCTACACGTCCCGCGTTGGTGGTGGCCCCGTTCGTGAGATCGACTTCGATCTCAAAGCGTCACTCGCAAAGATGAGCGAGGACAACAGCACCATCGTCGTTCGGCTGCTCGAGATCTACCGCGCCCTCATCGCTCAGAACGAGGAGGAAGAAGGTGTTCCTGTCGAGGCGTACAAGAAGATCGACGTCGACGCGCTGCCGGACGTGCTTGATCGGACGTCCTGGGAGGGCTCAGCAACAGCCGTTGCAGGTCGGCTTGCCTCGAACTTGATTCTGAAACACACACTTCCGAACGCCAACCATCGGATGGCTGTCGCACTAATCCAGTTCTACCTCCGGCGCCTGAATCCGGACTTCTCTATGCCGGAAACGTCCATAGAAATCGACCCAGAATCGTATGACTGGCGGGAGTGGGTGAACGAGTACATCAACGAATCGAAGCGGCTGTTGACCGTTCGGCGGAAGAATGTCCTCTTCAAGCACCTGTACCGCTTCGGTGCGAGAACGCTTGAGCGGAAACACGCGGTCGAGATCGACCTGACTGCATACGAGCTGGATATGTACCCGAGTGAGGCGAAGGTCGTCTACGCAGAGCAACACGAAGAACTCTGGATTGAGTTCGTCGAGGAGGCCGTCGAACGTGCAGGCTATCCGGGGCTGAAGAAAACACCAGGGCTATCGAAAGCAGAATTCGCTGAAAAGATTCGGAACCTCGACTAAGCGGATCTGTTAGTCTTGGAGCGTGGCGACTGTTCGGCCCGTTTCCTCGGCCTCTTCGCTGCGCGACATATTGTACGTCGCGAGCGCTTCGTCAACCGCCTCATCAAGACTCATTGGTCAATCTAACTTTGACTCTTCCAGCGTATAAACGCTTGCATGGCTAAAACGCCAGCCCACCAGATGGGAGGGTCACAACCCAAACTCCGCACAATCTACTCGCTTTTCAAACTGGTCCAAGCAAACAGTACTGCTCTCGTGTTGTACACACCGGTTCGTTGTTAGTGACCCCAACTGGACTCGTGGGGCTTTAGACTCGACCGAAATCGGCGTACTCAGTGGCAACTGGTTCCAGCGCCTGGAGAATGATTTCGGCTTCAAGCGGTGAAAGGTCAAGTTCCCGGGCCGCAATCCGATGGTTGACCGTCCCATCGGCGTACTCGGAAGCGTGCTCGAGGGCGACAGCAAGCCCGTCGAGACCATGTCGCTCGATGTAGATGTCGATGTCCTCGTCCTGGTCGCGGCGGGCAACAGCGGCGATAAGTGCTGGTGTGATCGTTTGGGTTTCACCGTCTGTCGAGAGCGTAAGTGCGATCGACTCGGCATCGTATTCATACGGGCGCTGCTCACGGACTTTCTCTACTAACCCAGCTGTTTCGAGGTTCTGCATATAGTCGTAGGCAGTTCCCTGTGGGATATCGAGTTCGTCGATCAACTCGGACACGGTGACCGGTCCGTGTTGTAAGATATGGGCATACAGCCGAGCAAGTGTAGGTGTGTCGAGGAGGTCGGCCACCGTCTGAAGCTGCTGAATTGGTGGGCGGCCTGACCGGGGAGGTGATTTCGCCATCTCAATTACGAATTATGGATAATTCGTGATAAGACATCCGGGGAAAGACCAGACTCACAATCGATTTGCCACTCAACGGGAGCCAGTCGCTCGCTGCGGCTCCACCCCATTCTTGTTATACAGAGAAAACAAGGCGAGTGCCTCAGGGCTTGATCCCGAGACGGTTCACTCTGCACCCGAGTCTGCATCTTCATACTCATCGAGATCAGGGAGATTTGCATCCCAGTCCGGAATCTCGTCGTAGTAGTCGCCCTCAAACTGCTCGCTCACGGCGGCCAAGCCAATCAAGCTCGCAGTATGTGCATCGTAGGCGTCGGGATTGATCGCCCAATACTCGCCCTTATGACGCACAAACCCCTGATTATGGAGTCGGCTAAGCGTCGTCCCAACACTTCCTCGTGGGATGTCGAGCGCCTCAGCGATCTCACCTGCTCGATACCCTGTTTCTGGAGTCGCTGCGAGGAAGCGAAGAATGGTTCGCCCATTCGTGTTCGGTCCTGGAAGGTCCGATGGCTGGTAATTTTCGAAGTCAATGGGCATATGTAACAGAATGTAACGGAGAGTAATAGACTTGCCGGAGTAGTTGGTCCAGAGTACTCTTTGGACGCTGGAAGGCCTCGATCGACGCGTTCTCCCAATAGAAGTGCGATGAATCTGAGGTCGTTGGGGGATCTAGTTTTTACTGGCAAGAGTGGTGTGTCTGACCGTGTATTCAAAGAGTGGCGAGTTAATTCAGCAAGGAGATTGTTGATAGACAAAGACGACTCAGTATCCGCATTTTGCGGCGGTACAAGGTGTGGTGGCTCCGCGCCAACTGATGGGTTTCCTACTGAAGCCACCGAGTGGTAGTGTCAGCAGGAACATCGGAGCGAATCTGGCCCCAGCAAAAAATGCCGCACCGTCAGTTGGACCGAAGCTCGAGTGAATCAGGGATGTACGGTTCGATACTGCGAAGGACTCCTACTACTTTCAGGGTTTCTTCTATCGATTCAAGAATGTTAGAGATGTCAGTCTTCAAGTCCCACTTCCGGTATTTTCCACCTTTCCGGCCAAGGTTCTTTTCGGTCACCGAAAGCAAGCCGAGCATTTTGAGCTCGTCAAGGTGGTCAGATACCCAGCGAGAAGTATGGGGGTCGATATCGCCAGCTTCACAGATTCGCTCATACTGTGGGTAGATCACACGTGTACGCGCAGGCATCTTGCCGTTTGCAGCCAACACACAGAGAGCATAGAGTATGTAGTGGTCGTGTTCGTGTAATCCCTGAATCCCACGCCTGACCTTCTTCGATTTCAGCCGGCTTTGTGCTCGGTTGACGTCGTCTTCGGTGACTAAGCTGCGTTTGTTTTCGCGAGCAACGTCGCCTGCCTCTAGTAGTAAGTCAAGAGCCTTACGAGCGTCACCTGCTTCTTTAGCGCCGTATGCAGCACAGAGTGGAATTACTCCTTCATCGAGTCCGTCGTCTTTGAACGCGATATCGGCACGCTGTTGGAGGACATCTTGGAGTTCAGTCGCGTCGTACGTTGGAAAGTGAAGTTGGCGTTCACACAGTGAGCTTTTGACCTTTGGTGAGAGGTCATCTGTGAATGTCAAGTCGTTTGAGATACCGATGATTCCGATCTTCGTATCGGAGACGTTCCCATTAGCATGGGCACGAGACAACTGGTACAGAATACTGTCTTCACCGGATTTGATGTGATCAACCTCGTCCAGAACGATGAGGACAGTTCCAGCTCGCGATTCCAGTTCTTCCCACAGCATCGCATATGCTTCAGACTTCGAGTAACCGGATTCAGAGATTTGTTGGGAGGCCGAGCGCATCTGGTTGACGAGTGCAATACACAGACGATAGCTCGTCTCCAGTCCGTCGCAGTTCAAAAATACCGTCCGCAGGACAAGGTCATCGTACTGTTCGGAATCTGCTTCGAGCTGCTTGAGGAAGTATTTAGTTGAGGCAGTCTTGCCGACCCCGGTCTTACCGTAGAGGAAGATGTTCTTTGGAGTCTCCCCCCAAATAACCGGCTCAAGCGCCGAGTGGTACTCTTCGAGTTCGTCATCGCGACCGACGAGAGAATTTGGGGTATACTCGTCGGTGAGTGCCCCTCTGTTGACGTAGGGGGTGTTCCCACGCTTGAACTCAAATTGACCCATTGGTGAGGGTTGTGTTGCCAAATGATATAAACCCCCCGGACCGCCTGTTCATCTGTTTCTTTTGTACACACCGCATTTCATTTGTTTCTCGAGTTGTTGTCCGTATTGTCCACGGTCGACGAGACTAGTTCCCCAGCTTTTGCCCGGAGACAACTCCCAAGATATACTAGCGAAGTCCAAAAGTCGATTAGCTTTTAGAGAAATCAGGCATATCTCACCGGGTTGAAGCATCAATAATTTATCTATTGCAGAATTTCACGATGAGAGTGCTAGAACCACCTGTTCATCTGTTTCTTTTGTAGACACCACATTTCATTTGATTCGCTTGTTCAACTACACACTGATGTTGTAACAGACACCACTGTTCATCTGTTTCTTCTGAAACATAGTCGAGGTCACGCTCTTACACTAAATATTCGTCAAAGCGATCATTACAGAGTCACCGCCCGAATTTCCTTTTTCATGATGTAGATTAGCGAACTACTGTGACGTCAGCTCGGCAAGGAAGTCTCGAATCTATGTCAGACACCACCTGTTCATCTGTTCGTTTGTTCTTCAGAGATTCCGACACACACACACCACATTTCATCTGTTCTTCCACGTGAACCCGAGGTCAGCAAGTGGCCAAACATGATTCATCGTGTTTGTACCACCAAAACCGAATCAACACTAGACTAGAACTAGAACCATTGAATGATTTTTACCACAAATCACTATCTTCGCATTATTATATATTTACTGGTAGAGGATAATTATACTGTCTATTCCAAGTTCGCCTAGGTGGCTTATCAAGCCGTCAAACGTGTGTTAATGACGTTTAATCAATTTACCCAGAGTTATGAAACTGAGTGAAATATCCTTGTTTTATATACTAACTATAGTCGTCACTCCATCACCACTCTACTCTCGACTCAAAGAACAGATGAACGACGGTGTATGTGTCCGGACTCCGTGAGTGACCAACTTCGATTCATCGTGGAATGTCAACGGGTTGTGGAATAATTCTCGTCCTATGTCTCGCGAAGTTCGACCACCTTGTCGGCAATTGCGTCAGGATGTTTCATTACGAACTGAAGGATTGCTTCGTGTATCTCACGCTTCTCGTCATTCCGGATACCGTACTCTCTGAGCGCTTGTTTCACGTCGAATTGAATGAAGTCCTCAAACTCGTCGTGGGTGGTTCGCCGTGGGTATATCTGAGCTTGTACCGACTCAGAGAAGGGGAAACCGGGATTACTGTCTTCGAGCGCTCCAGAAGTACTTGGCCTTACTTCTTGATTGGATTCCTGTTCTGGTCCATCGGTGCCTGACTGCTTACTCACCTCTGATTCACGTTCGAGGCTTTCATCTTCCTCTTTGGAAGCAACGTCAGACTCTATGTCTTCATCTTTGACCGTCACCTCGTCCCGTACCTCTCCAGAGGTGTCCGTAGTTTCAGACTTGGCTGTATCGGACTCCTGCTCTTCGCCATCGTCTTCGACTTCCGCAAGTTCCTCATCCAACCCTGCAAAGCGGTCGGTGTAGTCTCCCATTAGCGACGCACCTCTCCGTGTTCAATGATGCTTGCAAGTTCTTCGAACGACGAGAGGATCGAATCTTCTGGTGCGTAGTCTCGAAGCGGTTTGTGATCTCCAATTGCACGGGAAAGTGACTCAGAGTGGCGGATACCTGGCTTCGGGAGTGAGCCATCCCACTCTCCGGAATCAATCTTTTCCAGGTCAGCTGGAGAGATATACGCGAAGTTCGGGACCTTCGCAGCGAGATGTTCACGCGTCACCAACGACTCGATCAGCTCTCGGTCAAGAGTTTGTTGATCAATACGACGTTGGAGGTCTGTCGGTACAATTGCAAGCAAGTCCAGCGAAATGAACTCTCGAAGTGGCTTGATTAGACGCTCGACCGTTCGCTCGAACCCTCCGAGTGATTCAGGACCTGGGCGGAGTGGCACAAGAATCGACTCGGTTGCGACGAGTGCGTTGTCCGTGAGGTGGCCCGTACTCCCGGGCGTGTCGATGATGATGTAATCGTAGGTGTCGCCCAAGAGCGGCTCAACAAGGAACTGTCGCATCCTGACTGTTCCGTGGTTTACCGACCCGAGACGATCTTGGACGTCTTCGAGGTCTGCTGTTGATGGGAAGAGGTCAAACCCAAACTCAGTCGAAACGATTGCGTCATCTGGCTCTGCATCCCGATCTATGATGATCTCTCCGAGATCTGCATGCTCATCGTCTATATAGACTTCGCGGAAGTCAAGGCCAACTGTGAGGTGACCATTCGGATCGAGGTCGACAAGCAGAACGTCGTGATCTCGCTCGGCTAATTCACGGGCGGTGTTGAGCGAAATCGTGGTCTTTCCGACGCCACCTTTGAGCGTGTTCAGTGCGACAGCGTTTGGTTGGGGATCTTGTGACATTGGTGTTCACCTGAGTCACCTAAGGTCGCTGAGGTACCTGTGGTTGTGCGCATAGACTCACGCATATCGTATAATATTTCCTGACTCAACTACCTTACCTGAGTTACCTAAGGTACCTAAGGTAGGTGAGGTGGGTTCCATCGTACGGCTTGATCTGTGTCCAGTATATTGGGCTTGGTTCAACTACCTCGCCTAAGGTACCTGTGCTACCTGAGTCAAATTAGGTACCTGAGGTAACTGTGGCAACTCAGCCAACTAAGGTAGTTCCCCATCTGGATTGGTGTCCAGAAATGTCTCCTTGACCTACCCCCTCTACCTTAGGTGACTTAGCTACCTTAGGTACCTTATCCAACTCTATTGTTCTACTCTGTATGTGCGAGGTCGATTCAGTAACCCTCGGAGTCACAATAGCCAATTTCGAAATAGCCTATTTTGGATTTAGTTATTATCAACAACCAGTGTCAACCATAGCTTCGGAGATCGGGACTACTGGGGCGCTCGAACTGGCCAAACACCTTTGCTGTGGCAGCGTGTGGACACTAGTGGAGACAACCTGCGTCACACACGTCTCCACAATCCCCCATGACGAGTGATTCGACGGCGCTTGGCCGGTGCCCTGACTGCGGCGAAGAGATTGAGGCATACCAGTCGCTCATTGAGTTTGAGCAGGCTGATGGGACAACTGGCGTGTTCGCAGAGTGCTATTCATGCGATGAAGTCGTCCGCCCAGAGTGACAAACTGCGCTACGTGTCCACGAGGTAGTCTGCGCCGTACTCCTTCTCGAATTCGTATTCTGACGGGAAATCCGAATCTGTTGTCGCCCAGACATCGTTAATTCGTTTCTCGATAGTCTGAAGAACGACCCGAAGCACGCCATTCGGATCATCTGGGTAGACTGCATCGACCGCACTCTCTTCTCGCGGTTGTGGTGGTACGTGGTAGTGGTCGCGCGTATTGTGCGTATTTGGGTGGCGGTCCCATCGACACGACCAGCGCTCACCAGCCCATTCCTCAAAATACTGAATATTGAACTCACCATTCAGTCGAAGACGGATTTCGAGAGTGGCAGTATCCACAACGTTGGGATAGTAACTCGACTGAAGAGTGGCAACAACACGATCTTCTTTTCCAGACGGGAAGTACTGGACGGTCTCGATTACCGAGAGATCTGCGAGTCGACCACCGAGAATTCGCATCCGTTCTTCGTTGAGGTCATCTGTGCGTCCCATCGAGCTCAGGGGAACGACGAGGCAGGACTCCCACCGGTATTTGATTTGAGACGGAATTTGGCTTCTCGGAGTTCACGAAGGCGGCGAGTGACAGTTCGCCATTCACTCAGTCTATCGTACGCCTCATCGAGATCTTCGTACGTCGCCTCGGAAAGAACAACCGCCTCGGGTGAGGATTCAGCGAAGTAGCTCGAGAGTTCTCGTTCGCGGATTCGGTACTCGTCGATTGCTTCGTCGGCTGCTTCAGCTGTTTTGAACTCCCGGGTCAGTTCCGTGACACGACGGAACTCAAAGTAGGCCTCGTTTCGGACAAAGAGTGCAGGATTGTCTGCGACTTTTTCGAGGACTCCGAGTTCGACGAACCACTCCAAGTGGGGACGAGCACCTTCTTTTGTACAGTCAGCACGCTCTGCGACGTCCGCAACAGTGGTTGGGGCCGTGAGTGTCGTCGCTGCTTCATACACACGATCTTTCACCGTCCGACTCTCGACGGCTTCGTCCCACTCACCGGTCAGATTCATGTCCGGTGGAGACGGTGTATCCCCAGTCATTGTCCTAGAGACGGATTGCGCTCATATTAGTTTGTGGGTGCAAAGATATGTTTGCAATCGTGAGTAGGTCCTGGGCGTCTAGTCGTCAGGTCCGTCCCGTTGCGTTCGCACCGCGCGACGACCAAGGGGCGAACGACGACGTGCGCCGCTATGTCTGCCATGAAGATCAGCGTGGAGAGTGGCACACCGTCGGATTCCCATCTGCTACTGATGCTCTCAAATGGGCCGATGAGTGGCCCTATGACGTGGAATACCAGGGACGAACACCACCACGACGGGCCGGTCCATCCTCCCGAGGACGTGACAGCGACCGACTCGGATACCTAAACGAAACCAGGTTTGTCCGCGGTGAGGACGCCCCCAGCTCACCAACTGCGATGAGTCTAGGTTCGAGGCTTCTCCCGAGAAGATCAGACAGGAGCGCGATGTCGGTTACCTCAGTAAGTCCAGTGTTCAGCGTACCGACGCCCACATCGATGACGGTTACAGCGTCTGTTCGATCCACTCGCACCACGAGTGGAAGTCCTTCGCGCCGCATTGGTCGGCGATGGACCTGAGAGTCCCAATCTTGAGTTCGTCGTGCTGCGGCACGTCGACGTTTCGGACTTCTCCCGTCTCAGGATGCTCGTATCGGAGCCGAACGTGGCTTCCATGGCGGGATTTCGGGACGTATCCGTACTTCGTGAGTGCTTTGGTGACCTCGCGGCCAGAGAACGTCCTCCGTACCATCTACTGCATAAAGTCGGGCAGTTCGCGGTTCTCGAACTCGTCGGGGTCGAGGCCGAGTTCTTCGAGGTCATCGTCGGTGATGGGCTCACCACCACCCTCGTGGAGAACGAGAGCCTCCGCAAGCTGCGAAAGTGCTTCTGCTCGGGTGTCGCCACCACGTGCGAGACCGGTCTCGGTATCGCGGGCGGTGATACTCCCGTCGTCTTCGCGGATGAACTCGACCCCCTCAAAGTCGTCGTCACCGTTGCGAGTCGCACTTGCCATACTAAACTCGAATCGGTCTCAGAGGATAAGCGTTCGGACGGCGAGGAATCCCCCTCTATATTCAGCACGCGACACCTGTCAGGTCCTGAGTATTTCAACAGAGCCGTAGGTGTGTAAGTGGATTAGCTCAGACGTCGAATCCGTTTCGCCTGAGTGCCTCTGCCAGCTCTCCGTCAGGGTCAGCCGCAAACTCAACCAACGATGACTCAGGCCTTGTTGTCGTATATAATTCAGAGTCAATATTGTCTGGGATTTCGTTCGTGTGGCTCTTATCTACAACTGCAACTGATATTTTTGGTCTCGTGTCCGCGTCTTTTGGCTCACTCATTAACTGATTGTACGAGGAAACGATGTTTGGATTTTACCATTCGGGTATCAAATTTTCTCTTGGAGGACGAGTGAGCCGTCCTCACCGTATCTGACGACTCCGATCTGGTGGAGCCACTCAATACCGGACGTAGCTGTCTCCTCACCAAGCTTCGATGCAACCGCCCGTTCGGGAACTCCTTTGTATAGGTCGTCATCGTATTCGGTTTCCGAAAGGAGTCGAATACACTGAGCGGCCCGTTCACCGTCTATGGTTCGTGAGTGCAAGCGTTCGATCTCATCTTGGATGTCGAATGAGTACCCTTGCTCTTGGAGACGGGCGAGTTTGTGCTTCATGGCACCGACAAACTCGTCTCGACCGATAAGCGACAACTGGGTGTGCACCTCTTGGACGATTAACTCCTCATCGATTCCTGCTTGTGCGAGTACAACCATGTCGTCGACGTCATCGTCTCTATTCGCGACCGATTTGAAGAGGAAGATATCGTCGAGTGACACCATCCGGACAGTCAACGGTCCGTCTTCGAAGAGGTGCTGGCTTCGGGCCTCCATGTCGTCACTCAGCATGAGTACGCCGGCGACTTGCCTGTGGAAGACGTCGAATCGACGCTTACCGTTCTCGAGGATAAACGCCGCGTCAAGTTCGTCATACTCTTGTTCGAGGTCTTCTGGCGGCTCATATCCCGCTGCGGTGAGTGCTGTCCAAAGCTGCTTGAGTTCGTACTCTTCTCTAACGATCAGGTCGATGTCTTTTGTCGCGTTCTTGAGCTCCTGGAGCGTAAGAGCGCCACCTCCAATGAGGAACACCGTAATCGGCTCGTTGATCAGGTTCGCGAGTTCGTGAAACTGTTCTCGGATCGCCGTGTATTCCAACGTCGACTCGCGGGTCATATTTCTACCTCGTAGTCACGAGCGAGCGATTCCATTTCAGACCAAGGTGGGGTTTGGCCTGAGGTCTGTTCGCCTTCTGTTCGTAGGTACGTCAAGAGAGGTGAGATGATGTCTTCGACTCCGTAGGATGTTGCGACTTCGTGAACGTCTTCGTGGGATGTGTTGGTTGCGGTAATGAGAAGCATAGCGTACTTTCGGTGGCGAGCGTCGTTCTCGATGAGGAGTAGATGACAGACCAACTCGGCCGGTGAGAGTGACTCTCGGCTTTCTGAGTAGAAGTAATAGTTCCCCGAGCGCGTGAAGAACTGCAGACCGTATTCGCTGAATGCACCGAGTCCTGTCAGCAGGTACTGACTGTCGTCAACACCCTCGTCTGTTCGCACAATGAACTCGTCATAAGATTCCCACAGAAGTGTTCCACTCCCGATGTCGGTCTGGACTTGCGTACGGTGGTGTTGGTGCCGGAGCTCCACAGCGAACTTGTGAAGTCCTGAGAACTGTTCGGTGAGGCGGTATCTCGTTCCTTGCTTAACAGCTATTGCCCGGTTTGTAAGCGTCTTGAGCGTCCGATAGACAGTTGCCCGTGACACCTCGGTTCGTTGGGCAAGCTCGGCTGCCGACACTGGTTCATCCGCGGGGAGATAATAGAGGACACGAAGCATCGACGACGTTAGCAATTCCGGGAAGTCAACGTGGGAGTTGGTTGCCGTGAGGTCTTGGTACACCTCGAGGCACTTCGCAGACGTTGGGTGTATTATCGTCTCGTTTCCCACCCGTTCACGGGTGACCAATCCCAATTTTTCGAGATGTACCACAGCGTTCGTGATGGTTCCCGGCTCATATTCGAGCTCAGTAGCAAGTGCTCGGCGCTTTTTAGGGGAATCAAGTGTCGCCATGATTCGCAACTCATTCTCCTCTAGCATGGTGTCTCAAATTGGATGTACTTGTAATAAAGCACTACATCGGATATGAGACTTTTGGTGGTGATTGTTGAGAAATTCGATGGATCTCTGCGGTAGAGAGAATAGTGTATTCAAGGACAATAGTGTGACACTGGAATTGCGTCCAACAAAGAAATTGAGCGTGTCCAAATTGCCTCGCTTAGGTGGAAAAGTGCTAGTATGACTTTTGACGACCAAATTGGAGCTATGTTACAGTCAAAAAAGTCTTTCAGGTCGGTGTTCTGGTCCTACTTCCGATTCTCGACTATTCAAGGAACCAAAATACTCGGTATTGGAGTTTGCCGAAGGGTCGTTCAAAAATGAAACACGAATCCTTGAGCCGTGTTAATTCATATCCCCCTGTAGTGAACACAATAGCATACTCGGTGCGAAACGAGGTTTTGCTGATGAAGCGCCACGTTTCGAATACGAGTACCCAATTCATGTCCGGAAAACCCGAATCAGCCGAGACACGAGCCGCACTACTCACTGACCATAACCCATTGTCTGTACTGGACAAACTCCCGTCGAACGTGTTCCCGGTGCGCATGAAGCTTGGTCTCCCACGTCCGAGAGGTGCAGACACCACAGACGACACCTACAAGTCTCCGTCGTACCCTGTTAGTGTCAACCAACCGAGTGCCCCGTACATCCCGGAACAAACGGTTCATTTCGATAACCCCGTAGAGCGTGCTCCCGACAAGACGACTGCGTGGACACCGCCTGAGTTCTGTGAGAAGCTCACTGAAGTTCTGAACCATCTCGAGGACGATCATCCTGTGGTGAACACGGACACCCTCACGCTCCAAGAGATTGATCTCGTAGAAATTCCAAGTCACTTCCTCACCACAGACTCAGCGACGGGGAATTTGGTACCGAAACCAGATATGTACGACCGAAATGGTGAGATGACAATGGTTCGGTTCGCAAAGGAAGGGTCCCTGTCCGCGACGAATGTGCGTGACAGCATCAAAGAAGCCCTCCCCGGAGAAACCAGAACACCGACGAGGTTGACCCGTATCAAGGAAGTTCAAGCAAAACCGTTCCGGCATGGACGAACAACTAGTGTGTCCGGTGGGCGGGCCCAGTACTACACCGAAACTGATGCAGAGAAAAACAATGACCTGTCGTTGACTCCCTCGGTCTACCAGCTCGACGAATTGAACGCGGACGGCGACCAGAACCGGCCGTTGAGTATGGTGCTGGACTCACTCGAGGAATTCGTTCCATCTCTCGTCAATGAGACGGACGGGTTGGTGTCGAAAGTGAAGTTCGTTGGGCAGGAACGCGAGCACACGGTATTCCACGCCACGGAGGTGTTGAAGTGATGAGTCATGACCCAGAGATGCCGTGGCTCCCCAAAGACACGGGCGACGAATTCGACCCCCTCGAACACGCCGACGTCACCGTCGACAAGGACACACCAATGGTTGTGGTCCCGCGTGGGGGCGGAATGGAAGTTGGACGGAGCTGTTATCAACTTGAAACAGAACATAGCACACTCTTAGTTGACGCTGGGTTGAACCAAGGGACCGGTGGGCAGTTCCCGGATTTCCGTGGACTCGAGAAAGGCCAGGTCGACGGCGTGTTCCTGACGCACGCACACATCGACCATTGTGGAGCGCTCCCTGTCCTTGAGAATCGCGGGTTGCTTGACGATGACGCAACTATCGTGGCGACGCGCCCGACAACCCAAATCGCTCAGACACTCCTTGAGGACTCGTTGAAGATTCACCGCCGGGAGGCACAGAAACCCGGACGAGAACAGCACTTCGATGAAGAAGACATCGAACGAGTCTACGAACGGTTCCAACCAGTCGACTATGAATCGGGCCGTGTATGTGAGTACACGCACGTCTCAGATATTGACCCATTGCGGTTCACGATGGGGAACGCTGGGCACCTCCTAGGGAGCGCGTGGATATCGTTCGAAACCAATGGGTATCGTGTCGTGTTCAGTGGTGATGTTGGTGGACGGAGTACGCATCTCCCCCCGATGGACCCGCCTCCGGAAGCAGACCTGTTAATGATAGAATCCACGTATGGTGGGAAGCACAGCCATACGTCGATGAAGGACGCTCGCACTTCGGTCTACAAGTCCGTCGAACGTGCGTTAAAGAACCGCGAGCCGGTATTGATTCCGACGTTCAGTGTGGGGCGAGCACAGACGCTGTCGTTGTTGTTCAAAGAGCGGCTTCACACGATGCCGAGCCACATCCAAGATGAAGTCGTGCTGGTCATTGATGGGATGGCGCAGGACGCCACAAACCTGTACCACACCCATATTGAGGACACAACGTACTTCGATGAATCAATCCCGAATCGCGTGAAAAACGCGCAGGACCGCCAGCCATTCCTCCCGGAGAACGCCTTGATGCCGGGGACCGACGCTGACCGGGAACGCATTCTCAGCAATTTCAACCCAGAAACCGGTGAGAACATCCCGTTGATTATTTCTCCAAGTGGGATGCTCACAGGTGGTCACTCTCCACGATACCTCGCCGAATTCGCTGCACGATACGAATCAGCGAATGTGTTCCTCACCGGGTACCAAGCGAAAGGAACGGGCGGGAGGAAACTCCAGAACGTACTCAAAGCCGAAGAAGAATCGGCAACGCTATTCCTAGACACAGACCCGTTTGGGCCTGACTGGCCACAAAACGACGGGACTGTCGACTGGGTGCAGGCCGACGATGGGATGTACACACGAGCTACGATCCCGGCTGATTGGGTGACACCGGTTGATGGATTAAGCGGACACGCCGCCCAACACGGACTACTATCATTCGCGAGGGACGTCGGACCACGAGCAATTTCACTGATCCACGGGCCAGCGTATGCGCAAGAACGATTCTCGAACCACCTCATCGATAATCTTGGCGACGTAGAAACCGTAACTCGGTCGCGAATGTTAACACCAATTCCAGTCACACGGGATATCGAAGTGGAGACGCCTGCGCTCACCCAGAAGAACGCAAAAGATGAGTCATATGATTCGATTGCAGACCAGTTCGACCATGTGTATGAATTGTTGTCTGCGTTGACTGCTGATGTCGCCGACGCTCGGCTTGAGAGTGGGCTTAGTGAGGAGGACGTTCGGCGAATCATTCGAGAAGAAATAAATAACGGAGAGTAAGCGAGTTCAGAGGAATGTGTCTCCTTTGTTAGAGTCTTTCGGCTCTGTTGAAATTTTCAGAGAATAGTAAGTGTGGCGTGACACTGACAGAGGATAAGTTCAGCACGGCCGAACCAACTATCTGTTCTCTATTAGACGTGGCAAACAAGATTCATATGAGCAAACAAGAACGACCCCCTACCTATAACAGGCTTCTAGCAGTCCTCCTACTCGTTGTTCTCTTGGTCATTGCTTTGGGAATCGGCTATGTACTAACGTTTGACTGTATCATCGGCTGTTCCGGTTGATCGATGTCCGCAACCTTGCACGATTCGCGTCCTGAGTTCAGCACATCTTTACTGTCTCTTTTCGTGAGGGTGTCAAGAGGCGGATCAGTCGCGAATGAGGGTCAAGAACTCTGCCGGCTCTACGATTTTGATACCACGGAACGGATGCTCGTCAAGGAGGTGGTCGTTACCAGAAACAATGTAGTCTGCCCCTGCTGCGAGCGCACACTCAAGAAAGACGTCATCGTCAGGGTCGTCTTCAATTACCTCGACAGAGACTTCTGGGTTGATAACTTCGGCCCCGGTGAGTCGGATAAGATCGTCTGGAAGTGTCTGTTGCTCTTCTTCATCGAAGGGCAGGCGGTCATAAGTGAGGACCCTTCGAAATTCGTCGAGAGCATCCTCTGAGATGACTATTTGAACGTCTCCCATGACGGCTAAGTCTATGCATTCCTTGGGTTTTCCACCAAAACCGAGGCCAGAAATGAGGACGTTGGTGTCGAAGACTACTGTGACCTGGCCCATTCTATCGCATCATCGACATCGTCTTCGGTTACGTTCGATTCGTCGAATTTGCGTTGGACCGATGCAGACAGATTGTCCCATTCCTCTTTTCGTTCTATAGACTCCTTAGCACGCTCTTCCTCGTCGTCATCCCACAGACGGACAAGGAGAATCAAAAGGACGACAATGAGCCCATGCACGACTTCTGAGGCACCGTCGCCAAGCTTCCGGAAGCCATCAGTAATCTCGCGCTTGCCCTCTGAGAAGTCCGACCCAGACGACGCCTCATCCGGCGTCCACGGGCTGTCTTCAGGGGGATTATTTGATGCGCTGGAACTCATTGCAATTCACTCAACCGAAGGTTGCCGTCGAGGATAGATAAAATATGGTGGTGTTGTCCATCAAAGCCCGAAGTGACGTGTACGGTTCTATGCCTTGTGGGGTAGAATGCGACACATGAAGAAGTGTCGTAAGTGCAGATCAACAGGAGCAACCGAATCGGCCAGGTACTGCCACGAGTGTGGGAGCGAACTCGTCGACGAGGATGAACAGTTCATTCGAGGGATAGGAAATGGCTTCCTCACCCAGGCAGACTGGGTGTGTATCGGGGAGTGCATCAATGGCGAGCGGGGTGCACCACCGGAACGGTACCACACCCGGCTTGACGAGAAGATACGACATTCGCTGACTGACTTTGCCATACTCTACCACTGGGAAGACTTCGATCCCTCATCTGCGTTCAAATCGATGGCTCGCAGCAAAGATGGATCAACAGATGACGAACTCACAGAGGCAGTGATCCTCATGAAATCCTTCGCTCTACTGTACAGTGGATTGGGACGGAGGGCGTACGAGCTGGTCAGCGAGTTAGCGATTGAGACGGTAGAGGAACTCTCTGTCGACGACGTCGATGTGACAATTACAATCTCCAGTAGCAAAACTACGTAACCAGAAGGAGAATCGCAGGAGACCGAGGGTATTCGAACGTCTACTCGGCTTCTGGAGACCATACCCAATTCGAGCGGTCAAGTAACTCACCGTCGTAATCAGTTGCCTTTGTTACTTCCATAAGTATCTCAGAGGCGCTTACCATGCCCTCACTCCAACCGTCATGGATTATCTCTTGAACGCGATACGGACCATCTGGTAGAAACACGACTTCACCTTTGCGAGGGAGTGGGACGCCTTCAATCTCGACCATGGCCAACCGTTCGTCGCCTTCGTATAGAGTTACAACAGCAGTGACTGACATGCTATAGACTCGACAAACGGTAGGACGAAAAAGTCGATGGTCTGTAATATCTGTCTCAGAAACGCAGGTTGACAATGACTTATCAATATTATTACTACGACACCCACACCCCATATGTCGAATGTAAACACTCGAAATAGATGGTATGGGGCACTCAGATACTCGTCTGAAAGAGACAGAGGTTGTGTCGATTGTTCTATTCTATGTTTTCTGATAACTATAAGTTGCGGAAAGTATAAGTCGAATACACGAAAATGATTTCCGTATACCATCTATGCGGAACAGTATGTTTGGTGTGCCTCTCCCTATGGGCCGATAGAGTTTCTGTCGACGGTGTTCTCCGGGTATTTACTTTCGACAGGTGGGGTGTGTCTGCTCGGCCGACGCTAAGTGAGTGGTTTGTAACGACAGAACGGATCGATTTACATTCGACACCTGGGGTGTCCCCCGGTATGAACCCGGGCCGAAGCAAGGTTTACACTCGACAGTCGGGGTGTGTGTTACAATCGACGGCTGGATGTCTGAGTGGTTCTCGAATGTGCAGAAAATGGGTTCAAACGACCGTCTAAAACGGCCCTTACATTCGACGCATGGGGTGTGAATTACCCTATCTTTATATGCTCTCCACCGGGTGTCGATTGTATGACTTCAGGCGGCAAGGAACAACGCTCACTTGATGAGATGTGGGCTGCTGAGGACCCGATATTCGAGCGAAAACAATTACTCGAGATCGACCACATCCCTAACGAGGACCGCATCATCGGGCGGGACGAGGAAATCGAGAATATCGCGTCCTCCCTCCATCCAGCTATCAGCGGTGGCTCGCCACGGAACACGCTTATCTACGGGAAAACTGGAACTGGAAAGTCTCTCGTCACGAAACACGTCACACGGAGTGCCCAACGCTATGCTGGAAATCAAGGCGTGGATATGGGTCGAGCCTACGTTGACTGTACGCAATCATCTACCGAGACCCGTGTCGTCGTGAACCTTGCTCGAGAACTCAATAACCCCGAGAGGACTGGTATCTCGATCCCCGAAACAGGGCTCTCGACCGACGCGTACTATCATCGGCTCTGGCGAATTCTCGACGAACTCTATGATGTCGTGATCGTCATTCTCGACGAGATTGACAAACTGCAAGAGAATGAAGTTCTGATGCAGCTCTCCCGTGCTGGTGAGGCTGGGAAGGTTGATTCGTGCAACCTGGGGATTATCGCGATCAGCAACAAGATCTCATTCAAAAAATCGCTCGACGAACGTGTGCTGAGTAGTCTCCAAGATACCGAATTCATCTTCCCGCCGTACGATGCGAATCAACTCCGTGCTATTATGGAGAATCGTAAAGATGCCTTCAGACCGGGCGTAATTACTGACGACGTCATCCCGCTTTGTGCGGCGTATGCAGCACAAGAACATGGCGATGCCAGGAAGGCACTTGACATTCTCCGAAACGCGGGCGAACTCGCGAAGAATAGCGATGCTGAGAAAGTAACTGATCAGCACGTCAAGGATGCTCGTGATAAGGCTGACATGGACCGCTTTGCGGCCTTACTCAAAGACCAACCAACCCAGGCAAAAGCACCAATACTCGCGCTCGCAGCACTCGTTGAGTCCAAGAATGAGGCCGAGTTTTCGAGCAACGAGATTTACGAGGTCTACAGGTACATCACAAACCAACTGGATATGGATACGCTCTCGCAGCGCCGGATGAATGACCGGCTTAACGAAGCCGTGTTTCTTGATATCCTCGGACGGACCGAACGAGTTGTCGGGAGGGGTCGGGGACGGGGCGTCACTCCCTACCTCTACCATCTACTCGAGGACGCAGACATAGTCCAGGCGGTCATCCTTCGGGACTCGCGTTTCGAGCCGCTTGGTGGACAACCATTGATTCCCTGAAAGCGTCCCTGTCGCCTGATTTTACATTCGACGCTTGGGGTGTGGATTGTCGTAATCCCGCCAGACACTTTCCAGACAATAGACAGGTTGATTAGTGAGTTAACCAATTTGAAACTGCTGTCGTCAGAGGCACCCCTCCCAAGCAAGTCCACGGTTCGGTCGTCCGCTGACGCCCTCCAACTTCCGTAAGTCAATGTCTATGTGATACACACGGAGTCACTTGACCACATCTAGTACCCACTAGCTACCTCGTTTTTGAGGCCTTTCCGTTAGTCCATACGAACCCTTGACACATTTCGACTGACTTTGGAAGCTCGCCAAGATCAATAATCAAGACTAATGGGGTGAATGTGACCGAATGTATCGTTGAGGGTCGCAATCATTGCTTGAGTACGCTGAAACACGTCTGGAGTCCAACGTCTACAACTCTCACGAAAGCGTCTGATATGCTTGAAACCAAGCGTTGTGTACCGAAATCACAAAGCCATCCAGACTAATCCGCGAAAATCGATTGTGGAGATTTGTTAGGTTTCTGGTGGAAATATTTGACGCCAGCTGTTGAGCAACTTACTCTTGTAGAGTCCAAACAAAGGAAGACCCGATTTCTATACGGATAATCTCTTCCTCGTCTACAAGTGCATTGAGCCGACGATAGGCTAAGTCGTAAGAACAACCCACTTCTTCTGCGACCTTCGAGGTTGTCGCGTGGTCGAGTTTACCGACTGCGTTTAGGAATGCCTCTTGCGGATATTGCTCCGTGAATTGGCCCGATTTTTCGTCACGGTCAGCAGTCACAAGTGTAATTTTTATTGGCCTATCGTTTAAGCATACAGAACTATTTGCCGTTCAAGATATATTGAACGGGTAGGTTTAAGGGGCAAGGCAGAACAACCAATTACAAGAAATGGTCACTCCGATTCTAAAGTGGGCTGGTGGCAAGCGACAATTACTCGATGAGTTGAAAAGCAGATTCCCGAGGTCATATTCGCACTTTCACGAGCCGTTCTTTGGCGGCGGCGCTCTGTTCTTCGATCTCAAGCCAGAAGACGGTACAATAAACGACACGAACCCCCGGCTAGTAAATTTTTACAAGCAAGTTCGTGACCGGCCGGACGAACTGATTGAATTGAGCCGGTCTTTTGACCACCCCGAGTCAGACCCAGACCCGGAGCGTAACTTCTCTGAGACCAACCGCAAGGGAAAGGAGATTTCCAACTACTACTACCAGCAACGCGAATTATTCAACAACCGTCCTTACGGGGACGAATACGATAAACTCGAAGAAGCCGCTCTACTTCTCTATCTAAACAGGACATGCTACAACGGCCTCTACCGGGAGAACAGTAGTGGCGGGTTCAATGTTCCAATAGGTCGATACAGCGACCCAGATTGGGTGCGTGAACAGGAAGTTCGAGAGGCAAGTAGAGTCCTCCAGAATACAGAGATTCACAACACAGACTTCGAGTACGTCAGAGAGAAAGTTGAGGAAGGTGATTTGGTCTATTTCGACCCACCATATGAGCCGATGAGTCCGACCGCTTACTTCACCGACTATTCGGCTGATGGCTTCGGTCAGGAAGACCAGCAACGACTTCTCGACTTAGCGAAGGAACTTGACCAAGATGGAGTGAACGTCATCCTGAGTAATAGCGGTGTCATGTACGAGATGTACGACGAAGCGGGCTTCCACGTTGAGGTTGAGGGTGCTACTCGGGCCATCAACAGCGATGCTGATAACAGAGATGAAGTAGACGAAATCATCGCTACCAATGTTCTCCCAAAACAACGGAAGAATGTCGGCCAGCAAGGACTCTCTGATTTCTAACTCCATTAAATATGTCTGTCACCGGAATTTTTCAAAGTGTCTGGTGAGTCTCATGTGTGGTAGAAATAGTCAGAGAACTTGACACGCTTGGTTTTAACGAGTTCCCCAAAGATGTTGAGAGAATGTTGGGGCAGGTCGATTGGGGAGACCCTCTTAACAGACTCCGAGTTGGGGTTGTTCTGACGTTCTCGCTGAATGAGGGCCGAGATGAGAAATACATTAGATATAATATTGATAAATTGAGTGATGGAAGAGAGGTCTTCATGATTAGACCGGCGTGGCTCAACAAGGGATATGACTTCAAAGTCTGTGTAGAGGGGTGGGACGATTCTGCTAACCCCGCACCATCCCATCCAAATATCTACTCCGACCTCTACTGGAAGAGAGAACATGACGATTCAGACTCGTTCGAGGCAATTTGTAAAGCAGTATTAGATATCTATGAGGGCGAGCCGGCGGATGTAGTCCTCGAAAAATATAATGACGAGTTCGATTTCACCGTTGGTCGGCGACCGGAGGCTCTGCTAAAACCATTACCTTGGTTGTTCATCGAACAGGACATCCGCTATTGGAATTACTCTGGACGCGATAAAACAGTCGGATTAGTTAGAAAGTTGCATGATGGAGTTCCCCTCTCAGAACTGGATTTGTACTTAGAGCCATCAGACGATGAAGCCCAGTTACAGCCCTTGGAGGAAATTCACGAGACACCACTTGCGATACCAAACCAATAATATCCTATCCTGAGTGATTTATACCATGTCGAGGCTCGTCAACATCGAGGTGTATTGCGATACTGGGGATGACGAACCGGAAGTATTCGGAGTGGTTAGCGAACACCGACCTGACTTACCCAAACCGTTTGATGAACCATTGCAGAAATGGGTTCAGAAAAATTTCGGCCATCTTGAAACCGGAGATAGCATCGCGGAGGCTGGAGAACTGGAATATGAGCCCAATGGGAAAATAATCAGGTTCCGAACGAAGTAACGCTACACTTCGCCCGTTTCAAAGAACTTCTCCACGTCAGCGGGGAGTTGTGTTTCTGCTTGGTGAAGATTGTAGAGGTCGGTGATGTCGTCGTAACTCTGCCGAAGGACGTTGGTAAGCGATTTTTCCCATCCCTGACCGTCGGTAATCCAGACGAAGGCCACATCGTCTTTCCGCATCCGTTGGGCGACGTAGTTGTACGAGCGGCGGATTTCAGAAGGCTTGCTCCCGCCGACCTTGTATGCGTTCGCTTCAACGACGAGCCGGAGGTCGCCATCCTCGAACAGAGCGAAGTCAACTGTTTTTTCCTGCCCAGACTCGTCGTTGTATTCCGTTGTGTATTCTGCGTCCATTTCGACGGAATACCCTGAGCTGTTGAGTTGGTCGGCAATAACACCCACTTTCTCGCCGACTAAGTCTTCGAAACACTCTCCCTGTCGATTCTTCCGCGCGTGTGACTCCATGCCGACGAGCATACCTCGGAAGTGATCATGAACGTCGGCTTCGTCTACGATGTACTGGAGACCGATTTCTTGGAGTATGTCGGCTAAGTCGCTTGCGGCTTCTCTGTCACCGGAGTCGATTGCACGCTGTATGTCGTAAAACTTCCAGACGCCTTCGAGCGCGCTATACTTGTTCCCGCGTTCGCCGAGGAGTTCAAAGTAGAAGTCGATCCATTTTCGGGTGTCATCGGCGTCCATGAGCGCGTCGGCGAGACCCTCAACAAACTCATCTTCGCTCACGTCCTGAAGGTCGAGGATGGCTTCGATTTGGACTTGGTAGTTCTCAATTTCGTCTTCAATGCCGTCCCAGTCGATGAACTCGGTAGAAGGGATGGAAGATGGAACGATTGTATCCTGAAAGTCCTCAACAAACTCGTCTGTTTTTGGACGATATTGACGAATTGGCATACTGGAAACAGGAATAGTTGACACAAAGGTGACCTTTACATTCATCTGTAAAGGAGGAATTGGATGAGCCAAAGTTCCACCGCAAGAGACGACATTAATTGGAATCGACAGACGTCGAATGGTAGTTCCCGCAACGGGTGTGCAATACAACCGGACGATAGCGGTGAAAACTCTGGTTATGCGGGTGAAACCTTCTGGGAAGCCAATCATGTATATCGCTAGGTTGCGCAGTACCCGAATTACACTTTGCGCGGCACGCGCAATTCTATGTCGGGACTTGAACCTGGGCTCTCGCTGCAGACAGGTTTTTGTACCAGCTTCCGGCTCCGGGACGCCAATGCTTGCGGCTCGCCACATTCGGGCACAGGGGCTGTGTTGAATCGCCATACTGCATTCGAATTCACTGTTTCACGAAGCGTTTGATGTTGTAGAC
>NZ_BMCI01000009.1:0-66507 GCF_014635105.1 Haloferax sulfurifontis
ATCGACACCGCCCTCGAACAACTTTCAGTTCCAAATGTGAGCAATTATTTCTAATTGTTACTATATATACACGTTCACGGAGTGGTACGGATATGAGCGACTCCCGCGTCGTGCTGGTCGACGAGTGCCCCGAGGGACTCGTCGAGGCCATCGAGCGACGCGGGTTCACGACCGAGACGTGCGCGGACCGCGACGCCGTGTTCGGCGCGCTCGACGACGGGGTCGGCGGCGTCGTCGCCCGCGGGGCCGTCGACACCGACTTCGTCTCCCGCGTCCGCGCCCGAATCGGCGTGGTTCCGGTGTTTTTCCTCGGCGGCGACGGGACCGCGAGCGACGATGACTCGGCCGCGAGCGCCGGTGCCATCGCCGTCGACGACCCGCAGACGCCGGCGGCGACCGAGGCGGTCGCCGCGCGGGTCGAACGCGCCATCGAGTTCTCACGGTGGGCGTCGGCGGGGCGGAACTCGGACTCGCTGTACCGGACCGTCGTCGAGCAGAGCCACGACGCCATCTTCGTCACGCAGGACGGCGAGTTCCGCTTTTGGAACCGCCGGCTGGCCGAGCTCACCGGGCTGAGCGACGGCGAACTCGCCGAGACGCCGGTGTCGAGCGTCGTCCACCCCGACGACCGCGAGCGGGCCGCCGACATCGCCGCGACGCGGCGGCGGGGCGACGACGCCCCCGTGAGCTACGAGATACACATCGTCGACGCCGACGGCGACACCCGCGAGTGTTCGGCGAACGTCAAGGAAATCGAGTATCACGGCTCGTACGGCGTCCTCGTCTCCGTGCGCGACGTGACCGAACAGCGCGCCACGGAGGCGCAGTTCCGCGGCCTCGTGGAGCTGGCGCGCGACCTCGTGACTCTCGTCGGGACCGACGGGCGAATCAGGTACCAGAGCCCCTCGGTCGCCGACGTGCTCGGCTTCGAGCCCGACGAGCTGGTCGGGAGCTCCGTCGCGGAGCTGATTCACCCCGACGACTGGGGCCGCGTCGCCGCCGTCTTCGACCACGCGCTCCAGACGGACGCCGACGGGACCGACCCCGTCCGGTACCGCCACCGGAACGCCGAGGGGTCGTGGACCTGGCTCGAATCCGTGGGGAGCAATCAGGCGGACACCTCGGTCGACGGCTTCGTCGTCACCTCGCGGAACGTGACCGAACAGCGGAGCTACGAACAGCGGCTCAAGCGCTACGAGACCATCGTCGAGAGCATCGGACAGGGGGCGTACGTGGTCGACGAGTCGGGGGTCGTCCAGTTCATCAACGAGACCGCGCTGTCGCGGACGAGCATTCCCATGTCGTCGTTCGTCGGCCGGCACGTCTCGGCGCTCCGCGACGCCGGCTATCTCGCCGCCGACCAGTACGAGCGCGTCCGGTCCGCGCTCGACGCCGTCCTCGGCGGCGAGAGCGAGCGCGAGCGGTTCGAAATCGAGCTGTCGCTCCCGGGAGAGGAGTACGTGGTCGAGTTCACCGTCTCGCCCATCGTCGGCGACGACGGCGAGGCGGTGGGCGCGGTCGGCGTCTCGACGGACGTGACGGAACGGAAGCGGTACGAACAGCGGCTCAACGCGCTCCACGCCTCGACCCGGCGGCTGACGGGGGCGACCAGCCGCGAGGAGGTCGCCGACATCGTCCGCGAGGCGGCCACCGAAATCCTCGACTACGCGATAAGCGGCGTCCTCCTGTACGACGAGTCGCAGGACGCGCTCGTTCCGACGGCGCTCACCGACGAGGCCCGGGAGGTGTTCGGCGACGTGCCGCCGGTGCCGCGGGGGACCGGCCTGACGTGGGAGGTGTTCGAGCGCGGCGAGCACAACCTCTATCGGGACGTGGGCTCGAACCCGCGGCGGTTCGTCCTCGACGCCGGGGTCAAAGAGGAGCTCATCGTCCCGATTCCCGACCACGGCGTGTTCTTCGTCGCCTCGCTCGACGAGGGGGAGCTGGCCGACCAGCGCATCGCGCTGGCGAAGGTGCTGGCCGCGAACACCCGCGCCGTCTTGGACCGGGTCGAACGCGAGCGGCTCCTGCGGAAGCGCGAGCGCGAGCTCGCCAGCCAGAACGAACAGCTCGAATCGTTCGCGTCGGTCGTCTCCCACGACCTCAAGAACCCGCTCAACGCGGCGATGGGCTATCTCGACCTCGCCCGCGAGAAGTACGACGGCGACGAGTTGGACCGCGTGGCCGACGCCCACGAGCGGATGGCCGGCATCGTCGAGGACGTGCTCGCGCTCGCGCAGAACGGTCAGACGGTCGAAGAGGCCGAGCGGCTGTCGCTCCGCTCCGTCGCCGAGGCGGCGTGGACGACCGCCGCGGGCGGCGCGCCGAGCGCGACGCTCGCTATCGACGGCGAGGTCGCGGTCGACGCCCACCGCGGGCGGCTCAGACAGCTCCTCGAGAACCTCTTTTCGAACGCGATTCGACACGGCGGCGACGACGTGACCGTCCGCGTCGGTCCGCTCGGCGACCGCGACGGCTTCTACGTCGAAGACGACGGCCCGGGGATTCCGCCGGACGAGCGTCCCCGAATCTTCGAGGCGGGCTACACCACGAGCACCGAGGGGACCGGGTTCGGCCTCAGCGTCGTCATGAGCGTCGTGAACGCCCACGGCTGGAGCGTCTGGTTCGTCGAGAGCGACGAGGGCGGCGCGCGGTTCGAAATCACGACGGAGAGCGGCCGCTGACGGGGCGAGCGCGCCACCGGCGGCAACACTAACTGGCGGTCGTCCGAACCGGACGCCATGGAGACGCCAGACGAGGCGACGGTCCGCGCGGTCGAGTCGTGCCGGGAGTCGCTTCCCGAGACGGTCGGCGGCGGACGGGCGCTGTTCGGGTTCGACGGCTACGTCGACCGCGTTCGGGAGTTGGTCTCCGAGCGGCAGTCGGCCGACGCCTACGAGCGGGTGTCGACCCTCGAAGCGTTCGCCGACCGCGTGAACGACTCGGTCGACGCCGAGAGCTCGCTCAGCTTCGAGTGGATTCAAGCCGGCGTCCGCACCGGCGGCCACGTGAGCCACCTCGCGCGCGCCTTCGACCGACTGGGGTTCGACCCCGGGGTCGTCGGCTGTCTCGGCGACCCGGTCGAAGCGCCGTTCGCCGAGGAGTTCGGCCACCTCCCCTTAGAGACGCTCGGGTCGCCGGGCTACACCGACGCCGTCGAGTTCGGCGACGGGAAGCTGATGCTCACCGAAATCGGCGCGCTGATGACGCTCGACTGGGCCGGAATCGAGTCGCGGGTCGGCCTCGACCGACTGGCCGAACTGGTCGACGGGACCGAGCTCGTCGGGATGGGCTACTGGTCGGAGATGCCCGAGCTACCGGACGTGGCCCGCGGCCTCCGCGAGGAGCTGTGGCCGACGCTGTCGGACCCGCCGGAGACACTGCTTTTGGACCCCGGTGACCTCAGAAAACGGGAGCCCGAGGTGGTCGCCGCGGGCGTCGAACAGGTGTCGGCGCTGGACGACGCGGTGCGCGTCGTCGTCTCGGCGAACCGCTACGAGACGCGCTATCTCGCGCGACTGGCGGGCGTCGAGAGCGGCGATTTCGGCCGCGAGTCGCGGGCGGCGTTCGACCACCTCGGCGTCAGCCGGTTCGCGGGCCACGGCATCGAAGCGGCGCACCTCGTCGACGACGAGGGGACCGCGACCGTCGGCGTCCCCCGGACGGACGACCCGGTGTTGACGACGAGTTCGGGCGACCACTTCAACGCGGGACTCGCGCTCGCGCACGTCCTCGACCTCGGCCGCGCGGAGTCGCTCGTCGTCGGCATCGCGGTCGCGGGACACTTCGTCAGAAACGGGTCGCCGCCGACGTACGACGAACTCCGGGCGTTCGCCTCGGCGTATCTCGATTACTTCGACGCTGTTTAAATACCGATTGTCCACACAAGGGTCAGATATATTACTAGAATCGGCGTACCGATATGCGTCGGTGGCACCCCCCACGCGGGCGCACCGCCGGAGGGGCCGCAGGTCGCTCCGTTCCGGTGGCGAAATCGACTCCCACCGTGGCATCTCGCGCCCGGTTGCCGCGTCCCACCACGGTCCCGTTCTGACGCGTCGTCGGCTCTGCACTCATCGTCGGCTCTTCACTCGTACCGTGAGTCGCGTTCGAGGTCGTCTATCGCCGACCCGACGAGGTTCCGGAGCGCCCGGCGAAGCCGCTGTGAGAGCGCCTGCTCGGTGATACCCAACCGGCTCGCGATGTCGTCGAGGCCGGTCTCTTTCGGCGTCTCGAAGTAGCCCCGTTCGAAGGCGAGCCGAAGCGCCGTCAGCTGTTTCTCCGAGAGACCGGTGTTCGGGGGGTGGCGCTCGTCGAGGCGGGCCGGTTCGACGCGGCGCACGTCGATGTCGATGTCGCGGGCGAGACAGGCGTCGTGGAACCGGGTAGTCAGCTCGTTCGACGGGAAGTACACCGACAGCGACCAGCCGTATCTCGTTCCGACCATCCGCCGGACGATGCCGTCGCACTCGCGGATTGCCGAGATGATGTCGCCGTCGTGGGTCGCCCACTCACAGCGGTAGAGCCGACCCTCTGGACCGTCGGATATCGGTTCGAAGCGGTCGATGCTCGCGTGGTCGTCGAGCAGGTCGTCGAGCGCCTCGCGGTCGCTCCCGCGGGCGACGAAGTACGGAACCGGCTCGTCGGTCACCGGGACACCGCCGACGAACGTGAGCTCGAACTCGGGGTCCTCGAACGTCCCGTCGGGGGAGGCCCCGGCCAGCGGGTGACGGAGTTCGACCTCGTACCCACTGGCGTGGTCGTCAGTCATCGCGGAGGGGAGCCGACGGCTACGTCGAAAACCGAAACGACGGCACACGTTCGTCTGTCGAGTCTCACAAACGGAGAAAAATACGGGCGAGCGAAGGATATTTTTTGCGGAGACTAATCCTTTCATAGTAAAGGTGTTTAAAAAGGAACCTCAAAATAGAGGGTCCATTCAGTCGCCTCCGACCAGCACATTCATGTCAATTATAAATGTTTTCTTCGGGGTCAATCGAGTCGAATCGGGTCGGCGCTGGGGCGAATCGCGACCGACACCTCGTCGCCGACGGCGAAGTCGTGGCCGGGACAGACGACCTTGGTCCCGAAGTCGACGCGGGACGCGAATAGTGACAACCCAGTGACTCGAACGCCGTCGACGAGTACGTCGAAGTCGGCCCACGGAACGTCGCGGCCGGCGGCCCGGCCGACTCGCTCGCCGAGGAGCGACAGCGATTGCCCGTCTTCGACGGACGAGAGCGTGCCCCCGAAGCCGTAGTGGGCGAGGCCGCCGTCGAGGGCGACGCCCTCGTCGCTGGCGAGGCCGACGAACTCGTCGGGTCCGACCCCCGCGTCGGCGCGGTCAGGGGCGTCGAGGACGACGAACGTCTCGGCCGTCTCGACGACGGTTCCCGTCCCGTCCCAGTCGAGCGGCGAGACGGTCACGCCGGGCGAGACCGGGAGCGACCCGCGGGCGCGGTGGTGGTTCGCGTCAGCGGCCCGGAAGCCGAGGTGGACGTGGTTCGAGACCCACGGGGCGAAAAAGCCGGAGCGGACGAGACGCCCGAGCGGGTCGCCGGCGGCGAGTTCGTCGCCCGCGTCGACGCCGGGGTCGACGTGGAGGATTCGCGCGACCAGTCCGTCGCGGGGGTCGTCGTCGGGGTCGCCGAGCCAGTCCAGTCCGGTGGCGTCGGCGTCGACGTCCACGAGCACGAGGTACTCGTCGTCGTGGGCGTAGGGCTTGTCGGGCGCGCGGACGGTCCGCGTCTCGCGGACGACCCCCGCGACGGGCGAGCGGGCCACCGGGTCGTCGTCGGCGACGTAGAGGTCGATTGCACAGCCGCCGTCGTGGGCGGGATACGGCGAGTTGTAGAGCGAGAAGCGCTCGAAGCGCGCGAGCACCGACCGCGGCAGTCGCAACATGGTCGTCGGGACGGGACGGGTGCGCTTAGGTACGTCGGGGTGTTTCTCTCGGGCATGCGCGTCATCCGCGACCGCGGGCCCGACCGGGACGCAGACCGGGGGGTCACCGCGGCCATGCTCCGCGAGGCGGGCGAGACGGGCGAACCGGCGTTCCGCACGTGGACGCCGCACCGACAGCTCGCGTTCGGCAGGCGCGACACCCGCGCCCCGCGGTACGACGAGGCCGTCGCCGCCGCCGAAAAGCGCGGCTTCCCCCCAGTCGAGCGCTCGGTCGGTGGCCGGGCCGTAGCCTACACAGGAACCACCGTCGCGTTCGCCCACGCGCTCCCGCTCGACGACGCCCGGAGCGGCCTCGACGCGCGGTACGAGGCCGGAACGACCGCCGTCGTCCGCGCCCTGCGGACCCTCGGCGTCCCCGCGCGGCGGGGCGAACCGCCGAACTCGTACTGCCCCGGCGACCACTCGGTCCAAGCGGGCGGAAAGCTCTGCGGCCTCGCCCAGCGGGTCCGCAAGGGGAGCGCGCTCGTCTCCGGCGTGGTGGTCGTCGCCGACCGCGACGAGATAGCCGACGTGCTCGCGCCCGTCTACGAGGCCATCGAGGTTCCCTTCGACCCGGACTCGGTGGGGAGCGTCGCCGACGCCGGCGGCCCGGCGAGTCCGGACGCGGTCTGCGACGCCCTCGAAGCCGTCTTCGTCGGCGACGCGGAGACGCGCGTCGAAGACGCGGCCGACCTCGCGTGAGCGACGCGGGACGCGGCCGACAGCCGGGCGATGCGGCCGGCCGCGACCGCTCTCCGAACCGCCGGAGCCATCACTCCCCGAACCACTGGTCCCCTTACTACCCGAACCGCCGGACTTAGCACCCGGCGCGTCGCACCCCCTCGTATGCGAATCGAGAACGCGACGCTGGCCGACGGCCGCGCCGTCGACGTCCGCGTCGAGGACGGGACCGTCGAGGCGGTCGGCGACCTCGACCCCGTCGCCGACGAGGAGACCGTCGACGCCGAAGGGAACCTGCTTCTGCCGGGGGCTATCGACGTGCACGTCCACTTCCGCGAACCGGGCTTCGAGCACAAGGAGACGTGGGAGACGGGCGCGCGGAGCGCCGCCGCCGGCGGCGTGACGACCGTCGCCGACCAGCCGAACACCGACCCGACGACGACCGACGGCGCGGGCTTCGACGCGAAGGCAGAACGCGCGGCGAACGCCTGTATCGACTACGGCATCAACGGCGGCGTCACCGCCGACTGGGACCCCGACAGCCTGTTCGACCGGCCGCTTTTCGCCCTCGGCGAGGTGTTCCTCGCCGACTCGACCGGCGACATGGGCATCGAGGCCGACCTGTTTGCCGAGGCCGCGGAGCGCGCCGGCGAGGCGGGCGTGCCCGTCACGGTCCACGCCGAGGACGCCGACCTGTTCGACGAGTCCGCCATCGAGGGCGACCTCGGCGGGGTCGGCCGCGACGCCGACGCCGACGCGTGGAGCGCCTACCGGACCGCCGAGGCCGAGGCGGTCGCCGTCGAGCGCGCCGTCCGCGTCGGCGGCGAGACCGGCGCGCAGATTCACATCGCCCACACGAGCACGCCCGAGGGCGTCGACGCCGCCCGCGACGGCGGCGCGACCTGCGAGGCGACGCCGCACCACCTGTTTCTGTCCCGCGACGACCTCGCCGAGTTGGGCACCTACGGCCGGATGAACCCGCCGCTCCGCTCCGAGACGCGCCGCGAGGCCATGTTCGAGCGCCTCGCCGACGGCCGCATCGACGTGGTCGCCACGGACCACGCGCCGCACACGCGCGAGGAGAAAGAACAGTCGCTCCTCGACGCCCCCAGCGGCGTCCCCGGCGTCGAGACGATGGTTCCCCTGCTTCTCGGCGCGGTCGTCGCCGGCGACCTCACCGCCGAGCGCGTCCGCGACGTGGTCGCCGCGAACCCCGCCGAGGTGTTCGACCTGCCGCGCAAGGGCCGAATCGAGGCGGGCGCCGACGCCGACCTCGCGCTGTACGACCTCGACGTCGCCCGCGAGATTCGCGGGGCTGACCTCCACTCGAACTGTGATTGGACGCCGTTCGAGGGTCACACCGGCGTCTTCCCCGAGTGGACGATGCTCCGCGGCGAGTTCGTCTGGGACGGCGAGGAGTTCGGCGCGGTCGCGGGCGAGAACGTCCGCGACTGAGCGCGACTGCGCCCCGAACCCTCAGAGCCGCGCGGCCGCGACCTGCGCGCCCCTCCAGCCGACGCCGACGAGCACCGCAAGCGGCGCGGTCAGGGCGACGAGCGAGACTGCCGACCCGGCGAGGCCGCCGAGGCCGCCGAGTGCGGCCGACAGGACGACGGTCGCGAGGAAGCCACCCACGGCGAGCGCCGGCGCGACCAGCGCGTAGGCGAACAGCCAGCGCTGTCTGCGAGTGAACCGGACGCCGTAACCCGGTCCCGGCGGGATGAGCAGGCCGCCCGCGAGGAGGGCGAAGCCGACGGCCCCGAACACGAGGAGGAAAAAGCCCGCGAGCCCGTGGGCGAAGCCGTCGCTTCCGGGCGGTGGCGGGGGCATCGTGACGGCGGTCCACCAGACGAACGCGAGGAGGGCGACCCCGGAACCGGCGACGGGGAGCTGGAGCGACCCGAGGACCGCCCGAAGTGACCGGCGCATCGGGCCGACTGTCGGCAGGCGGACAGATAGCTGTTCCGTCGTCGCCGGGGCGTCGGGGCGTCAGAGCGTCGGTCGGGACCCGGACGACGCCCCGATGCAGGCGAATCCTTTTCCCGTCCGACTCCCAGAGTGCGTGACACGCATGACCGACGAGCGGACGCCACCGCGAGACCGCGACCCGGACGCGGACGAATCATCCGAACTCACGGGGTTGCTGTCGTTCTGGGAGACGGTCGTAGAGGACGCCGAGGCGACCGCGGCAGAGTACGAAGCCGAGGGGTGGGAGACGCTCGTGGTCCATCCCGGCGACGTGACGGTGTTGCCGCCGGCGAACCTGCCCGAGGCGACCGAGCGCGTCGGCTTCGACGTGCTCGTCCCCGGAGGCGAGTTCGACGCGCTGTCGTCGTGGGTCGAATCTGCCGAATTCGGCCGCTACGACGTCTACCGCGCCCGCGAGGGCGACACCGTGTTCGTCGTCTCCGTCGTACAGGACGCCGCGTCATCGAAAGCCGTCGTCGTCCCGCTGTACTACGGGCTGGACGAGGTGGCCGCGATGGCGACGACGGCGCGAGAACAGGGCGAACTCCGCCTCTACGTTCGACCGGTCGACGCGGACCGACGCGTCGAGTTAGTCCAGTCGGAGCCAGACCCGCTTTTCCCCTGAGTTCGAGTCGGCGCGGCGTCGGTTCGGGGAGTCAGCGCCGGGTCGAAGTCGCACGGGCCGCGGGGCGTCACTCCTCGTCCGACAGCTCTTCTTTCCGCAGGTCGGTGCTCGCCTCGCGCACCTCGCGCATGACGCTCGAAATACGCTCTTCGGCTTCGAGTTCCTCTTCGACCGAGAGGTCCACGCCCTCGACTTCGAGCAGGAACTTGGCGATTTCCGTCACCTCGTACATCATCTCGTCGAGCTCCTCGGCCGTGAAAAAACCCGACATCGCGCCGTAGAGGAACGTCGCGCCCGACTTCCGGACCTTGTCGCGGAACGCGGAACGGGCCTGATTGACCGCCTGCGGCGTGTAGGTGTCGGTCATGAAGGGGACGAGTTCTGGGAGGTTGTTCCCGATTTTCGTCATCTCGACGCCCGTCTCGGTTCGGAAGTCCGCACAGAGCCGCGCGATTGCCCACTCGCGGGCCGTCACGTAGGTCCGCTCGCGGAGGAAGTCGTTGACGCGGTCGTACTGCGCGCCGTCGACCTTCTTGAACCGGGCGTACTTCTGGACGTCCTCGGGAACCGCGTCTTCGGCGTCCGGGCCGGAATCTCCTCCGGCCGCGTCCGTCGATTCCGCACCCGTCGATTCCGCGGTCGCCGCCGCCGAAGTCTCGGGCTCCGCGTCTGCCGCCGTCGCGTCTCCCGCCGCTTCGTCCGCCGCCGCTCGGGAGTCCGCGTCGGGGCGAGCCGTCTCCTCGGCGTCGCTCGCGCCCGTCTCGAACTCGTCGGACTCGTCTGTCATACCGCGGGCTACCGCGGCACGGCCGAAAAGGGTTCCGCGATGTTCGGTCCCCCGCCGACGGGGGTGTCGCCCCCCGTTTCCGGGTAAGGGTTTTCTATCGCGCCCGCGAGATTGGGAATCATGAAGGTACTGCTCGGAATCGGTGGCAGCGACGATTCCATGCGCGCGCTCGAAACGACGGTCGAACGGACGGCCGAGGTCGGCGACGACCTCACGGTCGCCATCGTCGACAACCCGTCGGGCGAGCGCTCGCGCGAGGACATGGAAGCGCGGGTGACGGAACTGCTCGACGAGCGCGGCGTCGACGCGACCGTCCGCGCGCTCGACGGCGACCCGGGGAGCGCCCTCGTGGACCTCGCCGAGAACGAGGGGTTCGACCAACTGGTGCTCGGCGGCGGCGAGACGAGCCCGATGGGGAAGATACAGATCGGCAACATCGCGGAGTTCGTCCTCCTGAACTCCCACGTGACCGTCACTCTGGTACGATGAGCGACCGAACGTTCTCCGACGCCGTCGCCGACCCCTACGACGCGCCGCCGCTGTCGTTCACCGACAGGGAGGACCGCACCATCGAGGTGCGCGCGCACGACGGCTCCGACGAGGAACTGGAGGCGCTCGTCGAGATGTACGACGCGTTCGACCCCTCGGACCGCGCGCAGGGCATCCCACCGGGCCGCGAGGACCGCATCCGCGACTGGCTGGAGAACATCCTCGACGAGGACTGCCTGAACGTCATCGCGTGGGACGGCGACGAGGTGGCCGGCCACGCGACGCTCGTCCCCGACGGCGACGCCTACGAACTCGCCATCTTCGTCCACCAGACCTACCAGCGCGCCGGAATCGGCACGCGGCTCATCAAGGCGCTTCTCGGCTACGGCCGGGAGTCCGGCGTGGAGAAGGTGTGGCTCACGGTCGAGCGGTGGAACCGCGCGGCGGTCGGCCTCTACCAGACCGTCGGCTTCGAGACGAGCGACGCCGAGAGCTTCGAACTGGAGATGACCATCCGGCTCGCAGAGCCGCCGGACGAGGAGGGGGGCTGAGGGCGGCGGCGAGCGACCCCCGATTCAGGATTCAGACCGAAAGCACGGGCTGGCTGGCGTACAGGAGGACGTACTCGGCGGCCTTGGCGAGCACTTCGCCGGGGTCGCCCGAGACGGGCTCTCGGGGCACGACGATGAAGTCCGCGTCGAGTTCTTCTGCGGTGTCGAGGACGACGCTTCCGGGGTGGCGGAGCTTGCTCGTCCGCGAGAAGCCGTAGGCGACCGACGTGGTGACGGGAACGTCGGCGGTCTCGGCGAGGGCCGAAATCGTGTCGGTGACGGCCTTGCTGTCCTCGGCGACGGCGTCCTCGTCGACCACGCCCTGCTCTATGGCGCGGACGACGTCCTCGCCGAGGACGTGGACGGCGTGGACCGCGGCGTCGTACTCGGCCGCGACGGCGGCGGCGTACTCCGCCGCGCGTGTCGCCTCCTCGCTTTGGTCGACCGGCACGAGAACGAGGTCGATAGAGAGCGGGCGCGGTGACATGTCCCCACCTGCGTCGGGGGACGACAAAAAACTCACCCCACGGTCCCGCCGGCCGGCCGCCCCAGACTGGTTTTATGCCGCCGCGCCGAGAACCCGTGGACATGTTCGACACCATCGTCATCGCCACCGACGGCTCGGCGAGCGTCCGCCGGGCGGTCAGCGTCGCCGTCGACCTCGCAGAGCGGTTCGACGCGTCGGTCCATGCGCTGTACGTCATCGACGCCGGCGACGTGGAGACCGCGCCGGACCGACTCCGCGACGAGATGCGCGACGCGCTCACCGAACGCGGCGAGGAGGCGCTCGCCGAGGTCGAGGCCGCGACCGACCGCGAGGTGACCGTCGCGGTGCGGGAGGGCCGGCCCGCGGCCGAGATTTCGAACTACGCCCGCGAGGTGGACGCCGACGCCGTCGCCATGGGCACCCGCGGCCGACACGGCGAGAACCGGTTTCTCATCGGGAGCGTCGCCGAGCGCGTCGTCCGGACCTGCCCGGTGCCGGTGCTGACGGTCCGCCAGTTGGAAGCGGGGACGACGGACTCCCTGCTGAGCGACGAGGCCGCCTGAGCGACGAGGCGACCGAATCGGGAGGAGTTTTCCCCGTCGCGCCCGAGTTCGGCGTATGGAAGACGAGCTCATCGACAGTTCTCGGCTCTCGCTCCCCCGCAAGTCCGTGCTCCCCGGTGCCGGGTTTTTCTACCCCGAGTCGTTCGACGAGGAACGCGCCGAAGAGCGCGCCGAGGAGAAACTCGAAGACGCCTCGGTCGCGGTCGTCACCGACACCGACGCCGACGGCCTCGGCTGTGTCGCCCTCCTCCGGGAGGCGTACGACGCCGCCCTCGACGTGGCCGACTTCGAGGAACGCATCGAGGAGAAACTCGCGGACGACGAAGGCGACGATGACGAAGACGACGACGAACCCGCCCTCGACGAGGGCGACGAGGACGAGCGTCCGAAATCGCCGGTCGCGCTGATGGGGTCGAGTCCGTACTCGCTCGAAGACGACCTTCAGCGCGTCGCCGACTACGCCCCCGAGGGCGTCGAAGTGTACGTCTGCGACCTCTGTCCGGACAAGTTCGAGTACGTCGAAGAGGAGCTCGCCGCGCTCGTCGAGACGGCGGGCGAGATTCACTGGTACGACCACCACCAGTGGAAGCCGGAAGTCGCCGAAGCGGTCCGCGGGGGCGGCGTCGACCTCGTCGTCGGCGAGTCCGACGAGGAGTGTTCGACCGACGTGACGCTCCGCGAACTCGACTACGAGTTCGACGAGCGGTTTTCGGAGCTCGCGGCGGTCACCCGCGACCACGACCTCTGGCTGAACGAAGACGAGCGGAGTCAGGACCTCGCGGACTACGCCTACTGGACCTCGAAAGAGGAGTACGTCGCCGTCGTCGGCGCGTACGGCGCGGACCTCCCGCCGGTCGTCGAGGAGTACATCGCCCACCGCCGCGTCGAAAAGGAGAACCTCATTCAGGCCGCCGTCGACCGCGCCGACCTGAAGACCGTCGGCGACTGGACCGTCGGCATCACCTACGGCCGATGTTCGCAAAACGAGGTCGCCGACGCCCTCCGCGAGGCGGGCGCGGACGCGGCGGTCGTCGTCAAGCCCGCCGGGAGCGCCTCCATCCGCGGCTCCGACGACTTCGAGCGCTGTCACGAGGTCGCCGACCTCGTCAACGGCGGCGGCCACCCGAAGGCCGCCGGCTGTAAGCCCGATATCTACGACGACATGCTCGACTACGCCCACCACTGGACGACGCAGGGCGCGACGACGAAGCGCGTCATCCTCCGAGCGTTCGAACAGGTCGCCGACGCGGTCGAGAAGGCGGAAGCGGAAGCCGCGGCCGACGACGAGGACGACGAAGGCGTCGAGACCGAGCGCTAGCGTTCGCGTCGACCCCCCCGAAAACTAGCTTCGAACCCGAATCGGGCGGTTACGCGTCGTCGACGACCCAGCGGTCGGAGTACGTCGTGCCGCAGGTACATTTGGCGTAGGCGTGGACCACGTCGCCGTCCTCGTAGATGCCGCCGACCTCCTCGTTTTGCGCCTCGGCGAACGAGAAGATGAACTTCACCTCGTGGTTCTCCTCGGCGGCCGCCTCGGGGCAGGTGCCGCCGCTGAGGTCGTCGTCGATGTCGCCGTCGTTGCCCATGGCGGTCTGGGCGAACTCCATGGCGTCCATGCCGGTTCCGGCCGCGAAGGCCCGTCGGCCGTCGTCGCCGGGGACGACGAGCACGTAGCCGTTTTCGACTTCGACGCCCATGTTCGGGAGTTTGCCCTGGCTGTCGAGGTACTCGTGGGTGAGATAGAGCGCCACGTCGTCGAGACGCTCGCCTGCGAGGTACTCCGTTACCTTGCTCATACCCCGCCTAGTGCGGTCGGCGCGTAAAAGCGGCGTGTCTCGGAGCCCGACCGGTCACTCGTCGGACAGGCCGAACTGCTCGGCGATGCTCGAAAGCGAGTCGTTCGGGCGCTCGGTGATGCGGTACACCTGTCGGACCCCGGGAACCCGGAGGCCGTACTGGTAGCCGTCGTCCAGTTCATCGAGTTCGACGGCGTCGCCATCGGCCCGGTCGTGTTCGCGGCACCACTCGACGAGTCGGTTCTCGCCGCCGTTCGGGGTGCGGGCGAGGCGCTTGTTGTCGTACGCGCCGCGAATCACGAGCCCCGAGGCGTCCGCCGAGAGGCGGGCGTGATAGGCGGTGCCGCCGAGATGGAGGCGGACGAAATCGCCGTCGGCGGCGAGCACGTCGTCGGGGACGCGCAGGCAGGGACGGCGGGTGCCGCCACTGCGGGCGATGTTCGCGCGGAACGTCTGGACCGACGGATGGTCGGAAGGCAGTTGCTCTGGCACGGGGAAGAGAGGAGTGAGACGGCGTTATTCGTCCGCTTCTTCGTCGTCGCCCTCGCCGAAGGCGGCGGCGACGTCGCCCTCGCCGGCGACGACCTTCGCGTTGATCTGGACGGTCTCGCCGGAGACCTCGCGGCCGCGGACGGTGACGCGCTTGCGCTCGCCGTCGCGGGACGGCTTGTAGCCGATGCCGTCTTCGGCGAGGATTTCCTTGAGCGCGCCGCCGGGGACGTTGGGGTGCATCGGTCGGCCGGCCTTGTCCGAACCGCCCGTCAGTTCGAGCGTGAAGCCGTCGAGACCGACGGCCGCGCCGTCGACCTCGTCACCGAGGTCGCGGCCGAGGAATCGGTTTGCGTCCTGTCCTTCGACGTCGACTTGGTAGGTCGCACCGGAGTCGGGGTCGGCGACGACGACCATGAATTCTGCCATGCGCGGATGAAAACGGTCGCGGATAAAAAGTACGTCGAAAGCGCGTCTCGGGACCGAACCCACCGAATCGGGGCGAAACGGCCGAATTCGGCGTCGTCAGGGAGAACGGAGCGTGCCGGTAAGAGTTAACATCTGACACAGCGTACACAGTGACATGAGCAAGGATATCGACACTCGCGGGCCTGTAGACCTCGTCAAAGCCAAATCACGGGCGCTGGTCGGCCCCGAGCCGACGGACCTCGTCGAACGACCCCCGGCGGAGTTGGTCGAGCGCCGGACCGAGGCGCTGGTCGAACGCCGGACGGAGACGCTCGTCGAGGCCGAACCGACGACGCTCGTCGAGCGCGCGCGGTACGAGTGTGCCGCGTGCGGCTACCGCTCGGGCCACGGCGTCTACGAACAGGTCTGTCCGCGGTGCGGCGGGTCGCTGAAGAACATCGGCGTGGCTCAGGAGTGAACCTCAGACGACGGACGCGGTCTCGCCTCCGTCCTCGCCTTCTTCGGCCTCGGCCTCCTCGATAGACTCCCAGAGCGAACACCAGTCTTCGGGGCCGATGTAGCCCTCGACCTTGGCGCAGGCACCGAAGCCGTCGCCGTTCTTGTCGGGGATGTACTCCGCGCAGTTGCCGCAGTTCCGCCCCGCCTCCGTGAGCCCCGCCTCGACGGCGTCGTCCGCCTCTTGGAACTTGACCGCCTCCTTCGTGAACAGGTCGTCAGGGTCCCGTCGCTCGTTCGCCTGCGAGAGCGCGGTCCGGTAGGGTTCGGGGACCGGGCCGCGTTCGAACTCCTCGGCGGAGACGCCCTCCGGGCGCTCCTCGTCGTGGTCGTCGTCGGCCGCTTCGGTCGTCGCTTCCGTCTCCGTTTCCTGCTGGCCGCCGCCCCCACCGAGACAGCCGGCGATTCCCACCACCGCACCACTCCCCGCCAGTTCGAGGAACCGTCGCCTCGTTCGGACGAATCGTGCCATAGCCGGAGCTACGTCACCACGCGGTTTTAGTAAGCGTAGAGTTACCACATGTCATGGTATCTTAATCGTCTCAACCGCCCACCGCGGTCTGCGTCAGAAAACGCCTCAGAGAGGGCTCAGAACCCGTCTTCCCACCGGAACGTGCCGTTCCGCTGGACGACCTCGCCGTCGACCTCGATGCGGGAGTCCTCGCTCATGTCGGTTATCATGTCCGTGTGGACCGCAGATTGGTTCCCGTCTTCGCCCTCCGGGAGGCACGCGCCGTAGGCCCGGCCGACCGCGAGGTGGACGGTGTCGCCCATCTTCTCGTCGAAGAGGATGCTGTCGGTAAAGCGGTCGATGCCGCGGTTCATGCCGATGCCGAGTTCGCCGAGTCGGCGCGCGCCCTCGTCGGTGTCGAGGATGCCGGCGAGCGCGTCCTCGCCCGCGTCCGCGGAGAAGTCGACGACTTCGCCGCCCTCGAACGTCAGGCGGACGTTCTCGACGCGCTGGCCCTCCAGCGTCATCGGCACGTCGAAGAACACCTCGCCCTCGACGGCGTCTTCGACGGGCGCGGTGAACACTTCGCCCGACGGGAGGTTGTGGGAGTCGTAGGCGACCGAGGCCGCGGAGTTGACGGCGGTCCGGCCCTCGATGGACATCGTGAGGTCGGTGTCCGCCTTGACGATGCGGACCTCGGAGCCGGCGTCGAGCACGTCTTTCATGTTCGCCATCTCCTCGGCGAGTTCCGACCAGTCGCGGAGAATCGCGTCGTAGACGAAGTCGGCGTACTCCTCGAACGACATGCCGGCCTGCTGGGCCGCCGCGCGGGTCGGGTGGACCGTCGACACCCAGTCGGTGTCCATGCGCGCCTCTTTGACCTCGCTCGTGGCGCGGCCGTAGGCCTGCCGCGTCGCGGTCGGCACGTCGGCGGTCGCCGCCGTGTTGCGGGTGCCGCCGAGGAAGAGCACCGAGTCGGCGGCCTCGTAGAGGGCGAGTTCGTGTTCGGGAAGCTCGAAGTCGCCGTCGTGCGCGCGGAGGTACGCCCGCTGGACCTCCTCGGAGGCGTACGTCGTGACGACGTTCGCGCCGCGCTCGCCGAGGGCGTCGGCGACGGCGACCGCGAGGTCGTGGGCCCCCTCGCCGACGGAGACGACCACGTCGTCGCCGGCCTCGATTCGCGCGCTCCAGTCGACGAGCACCGCGGCGTGCTCGTGGATGCGTTCGTCCATACGCGACCCTCGCGCGGGGCGGTAAAAACGTCGGCGTCTGCGGGCGCGAGGCCGACCGACCGCGGCCGCGACGCGGAGGGTCGCGGCGGACGCTCCGAGCGTTACAGAACCCTTATCGCCCGATGTCTATCATCCACCGCCGTGACTTCCATCGCACTCGCCACCGCCGCGGACCTCCCCGGACTCGTCGATGACGACGCCTCGTTTCTCGCGGCGCTCCGGGAGCGCGGCGTGACCGCGGAACCGGTCGTCTGGTCCGACGAGTCGGTCGACTGGGACGGATTTGACGCCGTGGTCGTCCGGTCGATTTGGGACTACTACCGGCGTCCGGCGGCGTATGCCGCGTGGGTCGACCGACTGTCCGACGCCGACTGCGCGGTGTGGAACCCGACGGCGACGCTCGACTGGAACAGCCACAAGTTCTACCTGCGTGACCTCGCCGACGCCGGCGTCTCGACCCTTCCGACCGAGTACGTCGAACGCGGCGACGACGTGTCCCTCGAAGCCGTCTTCGAGAGGCGGGGCTGGGACGAACTCGTCGTCAAGCCCGCCGTGAGCGCGGGCGCGTTCGAGACGAGACAGCTGAGTCGCGCGGAGGCCGCCGCCGCCCAGCCGTGGGTGGACGACCTCGTGGCGGAGAAAGACGTGCTGGTTCAGGAGTTCGCGCCGGACATCGAAGACGGCGAGTGGTCGCTCGTCTTCTTCGGCGACGAGTTCAGCCATGCGGTCGTCAAGCGACCCGAACCCGGCGACTACCGCGTCCAAGAGAAACACGGGGGGAGCGTCCACGTCGAGGTGCCGAGCGAGACGCTCCTCGACAACGCTCGGCGCGTCGTCGACGCCGTCTCGGCCCACCTCGGCGGCGACCCGCCGCTGTACGCCCGCGTCGACGGCGTGGAGCGCGGCGACGACTTCTACCTCCTCGAAGTCGAACTCATCGAGCCGGAACTGTTCTTCCGAACCGACGACGACGCCGGCGACCGGTTGGCCGAGGCGCTCTTGGCACGGCTCTGAACGCGGGGGCGGCTCTAGGAGTGCCGCCTCGGCGGACGGCCGCGCACGCGCCAAACCACAACCACTACCACCCCCCGCGGACGATGCCGACGCATGCAACTAGGCGTCATCGGCCTCGGCCGGATGGGGCGCATCGTAGTCGACCGAGTGCTCGATGCCGGGCACGAGGTCGTGGCCTTCGACCTCTCGGCGGAAGCCGTCGCGGCGGCCGCCGACGCGGGTGCCGAACCCGCGGACAGCGTCGCCGACCTCGCCGACCGACTCGGCGACGACAAGCGAATCTGGCTCATGGTTCCCGCGGGCGACGCGGTGGACGCGACGCTCGACGACCTCGACCCGCACCTCGACGGCGACGACGTGGTCGTCGACGGCGGCAACTCCCACTTCGAGGAGTCCGTGCGGCGCTCCGAGGCGTGCTCGGCGGCCTACCTCGACTGCGGGACCTCCGGCGGCCCCGCCGGTGCCGACCTCGGCTTCTCGCTCATGGTCGGCGGCCCGCAGTGGGCCTACGACGAACTGACCCCCGTCTTCGACGCCGTGGCGACCGGCCCGGACGGCCACGGCCACATGGGCGACTCCGGCTCCGGCCACTACGTGAAGATGGTCCACAACGGCGTCGAGTACGCGCTGATGCAGGCGTACGGCGAGGGCTTCGAACTGCTCGCCGAGGGCCGCTACGACCTCGACCTCGAATCGGTCGCCAAGACGTGGAACAACGGCGCGGTCATCCGCTCGTGGCTCCTCGAACTCTGCGAGGAGGCGTTCCGCGAGGAGGGGAGCGACCTCGGCGACGTGGACGACCACATCGCGGGCGGGTCGACCGGCACGTGGACGGTCCAAGAGGCGCTCGAACAGGAGGTCCCGGTCCCGCTCATCTACCAGTCGCTCGCCGAGCGGTTCGGCTCCCGCGCCGACGACCGGTTCTCCCGCCGCCTCGCTAACCGACTCCGCTACGGCTTTGGCCGCCACGAGGTCGCGCGGAAGGACGACTGACGCGGTCGCGAACCGGCCTGCTACGGCCGTGAACTGACCCGCTTCTGCGGTCGTGAACTGACGCGGTTGTCCCCGTCGAACCGCCTTCGGGTCGGCCGCGGCGGACGACGTGCGCGCCCTCGATACTGTGGGAACCTCCGCGAGACCCGCGTTTCGGGGGCGAAATCGACCGCCCGCGGGTGCCGCCACAATCACAATTTCCTTAACCCCTCCCTCCATATCCGCCGGTATGGCAGTCATCAGTCTGGTGGGTGTCGGGGCCGGTTTGGTCCTGGTACTCCTCGTCGTCGCCCTGCACTACTCGAAGGGCACCGGCTGGGAGCCGACCGCCGACATCACACAGGAGGTCCTCGAACGCCGCGCGGCGACCGTCGCAGAGACCGACTTCCCCGAGCCGATGAACCGTTCTATCGGGGGCGGCGGCGGCGTCGCCGCGGTCGGAGCCGGCGAAGAGGGCGCCGAACTCGAAGGCGAGGAAGCGGAGGAAGAACCAAGCCCCGCCGACATGCCCGAAGACGAAGTCGAGTACTTCGAAGTCGAGTTCGTCAAGCAGGGCGAGACCATCGAACTGGCGAGCAACGAGACGGTGCTCGACCAGGGCGAAGACGCCGGGATGGACCTCCCGTACGCCTGCCGGCAGGGCTCGTGCGTCTCCTGTGCCGCGAAGATTACCAACGGCCCGGCCGAAGAGTACATCACGCACTACACCCAGGAGACGCTCTCCGACGAGGAGATGGACAACGGCTACACGCTCACCTGCGTCGCCTACCCGAAGGCCGACTTCGCCATCGAGACCGGCGAAGCGCCGTAACGCGACGAACTGCAACCACCCACCGTTTCTCGCGACGCCACCCGCTCCGGTGAGCCGCGGTCGCCGCTCGTGCGGACGGCCGCCCCGTCGCGACTCGACCAGTCGCGCTCGTTCGGTGCCGGGACGCACCCACGTTCGAAGACGCTAATCGACGGTTTCAAACGGTCTCCGCGAGTCTCACCTGTTCAGTGTCCCTCCCCGAAGGCGGTTCCCTCACCGAGGGCGACCTCAAACGCCCGATGTTCGAACTGGCGTGGCCGATTATCGTCACCGAACTCCTCCAGGTGGCGTACAACCTCGCCGACACCGTCTGGCTCGGTCGGCTCTCGACCGACGCCGTCGCCGCCATCAGCCTCGCGTTTCCGCTCATCTTCCTGCTCATCTCCGTCGGCGGCGGCTTCACCGTCGCGGGGAGCACGCTCGTCGCCCAGTACACCGGCGCGAAAAGCGAGGGCTCCGCCGGGACCGTCGCCGGACAGACGCTCACCTTCATCACCGTTATCGCCGTCGTCGTCGGCGTCATCGGCTTTTTCGCCACCGACGCGATGCTCGCCGTCCTCCCGAGTTCGGAGGCGACCGCCGGGCAGGTCATCCCCCTCGCCGGCGACTACATGCGCGTGTTCTTCCTCGGCCTGCCGTTCCTCTTCGGCTTCTTCGTCTTCTCCGCGCTCATGCGCGGCTACGGCAACACCCGCGCCCCGATGGTCGTGATGTTCATCAGCGTCCTCATCAACGTCGTCATCGACCCCGTGTTCATCTTCGGCTTCGACGCCAACCCGCTGTTTTCGATGCTCGGGATGGAGGGCCTGCAGGCCAGCCTGTTCGCCGCCACGGGCTTCGACGGCTTCCAAGTCGCCGGCGCGGCGTACGCGACGGTCCTCTCGCGCGCCGTCGCCACCGTCATCGGCATCTACGTCATCTTCGGGACGAGCGCCGGCCCCGACGTGCAACTCGCCGACTTCCGCCCGCAGTTCGAGTACATCAAGCAAATCGTCGATATCGGCGTCCCGAGCGCCATCGAGCAGTCCGCCACCGCCCTCGGCTTCATCACCCTCACCGCGATGGTCGTCACGTTCACCCCCGAAGTCGTCGCCGCGTTCGGCCTCGGCAACCGCCTCACGTCGCTCGTGTTCCTTCCGGCGCTCGGCCTCGGTCGGGCGACGAACACCATCGTCGGCCAGAACCTCGGCGCGAAGAAACCCGACCGCGCCGAGAGCGCCGTCTGGCTCGCCGCCAAAGTCGGCGCGAGCGTCATGCTCGTCACCGGCGTCCTCGCGTACGTCTTCGCCGAACCCGTCGTCGCGTTCTTCCTCCAGACCGGGACGGCCTCGGCCGCCCAAACCATCGACCTCGGCGTCGAGTACATCCGCATCCGCGCGTTCGAGTTCGGCTTCATCGGCGTTCTCCAGGTCGTCCTCGGCGCGTACCGCGGCGCGGGGAACACGAAGACCGCCCTCGGCTTCTCGCTTTTCGCGCTCTGGTTAGGCCGGGTTCCCATCGTCTACCTGCTTTCGTTCCAGTTCGGCTTCGCCGAGACGGGCATCTGGCTCGGGATGGCCGTCGGGCAGATTCTCGGTGCGATTGCGGCCACGGCGTGGTTCACCCGCGGAACGTGGAAACACAGCGTCGTCGACGCCGACGCGACCGGAACGTAATCGGCCGCCGGCGCGGGTTCCACAACGGTTTTACGTCGGTGCCGTGTAGCTCTGCCCGCTGAGGGCCCGTAGCTCAGTGGACAGAGTGCTTGGTTCCGGACCAAGATGTCGCGGGTTCAAATCCCGTCGGGTCCGTTCGCTCCGCTCACTCCCCCGACGACTTCCCGCTCGCTTGCGCTCGCGGGAATCCCGTCGGGTCCGTCATTTTCTAAAACGGCATATTCGACGCAGAGAGACCCCAGAAGTTCCCTCACCGCTTCAATGAACAAACTGTCCAAGATTTCGTTCGTTCCCAACGCTACCTATTCCATCGTTAGTTCGGGAAGCCGCTCCTGAAACAACCTGTCCAGAACCGTCCACAGAATCTCTGTCGGAATCTGCTTCTCGAACTGAGCCGCCTCGTGATTGGTCTCTTCTCTATCTGGCAGATAATACTGGAAATGAACCGCCCCAAGTTCGGGATGGTCGTCGTCCCGATGCCATCCACAATTGAACTCTGTATTCGGGTCTGCGTAATGAATCCGAAATTGTGACTCGTCTCCGGCGAACCGCCACTCCACGTCGAGTGTTGGAGACTCTGGCCCAGTCGTCGGCACGACTCGATTGGGGTCAAGTTCTGCTTGGATGTACTTCTTGACGATGCTGTCCGGTTCGTAGGACACCGACGTGACCGCAGGATGTCGCTGAAGAACGTCCTTCAGCCCCTCGTAGACCGAACTGTCGATAGTTCCGGATAAGCCCATTTGGTCACGCAGAGATGGAATCTCGTTTAGTCGCCCAGTCGTACTCGTTGAGCGCCGCTCGAACGACTGGGATGCGGTCGGAGAGATGTTCCCACTCGCTGGCAACTTCTCGCCGTGTCTCGACTTCGTCGGCGTCGTCGAGGTCCGCGATACTCGCCCGAAGTTCGCCTGGTGTTTCAACACCGTACGACTGCTTCCAGTCCGTAATCTTGCTCCGCATCGAGTCGAGGGCGCTCGTCAACTCCTCTCGGCTGTGTTCTCGCTGGAGTGCCGCGACCTCTCGATAGGTCGCCATAAGCTGGTCGACGCAGTAGAGCGTCTGGTCGCCCTGCTCTATTTTGCGGAGGACGTTGTCCTCGACGAGTTGGTCGAGATACTTCTGTGCCGTCTTGACGGAGACTTCCGTCTCGTTTGCAACCCACGACGCGGTACGAGGCGTTCGAAGGGTGCGAGCGGCGGCACGGATTCGCTCACCTCGGGTCATCGACGCGCGGGGTTCGTTCCGGGTTTCGTCGGGCATACTCGATTCTACGAGGTGGTAGAACATATATCCACTAGGTTGGAAATATGAGTCTGACAAAGGATGGCGTTCGTTTGGCGAACGAAATGAGTCCAAAAATACGGTCGACTGACCCCGCTGTGAATGCGCCGCACAGTCCCTCAAACACCTGAAATCTAGACCCCGTTCGCCCACCGAACGAATCCCCGTCGGGTCCGTACAGTTCTGGAACGCTTTAGAACCGAAGAGCGGGCGCTGTAGCCACCGATTTAGCATTTTTTCCCGCCAATCGGTTCCGTCACGCACCATGACGAACTCTCCCAACGAGACACTAGCACACAGAGTACAGGAGTACACTCATTACATCAGCACACTAATTCCATAGTATGCCCGTGAGCATCGACGACTTCGAGTCTGGTGACCTACCCCGTGGCCCAAGCGTCCCAGAGCAGGTGGTCACGTATCTCTACACTCACAGCGACCAAGCGTTCACCCGCTCCGAGATTGCGACTGCCATCAGCGAAGACCCGAACACCGTCGGGACCGCACTCTCTCGGCTCAAAGCCCGGAATCTCGTTCGGCACAAGGGAGAATTCTGGGCAATTACGGACGACGACGAACGCGTCGCCGCCGCCTACGACCTCCACACTGCGAGCGGGCGACTCAACGACGAAGATGGCGGCATCGACGCCGACGAATGGGACGCAGTCGCCCCAGAGACCCAACATCCGAGTGAACGAGACGAGGACGAGCACTAGATGCAACCCGAGCGTGGAGATGTCGTCAGGAGTTCCGACCCGTTCAAACTCGGCGACGACAGACAACGGCCGTGGCTCATCGTCAACAACAATACGCACCCATTCGGTGACCAGCAGTACATCGCCGTCGCCATCTCGACGAAGGAGTACGATGGCTCACTCCCACTCACCGGTGACCTGTGGGAAGTCGGAGGAGTTCCACGGAAATCGTTCGTCTCTCCGTGGGCAGTCCACTCACCTCGAAACGAAGACTTCGTCGCGTGGCAGGGTCGAGTCGAAGATGCGTTTGTAGACAGGGTCGTCGAGCAAGTCGAAGGGTATCTTAGATAGTTCTAGACAGCGTCTCTAACCGCCAGACAACGCGCCGATTAAAACAGATTCGTCACAGCCCATGGCGCATTCCCGTCGGGTCCGTCGCTCTTCTAATCGCTAGACTACGGCGACTTGAGGTGCCCGTATGACGAACTGCCGTAGATTTCGTTCGGCTACGTATTCACAATCAGAAGAGATAGCGAACGGGCCAACGATTATTATATCTCGTTGCACAGAATCAGACAGTGTCCGACAAAACGAAACAGGGTATAAATATCTGCGTTCCCGTCACTCCCGGTGACGACGCGAAGATATTCAGGCTCCACGCGGCCGACGACGTGCTTCGACTGCTCGTCGACGCCCACCAGTCGGAGTTCACACTGAAGGAACTATCCGAAGTGACCGACCGAAGTCGGTCGACAATTTGGCGGGCAGTCGAGTTCCTCGACGAACTCGGCGTCGTACGAGTTCGAGAGACGACACAGCGAAAGTACGTCTCTATCGATCCCGAACGCCTCCAGAAAGACGACCCGGTACTCAGCATCGAACAGACCGCGTACCACGCACCAGTTCGTGCGTTCGTAGAGAACGTCGAGACGGCAGTCGAGGACTCGGACGAAGTCGACCGGTTACTCGGCGTTCTCGTATTCGGGAGCGTCGCCCGCGGCGACGCCGACCGGAAGAGCGACGTTGACGTGTTCGTCGTCGTCGACGGCGACCGAACGACTGCCCGTCGCGTGGTCTCGAACGTGGCCAGTCAACTCGGTGAAGAGCGATTCAACGGCGACCGGTACACGTTCGAACCGTTCGTCGAGAGCGAGGAGAGTGCGCTCCGAGCAGGCGAAAAGCTCCTAGAGATATTCCGGGAGGGAATCACCCTCTACGGCGGCGACGAGTTCCAACGACTCCGGACGGAGGTGATGTCTAGTGAGTAGTACCCGAATCGAGACGTTAGTAGACGAGGTGCAAGCTGCCTTCGACTATCGGCCCGACGATATCGAGGACGGCCTCGAAACGAACGAGGCGGACGTCCTCCAGCTCCGAAAGTCGTGTCGACTGCTCGCGGGCGCAGAGGCACTGCTGGAACGAGGGTTCTACACGTTGGTCATCGAGGCGTCGTTCGTCGCCATCGAGCGCGTCGTCGAGTTCAAACTCCTCGAAGGTAGCGTCGAGCCACGAGATCTTCCCGGAACGCACCCCGGCGTGTACACGGAAGCGTCGAGGCGTGGCATCCTCTCGAAACACGTCGCCGAAAGCCTCCAGGACCTCTGGCGGAACCACCGTGCGAAGACGTACTATCAGGACGGACTCGCCGCGAGAGAGCGTGCAGAGAAACTGTACGAACTCGCGGCGGAGACTCACGAGTACGTCGTCAACCAGTCGGCGAAGCGACACGAGTGCATCTGCGAGTGAGCGTCACTCGAGAGACATAGCTAGTCAAACGGAGATGGAGTCTCGTTTGGTCGCCCAATCGTACTCGTTGAGCGCTGCTCGAACGACCGGGACACGGTCGGCGAGGTGCTCCCACTCGCTGGCAACCTCTCGTCTCGTTTCGACTTCGTCGGCGTCGTCGAGGTCGGCGATACTCGCTCGAAGCTTCCCCGGCGTCTCGACGTCGTACGACCAGCAGTCGATGCGAGTGCGAGCGAGGTGAGGAACGGTCGGCGGTGCATAAACCGGGATGGTCCCGGTTTATGGCTTAAACCTTCGCGGCGAATCGGTCTACTCGAACACGTCGAACACGTCGACCGCCTTGTACTCTTGACCCCACTCAGCCCCGGTGACTTCCTCGATGAGTCCAGCGTCTTCGAGATTCTCGATGACGTTGTACGCCGTCCCGCGGGACACGTCGAGCTCTCGAACGATGTCGTTCGCCGTGAAGTACGGAATTTCGAGTAATTTGCGGGCGAACCTGTCCGTGGACGTGCTCCCCGAGTATTCAGTTTCGTACTTCGTCTGGAGTTCTTTGAGTGCCCACGTCCGGTCGTACGACTCTTCAGCCTGTGACCGAAGTGCTTCGAGGAAGAAGTCTATCCACTCGACCCACTCGCCCTGCTCACTCACGGCCCGCATCTTCTCGACGTACTCGACCTTGTTCCGGTTGAAGTACGCACTCGGGTAGATGTACGGACTCTCGATGTAGCCTTGGTCGACCAGATAGAGGATGATGACAAGTCGGCCGAGACGCCCGTTCCCGTCTGAAAACGGGTGAACCGTCTCGAAGAAGTAGTGGATAATCGCGGCGTCGACGAGTGGGTGGTACTCACCATCCATCCCAACGTACTCTACGAGCGACGACATGAGACCGTCGAGCGACGACGCCGACGGAGGAATAAACGGGTCTTTGGCTGGATTCGGACTATTGAGCCGGACCATGTGGTCACGGAACTCCCCGACGACATCGCCCTCGTTACGGACACCATCGAGGAGCATCTCGTGGAGGTGTTTGAACAGGTCAAGCGTGAGTTCGCCCCCGCCTTCGACGTGCTCGATACCGTACAGAAGCGCGTCCTCGTAGTTCAGGGCTTCACGCAAGTCCTTGCTTTGCGGTTCGGCGTCGTCGCCGTCTTCGTGTTTCGTGTGGAATGCGGCGACGTCCTGATAATCGACTTCTGCACCCTCGATTCGAGCTGACTCGACTGCCTCGATTCGGATGAGTGTCGTGTAGAGGACGGCCGCAAAGTCGACTGTCGAACTGATGCCATCGACACGACCAATCTGGTAAGCCGCGTCGGCGACGAGGTCGTGTGTCTCGTCGGAGAGTTCGATTTTCGGCTCTGGAGGAAGCGAATCTGGCGAGTAATACGGACGCGGATGGTATTCGACGTACTTCCCCGGTGCCTCCTTTGGGAGCTTTTTCGTCCGCATTTCTACGCAGTACATGGGGAAACCATGTATAATTATTCATACACTAATTGAACAAGGTCGGGGGTGAGACACAGTATGTACAGAGCAACTCGGGGTATTTGGAATAGTAACCGTTGGATCCAGTTCTTGTGAAACTGCTATTTAAACTACTACACAAGTGAACGTACTCGAGTCACCGTTGTCTACTAGCAAGGAGACGATTTGACAACGAATTGTTCTGGCCGGGGGCAAATACCAGCGTTCAGATTTCGAACGAAATGGAGCCAAAAACCCGTCATATCGCCCACCTCGAAAATACGCCGTACAGCCCCACAATCGCCTGAAATCTAGACCCCGTTCGTCTCTCGCACGAAAGCCCGTCGGGTCCGTCCAAATTTTTGGCGTTTTCTATATGTAGAAAACGACCGGCTCACGACTGCTACCGGCTGGTCTCATCGCGAGTATATATATTCGCGAGCGGGGGCCGAAAAAGAGTCCACCACGAAACGGAACGCGGGTCGCCGCTGTCTTGCGGTCAGGCGGGACAGACGGGGTGGTCGGCATGATGCTGCTCGACTCGGAGAGCCGAAAGAGCAGCTGTCTCAACTGCGGGTCACACGTCACCCGCGACTTCCGCCGCGTCTACGGTGATCGCGAGGACCGCGCGCACCGCTGCCACGAGTGCGACACGCTGGTTCGCCTACAGCGCGGTTCCGCGGGCGGTCTCGACGTTCCGATTCCGGACCCGTGGAACGGTGCGTCCGGTCGGCACGGCGGTAACCCGGAGCGGTGGCAATGACGGTTCGCTGTCCGTCCTGTAGCCGCGACAGCGACTGCATCTTCCGCTGTGAGTACTGCGGCCGCGATCTCGCGGAGGAGGACCGGCGATGAGTTCCGTCGCGAGCGCGCCCCACGAGACGCGCGGCGATCTCCTCTACGGCGAATACGGTTCGTCGCCGTACTGGGCGGTTCGTCAGCTGTACAACCACATCGACGGCGGTGTCTCGAAGATCGAGATCGAGGTGCCCCGCCTCGAGGAGGACGGAACCGAGACGTGGGAGGTATCGATGGGGTTCCACCAGTCGGGTCTCTCACCACGCGAGGCAGACACGGTGAACTCGCTTCTCGAGTACGACATCAACGCCTACGGCGAGGGTGAGCGGAAGCTTCCGGTCTGCGTACAGCCGCGCCTCGCGTGGTCCGACGAGAACCGACCGGATAGCGTTCCTGCGGCTCTCGGTCCCGCGACGAACGTGAAACTGCAGAACGTGGTCAACCTCGAGTTAGACGAGATACCGCACGTCATCACGTGGGTGATGCGCCGAGTCTGCGAGAAGGTCGGGTTCGACTGGTCGCGCAAGTACTTCGCCGAGGAGCCACACGAGTTCTCGACGATAACTCAGGACGAACGCTATCTGCGGATCGACCGCGATCAGACGAAGAAACTGGTTCGACGCGACGGCGTCTTCATGCGTCTGTTCATGCTCTCGGCCGATATCGAGGGTTCGCACGTCGTCTACGATTCGAACAACGAGGACGTAGTCGGCTACAACCACCAGCTCCGGATCGACCGCTCGGCTATTACTGATCTCTTCCCGAATAGCCAGCACCGTCCTCGAGGGCTTCAGCTGAAGCACTACCACCCGCAGTACGTCCGTGAAAGTTCGGACGGTGACCCGCTGTACCACCCGAAACTCGGTGCGCTGTACAAGAAGACCTCGATGTATGCACCGTCACCACCGTCATCGGCGAACAGCGTGCATAGAATTCAACCGATTCGATCACCCGGTTGGCACGGTCGATGTCATTGACATCCTAAGTATAAGAAGAATCGATGCTCGTTCACTCCGGGTTCACGCAAAGCTCCCCCCGGTGCATACGGTGGTTCATAACTGACCAGACGAGTCTCCCTGAACTCATCGGCAACACCAGTTGAGCGAGACCAGCCGCCCTCGGCGGCACATCGAAACCGTGCCTCTTCACCGGGGTCCCGAAACGAGCGGGGAGCGCTTATGGCCACCAGTTTTTGCCTTCTCGATACACCGTCTCAATGACACTCTCGAGTACGTCTGTCCGGTGGTTGTTACGCTTCTGGTTCAGCGGGGGGAGCCTACCGAACCGGTCTTCGTAGAGGCTCAATTCGGTGTTCTCGATCTTATGCGCCATCCACTTTGGCGATCGCCACGGGTAGTTCACCAAATCGTACCGCTCACAGTACGACCGCACAGTGTCATACTGGAATCGCAGAGGGTCTTTCTCGGCGTGCTCAAACAATCTGCGTTGTAGATTATTGCTCTCTCCGATATACGCGACACCGTCATTCGTTCGAAGCCAGTACACTCCCGCTTCCGCAGGCACACTACCTCGGATGTTCTCCCTCGTGTAGTCAAACGGTCTTCCAGGTTGCGGTGGCATTTAATGATATACGTTTGACTGGAATATAGCGATTTCTCCGGACTCTCACCGGACTCGCCGGAGCGTCTCGTTGGCGGCGATCGCGGACAGTTCGGTGAAAAACAGGAGCGCCACGACCGCGACCCAGAGGTCTCTCGCGCTCCCCACGTCGAGAACGACGTAGTTCATTCCCTGAATCAGGTAGGTAAGCGGCATGACCCGTGCGAGAACTTCGAGTGCGAACGGCAGGTCTTCGACGGGCATGAACGTGCCACCGAGGATAATCTGCGGGGAGATGACGACGGGGATGAACTGCATCACTTGGAACTCGTTTTGGGCGAACAGCGACAGGAGAATACCGATGGCCAGCGCCGACAGCGCGCCGAGCCATTCGACGAGAAAAAAGAGCGCAACCCCGTGTTCGAACTCGAGTTCGAAGAAGTGAACCGACGCGCCGAGCACCACGAGCGACAGCGCAGTCGCCAGCAACCCGTACCCGAGGACGTATCCCAAGACCAGTTCCAGCCGTGAGATGGGTGAGACGAGGACGCGTTCGAACGTCCCCGCCTGACGCTCTCGCAGGAACCCAATTGCGGTGAGAATGTAGGTCAGCATGAACACGAACACCGCGAGCAGTACCGGCGCGACTTCGGTTGGGCGCTCGAACACCTCGCTCAACAAGTAGATGAGGACCACGGGAACGACGAGAATCAATCCGAGTGTCCGTTTGTCTCCCCGAAGCGTCATCAGGATTCGGAGCGAGACCGCCTGTGCCCCGTTCATCGCTCCCCCAACAGTTCGAGGAAGGCGCTTTCGAGGTCGGCGGCCCCCGTCGACGCGAGGAACGCGTCGGGCGTGTCGACCGCGAGGGCGCGCCCGTCTCGCAAGAACAACACGCGGTCGCAGTTCGTCGCTTCGCCGAGGTAGTGCGTCGACACGATGACGATGGCACCGTCGTCACGCCGCTCGCGGAATCCGCGCCACATCGACGCCCGAAGCACCGGGTCGACCCCGACGGTGGGTTCGTCGAGGACGATGACGTCGGGGTCGTGGACGAGCGTACACGCGAGACTCACCCGGCGAACCAGGCCGCCCGAGAGCGTCCGCACACGGTCGTCGGCCCGGTCACCGAGTTCGACGAACGAGAGCGCCCGTTCGACCGCTTCACGTCGGTTCGAGAGGCCGTACAAGCGCGCGAAGAAGGCAACGTTTTCGCGGACCGTGAGGTCGGAGTACACGGCTTCTCGCTGTGGCATGAACCCGATTCGCCCGCGCGTCGCAGGCCCGAGTTCGAGTGAAGGGACGCCGTTGATGGCACTCGTCCCCGCGGAGGGGGCGAGCAGTCCGAGCAGACAGCGGATGAGCGTTGTCTTACCGGAACCGTTCGGTCCCGCGAGGCCGAGAATCTCGGGTTCGTCGAGGCGGATATCGACACCGTCGAGCGCGACAGTGGGTCCGAACTCACGGGAGAGTCCAACACAGGCGACCGAGACGTCACCGCCGTCCATATCAGTGAGAGGACAGCCAACTGAAAAAATACGATGGTCCGAGCAGTGCGGGTACCACCGTCGCGTGACCGAGGTTCGCCCGCGCCACACACACCCCTGACGAGTCCCACCGACCGCACGGAAACCCGTCAAGCATCAATTAGGTAAACGGAAAGGGAAACGCCGAAAACCCCACAATATTGGGGTTCTGGGAACGAAAATTGCCAGTGGGAGAATCAACGTTGATAAACGAGCGCCAATTCATTTCACCGCGAAGTCGAAGGGGAGGGGTATGGGAACGCCGACAGCGGACAGACAGCGTCGTCGCGGCGGTGTGGGGCGGTGGCGACAGGGGCTTCGAGACGCAGTGAGATACGTCCCGCAGGGGGACTCGATTCCGAGCGAGTCGTGGCGGGCGCGGCACCGAAACATCCTCGTCTTCCTCGTGGCGCACGCACCGCTTTTGTACGCTCTCGGGAACTTCACCGGATCGGAACCGTACGTCACGGGTGCGAGCTTCACCGCCGCGCCCGTCGAGCACGTCTTGGTCGGTGTCGGAGCGGTCGCGGTGCTGGCGCTTTTCGCGTGGCTCCCGTGGCTCCCGCGGCGGTTACGAAGCGGGTTCGCGTCCACCGGGTTGCTGACGTGTTCGGCCCTGCTCGTCTACTTTTCGGGCGGCTACATCGAGGCGCACTTCCACTTTTTCGTCATCGTGGCCGTCCTCGCGGTGTACGAGGACTGGGTCCCGTTCGTCGTCGGTATCCTGTACGTCGCCATCCAGCACGGCGTCTTCGGCATGGCGCATCCGGAAGCGGTATACAACCACCCGGACGCCATCGCCAACCCGATGGGATGGGGGCTCGTCCACGCGGTGTTCCTCCTCGCGCTCGCGGCGGCGTTGGTCACGAACTGGTTCTCCATCGAGCGCTCTCGGGAAGAGACCAGACAGAAGATGCAGAGCCTCGAAGACAGCGAGGAGGCGAAGGCCGAAGTCGAGCGCCTGAACGAGCAGTTGGTGGTGCGGGCCGACGAGCTCGCCGCGGCCATGGACGCCGTCTCGGAGGGGGACTTCACCGCGAACCCGCCCGAGGGCTCGGACATCGAGGCCATCGAGGCCATCAGCGACGCCTTCGTGGCGATGAAGCGCGATCTCTCGTCGACCATCGTCGACCTCCGGTCGTTCGCGGCGACCGTCGAGCGGACGACGCGGTCGGTCCACGACGACGCCGAGACGCTCGAACGGACGCAACGACAGCTCGCGGCCGACGTGGGGTCGTTCGCCGCGGACGTGCGCGAGCAGGCCAGCGACCTCGAATCCACGACCGACGAGCTGAGCAGTCTCTCGGCGACAATCGAGGAAATCGCCGCGAACGCCGACCAGGTCTCGGGCGAGGCCAGCGACGCCGCGGCGGCCGCCGACGAGGGGACCGGAACCGCGGCGGCGGCCATCGAGGCCATAGAGAACGTCGAACAGAGCGTCGGCGAACTCGCGTCGCTCGTCGAGTCGCTCGACGAGCGGATGGACGACGTCTCGAAGAGCACCGACCTCATCGAGTCCATCGCCGAGCAGACGAACACGCTCGCGCTCAACGCGAACATCGAGGCCGCCCGCGCCTCGGACGGCAGTGAGGGGTTCGCCGTCGTCGCGAACGAGGTGAAGTCCCTCGCCGACGAGACGCAGAACCACTCGTCGGCCATCGAGCGGACGATATCCGAGACGGTCGACGACGTGGCGCGCGTGCAGGCGGAGATGAAACAGACGAAGGCGCAACTCGAAACGGGGCGGGCGACGACGACCGACGCCGCCGAGGCGTTCGCGGCGGTCTCGGACATCGTCGAGAGCGTCGATATGTCGGTCGACGAGGTCGCCACGGCGACCGACGACGGCGCGCGGACGACCGAGGAGGTCGTCGACGCGATTATCGGCATCGCCGACCACTCGCGGGACATCGCGGAACAGAGCGACGCGCTGGCGAGCCAAGCCGAGTCCCGAGCGGCGACGATCTCGGAGATTCGAGCGCAACTCGACGAACTCAGGGGCCAGACCGGCGGCCTCCAAGAGCGACTCGACACGTTCGACTGCGACGTTCCCGCCGACGACTGAGTCGGGGGAATCGAATCGGCGCGAGAACGTCAAAAAATCAGCCCGCGGCGGCGACCGCGACCGCAGACGCCCCGGCGGGAACCGACGTCGCGCGCTCAGCCGCGACCGAACGCGGCGGACGGCGCGGTTATTCGAGGTCGAAGCGGTCGTGGCTCATGACCTTGTGCCACGTCTCGACGAAGTCCTCGACGAACTCCGCTTCGCCGTCGTCGCCGCCGTACACTTCCGCGATGGCGCGAAGCCGGGAGTTCGACCCGAAGACGAGGTCGAAGCGGGTGGCCTCCCACTCGACGTCGCCCGTCTGGCGGTCGCGGACTTCGTACAGGTACTGATCGTCCGAGACCGGCTCCCACTCGTAGTCCATGTCGAGCAGGTTCACGAAGAAGTCGTTCGTGAGCGTCTCGGGCTCGTCGGTGAGGACGCCGAGGTCGGAGTCCTGGTAGTTCGCGCCCAGCGCGCGCATGCCGCCGACGAGGACGGTCATCTCGTGCGCCGAGAGGGCGAGCAGGTCCGCCTTGTCGACGAGCAGGTCCTCGGGGCGCTCCTCGACGTCGTCCGCGATGTAGTTTCGGAAGCCGTCGGCGTCCGGCTTGAGCATCTCGAACGACTCGACGTCGGTCTGTTCCTGCGACGCGTCGGTCCGTCCGGGCTCGAACGGCACCTCGACGTCGTAGCCGGCGTCCGCCGCCGCCTGCTCGACGGCCGCGGCGCCGCCCAGCACGATGAGGTCCGCGAGCGAGACGCGGGTGTCGTCGGACTGCGCGCCGTTGAACGACTCCTGAATCCCTTCGAGGGTGCCGAGCACGTCATCGAGCTGGTCGGGCTCGTTGACCTCCCAGCTACGCTGGGGTTCGAGGCGGATGCGCGCGCCGTTCGCGCCGCCGCGCTTGTCGCTGTCGCGGTACGTGGACGCCGCGGCCCACGCCGTTTTGACCAGCTGAGAGACAGAGAGGTCCGAGTCGAGAAGCTCGGCTTTGAGCTCCTCGACGTCCTCGTCGTCGATGAGGTCGTAGTCGGCGTCCGGGATGGGGTCTTGCCACAGCATCGCCTCGTCCGGGACCTCGGGACCGTAGAGCCGGGACGGCGGGCCCATGTCGCGGTGGAGGAGCTTGTACCACGCCTTGGCGAACGACTCCTGGAACTCCGCGGGGTCCTCGCGGAACTCCTCGAGCACCGCGCGGAAGTCGGGGTCCTTCTTCAGCGCGATGTCGGTGGTGAGCATCATCGGGTCGACGAACTGGTCGGGGAGGTGCGCGTCCGGAGCCGCGTCCGGAATCTTGTCCGCGGGCGACTCGTCGGCCGGCCGCCACTGCCACGCGCCGCCGGGGCCCTTGTGGGCCTCCCACTCGTAGTCGAGCAGGTTGGCGACGTAGCCCATGTCCCACTGGGTGGGCGCGCTGGTCCAGGGACCCTCGATGCCGCTGGTGATGGTGTCAGGGCCCTTCCCGGAGCCGAAGTTGTTCTTCCAGCCGAGGCCCTGTTCCTCGACGGGAGCCGCCTCGGGCTCCGCTTCGAGGTTGTCGCCGGAGTCCGCGCCGTGGACCTTCCCGAACGTGTGGCCGCCGGCGATGAGCGCGACGGTCTCCTTGTCGTTCATCGCCATGCCGCTGAACGTCTGGCGGATGTTCTTCGCGGAGCCTTCGAGGTCGGGTTCGCCGTTGGGGCCCTCGGGGTTGACGTAGATGAGGCCCATGACGGTGTTGCCGAGCGGCTCCTTGAGGTTACCCTCCTCGTCGAAGCGGTCGGGGGAGGTCGTCTCCCACTCCTCTTCGGGGCCCCAGCTGGGGGCCTTGTCGCCGACGTAGTCGTCGGCGCGACCGCCCGCGAAGCCGAACGTCTCGAAGCCCATCGATTCGAGGGCCACGTTGCCGGCGAGGACGATGAGGTCGCCCCACGAGAGCTGGTTCCCGTACTTCTTCTTGACGGGCCAGAGGAGGCGTCGCGCCTTGTCGAGGTTCACGTTGTCCGGCCAACTGCTGATCGGCGGGAGGCGCTGGTGTCCGCCGGACGCGCCGCCGCGGCCGTCGTGGGCGCGGTACGTCCCGGCGCTGTGCCACGCCATCCGGATAAAGAGGGGACCGTAGTGACCGTAGTCCGCCGGCCACCAGTCCTGCGAGGAGGTCATCAGCTCTTCGAGGTCGGCTTTCACCTGCTCGTAGTCGAGCTTCTGGAACTCCTCGGCGTAGTCGAACTCCTCGCCCATCGGGTCGGTCTGTTGTGCGTTCTGGTCGAGGGTTTCGAGTTTCAACTGGTTCGGCCACCAGTCATGGTCGGAGCCATTCATACCCCAACGGTTACCGCTTTTGGGTGATAAAATTGACTGATTTTGAATTAAGTCTTGGTTATAGCCAAAGCAATCTTTTTACTTTATGAATAATTCTCCGGAGGGCTCGCGTTTGGTACGTAGTCTATCAGTAAAACACATCTAGCAAACGGAGTAACAAGTTGTGGCGCTCGGCGCGTCCACCTTCCGCCACCCGGCCGCCGAATCGGAGGTGAAAGCGGGTGGGAGGTCGGAATCGGCCGGTTTCGGGTCCTCGAAAGAAGTCCAACCGTACTGAGGTACCCACACCTCACTCGGATAATCAAAAATACTTACCACGTGAATTTGTGTGTCATTAAAGAATATCGCCGCTGTATTCGCATGCACCATGGACGATAGAGCAACGGCACTCTCGTTTGACACGCAACTTGCGGCTATTCAACACGTCGAACGGCGTCTACTGCTTCTCACGCTTCTCAGAGCGGGGCCCGACAGCACCGCGTTCGACGCTGACCACACACCTCCGGGAACCGACGTGCGGGAACTGAAACTGGAGATGTACCACGTGCACCTCCCGAAGCTCGAACAGATGGGCCTCATCGAGCCGAGCGGGAACTGGTACGATATCCGCAGAGGTCCGCGCTTCGACGAGATCGAACCGCTGTTGCGCGTCATCGACGACCACCGAAAGAAACTGCCGGGCGACGTACTGTAGGCGTCGTCGAGCGAACCGACGTGCGAACGAACGGCAGCGCCGCTAGCGGATTACTCCGAGTCGCGGCCGAGCAATCCTTGGGACAGCAACCGACGCGAGATGACGATGAGTCCGTTCTGGAATCCACTGCCGAAAATCGCGTGTTCTTCGCCGGTGGCGGGAACGATGGTGCTGACGAGAATCGACGAGCGGTCGACGAGTAAGAGCCGGCCGATAGCGAGGTTCTCGGCGGTGTTCTCGCCGCGGAGCCATTCGAGACCGGAGACGAACGTCGTCGCGCTCGGGACGGCCGCCCGCACCTGCTGTCGCAGGGATTCGGTCGCCGCCCCGATGAGCACGTCCACATCCTCGGCTCGGGCGTTCAGGTCATCGACGAACCGGTCGGTCAGAAGCGAGTCGTCGCCGAGGACGAGCACGATTTCGTCGTCCGCGTCGTCGATGAGCTTGTGCGTCCGGTTCGCGATGCCCTCGGTCCCGGACATCGCCCAGACTTCCTGAACCGAGCCCTGTTCGTCCGAGTCGATTCTGTCGGTCCGCTCCAGCGCGTTCGTGAGCCGGTCGATTCGGTTTTGATACTGCGCACGGAGCGTCTCGGTCGCCTCCACGAGCGGGACGGCCCGGAACCGCTGCGGACTCGAGTGCTGGACTTCGACGAGCCCCTGCGCCTCCAGCACGCGAACCGCGTCGTACACGCGAGTCCGCGGTACGTCGGTAATCTCGCTGAGTTGCTTCGCCGTGCCCGTCGAGACGCGAGTGAGACCGACGAAACACTTTGCCTCGTACTCTTTGAGTCCGAGTTGCTGAAGTACGTCGATAGCGTCTTCTTGTGAATCTCCCGTGCTCATATGTCTCAACCGAACTCCGAGGCGTCCCGTCTCCTCACGAACGCTTGTATCGGCGAACGGATAACAATTGTTACTTTTCGAGTGAATACGTTTCGACAGTATTAGCCAACCGAGTTAATTCGGCGTTAAAAACGTGCTTTCACCCCGGCTCCGAACGTGCCGTTGTTATTTTCTTAGTTACAAAGTAGTCTCCCCCGGATTTTCGCACGTTACGCGCAGACGATAGGCACTTAATAGATTCACTCAGTTAATCACAAACAACTATACGGCGCCAAGACGAATGGAGAGTGCGGCACACAGCGAAGTACTGTGTCCCAACCACAACCGACACGTGCCGCCTCAGCCACTTGTCGTGGCTGAGTTTCGCAGACAGCGAGGCACCCACTATGAGTACTGACTCGGGCGACGACTTCCGTTCTGTCGCAATCGAACAACTGAAACAACTCGGCCTCAGCGCGTACGCCGCACGGACCTTCGTCGCACTCACCAGCCTCGGTATCGGCACGGCAACGGAGATTAGCGAGGTCTCCGAGGTCCCGCGAACTCGGGTGTACGACGCGGTCGACGAGTTACGCGAGCGGGGACTCGTCGACGTCCAGCAGTCCTCACCGAAGAAGTTCTGGGTGGTGTCCGCGGAGACGACGTGCCAGAAGTTCGAACAGGAGATGAGACAGCGGACCTCCCTTCTGACGACGGCGCTTCAGGAACTCGGAACTGCCCAGCGCAAGCAGGAACAGCGTGGCGTCTGGACGGTTGAAGGCCAGCCTGCCGTCACGGACCGTGTCCTCGAATTCATCGGCGGCGCGGAGGACGAAATCGTCTACATGACCGTCGAGGGACTGCTCACCGAGGACATCGTCGAGGCGCTGGGGGAGGCGGCACGCCGGGGCGTCTCGATTCGGGTGGCGGGAATCTCGCCGGACGTTCAGGACACGCTTCACGAAGAGATTCCCGAGGCGGAGCTGTTCGACACGCTGTGGATGTGGTCGGACACGCCCGCGGGCCGCCTCATGATGGTCGACGGAACGCAAACGCTCGTGAGCGTGCTCGTCAACGGCAGAGACGCGGCTCCGTCGAGCCCTCGGTCGGAGACGGCGATCTGGGGGGCCGGCGAGACGAACAGCCTCGTCGCGGTGCTCCGGGCGATATTCACGTGGCGGCTCGAAAACGCTGACCCCGCCGACTGAGACGGGGGCCGGCCGACTCTTCGGGCGGTTCGAAACACGGAGACGGAAGCGTTCGAAGTCGGAAGCTCGTTACTTCGGCTCGGTACAATCGACCGACGACTGTCGAGAAAATCGCTCGCGCGTGACCCCGAGCGCGGCGCGAGCGGCGCGGAATGCCGTCGGGGTGGTCCGGCAGCTTACTGCCGTGGTGGACGCGGCGGCGCGACAGCGGTCGTCGCCACCGCGCCCATCGCCACGACAGGGTCGACGATGGGTATCGGAACGTCGGCCCGCACGTCGGGAATCGCGCCCGACGAGGAGATGCCGGTACAGCTCGGCGCGACGACGTCACAGCCGGCGTCGACGAGGCGGTCGACCGCCGCGCGAATCGCCGCCCGCCCGTCGTCGGTCGTGAGGTAGTTCGTCGTCGCCGCGCCCTCGACGACTTCCTCGGCCGCGAGCCGGTCGCCGAGCAGGTCACGAATGGCCGACCCGGCCCCGTTTTCGAGGCCGAGCGTCCCGACGCGCTCGCCGCGGGCGGACGCGACGGCCGCCACGCTCGCGCCCGCGCCGACGACCGGGATGTCGAGCGCCTCGTCGAGCGCCTCCACGCCGGGGTCGAGCGCGCAACTGACGCAGAGCGCGTCGACCTCGGTCGCCAGCTCGCGGCCGAGCGCCTCGATGTGCGGGAGTGCGTCGGCCTCGGCGGCCGCGTTCGGAATCCCGTCGGGGTGGTTGGGGATGCACCGCGACAGCGTCGAGACGTGCGGGTAGTGTCGCTCGACGAGTCGTCCGTGGAGAGCGACCTCCTCGGGGTCGTCGAGGGTGAGCACGCGGAGGACGCCGAGTTCGACCATCAGGCGGCACCCCCGCCGTTCCCGTTCCGGTCGGCGTCCGGGTCCGGCGCGCCCGAGTCCGCGTCCGCCGTGTCCGCGTCCGCCGGCTCGTCGATGCCGCGGGCCGCGAAGAAGCCCTGCTGGCGGAGCGCGGCGAGCAGTTCGCCCTCGCGGCGATTCATGAAGCCGTTGGGGCCCCAGTAGCGTTCGAGCGTCTCCTGCCACTCGCGGCGGTCGTCGCCGTAGACGCTGTCGCCGTACATCTCGTTCATCGCGTCGTAGCAGGCGTCGAGTTGCGCCGCGGTGGGGTCGCGGTAGCCGCCCTCGTGGAGCACCGTGTCGAGCGGAACCCGCGGGGCGTTCTCGGTCGCCTCGCCGTGGCGCGGGACGCCGAGACAGAGGCCGAAAACCGGCAGGACGCCCGCGGGGAGGTCGGCCGTCGCGGCGACCTCGGTGAGGTTGTTCAGGATGTTGCCGATGGGACAGACGCCGTAGCCGCGGCTCTCGGCGGCCAGCATCACGCCCATCGCGGCCAGCGAGGCGTCTATCGCCCCCTCCAACAGCCCCATCGCGGGCGTCGTCCGGAACTCGCGGTCGCGGTGCTCCAACAACAGTCGAATCCGGCGGACGTCGATGCAGACGAGGAGGAAGTGGCTCGCCTCCTCGACCTGCACGGTGCCGCGGCTACACAGTTCATGAATCCGCTCGCGGCGGTCGGGGTCGCGTATCCAGACGAAACTGTACATCTGGGTCGTCCCGCTCGTCGGGGCCTTCCGCCCGGCGTCGACCATCGCGCGGACCTCGTCGTCGGGAATCTCGGCGTCGGTGTCGAACTGGCGGACCGTCGCGCGGCGCGCCAGCCACGGCGCGAGGTCGGGGACGTCGGCGGCCGCCGCGGCGAGCGCGGGACGGTCCGCGTGGTCTGCTGTTTGCTCCGTGTGGTCCGTGCCCGCGCGGTCACCGGTCGAGGGCGCGCGGTCGCTCACACGCGCACCTCGCCGTCAGCGACGACGACCTCGCCGTCGAGCGAAACCGTCGGTTCGAGGATGACGCCGTCGAGGTGCGAGTCGCAGTCGATGGTGCCGCCGAAGCCGAGGTTGTCGCCGAAGGCGACGTGGCAGGTGCCGTACACCTTCTCGTCTTCGAGGACGGTGCCGATGATGCTCGCCGCCGGGTTCGTCCCGAGACCGAGTTCGCACACCCGCCGGGCGCAGTCGTCGCCGCTCGTCGCGTCGAGGAACTCGTCGGCGGCCGCGCCCTCGACGGACGCGATGCGCCCCGCGTCGAGTTCGACCGTCAGCGGGTCGTCGAGGACGCCGACGCCCGCGAGGCCGCCGTCGAAGACGAGCGTGCCGGTGGCCGTCCCCTCGACCGGCGCGATGTAGCTCTCGCCGGACGGGAGGTTGCCGGAGTCGCCGGGGTCGGCGATGATGCCGTCGCTCGGGATGCCGTCGCGGCCCGAAAGCGACATCGTCACCGACGCGCCGCCGGCCTCGATGCGGGCCTCGTCGGCCGCGGTGAGCTTCTCCGTGAGCGCGGCCGTCAGGCGCTCGACCTCCTCGTAGTCGGCCGTAATCGCGCCCTCGCTGAACATCTGGTCCGTGATGCCGGGCATCGTGGCGACGCGCGCGCCGGCCTCGGTCGCGGCCTCTCGGGCCCGCGTGTGCGTCAGCGACGCGCTGGTCGGACAGACCACGATGTCCGCCGACTCCATCGCGCGGGCGACCGACGCCGGCGGCTCCATCCCGTTTCGCTCCATCGGCGGAATCTCGAACAGCCCGGACTCCAAGCCGAGTTCGACCCCCGCCTCGAACAGCGGCCGCCCGATGTGGTTCGTGTCGGTGTCGGTCACGACGAGGAGCGTCTCGCCGGGACGGGCGTTCATGTTCTCGGCGAGGAGTCGCTTCGCCACGGCGCGGTAGTCGGCCACGTCAGAGCACCTCCTCTGCGGTCTTCGCCAGCACCGACCGCCCGAGCAGGACGCTCGTGTCCGTTATCTCGCGGACGGTCGCCTTCATCTCGGGCGTGTAACCCATGCAGTCCATCACGATGAGGTCGGCGTCGGTGCCGATGTCGGCCGCGGCGGCCGACACCTCGTCTTCGTCGGCGTACGGCGACCCGGCGGCGGTGACGAGGTCGTAGTCGGCCCACTTCTCGAACGTCATGGCCTCCTGTTCCTCCTTGGGCATGATGACGCCGAGGGTGCCCCCGTCGAGGATGGTCGAAACCCACGCCGAAAGCAGGTCGCTCGGCTCGAAGACGGGCACGCTGACGTCGAACGGCGGGAAGTGACCCGTACAGAGGACGCCGATGGCCGTCACCTCGGATTCGAGGTCGCGGATGCGCGCTCCGAGGAGGTCGACGACCGACTCGCGGTCGACGGTGACGGCCGTGCCGTCGGCGAGTCGGGAGACGTACACCGGTTTTCCATCGCGCGGGCCGACCGCGGCCTCGACCTCGGCCGCCGAGTCGAACCGGTCGAGCGCGCCGACCTCGACGATGTCCACCTCCGGCGGGAGGGCCGCCGCGATGTCGGGCGTCACGTCGGTCCGGGGGGCCTGACCGATGGTCACGAGTCCGAGCGTCGACATCTCAGACGCCCTCGCCCTCGCCGAGCGTCTGGAGGCGGCCCATCGAACCGTACAGCGACGTGAGGCGGTCGTACTCGGCCTCGTCGTAGAACGACGCGCGGCCGCGGGTGAAGTCCTTGGCCGTCTCGACGACGAACCCGGTCGCGTCGAGCAGGTCGGTGAGGTAGTTCGCGCCGGTCCCACAGCCGGGGACGGGCGAGACGCTCGTCGTCGCCACGCCCACGACGGGCGCGTCGGTCGCCGTCGCCGGCTGGAGGATGCTGTTGATGTGGTGGACGTCGTTGCCGTAGGGGGTGATGTCCTGCATCGTGAGCGTGAGCGTGCTCGGCGGGCGGCCGGTCGACCGCTCTTGGATGTCGAGGAGGCTGTCGCTCACCTTCAGCACCCACCCCTCCTTGACCGTGGGCGTGATGGCGAAGCCGCGCTCGCAGTGGACGCGGTTGCCCTTCGTGGCGTCGACGGAGACGACGGCGTCCATCTCCTCGTCCACCTCGTGTTCGTTCATGGTGCTCGTATCGACCGGACTGCCCATGAAGGGCACCGGGTCGTGGGGGGAGGTCGGCGCGTCCGGACAGACGTGCGTGGCGATGCGAACGTCGCCGGCGAGCACGTCGCCGCGGGCGCGCGTCTCGCCGAGGTGGAGCGCGACCGCGAGGGCGACGATGGCCCCGTCGGCGTCGGAGACCGGTCCGAGTTCGGCCGGCCGGGCGGCGACCCCGCCGAGGCGACCGATGACGCCGAGCGTCGGCGCGTCCGGGTCGGCCCCGGGGACGACCGTCTTGACGAAGTCGGTCGACCCCTCGTCGGTCGAGATGGTCGTGACTTCCGTGTCGAGACCGTACGTTTCGAGCGCGTCGCGTACCAGTTCGCCGTCCGCGTCGGGACGGCTGAGGATGTCGTATGCTTGCTGAATCTTGTCGAACATGAGTGTCGTTAGTTGAATACGTGTGATTTGACCGCTTTTCCGACCGCCTGTTCCACCGGGTCGAAGAGCGCGGGGTCGGCCATCCCCGCGCCCAGAGAGAGGTTCGCCGCGGGCGCGACGACGACCGCGACTGACCGGCCCTCCGCGAGTTCCGCCGTCGAGACGGGCATCCCCGTCTCGGCGTCGAGCGTCGTGATGAGGTCCGGGAACGTCGCGAGGCGCTCGCCGTCGAGTTCGAGCGTCATGTACTCGTTCCAGAAGGTGAGTTCGCGCCCCTCGATTTCGACCTCACCCACGTCGAAGCCGCCGGTCGTCTCGAGCGCGAACGACTCGACGGGACCGACGAGCGAGACCTCGCCGCCGAGCACGTCGGCGACGCGGTCGGCGGCGTCGCGCCCGTCGTCGGCGAGTCTGACCGCGCGACCGACCGCCTCGGCCCGGTCGTACGTGTCGAGCGCCGCGTTCGCCTCGGCGTAGCTCGCGGGAACGGGGTTGCGAGCGACGGCCACGAGGCCACCGGCGTCTTCGGCCGCGTGTCGCACGAGCGCCGCCGCCGTGCCGAGTTCCGCCTCGACGACCGTCTCCAGTCGGGCCGCGGTGCCCGGCACGCCGCCGACCGCCGCCTGCACCGACTCGGCGTCCTGCGACAGCCCGATAGAGCCCATCGGCCCGGTCGGGTGCGCCCGCCCGTTACAGGCGGCGTCGACGAGCGGGAGCCCGGTCACGGCCGACTGGAGCAGGCCGTTGACCGTGGCGAACCCGCCCATCTCGTTCGTCATCAGCGCGCCGACGGTCGTCCCGTCGGCCGCGAGTCTGTCCACCAGTAGTTCGACCGCGCGCACGTAGTCCGCGGGGTCGACGTGGCTCTCCGTCGCGGCGGGCGCGCCCACGCCGCTGACGGTCAGCACCACGTCCGTCGGGTCGAGGTCGGCGACCGAGACGATTGTCGGCCGGCCGTACTCGACGGCGAGTTCGCCGAACTCGATGCCCTTGGCCAGCGAGCCGCCGCCCCCGCCGCCGAGGACCGCGCCGCCGACCGCGATGTCTTCGACCCATTCCGCCGTTATCGTCCGCGTGTCGTCTGTCGTCATTGGGGTGCCTCGGGGGTGTCTGCGTCGTCGGCCGTCGCGCTGAGGAAGGCGTTCGGCCGCTGTCTGTCGGCGTTGCGAAGCGTCGCGGTCCCCCGCGCCCGGAGTCGCTTCATGCCCGCCGCGAGCAGGTGGTACGTCTGGTCGCGGCCCATCGATTCGAACAGTCCGTCCGATTTCGCCACGGCCGTGGCGCAGACCTCGTCGTCGCGGCACGGCCGGTCGCAGGCCGAACACGCCGGCTGGGCGGCCTTGAACGCCGCCGGGTCGGACGCGCACGACCGGAGCAGTTCGTCGGTCCACGGGCGGTTCCGCCGCGCCCGCCGGAGGGCGGCGAGGCGCTCCGCGCGCTCTGCGGTCATTCCCACTCCGCGCCCTCCTCGAACCGGTCGTCGTGGAGGAAACACCGCGAGACCTGGTCCGGCCCGCGCTCGTACAGGTCGGGTTCCTCGACCGCGCAGGCGTCGAACTCGTGGGCACAGCGCGACCGGAAGGCACAGCCGCTGGGCTTTTCTCTCGGGTCCGGCACCTCGCCGTCGAGCGTGATTCGGTCGGGTTTCGCCAGTTCGTCCTCCTCGCTGATGGTCGAGATGGCGGAGAGGAGCGCCCGGCTGTAGGGGTGTTGCGGCGACCCGAACACCGAGTCCACGTCGCCGACCTCGACGAGCCGCCCGAGGTACATGACGCCGATTCGGTCGGCGACGTTCTTCAGGAGCGAGAGGTCGTGGGTGATAAACAGGTAGGTGATGCCGAACTCCTCCTGTATCTCTTCGAGGATGTTGATGATGCGGGCCTGCACGCTCACGTCGAGCGCGCTCGTCGGCTCGTCGAGGACGACGAACTTCGGGTTGAGCGCCACGGCGCGGGCGATGCCGACGCGCTGTTTCTGGCCGCCCGAGAGCTGTCCGGGGTAGCGGTACATGAACTCCCGCGGGAGGTCCACCATGTCCAGGAGTTCCTCGACCCGTTCGAGCCGGGCCTCGGAGTCGCCGTAGTCGTGAATCTTCAGGGGTGCCTCGATAATCGACTTGACGCGGTGGCGCGGGTTGAGGCTCGAAGACGGGTCCTGATGGACGATTTGCATGTTCCGACGGAACCGCTTGAGCTCGCCGTCCGAGAGGTCGACGACGTTCTGGCCGTCGATTTCGACCCGCCCACTCGTCGGCTCCGTCAGGCGGAGCATCGACCGGCCGGTCGTCGTCTTGCCGGAACCGGACTCGCCGACGAGGCCGAACGTCTCGCCCTCGGCGATGGAGAAGCTCACGCCGTCGACGGCGCGGACCTCCCCCGCCTTCTTCTGGAGGATTCCCTCGAACAGCGGGAAGTGCTTCTTGAGGTTCTCGACCGTGACCATCGGGTCGTCGAGGTCCCGGTCGCGCTGTGCCGCCGCCGTCGGGTCGGTCGTGTACGCTGAGTCGTTCATTGGTCCGTCCCCCCGTCGGCGGAGACGTCGCCGGGCGCGTCGCCGCCGCCGGCCAGCCACGGCGCGGTGCCGATGTCGACCGGGTCGGCGGCGAGCGATTCGTGGCGCTCGCGGGCGGGCGGGCCGTCGAACAGGTGGCACGCGGTCGCGTGGTCTGAGCCGGTCTGCCGCGGGTACGGGTACGCGTCGTAACAGGCCGGCTCCGCGTGCGGACAGCGCTCGACGAACCGACAGCCGACCGGCGGGTCCGTGTAGTCGGGCAGGTGCCCTTCGATGCCGTCGCCGATGCCGGTCGACAGCGTCGGGATGCTCTCCAACAGCCCGCGGGTGTAGGGGTGCTGGGGGTTCGCAAACAGGTCGGCCGTCGGCGCTTGTTCGACGATTTCGCCCGCGTACATCACGTTGATTCGGTCGCTGACCTCGCGGGCGACCCCGAGGTCGTGGGTGATGTAGAGGACGCTCGTGTCGCGTTCTTCGACGAGTTCGTCGAGGAGGTCGAGCACCTTCGCCTCGGTCGTCACGTCGAGGGCGGTGCCGGGCTCGTCGGCGATGAGCAGGTCCGGCTCCGACAGGAGCGCGATGGCGATGAGGACGCGCTGGCGCATCCCGCCGGAGAGTTCGACCGGGTAGCTCTCGAAGACGCGCTCGGGGGCCGAGATTTCGACCTCGCCGAGCATCTCGATGGCCCGCCGCCTGTATTCGGCCTTCGAGCCGGTCGAAAGCGCGTCGCGGACGAGCTTCGACAGCGACAGCCGCGGCCGCCCCTGCCACTTCAGCACGTCCACCATCTGCTCGCCGACCGTCAGGACGGGGTTGAGACTCGTCATCGGGTCCTGCATTATCATGCTCATCTCCTTGCCGCGCCGCGAGTGGCGCTCGGCGTCGGAAAGCGAGAGCACGTCCTCGCCCTTGTATCGAATCTCGCCCTCGGGGATGGTCGCCGAGGGGAGCAGGCCCATGATTGACTTCACGGTGACGCTCTTGCCACAGCCCGTCTCGCCGACGAGCGCCGCGGTCTCGCCGCGGTCGATGGTGAAATCGATGCCGTTTATCACTTCGGCCGTCCCGTCGTGGGTCTCGAAGTGGACGTGGAGGTTCTTCACCTCTAAGATGGGGTCGGCCATCTCAGTCCACCTCCACGTCGAGCACGTCGCGCAGGCCGTCGCCGATGAAGTTGAACCCGAGGACGGCGAAGGAAATCGCCAGTCCGGGGAACACGGCGATCCACCAGAAGCTCGTGACGTAGTTGCGGCCCTGCGCGATCATCGCGCCCCACGTCGGCGTCGGCGGTTGCGCGCCGAGGCCGAGGAACGACAGGCCCGCGCCGACGAGGATGACGAAGCCCATGTCGAGGGTCGCCTTGACCGTGATGGGGCTGACGACGTTCGGGAGAATCTCTTTGAACGTCGTCCGCACCCACCCCGACCCGAGCGCCCGGCTCGACTCGATGAACTCGTCTTCCTTTATCGAGAGCACCTCGCCCTGCACGAGGCGGGCGTACCACGACCACCACGAGAAGGCGATGGCGACCATGACGTTGAACAGCGACGCGCCGGTCGCGGCGACCACCGCCATGGCGAGAAGCGTGGGCGGGATGGCGAGGAAGATGTCCGTCACCCGCATGATGACGGTGTTCGTCGTCCCGCCGAGGTAGCCCGCGATGAGCCCGAGCGTCACGCCGATGGAGATGGCGATAGAGAGGACGACGCCGCTCATCAGGAGCGACAGGCGCGCGCCGAACAGGACGCGGCTGAAGATGTCGCGGCCGGTCGTGTCGGTGCCCATCAGATGCGTCGCGCTCGGCGGCTCGCTCGCCTGGTCGAAGTAGACGCCCGCGCCGGCGTGTTCGGGGAACGGCGCGATGTACGGCGCGAGGAGCGCCGCGGCGACGAGCGTCAGAATCATCGCCAGCCCGACGAGCGAGAGCTTGTTGCCCGCGAAGGTCCGAAAGCCGCGTTTGAGCTGTCGAATCCGCTCTTTTCGGGCGGCGCTCTCGGTGTCGAGAAACGGGATAGTGGTCTTCGTGGACACGGCTATCCCTCCTCCAGCCGCACCCGCGGGTCGAGGTAGCCGTACAGCAGGTCGACCACGAAGTTGGCGGTCACGAAGCCGATACCGACCACGATGGTGACGCCGACGATGGCGTTGAAGTCCTGATAGAGGATGGCCTGAACGCCGTAGCGCGCCATCCCCGGCCACGCGAAGACGATTTCCACGAGGAACGCGTTCCCGAGGAGGAAGCCGAACGCGAGGCCGGCCACCGTGAGTGAACTCGTAAAGGCGTTTTGGAGCATGTACTTGTATTCGATGAGGGTGTTCGGAAGGCCGTAGGCCCGCGCGGCGAGGACGTAGTCCTTGCGCTGTTCGTCGATCATGTCCGAGCGGATGAGCCGCATCACCTGCGCCAGCGTGGCGAGGCCGAGCGCGACGGTCGGCAACAGGAGGTGCGTGGCCGCGTCGACGAACGTCCCGAACTGGCCGGCGATGAGGCTGTCGACCAGATACAGGCGGGTGACCGCCGGCGGAGGTGCCACGCCGTCGCTGAGCCGCCCCGAGAGGGGCAACAGCCCGAGGCTGACGACGAAGACGATTTGGAGGACGATAGCGACCCAGAACCGCGGCATCGACACGCCGAACAGGGCGGTGATGCGCGAGAGATGGTCCTGCCAGCGGTCCTTGTTGGTGCCGGCGACGACGCCGAACGGAATGGCCAACAGAACGGCGCAAAACAGCGTGACGACGGTCAGTTCGAGCGTCGCGGGCAGGCGAGCGACGATGTCGGAAAAGACGTTGTTGTTCGTCCGTAGCGACATCCCCCAGTCGCCCTGTACGACGCCGACGAGCCAGTCGACGTACTGCATCGGCAGGGGCTGGTCGAGGCCCATCTCGGCGCGGAGTGCCGCGACTTGCTGGTCAGTTGCTTCCGGTCCGAGCGCCAACCGAACGGGGTCGCCCGGAATCACGCGGGATATCAGGAAGATGAGCACTGACAGCCCGAAGATGACGGGGACCGAGTGGATTGCGCGCCGAACGAGGTAATCTACGTATGACATTGGTGAGTTGGAAAGACGGCCCGAGGCGGGGCGTCGGAAGTCGTCGGGCGGCTACTCCGCGCGACCCTCGCCGCTCCGAGTCATCGAGTGGACGTCCCAGTCGAACGACATCACGCCGCGGTACTGCCAGCCCTCGACGTTCTCGTTGATGCCGATGCGGTACGGCGGGTTGGCGATGTAGACGCTGGGCATGCCCTCGACGATGAGCGCCTGCGCCTCCTCGTACTTCTCCAGCCGGCTCTGGAGGTCGGAGGTCTGGCGCGCCTCTTCGAGGGTGGCCGCGATTTCGTCGGTGGAGTACCACGACTGGGAGATGTACGACCCGAACGAGGAGGGGTGGTACATCAGGTAGGTGTGGCTGTCCGGCGACGGCATCTTCGCCGTGTGGAAGATGTTCGTCATGTGGGCGGTCGACTCGGCGCTCGTCGCGCGGTCGGTGAGGCGAGCCCACTGCAGGGGGTTGATTTCGAGGTCGATGCCGAGTTCGTTCAGCCCGGCCTGGTTGAGAAGCCCCATCTGGCGCTGGAGTTCGGTGCCGGCGACGACGACGTGTTCGAGGCCGATTTCGTTGATTTCCTCGACGGAGTAGTCCGCCTTGTCGAGGAACTCCTTGGCCTTGTCGAGGTCCTGTTCCATCGGGACGAGGTCGCCGTTGTGGCCCGCCATCTCGCGGGGGACCGGCCCGGCCGCGACGCCGCCGCCGCCGATGATGTCGTTGACGGCGCTGTCGTAGTCGAACGCGTAGGCGATGGCCTTCCGGACGTTGATGTCGTCGGTCGGTGCCTTCCGGCAGTTCAGCGGGAAGTGGAACAACTGCAGTTGCGGCACCTCGGGGACGCGGACGTTGGAGTACGAGTCCATCTCGGCGTACGCCTGCGTGCCCATGTACTGGTCGGTCATGTCGCCTTCGCCCTGTTGCATCGTCGTCTTGATGGTGGACTCCTCGGTGATGACCGTCGAGCGGAACGTGTCGAAGCTGTCCTCGCTCCAGCCCTTCCAGTAGTCCTCGTAGGCGGTCGCCTCGATGGAGTTCCCCTGCTCCCAGTCGTCGAGGACGTACGCGCCCGACCCGGCGGAGTTGCTCTGGAGGTAGGCGTTCCCGTAGTCGCCGTCCTGCTCGTTCTCCTGAACGACGGCGCTGTTGACGACGTAGAACTGGACGAACGTCGCCAGCGCCGGGCCGTACGCCTGATTGAACTCGAAGGCGACGGTCCGCTCGTCGCGGACGGAGATGTTCGAGGGGTCGAGATAGTCGAGCCAGAACGACGAGTAGCCGCGCTGGAGTTCCAGCATCCGGGTGAGCGAGTACGCCACGTCGTCGGCGGTCAGCGGCGTGCCGTCGGAGAACGTCACGTCGTCGCGGAGGGTGAACACCCACGTCTGGCCCTCGTCTTCGGTGTCCCAGCTCTCGGCGATGTGGGCGGTCGGCTGGAGCGTCTCGGCGTCGACCGTGATGAGTTCGTCGTAGAGGTTCTGCGCCGCGAGCCCCTGCGTGTAGTCGACCTGCTCTGCGGGGTCGAGCGTCCCGAACACCTGCCCGGCGATGAAGTGGAAGTCGTTGCCGCCGCTTCCGCCGCTTCCGCCGTCGCTCGTCTGTTCGGTCGCAGTCGAGTCGCTCCCGGAACTCCCGTCGCTCGTCTCGGTCTGCTGGGTCCCCTGACAGCCCGCGAGCGCGACACTCGTCGCGCCCGCACCGATGAGTTTCAGCAGTTTTCTGCGCTCTATGTTGCCGGTTGGCATGGAGGTTTGTGGATACCCCATTCGTATAAAGCTTTCCTAGCGATTGAACATATCGTCTATAAAAGGAGTTGATTCATCTAATTGTGAGTTCGTAATAATATTGGAGAGAACCGAGAACCCACAGGTATGGACGAATACACCCCATAAGAAGATATAGAAGCCGATTCGGTCTTGACTTTCCCGATAGAGATCGAATATGCACAGCTAATCGTGAGAATAGTGGACAGACTCGGCTCGTCAATCACGAGAACGTCGCGGCGAGCGCGGTCGGGGACGAGACGGAATCAGCGACCCCGCGGGCAGTTACTGGGGGAGAAACAGGCCGGGTTCGGTGTGTCGGAACGAACAGCGGCGACTGTTTCCGAGGTCGCTCACCGTCGTTCGAATCTCGGATTCGGTCCGGAGCGTTTCGACGAACGACGAGTCGGTGTCGGCGTCGTAAAACACGGGATAGAGGACCGCTTCCATCGTTTCCTCGGATTTCACGACGACGACGAAGATTCGGACGTTCGTGTCGCGGGCGCGGTAGACCTCGAACTGGTCGAACGCCGCATCAGCCCCCGAGACTGCCGATTCGAGGGCTTCGAGTTCGGAATCCGGAACGAGGAGCCGGAATCCGGAGTCGGCGGCCGCCGCCGCGTCCGACGTGGAGACGTCTCCCGGGTGAAGGACGAGCGTCTCCCAGCCGGAATCTTCGAGTTCCCCCGAGACCTCGTCGATTTCAGTGAGGATGTCGGCCCAATCCGCGAGGGCCTTGTTCGTTCGATTGATTTTTCCGCGAACCATGTCGTTCCCCTCCGTGAACGCGGAGTAAAAGTGTTTGGGGGCCGAAACGCGCGTTCCCCCGACGGCCTGCGATTTCGGTCGGCCGCCGTCTCGACGTGAGTAAACGATTCGTTCACATACTATATCCAATTCGGAGATTTCGAAGAAACATTCATATATATGAAGCTAAGCGATATAACCGTGAGACTAGCAATGCCCGATTCGCAGGAGTGGATGGAGGACCCGCGCGTTGTCGAGCTTCTCGAAGACCGGATGGACAAAAAGGACGTCCGCATCTTCCGCGAGCTGAACAAAGACGGGCGCATCTCGGACACGGAGCTGGCCGACCGCGTCGGGCTCTCGCGGACGGCCGCGCGGCGGCGGCGCAAGATGCTCCAAGAAGACGGCATTCTCGAAATCTTCGCGCTGTTGGTCTTTCGGGCGGCCAACTACCCCTACGCCGAGGTCCACATCTCCTACGACAACCACGCCACGAACGACGAGATAACGGCGTTCATCGAGCGGCTCCTCGACGAGGGACTGGTGTACGAAGTCGCCGAATGTATCGGCGAGTACGACCTGCTGATTCGCGTCTGGCAGTCTTCTTTGAGCAGTATCAACAGCTACGTCCGCGAACTCCTCCAAGACAGCGACGTGGTCGACACCTACACCATCGTCCCCATCACCGACTCCTACAAGATGTTCCACCGGACGTTCTACAGACCGGGCGAAGACGCCAACGACGCGTCGTGACCGAGTCGCGGGTCGCCGCGAGCGAGAATTGGGTGTAATCCGAACGGAGTTCGGCGAGAGTTCGGTCGGTGTTGTCCCGAAGTTCGGAAAACCGCTATTTCACCGTTAGCTCATGTGTAGACGGGGAACAGAACTCCCCTCTCTGTGACGGACCCCGTCGGCGGCGCGCCGCGTCCGCCGAGCACCACACGGTCGCTCGGCCGGTCGTCGGCCGCCGCGTTCCCCGTCTCCCCTGTCGGCCCGGACTGACGCACCGTCTCGGACCCGGTTGCCCTGCCACTTCGGGCCGGAATCCCACCAACATTCTTTTGCGCCGCCGTCGGGCAAGCGCCTCGCAACTCAGTCGGCGGGCTCGACGTACCACGTGGTGCCGCGGGTGTACCCCCACTGGGAGATGCGAGCGGCCTCCGCCTCGCGTTGAAGCCTCCCGACGAGCGACCCGATTTCCTTCGAAGACAGTCCGATCTCGTCGGCGATGTGTCTGCTCTTGAAGTGGAACGCTCCCTCCGAGGCGCGCGCCGAGAGGTACTGTTCGAGGCGGTCTCGCTTGGACGGGGCACTACCGGAACTCATGGTTCGAGGTGCGGGTCGAACGGTGAAATTCGATTTCCGAACTTACGACCAATTCGGGGCCGGATGAGGCACAACTCCCACCGAGTTCGGACGGCCCAATCGCGGGCGGCGGCCCCTACTTGTGGCTCTGGTACAGGAGGATGACCACCGCGACGCTCGTAAAGAGGTCCGGGAGATACGTGAAAGGTCCGAGTTCGACGCCGCGGCCGAACCCCAACAACAGCGGGAGAAACGGGTTCGACGTGACCGCGTGCAACAACAGCGCGACGGTAAAGAGGATGAGACTCAGCGTGAAGCGGTTCGGGAACTCGCGGTAGACGCGGCCGTACGTCGCGAGCAGGACGAGCAGTAAGAGCGTCGTGAACGTCGAGAAGAACAGCTTCGTCTGCACGAGCGCGCCGAAAAGCGGGGTCCGCGGGTCGAAGAACATCGGGAGCCCCGCCTCGGGGAGCGAGAACACGACGCCCAGCGAGGCGGCGACGGCGACCGCGGTGTACCCGGCGGTTCGCCGGAGCGCCGCGGTTTCATGCATCCTCGTCCTCGATATCGGTCTGTTCCGCGATGTCGTCGAGGAGGTCGAGGTTGTCGTCCATCTCCGGCGTCAGGAAGAACAGCTTGCCGTACTCCTCGCCGCTGGTGGTGAGGACGCCGTTCTCCGTGAGCATCTCCAGGTGGTGCTGGACGGTCTTGTAGTTCAAGTCGAGTTCGTTCGAGAGCCGGTTCGTGTTCATCGGGCGCTCGTTCAGCGCGCGGATGATTCTGAGGCGGTTCTTCCCGCCGCGGGTCCCGCCGACGAGCCACCACAACAACTGCCTCATCTGCGCTCCCGTTTTGCTCCGCCGGTGTTCGTGACGTGCATCTGTCGTCGTCTGCTGGAGCGCCGGCGTTCTCGTGGTGCGGTTGTGGGTCGTCATCGTCGCGCGCCCGTCGCGGTCGTCCCGCGGCCGGTCATCGAGGGCGTGTTCGTCTCGCAGTTCGTCGAGTGCGTCATCTATCGAATCTACCCGCGTAACGGCGGATAATGATTCGCCGAACTCGACGCAGAGTTGCCCCCGAGAGGGGCACAAATTAGGCCCAAATTCGAATCGAGACCGACCGACACGGGTGCGATAACGAGGGCAGACGACCGAGGGAAGCGCGTCTCGGGCGGCCTCCCGAGCGACCGCTCGAACCAATACGTTTTAGGCCCGCCTAAACAATGTGTCGAGCGAGCGACGAACGGACCGCGGCGTCGGCGACGACCCGCGAACGGACACACTGACACATCATGGTCGGCACGACACTCACCCAGATACGGACCCACATCGAATCGCTCGCGAGCGACGACGGGAGCTACGAGCTCGTCTGCGGACGGACCGGGGAGCGACCCGTTCCGGTCGACGGCCTCCGGTTCGAGGACCGCGCGACCGCCGAGGCCGCCGCGCGCGCGGCGAGGAAGTACCGCTCCGCGCTCCGGCGGTACGACCCGAAGGTCCCGTACTACGACCTCATCGTCTCGGAGCATGAGGCGCGGTCGGGGGGCGGCGGCGCGAGCGCGAATGCGCCCGCGGAGGGGTGGGCGACCGCCGGGGCGACGCCGGGGCTCCCGAACCCGTCTTGTGACCTCGACCTCGGACCCGACGCGGACGGCCGCGCGGCGTGTGTGGACGGCGGCGACCGCGCCGAGCGGGTCGAGTTCTGTCACCGGGTCGCGGCGGCGGTGTTCGAAGCACTCGTGGACGCCGGCCACCGGGCGGTCGAGACCGCGGTGATGGACGCGTACTTCGACCTCGCGGAGACGGTGTCCAGCGCGGACGACCTCTGTCTGCGCCTGTTGGAGAGCATGGCGACCGCGCTCCACGTGCACCTCCCGTCGGCCGAGCAGGCGGACGTGCTCGAACGCGCCGCCTCGCATCTCGCGTCGCGGCCCGACTCCGCGGGGGCGCTGGAGGCGACGCTGGTGGAGATGGAACGGCTCGGCCTCGTGGAGTCGTACAGCTGTTCGGCGTGGCGGCCCGGCCCGGACGCCGGCACGAGGTCGGCGGAGTTGACCCTCGAAGGCTACGCCCTCTCGGCGCGCGAGGGCCGGCTCCCGGTACTGCCGGTCGTCGTCGAGCTCTACCGCCGCGCGTCGTCGTGGGAGCCCGTCTCCCTGCACGTCACGCCGGCCGAGGGGGGCTGGCACGCGACGCTCTCGGTCTCCTCGAAGTCTAACGCGGTCGGGCTGGCGAGCGTCCCCATCCACGAGCGCACCGCCGACTGACTCGCTTTTCGCTCCTCTCATCACCTCTCACGCCGCCGCGACGGGGGCCGACCAACTCGCCTCAGGCCCGAAAGCCGCGGAGGAAGCCGGTTGCGACGCCGCCACAGCCGAGCGAGACGAGGAGTTCGAACGTCCGCACGACGAGAACCGCCGCGGCCGCGCCCGCGGCCGGCGCGCCCGTCGTGAGGCTGAGCGCGCCCGCGAGAAGCACGTCGTACGCGCCGAGACTCCCCGGAACGGGGACGACGCTCGCCGCCTGCGGGAGCGGGATGACGGCGACAATCGGGAGGAACGCCACGGTCGTGCCGGTGCCGGCGAGCGCGACCCAGAGCGCGAGCGACGTGAGCAGTTGCTCGAAGACGCCGCTGAGCGCGATGACGCCGAGGAGTTCCGGCGCGTCGCGGAAGCGGACGACGCGCTCCCAGAACCGCTCGACCGCGTCGGCGACGGCGTCGCGGCCGAGCGGGGTCTCGCGGGTGACGCCGCTGACGACGCGAACGACCGGAGTCAGGACCGCGACGACGACCGCCGACAGCGCGTCTCGGGCCCAGACGAGCGCGGCACCGACGACCAACAGCGCGGCGACCGCGCCAGCGAGCGTCACGAGGACGAACCGCGGCGTCGGCGCGTCGAGAAAGAGGACGCCGACGATGGCGACCGACAGGAGGAGCTGTGCCGCGGACTTGACGTACTTGGCGACGCCGCGGACGCCGAGGGCCTCGCTGTAGCTCGTCTCGGTCGCGACGCCGAAGAACTGCGCCATGATTGGCTCCGAACTCACCGGGCCGGCGGGGCTGAGCACGTCGAAGAAGTCGCCGGCGAACGCGAACTGGACGCTCGCGCGCGGCGAGAGTCCGCCCCGGAGGGGGCGCACCGACGCCCAGACGCCGAGGCCGTCGACGGTCGCCTCGGCGAGCATCAGACAGCAGACGACGGCGACGGCCCACGGGGCGACGGCCGCGACGCGCGAGCCGACCTCTCCCGGCCCGACGTACCAGAGATACGCCGCGAGCGCTCCGATGCCGAGTCCCGCGCCGACGGCGAACCGAACCCCGCGTCTCACACCCGAAGCAAGCGAGGCCCGCTACAAAACCGCCGCGGCTCGCGGCCGCGGTCGTCCCTCGGACTGTGCGCTCGATTCGAGGACTAAACCACGACGAGACGGCCGGTGGCCGTGGATTTATGCTCGCGAGTTCCTACTAGCCCCGATGTGGACTCCCCGTTCGAGACGCTCGGCATCGACCCGGACGCAGACGAGGACGAACTCGTCGACGCGTACCGTCGGCGGGTGAAGTCGGCCCACCCGGACCACGGCGGGTCGGCGGAGGAATTTCAGGCGGTTCGGACGGCCTACGAGGCGATTCGAGGCGGCTACGAGCCCGGCGACGAACTCGAACCCGTCGAGACGGACGCCCGCCGCCCGACCGACGAGGGCGCGACCCGAAACGGACAGCACGACGCCGGTGCCGCCCGGAACGGCCACGCCGGAACCGGGACCGACGACGCGAGTTCCGGTTCCGGGCCCGATTCGGAGCCGGAGCCCGAACGGCGGGGGGCGCGAGTCGAGTTCCTCGATTACGACGTGCTCACCGACCGCGGCTGGTCGCTCACCGACGACGACCTCTTCGAGAAGGCCGCCGAGAGCGGCCTCGACGGCGACGCCTACGGCGAGGTGTTCGTCGAGTCGCGGACCAACCTCCTGAAAGCGGCCGAGGACGCCGGCCACAGCTGGCCCTTCGCCTGCCGCGGCGGGGCCTGTGCGAACTGCGCGGTGGCGGTCGTCGACGGCGAGGTGAAGATGCCCTCGAACCACATCCTCTCGGAGGAGATGCTGGACCAGGGCGTCCGGCTGTCGTGTATCAGCCTCCCGGTGACCGACGACCTGCAAGTCGTCTACAACATCGAACACCTCCCCGGACTCGACGAGCTCCGACTCCCCCCGCAACACGCCCGGAAGATGAGCACGGGCGACTGACGCGAACCCCCGCCGGGATGCCTCGATGACGACTTTTATGCGCGTCCTCCGCCGACCCCCGCTATGGCAATCGAGTCGGGAGACCGAGTCGCGCTCGCGTACGTCGGACGCTTCGAAGATGGGACCGTCTTCAACACCTCGCGGTACGAGGTGGCGGTCGAACGCGGCCTGTTCGACGCCCAAGAGAAGGACCGCGACGACTACGCCCCCCAGACGTTCGTCGTCGGCGCGGGCCAGATAATTCCGGGGCTCGACGAGGCCGTCGTCGGGATGTCGGCCGGCGAGGAGGCGACCGTGACCGTCCCGCCGGAAGACGCCTACGGCGAGTTCGACCCCGACCGAATCCGGACCTACGACCCCGAGACGTTCGAGGGGATGGTCGGCGAGACGCCCGAAGTCGGCCTGCACGTCCACGCCGAAAACGGGCTTCACGGCGACGTTATCGCCGTCCGAGACGACGAGGTCGACGTCGACTTCAACCACGAACTCGCGGGGAAGACGCTCGTCTTCGACATCGAAATCGTCGCCGTCCAGTAGGCGCTCGGGGCGTGTAGAGTCGCTTCTGCCGAGCGGCCGCACGGAACGAAACGGGTCGACCCGCTACAGCGAGTGCTTCGGGACGATTTCGGGGTCGGGCGAGTAGTTGACCGCGGCCTCGACGCGGAACACGTCGGCGAGGAGTTCCTCGGTGACGACCTCCCGCGGCGGGCCCCAGTCGTACAGTTCGCCGTCCTGCATGGCGACGAGGTAGTCGGCGAACCGCGCCGCCTGCGCGATGTCGTGGAGGACGACCGCGACCGTGACGCCGCGTTCCTCGTTGAGCTGGCGGACCGTCTCCAGCACGCGGAGCTGGTGGTGTAAGTCGAGGTACGTCGTCGGCTCGTCGAGGAGGAGCACGTCGGTGTCCTGTGCGAGCACCATCGCAATCCACGCGAGTTGGCTCTGGCCGCCCGAGAGGTTACCGATCTGCTTGTCGCGGATGTGCTCGACGCCCGCGAGGTCGATGGCGCGCTCGACCGCCTCGTGGTCGGCCTCGTTGACCTGCTCGAAGAAGCTCCGGTGGGGGTACCGGCCGTGGTAGACGAGGTCCTCGACGGTGAGCGACGTGGGAGAGTCGTGCTGTTGGGAGAGCATCCCCAACTCGCGGGCGAACGCCTTGTCGTCGTACTCGGAGATTGACTTCCCGTCGAGGTAGACGCTCCCGCTGTCGGGCGAGAGCTGTTTGGCGAGGGATTTCAGGAGCGTGCTCTTGCCGGAGCCGTTCGGCCCGACGAGCGCCGTGATTTCGCCGCGCGGGATGTCGATTCGGTCGCACTCGACGACCGGGCCCTCGCTCGTCGGATACGAGAGTTCGAGCGCGTCGCCGGTGAGCGCGCTCTGGCGGTCGGAGTCGCCTTCGACGCTCGCGTTTCCGCCCGCGTTCGCGTCCGTGTCACCGTGTTGTGCCATCTGTTGGGGGTTCTCCGATTGCTGGTTCGACATCACACTTCACCGATGTTCTGCTGTTTGCGCATGAGATAAAGGAAGTACGGCCCGCCGACGAGGCCCGTGACGACCCCGACCGGGAGCTGAATCGGGTTGAGCGCGAGGCGCGCGCCCACGTCGGCGGCGACCATCAGCGCCGGGCCGGCGAACAGACAGCCGACGACGAGGCGCTTGTAGTCGCTCCCGACCACGTTCCGCACGAGGTGCGGGACGACGAGACCGACGAAGCCGACGATGCCGGCGACGGCGATGCTCGCCGCGGCCGCGAGGACCGCGACGCCCGAGAGGGCGAACCGGACCTTCTCGATGGACATCCCGAGCGAGCGGGCGGTCTGCTCGCCGAGAAGCAGGACGTTGAGCTGTCGGGAGCTTCCGAGCGCGAGGGCGACGGCGATGATGGACCACGGGAGGGCCATGCGGACCTGTTCCCAGTCCGTGCCGGTGAGCGAGCCGGTCGTCCACGCGATGGCCGACTGGACGACGCCGATATCGTCGACGAAGAAGAAAAGCCCCGTCTGGAGGCTCTGGAAGACGGTGCCGACGATGACGCCCGCGAGGACGAGCCTGACCGGCGAGGTGCCGTTCTTCCACGCGATGAGGTAGACGAGGACGAACGCGAACATCCCGCCGAGCGCCGCCAGAAGCGGGAGGTACGCCGCGAGCCCCGAGAAGACGACGAGCGTGAGGAGGATGAGCAGTCCGGCCCCCGACGAGACGCCGAGGATGAACGGACTCGCCAGTTCGTTCCGCGTGACCGCCTGAAAGATTGCGCCGGAAATCGCGAGGTTCGCGCCGACGATGATGGCGACGAACACCCGCGGAAGCCGGATGTTCCAGACGATGAGCGTCTGTCGACCGAGTTCGGGGAGTTCGCCGCCGAGGAGGAACACCTGCCAGACTTGCGGGTCGAAGATGACCGCGGGGTCGAAGACGGCGCGCCACGCCTCGGCGATAGTCATCGAGAACGCGCCGAAGCTGACCTGCACGAGGCCGCCGGCCACGACGACGACGAGGCTGGCGAGACAAAGCGACAGGAGCGACCCGTCAATCCAGCCGAACAGCCGGGTCAGCGCCGACCCGGAGGACTGTTCGGTCGGCGTCGTCCCGCTCACTGCTCGACACCTCCGAGTTCGCGCCCGTCGAGGTAGTCAGCGAGCGCCTCGTCGGGAAGGGCGTCGAGGACGCGTTCGGTGCCGATTGTCTCGACGAGTCGCCGGATGCCGCGGGGTTCCGCGGCCTCGACCTCGTGGTCGGTCCGGCGGGTGTCGAACGCCCGGTCGATGTAGGACTCGCGGAGTTCCGCGAGGTGCTCGTCGTCGAGGTCGGCGTCGGCCGGCACCTCGCCGTCGAACCACTCGCGCCAGCGGTCGCGGTCGCCCCACTCACCTTGGAACTCGGTGTCGGCGCGGAGCCAGTCGTAGTGGCGCGCGAGGTCGCCGGGGAAGCCGCGCTCGCGCCGGCGGTCCTCGATGAGACACCGGGCGACGTGACCGCCCTGTCCGGCCGCGATGCCGACCTGCGCGTTTCTCTCGCCCGAGGGCGCGGCGACGTACAGCCCCTCGACGGGGGTCCGCCCGTCGTCGGCGTAGTCGGAATCGAAGTGCTCGTGGACCTCGCCGTGGTGGTCGCGTTCCTCGAACATCGCGTCGTCGTCGTCGAGGCCGCGGAGGTAGTCGCCGTCGTACCACGCGGCGGCGACGACGCAGTCGGCCTCGACCCGGCGACCCTCCTGCGTGCGGACGACGAACCGCCGGGCGTCGGCGTCGAACGCGTCCGACTCGCTTTCGCTCGCATCCGCGGCCTCGCCCTCGTCACCCGGTCGCTCGACCGAGACGACCATGTCGGCGACGTAGTCCGCGCCGACCTCGGCGAGGTGTTCGTGCACGAGCGCGGTGAAGGTGTCCACGCCGATGCCGGCGGGGAAACCGAGGTAGTTTTCGAGGTACGCACACCGGCGGAAGGCGGCGTTACCCCGGTCGAAAACGACGGTGTCGAGACCGTATCGCGCGGTGAAGACGGCCGCGGCGCATCCCGAGGGACCGCCGCCGACGACGACCACGTCCGCCGATTCGGGGCCGGTGTCTTGAGCGGTCACGGCTCAGACCCTCCCCGTGAGAACAGCCCATCGAAACGCGTGGTCGACGTCGACTCCGTCTTCGTTCATACGTTTTAGGCGTCCCTAATACAATAAACCACTTTCGGATTTTAGGGACTCCTAAACCCGACGACACGCTTCGAAACGGTCCGAAGAGGAACTCACGTGCCTGGTAATCGACGATGTCGTCCGAGAGAAACGATGCCGAACGCGGCCGGAGCGCCCCCCTCAGCCGAGGAGGTACTTGAGCTTGGGCCGCCGGCGGACGAACTCCATCGCTTCGAGGTACGCGTCGAGGCCGAGGATGCGGCCCGCCGCGAGCGCGCCGACGACCGACACCGGCGGCGGTGACTGACCACGCGCCAGCGGCGCGACTAACCGGACGCCGCCGAGCCTCACTCGGGCGTGATGACGACCCCGTCGTCGTCGGCGTGGTCCATCGACACCTCGTGTCGCGTGTGGCGGGCGTGCGCGCGGGCCCACCGGCGGGCGCTGGCCTCGGAGAGGAACTGCTCGCCGTCGGGACACCGCCGACAGCTGACGACCCACGGCGAGACGTCGTCCGGGAAGTGACCGGTGTGGCGGCGATGGTCGAGCGCGAACTGCTCGACCGACTGGTTCCCCAGCTGTAGCTCGTCCAGTTCGTACGAGAGGTCCCACTCCTCGCCGCAACGCGAACACGAGACGGTGGGCGTGTCGTCTATCGGGGCGGTGGGGGAGTGCGTGCGAAAGTCGTCGTCGCTCGGTGGAGACACAGACGGGGTTGGAACCGCGGCCTCTTGTAACCGCCTACAGCCGAAGTGAAAGACAGGCGGATGACAGTTCGCCGCGGGACCGGCACAACTCCGACTCGCCGCCCGCCGGTTCACTCCGCGCTCGACTCCCAGTCCCTGACCAGCGCGACGGCGAAAATCGTCAGCAGGGCGGCGATTCCGGCGTTTCTCGCGAAGTCCCCGGTGTCGCCGGCGGCGAGTCGAACGACGCCGAGCGCGAGGAGGAGCCCGATGGCGAGCGCGAACAGGACGGTCGCCCACGACCGCGCGTGCATGGTCGAGCGTAGCGGGTCGCCGGCTAAAACCGTTCAGGTCGGCGCGTCGAAGCGACTTGTCGGTCGCGCCGTCCGATTCTTCGAGTCTTCGTTCTGCGAGTCTTCTCGCCCGGCCCGGCCCGTCGTCGCCTCGGGGTCAGGCGCTCGCGTCGTAGCCCGCGTCTTCGACGGCCGCGACGAGGGCGTCGGTGTCGGCGTCGCCCTCGACGGTCGCGCGCTCCGCCTCGCGGTCGGCGGTCGCGTCCTCGACCCCGTCGACGCCGGCGAGGGCGTCAGCGACGCGCTGTTCGCAGTGTTCGCAGGTCATCCCGGTGACGGTGAGGGTTGTCGGCATACGGTTCGAGGGAGGGGCTTCTCGATTTAGTGGGTTTCCCTTTCGGCGATTCGGTGACGTACCGGCATCTGCTTTCGAATCGAAAGCTGAACGCGGGAAAAATCTATGACATCGCGGTGCCAAACGGAGCCATGCGTGCGCTCGACGAAACCGACCTCCACATCCTCGAACTCCTCGCCGAAGACGCCCGCCGACCGTTCAGCGACATCTCCGCCGAAGTCGGCCTCTCCGCGCCGGCGGTCTCCGACCGCATCGACCGCCTCCGCGAGGAGGGCATCATCCGTCGGTTCACCGTCGACCTCGACCAGTCGACGCTGTCGGGCGGGACGCCCGTCCTCGTCAGGCTGACCGTCCGCCCGGAGTTCGTCGACGAGGTCCGCGACGCCCTCCGCGCGGCCGACCCGGTCCAACACCTGTTCGTCGCGGCCGACGGGGAGGTGACCGCCCACGCCCGACTCGACGGAAGCTCCGTCCGCGCCCAGTTGGACGACCTCGTCGACCTCTCGCGGGTCCGCGACTACGAGGTGAGCCTCGTGGAGTCCGCCGAGTGGACGCCGACGGTCAACGGGACCGGCTTCGCCCTCGAATGCGCCGAGTGCGGCAACACGGTGACGAGCGAGGGCGAGAGCGCCCGCATCGGCGGGTCGCTCTACCACTTCTGCTGTTCGTCCTGTCTCGGCCGGTTCGAAGACCGATACGACCGCCTCGAAGCCGGCGCGAACGACGACTGAGCGGGCGGGCGACGGTCGGGCGGTGCTGGCGGCGACCGAGCGTCGAACCCGCCGGTTTCGAATCTAAAGTTCCGCCCCTCTCGGACGTTCGGTTCTGAAGGGGCAACCGAGGTAAGCAAGGGGCACGTACGTCTAGGTGAGATGAGTAGCCGAACGGCCCATTTAGACATCCGCGGAATGAGTTGCGCGAACTGCTCGCGCACCGTCGGCGAGGCGTTGGAGGCGCTCGACGGCGTGACGAGCGCCAGCGTCAACTTCGCCACCGACGAGGGGTCGGTGGAGTACGACCCCGAGGAGGTATCGCTCGGCGAAATATACGACGCCATCGAGGACGCCGGCTACGAGGCGCTCTCGGAGACCCGAACCATCGGCATCACCGGGATGAGCTGTGCGAACTGCGCCGACGCGAACCGGAAGTCCTTGGAGTCGGTTCCGGGCGTCGTCGCCGCCGAAGTCAACTTCGCCACCGACGAGGCGCACGTCACCTACAACCCCGCCGACGCGAGCCTCGACGACATGTATCGGGCGGTCGAAGACGCCGGCTACACGCCCATCCGCGAGGGCGGCGACGACGAGGGTGACGCAGAGGACGCCCGCGACGCCGCCCGCAACGAGGAGATTCGCCGACAGAAGCGCCTGACGCTTTTCGGCGCGGCGCTGTCGCTCCCGCTTTTGGCGATGCTCGCGGTCGAACTGTTCGGCGGCGGCCTCCCCGAGACGATTCCCGGCACGGGCGTCCCGGTCGGCTGGATCGGCTTCGCGTTCGCCACGCCGGTGCAGGTCTACCTCGGCCGCGAGTTCTACGAGAACTCCTACACGGCGGTCGTGCGGAACCGCACCGCCAACATGGACGTGCTCATCGCCATGGGGTCGTCCACGGCGTACGTCTACTCGATCGCCGTCCTCAGCGGCCTGCTCGCCGGCAGTCTCTACTTCGACACCGCGGCGCTCATCTTGGTGTTCATCACGCTCGGGAACTACCTCGAAGCGCGCTCGAAGGGACAGGCGTCGGAGGCGCTCCGGACGCTCCTCGAACTCGAAGCCGACACCGCGACGCTCGTCGACGACGACGGGACCGAACGCGAGGTCCCCCTCGACGACGTCGAGGTCGGCGACCGCATGAAGGTCCGCCCCGGCGAGAAGATTCCGACCGACGGCGTCGTCGTCGACGGCGACTCCGCGGTCGACGAGTCGATGGTCACCGGCGAGTCCGTCCCCGTCTCGAAGGCCGAAGGCGACGAGGTCGTCGGCTCGACGGTGAACCAAAACGGCGTCCTCGTGGTCGAAGCGACCAAGGTCGGCTCCGAGACGGCCATCCAGCAGATCGTCTCGCTCGTCAAGGAAGCACAGGGCCGCCAGCCCGAGATTCAGAACCTCGCCGACCGCATCTCGGCGTACTTCGTGCCCGCGGTCATCGCCAACGCCCTCCTGTGGGGCGTCGTCTGGTTCCTCTTCCCCGAGGCGCTTTCCGGCTTCATCCGGTCGCTCCCGCTTTGGGGCCTCGTCGCGGGCGGTCCGGTCGCCGCGGGCGGCGCGGTCTCGACGTTCGAGTTCGCCGTCGTCGTCTTCGCCTCGGCCGTGCTCATCGCCTGCCCCTGCGCGCTCGGCCTCGCCACCCCCGCCGCGACGATGGTCGGGACGGCAATCGGCGCGCGCAACGGCGTCCTGTTCAAGGGCGGCGACGTGCTCGAACGCGTCAAAGACGTCGAGACGGTCGTCTTCGACAAGACCGGCACGCTCACCAAAGGCGAGATGACGCTGACCGACGTGGTCGCCGTCGGCCCCGCCGCCGACGGCTCCGGCGTCGTCACCGCCGACGACGAGACGCTCGACGAAGACGCCGTCCTCCGGTACGCCGCCTCGGCCGAGCGCAACAGCGAACACCCGCTGGCCCGCGCCATCGTCTCCGGCGCGGAGGACCGCGGTCTCGACCTCGCGGAGCCGGCGGACTTCGAGAACGTTCCCGGCCACGGGATTCGCGCGACCGTCGAGGGAAAGACCGTCCTCGTCGGCAACCGCAAACTCCTCTCTGAGGCGGGCGTCGACCCCGCGCCGGCCGAAGACGCGCTCCGCGACCTCGAAGGCGAGGGCAAGACCGCGATGCTCGTCGCGGTCGACGGCGACCTCGCGGGCGTCGTCGCCGACGCGGACGAAATCAAGGAGTCGGCCGCCGAGGCCGTCGCCGCGCTCCGCGACCGCGACGTGACCGTCCACATGATTACCGGCGACAACGAGCGCACCGCCCGCGCCGTCGCCGAGCAGGTCGGCATCGACCCCGAGAACGTCAGCGCGGGCGTCCTCCCCGAGGACAAGGCCGACGCGGTCGAGTCTCTGCAGGCCGACGGGACGAGCGTCATGATGGTCGGCGACGGCGTCAACGACGCGCCCGCGCTCGCCGCCGCGTACGTCGGCACGGCGCTCGGCTCCGGCACCGACGTGGCCATCGAGGCCGCCGACGTGACGCTCATGCGCGACGACCCGCTCGACGTGGTGAAGGCCATCCGCATCTCCGCGGGGACGCTCGCCAAAATCAAACAGAACCTGTTCTGGGCGCTCGGCTACAACACCGCGATGATTCCGCTCGCGTCGCTCGGCCTCCTCCAGCCGGTGTTCGCCGCGGGCGCGATGGCGCTGTCGTCGGTGTCCGTCCTCACGAACAGCCTCCTGTTTCGGACCTACACGCCGGACCACGACTACCACTTCCTCGACTTCCTGCGGCGGTAGTCGCCCGGTTCGGTCGACGCTCGCCGACCGCCCCCGGCGTTTCTGTTTCGTCTCCGCTTCGTGTCGGCCCGCCATGTCTCTGCCGTGTCCCCGCTTGTCCCCGCTGTGTCCCCGCCGTGTTCCCGTCTCGCTTTTCTCCTCGCGGCGCGACGCTTCCGAGTGATGATTCGCCGAGCCCTCGCGCGGACGGAGTCGTGGCCGTCGGTCGCCGTCAGCGCGTTCCTCGTCCTCGTCGGCCTCGGGACACTCGTGGAGGCCTCGTGGCGCTACGCACCCAGTGATTCGGTTCTCACGGTCGCCGGGCTCCAGATACTCGGGTCGCTGTCGGCCGTCGCTATCGGAATCGGAATCGCGTGGCTCGAAGCGAAGACTGCGCGCGAAAAACGGTGACTGCCGCGGCGTTCAGTACCGCGACGGGAGGAACGCCATGCCGACGAGGAGAATGCTCGTGGTGAACGAAACGATGGCGACACCCCAGAGGCCGTTTTCCGTCTCGTGGTAGTGCTCGATTTCGGACAGTTGGGCCTGATAGCTGTCGTAGTTCTGCGTCAGGACGAGGGTCTCGCCGTCCGGGAAGTACGCGAGGTACTGCTGTCCGGAGAGAGTCAGGTTCGCCTCGTTGTCGACGGTGACGGTGTTCTCCTCGGGAGCGAACCACTCGACGGTCACGCCGGAAGTCTCGACAGCCGCGACGGTGACAGACTGGTTGTTGTAGCCGAAGGAGTCGCCCTCGGCGACGGTGCGCGTCTCGTTTTCCGGGAAGTACTCGTCGACCGAGACGAGCGTCGAATCGTTGATGACGACGTAGCGCTCGCCGTCACGGGTGACGGTCTCGTTGTCGGCGTTCGAGTCGGCCCGGAGAATCGCGGTCTCGTTGTACAGTTCGACCAGCGTCGCCTCGCTGGGGTCCGAGACGTTGGCGATTTCGACACGGTAGTCGGTGCCGTCGAGCGTGACGGTGCTCTCGTTGTCCCACGTCTCCGTGTACCGGGCCGACTCGTTCACGTACGTGAGCTCACCGGAACGGACCAGCGTCGTGCCGCCACCGTGGCCGCCCGACTCCTCCTCTTCGGTTATCGACGATACTGTGTACGCCTGGTCGCTACCGGGGACGGAGAACTCGTCTCCCTGTGCCAGCGAGTACTCGGGGTTCTCGAAACTGACCGACGGCGTCGATGCAGTCGCGATAAGCGAGTATGCACCGGCACCGATGACCAGGAAGAACACGACGGAGATGACCGCGGCGCGTCGTTGCATGGTTTCGGCATGGGCCACGCGGCGTATAACGATTACTTTTCCTCGGAGCGTGTCACCGCGTCGCGCGCCCGCCGGCGGCGACTCCCACCCTCAATACGGCGGGGCGGAAGCGCAGTCGCGGTCGCAGATTGACGAGACTTTTTGAATCTGTCGGCCGAACGGACGTATCATGAGTTACGGACCAGTCGCGCGACGGCACCGCATCGGGGGAGGGCCGTGACGCGCGCGGACGACCACATCATAGAGCAGTTGGAACTCGTCTCCGACCGGTTCGACTTTCTCGACGCGCTCGACGGCGCGGAGCTCGACGAAACGCTGTTAATTCGCGCGCGTGCCGACGGCTTCGCCTGGCTCTCTGGGTGAACGCTACCGTGGCTCGAACGAGCGGCGGCGCTCGGTGACGAACCGAAGGCGCTCGCGAAGATGACTCTCGGAGACGTGTACGTGCGGTCGGGTGAGACTGACGACGGACTCTCGCTTCTCGCGGCGGCAACCGAGTCCGCGCCGACGGCGGTCCTCGAAGGTCGATGACAGTACGCCGGTGCACTCCGCGAAGTCGGCAACGCAACCGAGGCGCTCGCCGAACTACGGCGCGCTACGACGTGCTTTTCGTCCGTCGAAGCAGGGGTTCGAGCGCGAAAGACCGCACTCGACGCCCTCGAACTCGCACGCGAACTGGGCGACGTCGACGCGGTCAACGCGCTCAAAGCACGACTCGTGCGATAGCGTCGTCACTCACCGCTTCGATTCCGAGACGCGTCGCTCGCGGGAGCAACGTTCGAAAGGAAAAGCCAAGGGCCGGATTTGAACCGGCGGGGGTTCCGCTCTGCAGGCGGATGCGTTGGGCCGAACTCTGCCACCTTGGCGCAGTTACTGGTATCCCTGTCTTGTGCTTAAGCCTGACGGTGTGCAACCTGAGTCGGGCGTTTTCGGTGTCTCGACCGGAGTGCGGTCGCTCTGAATGTGTGCGTGCGAGCGGACCATCCGCTCGCTATAAATGAAAAAAGCCCACTGGACCGAAGTCCAGCGGGCTCTGTATGAGTGGGGGCGGCGAACTGGATTTCCCAGAGGATCGCTCACTCCAGTACTGACCAGAACGCAGGTGAGCTTAACTTCCGTGTTCGGGATGGGTACGGGTGGAACCTCACCGCTCTGGCCGCCTTAATGCCGACCAGCGGAATCGAACCGCTGTCATACCAATATCGGTCGGGTCGTCGTACCAATGTATACGTGCAATCCAGTTTGCGCCTGGACCCGTTCTCGGGTCTCAGTGCGTA
>NZ_BMCI01000010.1:0-44606 GCF_014635105.1 Haloferax sulfurifontis
TGTCCTCGGACGGTAGATTATATCTTTTGGTCCCGGCAAAATGCTGTTGGCGAGACGGAAACCAGACTCTCGCCGCGACTAACAGTGGAAAACCGGGGTGAGGGGAGTATATAAACAACAGGAACAGTAGAAACAGTGGAACGGGTGGTTTTATGTGAATCTCACGTGTGAGTGAGAATAGGTAGTCTCCGACACGGGGTCGGAGAAAGAGAGATGACACGACGATGTCCGACAACATATTCTCAGGTGTGAACCAGTCGGTGTTCGACGACCGTAGTGTGCTGTCCGAGGACTACACGCCCGAGCGCATCTTGGAACGTGACGACGAAATCAAACAGTACCGCGACGCCCTCGCGCAAGCGATTTTCGGCGATGCCCCGAGCAACGTCATGGTCTACGGGAACACGGGCGTGGGAAAGACCGCCGTCACCGATTTTGTCTTGGACCAGCTCATCGAAGCGGCGGCCGAGCACGACATCCAAATTGACGTTCTCAATGTCAATTGTAACGAATCGTCCGCGTACAACGTCTCACGCAAGCTAATCAATCAAATCCGGGGCCACAACGAAAAACAGTTCCCGAAGACCGGACTCTCGACGCAACTCGCCTACGAAACGCTCTACGAGGAGTTGCACAGTCTCGACGGCGATGTGGTATTCCTGGTCCTCGACGAAATCGACCACATGTCAAAGGCCGATTCGTTTCTGTACGACCTCCCTCGCCAAGCATCCGATACGAGCGACGAGAACCTCCCGCTGACGTTGATCGGAATCGCGAACAACTTCGCGTTCCGCCAGACGCTCTCTGCAAAAACCAAGTCGACGCTCCGCGAACGTGAACTGAAGTTCCCTCCATACAACGCAAACGAACTCAACTCAATCCTATCGGACCGCAGGGACAAAGCGTTCGTCGACGGTGCTGTTGAGGAGGGCGTCATCGAGTATACGTCGGCCCTTGCGGCACGCGATTCGGGGAACGCTCGCCAAGCACTCGACCTGCTCGACGTCGGCGGCGGGCTCACGCTAAGCGATGGGCGAGACACCGTCACCGTTGACGACATCGACGCCGCGAAAAAGCAGATTGAACGGGGCGAGTTGGAGAGTAGCCTGACCACAATCACTGAGCATCAGCAGATAGTGCTCATAACGCTCGCGCGGCTCGAAGAATCGGACAAGACGCCAGTCCGAGTCAAACGTCTCTACGACTCGTACGAGCGCGTCTGCGAGGAGATGCGGAAAGACCCACTCACCACGACGCGGGCTATCCGGGACCACCTTGGAGAGTTGGCGATGCAGGGCTTTGTCGACCACTACGAGCGCAACAACGGCCGTCGCGGAGGTCGGTACAACGAGTACGAACTTGCCATTCGTCCGAAGTTCGTCTTCGAAATTCTCGACTAACGTCGGAAACGTCGGGTGTGTTTTCGGGAGAATCAGTCTCGTCGGGACCGACGGGTTCACACCCACCCGTTGAGCGCGGTCTGGCCGGCGTCGTCGACGGCGGTCTGGTCGGCGTCGGTCTCTTCGGTCGCGTCTTCGAGGGCTTCGAGGTAGTGCCAATAGCCGTTCTGGAAGATGCTGGTCGTGTCGCACGAGTCGAAGCCCGCGCGGTAGGCCCACACGAGTCCGCCCGCGCCGCCTGGATTTCCAACGTGCGTTCGGAGGTCGCGGTCGCGGGCCTTCGCAACGATCTGTTCGCCGAACGCGCGCTTCCAGCGGACCGGGCCGCCGACGAACACGCCTTGGCACCCGGCGATGGCGTCGAACTGTTCGTCGAGCGGGAGGCCCGGCTGGAGCACCCAGTAGCGCATCAGCTCGCCCGAGCGAAGCGGGAGCGGGCGTTCGTAGAGCCATTCGAGGTGGCGGCGGACGGTCGCCTCGGCGTCGCCGTAGACGTCGGGCATCACGACGAAATCGGGGTCCATCGGCATCTCAAGCATCGAGCGCTCGATGGCGTTACACCACGCGTCGCCGTCGAAGTCGCCGGTGTATGCCCCGTTATCGAGGAAGTAGTGCGCGTCGTGGGGCGTCATCTTCGCCGGCGTCCACCCGTAGCCGTGGGAGTGCGACGGCGCGTGTTCGCGGGCCTTCCGGAGGTTGTTCGGCGACCCACCGGTGTAGTACAAGCGCATACTGACGTAGGCGCGGCCTCGTACTTAAGCTCGGGACTGGCGGCCTCGACGACGAGTCAAAAAGTAGGTCTTGGGTTGCGTGGCGTGGGATTAGTCGGACGGGACCGCGGCGGGCGCACCCCGCTTCCGAAGGACCGAATCGAACGTGTCCGTCCAGACGAGCGAACCGTAGATAGACAGCTCCTCCTGAGAACCGTCTTCGGCGTCAATCTCGTAGACGGACACGACCTCATCGCTCGCGTCCGCTCGGGCGAAGATGGTCCCATTGCCGACCATCTTGCAGTCTCCTCCCTCAATTGCCTCTATGGCGAAGGATAGCCCCAGTTGTTTTCTATCTGCCATACTGTCTTTCGAGTCAATCAACCGTGATAACTGTTTGCCATATCAAACCGCTAATTAAGCCGCGTTGTCACTTCTACTAGTCGAAATCGTTAGATGAGAAACAGAATCAGATGGGTTGGAACACAATCATGTCGTCGCCCGCGAGGACGGTGAGCTTCATCGGATTTTTCCCATCCGAGCGCTCCCGGACCTCCTCGGGGTCGAGGCCCAAGTCTTCGAGCGCTCGTTCGGGGATGTTCACGCGATAGCTTTCCCCGCTCTGATTTCGCTTGACATGGATTTTCCGCGTGTTTTTGTCCACGACCTCGTCGGCGTCGTCCGCGGTCCACATACCGGGGAGGACGCCCATGTCTTCGATTGCGTGGATGTCCAAGAACAGCGACCCGCCGCTCTTGTCGATTCGATTCATCGCTTTCGTTATCGCAACCGTGTATGCGCCGCCTTGGTATCTGATGGCCGCGAGGTCAACGGGTTCGATTTGTATGTCTTCGGTCATAGTGGAACTCGCACGTCCTGCCGACGCGCGCCATGACTGACTAATAGTCACGCCAGTTGAAATATGTTACGCCACTGCCGGAACTGCCACTCCGTCGGCGAGGAGGACCACGAGACGGCTCACTTCGACCGTGAGCGTGCCGTCGTCGAGGACGGCGACCCACGCACCGCGCCGTTGCCGAATCGACGAGACGCGGCGCTCGGTAGCTGGTGAGTCCTCGTAGGTGTAGCGGACCCCGACGACCGCGGTCGCGAGCGCCGCGGGGACGCCGTTCGTGCCGGTGTCGTGGTTGAGGTTCGGTTGGCGGCGCGTCCGAGCTTCGACCGAGCGGAGGGATAGGCCGTCGTGGAGTGAGCATGTCGCGGTCTCGGCGGTTCGTTCGACGAACCCGAAGGCGAACAGCTCGGTTTCGACGTGGAGCGTCCGGTCGTGGCGGTCGGCCCACTCGAACGTCAGCGGGTGGGACGTCTTCGTGTCGGGAGTTGTGAGAGCGTTTCGCATAGATGCACCGGGCGTTTCCGCCCGGTCACTTTACCCCCGGAATCGGTTAAAAATCGTAGTGTCGTGGCCCGTTACTGCTGTGCGGGCTTGATGTCGATGTACTGGCGTTCGGGGTCGTCAACGACCCCATCGACGATGCGCGTCGCTTCGACCGCGGACACCACCGGGTCGCCCGACTTGAACGGTCCCGAACGCTTGTAGCCAGACATGAGCGCGAACGTGTTGCCCACGATGATGATGCACACCGTGTCCTCCCCGGTGATGCCGGACGGCGAGAACACGCGCGTCCGGGTCCGGGTGAGCTTGACGTACTCGGCCATGTTGGCCACGGTCCACTCGCTATCGTCGTCGAGCAGGTCGCGGGCGCGGTCGGCGACGGCCTTCATGCCGGCACCTCCGGGGCGTCGACGAGGACCGTGCCGCGCATCGGGCACAGCCCGAGCGTGTAGCCGTCTTCGTCTACCGTCGTCGCGTGGTCCATCTCACAGATGTCGCACCAGAAGGTCATTTCTGACCCCGCGAGCGGACGCGCTTGAGGAGCAGGGGGTCGATGCGGTCCTCGGGGAAGTCCTCGGGAATGTCCCGAATCCCGAGCGCGAACGCCGCCCGGCGCTGGTGCTTGCACTTCGCGCGGCGGAAGTACGAGTCGTCGCAGTTGCATTGCCCCTCAACGAACGACACAATGTACTGCGTCGAACTGGAGTAGACGGCGGCCTCCGAGTCGCTCCACGCGTCGGGGTCTTGGGCGTACACGGTCATCCGCTCGGTCAGGGCGCGCACCGTGCGCGGTTCAAACGAGTCGAGTTCGTCAGATTCGGTTGGGTTTGGTTCTGCCATAGATGCTTCAGGGGCTTTCGCCCCGTGTATGACTAATAGTCACACCACAATAAAAATGTTTCTATTTGGCCGGCTACCTGATGCCGAATAACTCGGCGAGCAGGACCGAACCCAGTCCAATCGTGACGCCGGCGGCGACCGCAAACACGACCGATAGCGCGAGCGTCAGGACCGCGAGCGACCAGTCGGGAACGCCGGACGTCAGTTCGACCGCGAAAGAGGCGTCCACGGGCTCCCCCGACCTATTCGTCGGCGTCGGGTTGGAACTCGCGGGCGTCGCCGAGACTCTCCTTGACGAGCGCGATGAGCTGGTCCTTCTCGCCCTCGACGTCGTCGAGCGTCGGGCGGGCGAGGGTCGCTTTCACGCGGTCCTCGTTCCGCGTGCCCGTGCCGCGCTTGGAGCGCACTTCGAGCGCGCAGTAGCTACCGTGTTCTTCGACCGATGCTTCGATTTCGTCGTTGTGGTTCTCTGCCATAGATGCTTGGGGGCTTCCACCCCCTGTATGACTAATAGTCATCTCCCAACTTATACCTTTCTATACACCACGGCCACTTGGCATAGGAAGACTTAAGACAGATGGTGACTATTAGTCATATACGGGGCGAAAGCCCCGAGACAACCAATGGCTGGTACCCCAACCAAAGAGCAAATCGAAGCCGGTTCCACTATGGACCGGTTCGACGCGCTCACTGACGGATTGAAACAAGGCGCACCCGGCGACGAGTTCGCCATGAGCTTCAACTTCGGTGAAGTGACCCTCGTCATCACCGTCAAGAAGGTCGCTAACGGGTTCTTCCTGTCGGCCTACAACGCCTCGAACGACGGCAAGTGGGTCACTGGTGACCTCTACGAGCACAAGAACCCTCTGCGTGCCGCGCTCGCCGAAGCGGTCGGCGACGCCGTTGCCGAGCACCTGAGAAAAACCACCCTGTTCGAATAGCGAACCGGGAACTATTTTTTAGCCGTCATCACTGAGCAGTTCGTCTGGGACGTCGAGCATGGCTTTGTCGGCGGGGTCGTCGCGGTCGCGAGCGGCCGCAATATCGTACACGCGTTCGAGCGCTCGCACCAGCTCGTTCTCACGGTTAGCCATGTAAATCGGCGAGTTCCCCGCGTCGCCGACCTTCTTGACCGCACCGAGGTCGATGAGGTCTTCGGCGTTGTCGTACCACGCGTTCTTGCTGAGGCCAGCGGTTTCACAGATGTCGGTCGGATTCATCGGAACGCGCGCGTCCAGTAACGCGCGGAGAATCGACACCTTCGAAACGGGCGTCAAGAGCTTCTCCAGAGCGTTTTCGGAACTTCCACCGCCGTCATACTCCAAATCCATTGCCATACTCTGGATTAGTTGTCATGCCACATAAGCCGTTGGTTCAAAGAAACAGCACCGTTTGCCGCAAAGTATTGTCCCGACCAACTAAACCAAAATATTTATTAATCTCGTATGACTATTAGTCACTAATGGAGGTGAAACAGATGGATTCAGAATCCGAAGACAAAGTTCGGGCAACGATACTTGTCAAAATGCACCGTGAAGGCTTCTACAAGCCGCGAGCGGTCGGTATCGGCACTATCGCTTCGCTCGGCATCCCGTCGAATCTTCGCGCCGACGCGGAGGACATCGCGAAGGACATGGCCCAATCGACGGCCTATCCGGTCGTGTTCAAGCGATTCGGTCGGAGTATCATGCTCCGCGAGAACTCGCAGGAATGGGTGGCCGCGGCGATTCGAAGCCACGGGGGAGATTCGGCCGTTCCGTGGGACCTCAGGCGGTTCTAACCGCCGGCCGCGGCGTATAGCACGCGACTGTTGAGGCAGTCGCGAACCATCCCCATTGGGGATTTGCCGCCACCGTGTGTAACTCTTGCTCGACGAGCGTCGGCTTTGATGGCCCAACACAACCAAAGGACTTATTACAAAGTGTGACTATTAGTCATATACGGGGCGAAAGCCCCTGAAGCATCTATGGCAGGAATCCACTACCCAACTCGAACCGTTGCATCACCCACGACCACGTGCCCCGACTGCGGCGCGACCCCCCGTCAGATGGGCCACGAGGTCGTCTGCCCCGAGTGTTCGGCGGTTATCGAAGACTCCGCGTTCGACCACGGCCCCCAGTTCAGCGGCACGCGCGAGGAGATTCGCAAAGAGTCGCGCGTGGGAGCGCCGACGACGATTCGCCGCCACGACCGAGGCTTCGGGTCCGAAATCTCGTACCAGTCGGACAACAACTCGCTTGCGATGCACCGGATGCGCATCCAGCACAAGCGGGCGAAGGTCGAATCGAAGCGTCAGCGATGCCGGATGTTCGGCCTCGGCGAAGCCAAGCGCGTCGTGCAAGCGCTCGACGGCGGCGACGATGTCACCGACCGGGCGTGCTACATTTTCCGCGCGGCACACGACGCCGACCTCGCGAAAGGCCGGAGTCTCGAACGCCTCGCGACCGCCGCGGCGCACATCGCGCTCCGCGAAAACTCCATTCCCCGCTTCGCTTCGGACTTCGACGAGGTCGCGCGTTGCGACGCCGAAGCCGTGATTTCGACCGCGAAGGACATTCAGCGCGAACTCGACAGCATCGCGGTCCCGCCGCTAACGCCCGCGGACCACGTTCCGGCCCTCGCGTCTGAGTTCGACATGAGCAACGACGACGAACGCCGTGCGCTCCGCATCGCTATCGACGCCGTCGAGGACGGCACCGCGTCCGGTCGCTCGCCGAGCGCGTTCGCCGCCGCGTGTGTCTACGCCGTCCAACCGGAGCTGACGCAAGCCGCGGTTGCCGACGCCGCGGAGACCTCCGTCAACACGCTTCGTACCCACTGGAAGGTGATTCGAGACTTCTAAAACGAATTGTTGACACGTCCGGCGGAACTGGTATTCTGACCGGACGTGTAGACGACCCGGCAACCTATAGTTCGGCTTAGGATTGCACGGACTGCGACTGTACAACTGTTGTTGTGCGTATTATGTCTTTGGCCCCGGCAGTTCCATCAACACCCCAACAAAACACTTATTACAACAACTGACTATTAGTCATACACGGGGCGAAAGCCCCTGAAGCATCTATGGCTACCAACACCCCACACAACGCGGCGGAACCAGACCACCGAGTCACCGACCCCGTCACCGACGGCGGCCTCGCCTCAATGGAGGCACGGTTCGCCGGGCAAGTTCACAACGTCTGTCTGAAACTCGGCGTCGACGAAGACACCGCGTCAGAGTTGGCGCTGTCGCTCGTCTCTGACGGCGTACTCGCCGACGACACCGCGGCCATCGCCGATGCGCTCGACCGCTTCGACGTCCCGCACGACGCCCGTGTGGCCGCGCTCGCGGTCGTCGAGGAGCGCACGATGTCCCGTGGCGAACTCGCGGCTATCTCGAACGAGCTGACGCGCGGCGACGCCGTCCGCGTCGAGACCACCGGCGGTGTGAGCCGCCACCGCGTCCTCGACGCACCCGGAGCGGACGACCTCTCAGTCGTCTACCCGCTCATGGTCGATACGGCGACGCCCCCACGAGCGGCCATCGGCGGCCTCCGCGTCCCGGCGCTCTCGCCGGTCGACATCCCGCACGTCGTCCACGGCGACGACATCGCGCCCGTCCTCCGCATCGACCGCGTCGACCGCTACGCCGGTGTCGGCGACCGGCGATAGGCACCGCCGTCGACGACAGCCCCGCTCGCCGAGTTCCATTCCGACTCTTTTTGTATGGCCCGAAGCTATCCGTGAGTGGAGGCTTCGCCTCCGAAGGCACCGTCCGATGCTTGGGTATCAGCCATAGATGCACCACATAGCTTCCGGGTGCCTTTCTCAGGAACTACACGACGAGCTGTGGCGACGCACACACAATCTGTTTTAGCAAACTGTAAACAAAAACAGTAAACAGAAACCGTTTTAGAAAACTGGATTCAGAAACCGTCGTCTTCTATCTGCGAGCGCTTGAACCGGCGCTTGCCCTCGGTCGCCGCCGCGAGTTCGTCGCTCGCGACATCGCTTAGGCCGATGCGGATGAGCGCCTTGAGGACTTGCGCTTTCGAGTCCGCGTCACCGTCGCGGTCGAGACGCCCGAGCGCCCGCCGGCCGACGTCCTCTAACTCGCCGGTCGTCTCCAGCGCCGCGAACAGCGCCGCGAGGTTCCCGTCCCGGATGGATAGCGTCTCGATGATGTCACCCTCGTCAATGTCGTGGTACGCGGCTTCGACCGCGCTCGCGAGGTCCGGGCCGTCGCCGGCCGCCGTCTTGCGCGCCGGCTGGCTGGTGTGGCGCTTCTCGCTTTTCTTACTCTGTAGCAGTTCCTCGGCCTTGGATTGGTCGTCGGACATGGTTAGTTGGAGATGTTGGTCAGCAGGCGGTCGGCGTTCTCTCGGTACGCGTCGAGCGCGCGGTCAGCGCTCGCGAGTCGGTCGTCATCGTCGAACCCGAACAGCGTGTGGCCGGCATCCTGCCCGTTGCCGACGCCCGCGGTCGCCGGGATGGGCTGGCCGAGCAGTTCGGGGTGGCTTTGCTCCAGCTCGTCGACGAACTCGTCGTGGAGCGACACGCGGCCGTCGACCATCGTCGCGAACACGAGCGCGAGCCGGAGGTCGACGCCGAGGTCGTCGTTTATCTCGGCGAGCGTCGCTTCGAGCTTCTGCAGTTGGTTCTCCTCGAACGCGCCGGGCTTCAGCGGCGCGATGACGTTCTCTGCCGCAAAGAGGCCGTTGAGCGCGATGTTGTCCTCCTTGCCGGGGAGGTCCATTAGCACGAGGTCGTAGCGGTCGCCGAGGTCCTCGTCGATGAACGAGCGCAGGAACTCGTAGCGCTGTTCGACGACGACGTTCGCGAGGTTGTTGTCCGCGCCGCCGAGGCCGGGGTCTGCGGGGATGAGGTCGGGTCCTTCCGCCGTCTCGAACACCATGCGCTCGACGACATTCGAGATGTCCGGGACGTTCTCGCGAATGAAGTCCCAGTCGCTCCCGAAGACCGCGGAGATCGGCGCGTCAACGTCCCCCGCGACTTCGCCGAGGCCGAACTGCGTGGCGAGGTCGTTCTGCGTTCCTGCGAGGTCGATGAGCAACGTGTCGAGGCCGTGGTCTTGGCACGCCGCGACCGCGACGTGCGCGGCCGTCGTCGTCTTCCCGACGCCGCCTTTCTCGACGTACGTCGCCGCCGTGAGTGGTCTGTTTTTGTTTGCCATCTCTGTTTCCTGTTTTTGTTTACAGCAAACATAAACGTACTCCAAAAACAGTTTTCCGAAACGGTGGTCGGAAACGAACGCCGACCTACCGCGTCATCGCGGCAGGTGCTTCGAGGTCGGCGTCGGCAGGCCCTCGATATACTGGAAGCCGCGGTGTCCGCCGTCGGGCCGGTCGGGGTGGTCGAAGCGGACGCTTTCGAGTGGTGTGAACCAGATGCGGCCGGCCTCCAGTTTCGTTATCATCGCCTCGGCGTAGATGAGGTCGCCGTCGTGGAAGAACACCCGAGCGCGTTCGGCCGTCTGCCGTGGCGTCCCGCCCACCCGCCAGTAGGCCCGGTCGCCGGCGTTGAGTGGGCCGAGGAACTTGTGGGCCGTGTCCTCCCGACGCGCGTAGATGAGCACGTGCTTCGGCTTGTCGGCCACTCACACCACCTCCGCGAGTGTTGTTTGCGTCTCGTTGTCGGGGTCTTCGAACGTCTGGCCCCGTGGGACGTGGTCGGTGATATTTCGAACGGGCTTCCACCCCCCGAGTGCCGGCGACCCGCGGATGCAAACCCCGATGAGCTTTCCCGAGTACATCGCTGTCTTCCGTTCTTCCATCGGTTCGATGACGCGCCACTCGGATGGCGAATCCGCGAGTTTCACGAGGTCGCCCGGCTTGATGCGCTCGGGGTCGATGTCAGTCATCGTCGGCCTCCGCTTTCTCCCGAAGGAACGCCGCGAGTTCGTCGCTCGGCGTCGTGCCGTGGCGGTCCTTGTCGTCTTCGGCGAGTTCGCGGATGGTGGCGCGCGCCTCGTCGATGAGCTGTGCTTGGTGTTCGGTCTCGGGGTTGATGCAGTCCAGGTCGCCGAGGATTTGGTAGCAGGCTTCGGCGATGCGCGTGTCTCTGCTCATGGTGTGTCTGTTGCGGTGGGTTGGTTGGCAGTCGATTCGAGGACCGGGTCGCGGTCCCACGTCTGCCCACAGTGCTTGCACCGGACGGTCATGGCCGGCCTCCGGTTTTCGTCACGCGCCCGCCGCGAACCTCGTGGGCCTCTTTCGGCGTCCACTCGGCGGGTTCGTCGGCGCGGTCGTCGTCAGACCGGACCTCGTGAACGACGTCGACGTTGCCGTCGTCGTAGACGACCAGTCGGATTCGGTGCTCGACGACGGCCGACCGGCGGTCGTAGCTCACGTAGGGCGCGTCCTCCCACGACGCCAGTAGCCGCTCAGTCATCCGACCACCGCCCGGCGCGCTCGGCGAGTCGCCAGTTCTGGTAGGCGTTTCGCGTCCCGTGTTCGAACAGGAGCGCCGAGAGCGCGACGTAGGCGCTCACCACGACGGTCGCGATGAACGGCTCCGCGTGCCACGTCTCGTAGAACAGCGCGGCACTCAGGCCGAGCATGACCGTCAGCAGGCCACTCCCGTAGCCGTACTCGGTGTCGTGAACGGTCACGAGTTCGAGCGTCGGTGGGCGCTCGCCACGTTCGGGCTCAGACACGATGGGTCACCGCCCACGGCTTGTTTGTGAGCGCCTTTGCAACCGGACACTCCGCGAGCCCGTTATCGTGCTCGTCAGGGCGCTGGTGACGGACCTCGCAACCACAGGCAGGACACACGCGACGCGAATCGGATGCCGACGCCTCAGTCACCTCGACCACCTCACAGACACGTCCGCTTTGGCTCCGCAAGTCGGGCACTCATGAGGCCCGTCGAGTGCGATAACCGTGTCACAGTACGGGCACCGGGCGGCAAGGCCGTTTTGACCCACTAACAGTTCGCCCGAGGGGTACGCATCCGGACCATCCATGTCCTCAGCAGTCGGCTTGTCAGTCATCGGCTTCGACCCCCTGTTCGTTCGCGAACGTGTGGAGCGACGGCGCGTCGCCCGTCAGGAGTTGGTTGACGAGGTTCTTCGCGAGGTTGACCGGCACCGCGTTCCCGATTTGTTTCGTGACCTGCGTCTTGTTGCCGACCAGCTCGTACTCCTCGGGGAAGCCCATCGCCGCGGCGAGTTCGCGCGGCTGGAGCATCCGGAAGCGGATGTCGAGACCGAGCGGGTAGAGTTCCGGCACGACCAGCGCGAAGCGCGCTTTCGTCGTCACGGTCGGAAGCGGGTCGTCGAGCGACTGCGCGCGACCGTTGCCGTAGTATTCGATGAGGTACGGCGTCACGACATGGCCGTCGTGGTTGTTGGCCGTGACCGTGTGTAGCGGGCGCTCGTCGGGTGTGTAGGTCCCGTTGGAGTGGAGGCCGCCGTGAACCATGTTCCGCGGCAGGACGAACGCCTCGGGCTGGTAGAGGCCGATAGCACCGCGCGTCGCGATGGTCGGAAGCGGACGCTCGTCCACGTCGCGGGCGACCGACCCGCCGTGCTGACCGAGGACGTACGGCGTGCAGAGCGCGTACTTGCCGCCGTTCGCCGTGATGGTGTCCATCGGTTCATCGACCGACTTCGCCGTCGACGTCCCGTAGTATTTGACGAGGAACGGTTCGCATCGCTGTTCGGCGACTTCGGGCACGTCGTCGGCGTCGACGATGTCCGCTTGCATCGCGTTGACCTCCGGCTTCCCGAGGTCGTCGATAACGTCCGCGAAGGGTGCGAGGTCGTCGTCGCAGTGGCGGCGGATGCCTTCGGCGATGCGTTGCATCGTGTTGTTCACGAGCGGCCGCGAGCGCTCCCAGATGGACTCGCCGCGGTCGGACCAGTCGATGACCTCCGATGCCGGCCGCCACTCGTCGGTCCCGTCGACGCCGGCCTCCGAGTGGGTCGGCTCGGGGAACTCCGCGCGCTTGCCCTTCCGACCGACGACGAACAGCCGTCGGCGCGAGGTCGCGTCGCCGTAGTCCGCGGCGTTGAGCACTCGCCAGTCCACCGAGTAGCCGAGCGCGTGGAGCGTGTTGACCCACGCCTCGAAGATGTCGCCGTTTCGACTCGGTGACCCCTCGTCGTCGACCGGGCCCCAACTACTGTTGTGGGCTACGACTCCGTCAACGACAAAACTGTGGTCATCTTCCACAGTCAAGTCGTAGACAGTTGTAGATTCCTTGGCGGGCTCAGTTTTGACAACACGCGTCCAGCGCTGTCCGTCCTCAGCAAAGGTCGAATTGTTCTCTTCAACCGAGAGTGTCCAGTCCCAGCCGACAGTATATGTCGTTTGATGATTTTCATTTTCTTTCTCTTGTGGCGATGGGAGACTTGCGGCGACTCCCAGCGACTCTAAGACATGTTTGATTCCCAGAGCGAGTTGCTTCGAGACGCTTGTTGCGCTCACGCGGCCGTGGGAGTCGACCGAACCGTCCGCCTGTTGATAACCCTCTACGAGTGCCCTTCGGTATGACTCAGGCAATCCAAACACCCACGCTGGGATTGTTTTCCCGCCTGCGTATTCGCCAAAGTGTTCTTTGAGCCAATGAGCCAAATCCTTGGCCGTGGTCTCGTAGACGTAGGTTCCAGTCTGTTTTCGTGTTTGTTTATTCCAACTGAGGTATTCGACCTCTTCAAGTTGGTCTTGGAGCACTGTGTTTTTACCGGCGATACGGAGGCCATGTGGTGGGTCCGGGCGGTTTCGTTTGTGGAACCAACCGTCACCAAGCCAAAGTCCGACCATTCGCCAGAACGATTCGTCGGCCTTTTTGATTCTGTCTGGTTTACTGGGAATTTCCAACTGTCCGGACCCAAACGACTGCGGTGTGGCCCAGAAGTACCCGTTGTACCTCTCCTGATAGGTGGTTTCATGCTCCGGCACTAACTCGCTGGCAGGTACCCATTCAGGTTCGCTGAATGCTTGCACATGCCGACCACTCTTTCCTCCCCAGCAGTCTGCTTCAATTTCACGCGCATAGAAGTGATGGTCTGGGGTACATTCCACAAGGCGGTTTGATCGGCCAGAGATGGTGACCGTCTTGTCTTCGCGTTGAGTAGTTCCGATGACCTCTTTCCAGCGGCCTTTGTGGGTGAGAACGCGTGTTCCAACCTCAACATCTTGGATTGGAACGGGACCATCCTCTGTCAACACCATCGAGTCCTCTGGGAAGCAGAACTCCGGCACGTTCTCGACGAGGAAGTTCTGCACGTCGAGCTTTTCGAGCCAGTCGACGACGTGCCACGGACTCGCCCGTGACTGCTCGTTGACGGGCTTCCCGCCCCGAGCGATGCTGAAGTGCGTACACTCGGGCGCGGCGATGAGCAGGTCGACCGGGCCGTCGCCGGGTGCGACATCCGGCGGGTGGAGTTCTTCGACCTTCGCGTTCAGGTGGGTCGCCCACGGGTGGTTCTGTTTGTGCGATTCGATGGCCGTCGACCAGTGGTTGACCGCCGTGAGTTCGACATCGCGGTCGAGTTCTTCGCAGGCGAGCGCGAGGCCGGTCGAGAGACCGCCAGCGCCGCAAAACAGGTCAACTGCCGTCACCGGGTCGTCCGCGTGTTCGTGTGTGCTCATTCGTTCCTCCAAACCGTTTCGTGAGATTCGTTCTCGAAGACGCGCTGTTCCGTCTCGTGGGTGTTACCCTCTTGTTGGACGCGAATCTTCGCGTGATACCAGTTGTAGCGTGGCTCCTCGCAGGTGTAGGACCACTCGCAGTCGAGACAGTCGACGATGTACGCGACCGAATCGTCGGCGCAGTCGTCGCACAGCATCTTCCCCGACCGCGGGCCGGCCCGGCCGACGTTGAACGGCGCGTAGTCGCCACAGTTCGCACAGGGCGCGCCGCGGGTGCTGTCAGCGCTCATCGGGACTCGCCCCCGTCGGTCGCGAGCGCCGTCGCGGCGTCGACCTCCGACACCATCCACCCGCGTTGCTTCCCGATGCCCGTCAGTCCCTCAACCTCGCGGAACGGGAATGACACGTCGAGCGACCCGCGAACGCGGAGCGCGTCGAAGACGCCACGTTCGCGGAGCGGCTGTTCGTACTTCTTGCCGAGCAGGACCTGCAGTTCGACATCGCGCGGGTCGACGCCGTTCGCGGCCGCGTCAAGCCACTCCGAAAGGTGGTTGTGAACCTCGTAGGCCCACAGGTCGAGTTTGGTCCGCACGGCGTCGCCCGACGGCAGGCGTCCGTCGTGGTCGACCGGCACGCCGCGGTGGTCCGACGGCACCCGCTCGTAGTCCGGGATGCCCTCGGTCGGTTCGAGTAGGGCGTACTCGGCCGAGATGACACCCCAGTCGTCGCCGATGGTCTCGGCGTACTGTCGCTTGTTCGTCCAGTAGCCGCCGCGGTAGCGGTCCTTCGCCGGGAGTAGGCCGTCGTTCTTGTGCTTCGACCCGGAGCATCCGACCGCGACCAGCGTGAGTGGGTCTCGGTCGCGGTAGTCGTCGATGGCCTCGGCGACCGACTGGCAGTAGCCCATCCCGTAGCTGACGCCGTCGACCGTCACGCTTCCTCTGTCGATGTCCCCGACCAGTTCACGGGCTTCAACGATGTCGCGACAGTCGATTGCCAGCCGGGCAGGCATGAGGTCCGGGACGCGAACGTCCGTGAGGAGGTCCATGAGGAGCTGGTACAGCGGCCGCTTCGATGCCGGCACCGTCGCGACGCCCCGAATCCCGTGAACCCAGTGGCTCGAAACCGCAAGGTCGCCGTTCGGGAGTTCGTGTTCCCGCGGCGTTGGCTCACTCGCCATCCGACCCTCCGAGGTCTTCGAACGTCGCTTGCCCGGCGCTTACGGGGTTGCCGGCGACTTCCGACGGCCGGTAGTGCGCGTCCGACCCCATGATGTTCGTCAGGAACGTCCGAATGCTGTCGTCGACGGTCCCAATCGCGTCGGGGTCGCGCTTCAGAAGCGGTTCGTCCTGCTGAATCCGGGCCAACACGGTGAACCAGCCGCGAGCGCGGTTGTAGTCCGCCGCGCGGCTCTCTCGGACCTCCTCCTCGCTGTCGTGGAAGATGCCCGGCGACAGGTCAACGAACGCGTCGAACGGCTTGTCGAGCGCCTGTTGGCCCTGCTCGATGGCGAGACACGGGATGCACCGCGTGAGCGGCCCCCGGTCGCTGTCGAGCGTGTACGCGAGGTCCGACGACCCGCAGTAGTCGCACTCGGCGTCGCTCATGTCTCGGACTCCCCGAGGTCGTGAACCTCGATGGTGTCAGCGGGGTAGACCGACAACGGCGTGTACGTCCTGACGCCGTCTGCGTCGCGGTCCGGCTCCAGTTCTTCGGCCGCGCCGTCGGGTGTCTCGTAGAGCGCCGTCCCGTCGTCTCGAACGTCGACTTCCGTGCCGTCGTCGCCGATGAAGACCGGCAGGTCACCAGCGTACAGCATCAGCTCCGGTAGCCACTCGTCGTCAACGCGGACCGCGAGACGCCGACCGTCGCCGGGTTCGTAGACCGCGCGGTCGTCTCCAGCGCTCTCGTAGTCCTCCAGCGTCGCGCGCTCACCCTTGCCGTCTGGCGGGTCGCCGAAGATGCACTCGTTGCACTCCGATACGGGCTCGTCACCGACCGGGTAGCGCGTCGCCGTCTGCATGTTCTCGCCGCAGGTGTCGCACGCCCACTCCTCGCGGTCGTGCAGCAGGCCCGCGACTTCCTCGTCGAGGACCTCGCGAACGCCGTCGACGTCGGCGGCCGACAGTTGGAGGTCGTCGCGAAGCCGCTGTTCGACGCGCGTGAGGACGTCGGCCGCCTCACTCATCGTCGAACACCCGCCCTTTCTCGTGCATGTGCTCAACCGCAACTGAGCCCTCGATACCGAGCACCTCCGCCAGCGCGCCGACGTTGCCCGCGAGCTGAAGCCGCGTCTCGATATCGTCTGTTCTGAGAAGCGCCGCCACACACTCTTCGAGTTCGGCGCGGACCTCGGCTTCCGACATCATGTCGGTTTCGAGCAACGGGTCCTCACTCATCGGCGTCACCGCCGCGGACGAACATGGTCGCCTGACACTCGCACTTGCCGGTCCCGCACTCGGGGCACGGACTCCGGAACTCGCGGTAGATGCCGTCGAGCGTCGCGACGGCCTCGAACCCACGCGACTCGAACAGCGGGGCGCTGTCGTAGGTCGATTCGCGCCGCCATGAGACTGCGACCACCGCGTCCGCGTCGGCCTCCTCGAAGTCGTGGAGCGCGTCGTCGACGAGGCTTCCCGCGATGCCTGCGGACTCGCACCCGTGGCGCGTCGCCACCATGTCGATGATGCCGACCACGTCGTCGTCAGCGCCGCCGTAGTAGTCGTGCGCGTAGGTGTCTGCCGCCGCCCCGGTCGCGAACTCGTAGACCGTGTAGCCGAGCACCCGACCGTTGTGGACGGCCACCCGCCCGCGAGCGCCGTAGCGCGGCGCGAGAGCTTCGGTCAGCCACTTCTCGTCGCGGTCGGTCCAATGGCCGAAGCCGGTCATCCAGATGCCGCGGACAGCACCGGCGTCGTGGTCCTGCATCGCCCGCGTCTGGTAGCTGTTGTACCACTCGCCGGCCGGGGCCGTCGACGGCCCGTCGCGAGCGTTCGTCATCGCTGGCCCTCCTGTGCCCGCGGGTCGACACTGTGTATCGCGTGGTAGACCACCTTGATGTCGTCCTCCCACGCGTCGCCGTCGAGGATGACCGCACCCGCGATTTCGCGGTGTATCGTCTCGAGACAGCGCTCGCGCTCGGCGTCCGTCTCTGGGCGGTAGCGCCCGCCCTTCTCGACGTAGCCGTTGAACTCCCGGAAGTGCCACACGCCGTCTTCGAACCGGTGGTCGGTGATGCGAGCGCCGTGGACTCGCCGCGCGACGACGTCCATCTCGCTGACGACCTGCTCGACGACCTCTGCGGTCGGGCGCGTCCCTTCAGCCATGTGCTCGCGGAGCGCCGCGACGGCTTCGGTGTCTGCGTTCCCACGAAGCGTCTCGCGGGCGCGCTCGTCGGGCACGAGGCCGGTGTAGCCGCCGTTTGCCGCCATCTCCTCGGTCCGCGTCGTCGGCTCAGTTGTCGACACGCGGCTTCACCCCCGTCAGCTTCCGCAGGTCGTACTGTTCGTCGAACAGTTGGTCGCGCTCCTCGCGGCGCTCGTCGCGGAGGTCCTCGTAGACCGCGATGGCGCTCTCGATGCGTTCGAGACGGTCGTAGTGCGACTCGACGGCCCGGACCATGTAGCCCGCCCCGGCGACGAGCATCATCCGCGCGTCCATCGCGACGATCTGTTCGGTCTCGTAGCCGAGTTCGGTCAGCCGAGTCACGAGGTCGTCTTCCAGGTCGTCGGTCGGACCCTGTTTGACGGCGCTCGCGAAGACCGTCCGAAGGACGTCGTCGTCTGCGAGGAAGCGAACGCTTTCGATGTCGCCGGCGTCGAGCGTCACGTCGTCAGTTGGGTGGCTGTGCTTGCTGGTCGTGGTGGCGATAGGCGGTGCCACCGTCGGTTGGTTGGTTGCCATCTGCTTTCTCCAAAGCCGACGGCGGACGAATCACGTTCAGGCGTGGGCGCGTCCGTCGTCGGGAAGCCCGTCGGAAGGAATCGAACCCTCCAGCGCACCAGCACGGGCGTCGTCTACTACTTCGAGGTCACGTCTTCGTACTTAAACCGTAGCCCCGAGCGAAGACACGGTGGGAGCCTATGTCAATGTCCGCGAAATCGGGCTCCGGGCCTCACTCCCGGAGGTTGTCGGGCGGCTCTTTGTCGTGCGCCCGGTAGACTTCGAGCGCCTCGGCGTCCGACTCGGCGTTCACGAGGTCGTCGGCGAAGGCGCTCAGTTGCACCGTCACCGGCCGCCCGTCGTCGCCGCGACGGACGTTGACGATACCAGCCGCCTCCAGCGACTCAACCGTCTCGCGAGCGCTCGTCTCGAACGGCCCCATCTCGTTTTTGAGGGTCGTCATCGTCACCCACCCGCCGTCCTCGTCGAAGAACGCGAACGGCGAGTCGTTGTCTTGCGATGTCATTCGACCATCACATCCTCGCCCGCGACGTGCGACAGGTACGCTTCGAGTTCCGCCGGCGCGCTCCCCGTCTGCTCGACGGTCCCGTGGATGACCCGGAAGAAGTAGCGTTCGTACGCCGGGAGCGGTTCGAGGCGTTCGGCCGCGACCGACCCGCCGGTCCCGAGCACGTCGTAGAGGACCTCCTCGAACTCGTCGCTTGGTGTCTCGCCTGCGTGGTCGCCATCCTCGTTGTCTGTCGAGAGCCACATCCCGTGGCCCCCGTTACGGTCGTAGATGCAGACCTGCGTGTCCTCGTCGAGGACCGCCCAAAACGAGAACAGCGGGTCGCCACCGCCGTCGGTCCCGTAGCTGTAGAACCGCCACGCGACCGGCTTGGCGTAGTCGAGGATGGTCACGCGTCGACACCCCGCGACTGCATCTCGATGAGAACGCCGAACCGGAAGTCGCACGCCGAGCAGAACGGGCGGGTTGTCTCGCCCGGTTGGCGCGGCGACCGCGCCCGACACTCCGGGCATCGCCACGCGGTCACAGCGACCCCCCGCCGGCGATTGCGAGCCGGATTATAACCACGGTCGCGATTAGGACGAACCCTGCGGTGAACATATTGGCGAGCGTCACTCGCCCTCACCCCCAATACGTTCGATTTCGCGCGAACCGAGGACCATGCCGAGCGCCCACGAGGTCAGGTAGTCGTCGAATCCTGGGACGTGCCGAAGTCTCTGGTGACGCATCCGAAGTCGGAAGATGGTGCGCCCGACCTTGAACTTCCACCACGGGCATGTCGCGGGGCCGACGAACCACGTCTTGTCCTCAGACATCGGTCGCCACCCCCATGTGCCACCGCGGGAAGTACCGCCACTTCCTGTACGTTCCGACGCCGACACTTCGCCCGTCGCCCCACCGGTCCGGTGCGCGTTCCGAAGAGCACGACCGGCAGGTGTGGAACAACCAGAACTCGTAGGGGAGTTCTTCGACGGACTTCCCGCAGTTCGTACAGGCGCGATTGGGTCGTGCCTCCAATTTAACACACCTCCGAAAACGAAGTGAGTGATTGCTGGCCCGTTGGCGCTTCGACACCATTGAGATAAACGTCAACGGGCAGAGATTTCCCCATTTCAGCCCAGAAGTAATCCCACCATGTTGCAGGACTAACTCGAACAGCCCCCGGAGAATCTGCGAGCGGCTGGTAAATCGTCGCAACGTGTGCGGCAGACAGCGCCGAATCAACTCTAGAGTTAATCTGTGCCAGATGTCGGTAGCGCGCTTTCCGGCGCTCACGCAACGACACCACTTCGGAACCGCTCTTGTGCTCAATTGCGGATGCGGATTCATCGTCGGTCACAGTTGACCACCGTCCCAGTTCGTCAGCTCGGCATCTGCTGGTTGGTAGAGCGGGTGGGCCGGGTGGCCGGCCTTGGTCGTGTCGAGCGCGTAGAGGTCGCGGTCGTCGAGCAGGTCGGCGACCAACGCGGCGCGGTCGCGAAGCGATCCCTTGGCCCCCCACGCGACGACAACCCGCTCGGCGCTGTCGCACACGTCCTGCAGGTGCGCGTCGTTCTCCGGCCCGACCGGGTCGGCGTGGCCGGCCAGCGCGTCCGGGTCCGTGCTTCGGAGCGCGAACAGGTTCGCGACGGTGAGCGACCCGAAGCCCCACTCCTTCGCGAAGCCGAGACAGCGTCGAATCGTCGGGTCGTCGTCGGTCGCGTCGGCCGTCGATGGGTTGAGCATCACGAACGCGACCGTCGGCTTGTCGGCGTCCCACGTCCGCGAGAGCCGGTAGCGGTACGTCCCGTCGTCGGAGAGAACCGCGTCAGAGCGGTCGTCGACGAACTCAGGCATCGACCATCACTTCCTCGCGGACGTCGGCCTTGCTCAGCACGTCCATCTTGACGGCTTCCTTGGTGTCGTCGTGGACGCAGTAGAGCGTCGGTGGGAGTTCGAACGCCCCCACGCACGTGTCGTTCGTCGCCGTCTGGGTGCCGCATCGCGGGCACTCGTAGAGGGTCATCGCTTCTCCTCCAGTCGGTACCCGAACGCCTCCGCCAGCCCAAACAGGACCTCAGTTGCCGCCTTCGGCGAGAGGTTCGTCAGCTCACGGTGGCGCTCGGAAACCGCCTCGCCGTCACCGTCGAGCGTCGCGAAGCGGACGTTCTCTTTTCGAAACACCCGGATGCGCTTCATGTCACCGTTTGGGTGTTTGCGGACGCAACGCTCAACTCGGACGCCCATCTGCTCCTCGTCCCACGACTCTTCGACGAGTCGGTCGCCCTCCTCGTAGAGCGTCATTCGGACCACACCCGCGACTCGGCGGCCGGGATGGCCTCGAATCTGAGTTCCAGCACGCCCGCGCTGTAGAGATGCGTTCCGTCCTCTTCCGTTTCGACGTAGTATTTTCGACTGCCGTCGTCCTCCTCGCAAAGCCGGTACTTGATGCGGTACTCCGACTTTCCGAGCGGGACGCCACCGGCCGCGTGTGGCTCCTCGGCCTCCCGAACGATGTCGCCGGCCTCGTACTCCCAGTCGCTTGTCGCGTCCTCGATAGCGGCCTTTTCGAGCTTGTCGTAGAGCGAATCGGCGGCCTTCGCGCTGTCGTACGCGCCCGAGTCCGAAAACTCACCGCGCACCACTTCGACCGCGTCGAGCAGGTCGCCGAACCTCTCGTCGGTCAGGCGACTGACCGTCATGTCGGTCTTCGTCCCGAGGTCGTGGCCCGACTCGACGATGGCCTGCAAGAGTGCTAACCGCTCGTCGCGGTCGATACTGGTGAGCGTGAGTTCGTGTTCCTCCCCCGGTTCGGCGTTCATCGCTCACCACCACACACGGGGCACACGTCCGGGTGTTCTCCGTCGCTATTCGGGTCCGTGTGGACGTGAGTGCAACCGAAGTATATCGCCATGACGTCGTCCTGTTTCTCGATTGTGCTCGTCTTCGAACCCATCACGCGCTCGCCTCCTTGAGCGCCTCAGACCCACACTCCGGGCACGCTCCGTTGGGGCCATCGAGGTCCGACCCGTGGTTCTCGGTGTCACACTCCGCGCAGACGTAGTCGTTGTCGATACCGGGGAACGGCTTCCGCCACGAGAGTGGCGTGCAGTTGAACTCGCCACGGTGGTCATCGCCGCAGATGTCGCAGTCCTCGACCCATCCGGCCGGAGGCATCCACTCGGCACCGCAACAGTCGAGCACGCCGCCGAAGAGTTCCATCCGTGCGTCTTCGCCCGACTCTTCCGACTCGTGGGTCTGGTAGCAGACCGGGCAGTCGGCCTGCCAGTACGAGTCGACGAGGCTCTCTTTCTGCCCCTGTCCGACGAACTTCTTGATGGTAACGCGCTCAAGGCGGAACACGCCCTCGGTGGTCGCGACAGGCTCTCGTTTCCCGAAACAGTCGTCGGCGACGCACTGCGGGTGTGCGAACTTGTCGCTGGGGTATTTGAAGTGACCTTCTTCGAGGTAGTCGACTTCTTCACCGCAGTAGCGGCACTCGACGACTTCGCTCTCGATGCCGGATTCGGTGTTCGAAGCCATCGTCAGATGACCTCCACGTCGTCGCTCTCGATGTCCACGACCTCGATGTCGTGGTCGGCCACGTCGATGTAGAACTCGTCCTCCAGCTCGTATGCGACTGCCTTAGTGACCGCTTCGGGTTTCGTCCGACTGTCGCCCGCGCCGATGCGGGCGTCGAACGTCTCGACGACAGGGTTGTAGCCGCGAACGACCGCCGGTTGGTCGATGTTCACGACGTTGTAGACCTCCAGTCGCTCGCCGTCGCGAACGACGGTGTAGGTGTCGTTGAGCGTCTGCATCTCAGAGCACCACCGGGAGTTCGACCGTCGCGACGCGGACCATGCGCTCGGCCGGGACGCCGATGCGGTCGGCGGCGTCTTTCTTCAGTCGGTCGATACCGCGGTGCGCCGACGACGTGCCGACGACGACGCTCTGTTCGGTCTCGGCGTCGTAGAAGACGACCTTGTAGTCCGTGTCGTCGATGACCTCGTTCTCGTCGTACTCCGGCCGCTCGACGGTCGCGACGTGGACGACCTCGGATACCGCGACGCCGATGCGGGCGGCCGCGGTCGTCGTCGCCTCGGTCGGGTCTTGGTGCGACTCCGAGACTTGCACCGACGAGTCAGTCTCCGGGTGGTACAGCACGTGCTGGTACGTTTTCGTGGTTGCGCGTTGCATCAGTAGACCCCCGTGAAGTTGAGTACCTCTGCCGTCAGCGATTGGTCTGCCTTGTACCGGGCCGCCGATAGCGCGCTGTCGAACTCCATCGAGATGACGCCCTCCTTCTGCCGCAGTCGCTCCTCAAACCTCTGCTCAACCGCGCTATCACCGAGTTCCTTGGTTATCTCGTTGATGACGTACTTCGCCGCGGCGTCGCATCCACGTGACGCGGCAACGTTCACGCCGTCGTAGAACGCCGAGTCGGCGACCGACTCGATTTTTTCCAGCACCTCGCCGAGGAGCTGTTCTTGCTCCTTTTCAGAGTAGTCGCAGTCGGCGAGGTCGAAGCCAACGTATTGGAGCGCAGAGTCGCGAGAGTCGTGTGCATCGCGCATCGTTGAGTTCTTCACGAGTTCCGAGAACTCGGGCTGTTCAACTTCGATGTCGTCGTCGTGGTTCGTCTCTTGCATCTCAGTAGTCCTCCGGAAGCGCCCGCCGGGCGTTCTCCAGTTCCGCAATCGCGTGTTGAATCGCTCCGTGCTTTTCTTCGACCGTCAGGTCGCCGTAGCCGGCCAGCATCGACTTCGCGGCCGCAACCGCGCTGTTGTCGTCGCTCATGCCGACCGGCCTCCTGCGAACTGCGAGAGTCCGGTCTGCGTCCCCGCGTTCTCCGGCGATGGCTCCCGCGCCGGCCGCGTCCCATCCCACGAGAGTTTCAGGAACGCGTCGCAGTCCCAGTTGTTGCACGGGCCGAACGACGGCGAGTACGTCTCCGGGTCCGGTGTCAGAATCTTGACCGTCGACGACTCCCCGCACTCGGGGCACACGACCGTCGTGCGCTCGTTGAACGGTATCTCGATAGTCGCATCCGCGCGGCTCTCGCGACGGATGCGCGTCAGCTCGCGGTTGTCGGTCGCGAGTTGCTTCGGGTCGCTCATTCGTCGCTCCCCTCCCCGTCGTCGACGCCGAAGTGGTCGCGAAGCCAGCCGTCGAGCGGGAGCGTCCGGCTCTCCCAGTAGTAGTAGTTGCTCTCCGTGATGTGGCCGATTTCCTTCAGCGTCTCGGCGTTGGCGTCCACCGAGGTCTCTACGTCGTGGTCTCTGAGCGCCTTCGCGTAGCCCGCCGCGTAGGCTTCCAGCAGGCCCTCACGCACCGCGTCCAGCTTCGCTTCGTACTCGTCGTACGCGTCGGGCGTGCCGAGCGGTTCGCCGATTTCGAAGCCCTGTGCGAAGCCGTGGCCGTCGTCGTAGAACTCGACTTCGACTTCGACGCCGTTGCCGTAGAGCCGCCTCGCGCGGTCAGTCGCCTGCTGGAGGAGGTCGCCGTGGTCGGTTTCGGTGACCCACTCGGTGACGCTGTCGAGACTCGCGATGCGGCCGTTCTCTTTGAGCGTGATGGTCCCCCGAATCGGGAACGGGTTGTCGACGCTCATTCGTCTGCCTCCTCGTTGAACTGCCCGGCGACCCAGAACGTCAGGCCGCCGTCGCTCTGGATGCGCAGAATCGAACTGTGAGACGACACCATGTCGATGGTCACCTGTGCGTCGGGTGAGATGCACGAGACCACGCCCGCGAGCGTGTCTTCGTCGTAGGTGCCGCTCACGCGCTCACCTCGGGTGTGTGCTTGAACCGGCCAGTCGTGGACCCATCCGGCACCGTGGTCCTCGGACTTCGGGATGAGCGCTTCGTCGCCGATGGTCAGGCGGACCTTTCCGACCGATCCGCCGAGGACCGCACCGACCGCGCTCTTGAAGTCTGCCGCCGCGAGTTCGGCCCGACCGTCCCACTCGTCGATGTCGGGGACGTCGGCCCACGTCTGGGAGAACTGTGGGTCTTCGAGCGCGATGTAGCCCATGAGGTTGCCGCCGATGCGCTTAGCCTCTGTCTCGCCGTCGTCGAATCGGAGAGTGACGTCCCCGGTCTGGTCAGACATCATGGCCGTCAGTGGCAAGTCCGTTGGGTCGACGGCGAACGCGGGTTCTGTCGTCAGCCCACCGTACTCGACGGTGTCGAACGTCGTCTCCACGACGACCGTGTTCGCGGGGTTCGCCACCCGAGCACGGATGGCATCAGGTTCGACGTGCAGGACGACGCCCGTCGACGGCACTTCTGCGAGCGCTTTCGCCTTGCCTGCGTAGTCTCTGACTGGGACTGTCGCTTTCGTCCAGCCACCGAGGTCGATTGTCGTTCCGTTCTGGTTGCATTCTCGTTCCGCTTTCTGTTGGGGTTGTTGCTGTGGCATAGTTGTGCCTTGTCGACCCCGGACGGACACGGTCAGGCGTGGGCGCGTCCGGTGGTCGTTACTGAAACTGTGGTTCGTCATCCCATTTAAATGACTGCGTGCCGACGGGTCCGACGAGTCCGCCGCTCGAACACCCGAGCGGGCCGTACTCGCGGGATGGGGGACGTTCAAAACTCCTCCATGAGCTTCTGCGCGCGCTCCCGGCGCTGGTTGCGCGCTTTGATGTCGGCGATGCCCGACCTGTTGAGGTCGATGACCGCCGGTCGCTTCGAGACCTTCGTGACGATGCCGTGGGCTTGGAGCGACGACGACGCCTTGCTCACGTGCCCGGTCGTCGAGACGCCGAGGTACTCCGCGATAGTCTCGTAGTCGAGCGGTTCCCCGGCGTCGACGATGGCCGCGACGACGCCCGTGACGTATCGCTTCGACGTGTTCGAAGCCTCGATGGCGGCGTCGATGGCGGCGCGCACGTCCGGGTCTTCGAGCAGGGCGCGGTCGTCGTCCGGGACCGTGACGCCCGCCGACTGCTCGCGAAGGCGCTCGACTTCCGATTCCAGGTCGGCGACGCGCTCGTTGCGGTCTTCGAGGCGCTCGCGAAGCTTGGCGTCGGCGTCGCCGGTGTCGATGCCGAGCGCGTCGTTCATCCGCCCGACCGCCTCGCGAAGTTCGTCCATGTTCTCGACCGCGCGCTCGTACTCTTCGAGGTCCGCCACGCGCGCTTCGAGGTCCGCCTTCGCCGACCGCGTCTCGCGGAGGTCCTCGCGAAGGCGCTCGGCCTCCTGCTCCAACTCGGCGATGCGGCGGTTCTTCTCCTCGCGGATTTCTTCGACCTTCTCCTCGATGGCGACCGTCCCGCTGTCGCCGTCACCCGCGGCGGCCAACAGCGCCTGCGAGAACTGGTCTGCCATGTCGCTCATGTCCCGCGCTTGCTGGAGTTCGTCGCGGAGGTCGTCGATGGTCGACTCCCGCGCTTCGAGCTGGTCTTCGAGTTGTGCGACGCGGTCGCGGCGCTTCGCCTCGCGCTCGGAGATTGCTTCGAGTTCGTCGACGAGGTCCGCCGAGACCGCTTTGAGTTCCGGTCGCTCGAAGTCACCGAGGTCCGGCGTCGCGCCAGCGTCGTACGTCCGCTTCCGGCGAATCTGGACGCGTTGGAGGTCCTCGCCGAGGAAGTCGGCTTGAACGAACGCCTCACCGTCGGCGAGGTCCTCAACCGCATCGGCGGCGTCGGACCCGACGACGCGCCGGACGACTTTGGTGTCGTTGTCCCACGTGAGCCGATGCCAGACCAGCCAGTCGCACTGGGTGATGAAGTCCTTCTTGACGTCAGCGGGGCGCTGAGAGATGCCGACGAGACCGAGGCCGTGCTTCCGGCCCCGCTTCCCGATTTTGATGAGCATCTTCCCCACGTCGCCGAGGCCACCCTTCTCCGGGATGTACTCGTGGACTTCCTCAACCAGCATCAGGAACGGTCGCTTCAGCTTCTTCTCCATCGCGAACAAGTTCGACGCGACCTCGCGAACGAGCGCGTTCGCCTCTGACTCGTCGAGGTAGCCCGAGACGTCGAGGATGATGGGGATGTTCTGTTCGAGCGCGAGCGACGCGATTTTCTCCGCGTGCTCGGGGCCGACCTGCAGGTCGCACTCGCTGTCCGCGCCGACGTGGAGCACTTCGAACTCTTCCTTCAGACCCCAGTATTCACCATCGGTATCCACGATGAGTACCGGGTAGTCGCCGGCGAGCAGTTCTTCCACGACGACCGACGCCGTGTTCGACTTGCCCGACCCCGACTTCCCCGTGATGAACCCGCGGCCGGTCAGGACCTCCACGACTGGCAGGCTGACCTCGCCGGCGCTGTCGAGTGGAAACGTTGGGGTTGCGTCCGTCATCGCTCGCCCCTCCGGCGCTTCATGGCCGCTTCGAGCGCCGCCCACGTGTGGTCCTCGCGGCGGTAGTGCGCCGACGTCTTCTGCTCGGACCAGTCGTCGCGATGCTTCTCGCAGATGGGACAGCGGACTGTCTCGACCGACTGACGGTGTTCGGTCACGACTCGCGTGTACTCGCGGTCGACCGACCGAGCCCGGCCGGATGACCACGCGCTCGCGGCCAGACTCGTCTGCACGCCCGCGTTAGACATCGACATGAACGACCTCCCCGCCACACTCCGGACAGCGGTTGGTCCCGAGGAGCCGGTCGAACGAGGTCCACCGACGGACGCCGAAGTTCGTCGTCGACTTGGCCGCCATGAACGAACAGTCGTGCGGGTAGTCCTCGCACTGGACCATCCGCGAGTTGAAGACCGACGCGACGGCGGTCCCCCCGTCGGCCAGCATCTCCGAATCGTCGTTCGAGGACCCGAACTTCTCGGCGATCTCCTCGTCGGTCGCCTGCCAGTCCTGGTCGTCGACGAACGTCTCGACCGCCTCGCGGACCGCCTGACTCCGGTTGTCGAACTCGTCGCTCTCCTCAACGACGTCGTCGAGTTTGTCGAGCATCTCCTCGGGAAGGCGGAACGTGATGCGCTCCATCGCGTCACGCACCATGGCCCACCCCCGCGCGGTAGGCGCGAAGCGTCGCGCCCTCGAGATGCGATTCAATCCACACCGCCAGCGTCTGTAGTGGGAGCACCTGCGACCCGGTCGCTTCGAGGAGCGGCACCGGTTCGTCGTCGACGAGGACACGGACGACCATCGCCTCCTCGCCCCCGGTGACGACCCACCAGTCGAAGTGCCGGTCGGTCTCGTCGGTCGCGACCACGTGGATGACGCGGTCGCCGGTGTCGGCCTTACTCTCGTCGGTGACGTCTTCGCTCTTGGCGAACTGCAGGTCACCGGCGGGCGAGACGGCCCGCGACCCACAGTCAGGACACTGGCCGCCGTGGTGCCCCGAACCGAGGAACGCGTATCGCGACCCGCACCCGTAGCAGGTGATGGCCGGACCGGTCGGTTCGAAGTGCTTAGTCGATGTCGTGTCGTGTACCGTCATTGGTGTTTCTCGCAGGTGTTGGTGGTCGTAGTGGTCGTGAAGCGATTCAGAGGCGTGGACGCGGAGGCCATCAGATGCCCTCCAGTGACGTCTGGCGGCTACTGTGGTCGCGACGTCCGCCGGTGAGCGACGCCGAAACGACGACCCTCGTGACGCACGACCGCGGGACCCACTCCTCGTCGAACGACGTGTCGAGCACGTCGCGCGTCGAGATGTGAGCGTTGACCGCCTGGATTTGGTCGCTGAGCGCGTCGACGTCGGCGTCGGTCTGGCAGAACCGGGCCTCTGCTCGGTGGTCGACGAGCTTGTTGCGGTTTCGAATCATGCGCTCGACCTCGCGAGCGCACGCGCCATCGCGAAGCAGGTACGCGCCGTCGTCGGTCCCGCTACCGGTCGTGGCCGCGATTCGGCAGATTACCCCCGTAGACGTGCCGAGGTCGCGCGCCTTCCGATTCGATAGCTCGATACCGACCGCGCCACCGGCTGAGATGACTTCCCAGAGCCGGCGCGCCGGTGCCGGCTGTGACCGCCATACGGACACGAAATCGCGGACGCTCGCGCACTCGCGTACGTGCGTTGCGTTCGGAACGACCGTCCCGGAACTCAGTTCAGTGGCCGAGCGGTCGCGGTTCGAGTTCGGCATCTCTGCGCTCACTCGTTGTCCCTCTCGTCCGGCCGTTCACGCGTCGCGCCGCCGTTCGCGTGGAAGTACATCGGCTTGCCGCCGACGATTTGTGCAGTCCATTTGTCCGACGACCCAACGCCGGACGGTGACGAACCATTGTTCATAGTTTCTCTCGACGCGGCCCGCGGTGGGAGCCATTCAGGCGTGGGACTTCCGAGCCGGGCCGCGTCAAATTACAATAGCGTTGTAGTTTACCATAAGTGTTCCGCAAAAACTGACTTTCAGACAGTCATTACCGTACTCTGAACGTCATTCGCTGTCCTCAAAAATTAGCCGGGATTTATCTTAGCGGTTCGCTTTATCGAAACCATGAGTGACGGTCAAGGACACAATGACTACTCCAACACAACCTCCACCACCCGCTCGAACCGTAGTTACGAAGACGACGAGTTCCTCACCGCCGTCGAAATGTACGCGCCTGCCAGCACGCGCGAGGTCGCCGACGAGGTCGGGTGCACCTTCCGGACAGCTCGCACTCGCCTCGAGCGACTCGAAGCGGCCGAACGGATCAGACGAAAAGACTTCGACCAACTGACCGTGTGGCTCGCCACCGAGTAACGTAGCTTTCTTCTCAGACAGTATCTCCGCTCGATGAGTAATCGCAGAGCGACGCGGTTAGCAAATACTGCCGGCTTTTCGACCGTGCCCCCAAATTTTGGTACCAAGCCGTTTCATTTGGGGGTTCGCAAATCGCCAGACGGCAGGGGGTTCTTGGACCATTTGGACGATTTGGTAGCAAAATTCTGGAGCAAGGGCTGTAGACCCGAGCGGGTGCGAGCGGGGGCGGGCATGTGCAGGCGGGCGTCCGCACACATACCCCTCTAGATTTTTGCTACCAAATCGTCCAAATGGTCCAAAGGGTCCACTACGTCTTGCGATTACTTGCCCCCAAAGAAATCGGCCTTGGTACCAAAATTTGGGGGCACGAGGAAAAGAATCGGAAAAGATTGCCAGCTACGCCGAATCGGAGAGTTCGAAGTCGTCGATCTCCTCAGAAGCTCGCTGGATGTGAACGCCGACCGACTGATTCAGCTCCGGGGTGTAGGTGCTGAAGCTAACTACGTAGTCGGTGCCAGTTTTGTACGCGGTTTTGAACACACCACGAGCCTCGGTGAGAGTCCGTGGAAGACCGATTTCAGATTCCGTGGACATGGCGAACTCTCGAACTTGTTCATAGGAGACATTCAGATTGAACCGTAGCTCAGCGTTTGGTTTTCCTCTGTGGACGATGGCGTATCCTTCGTTTTCAACAATTTCGCCTGAATTGATTGCGTTACAGTACGCGACGATGATTTGGTCTAGAGCAGTCGTCGGTTTCGGTGATGGGTCCGCATCTGCGATTTGAGAGAAGACGTCGTCGTTGTAGAGTTTCTCAACAGCAGAATGACAATTTGCACACAGGGTTTCCAGATTGTCTTCGGTGTCGGTCCCTCCGTACCTCTGTGGGACTACGCGGTGTTGTTCTAACACGTTCGGATTGCTTTCAGCGCAAATGAAGCACTTGCTTGCCATCTCAATTGGTTCTTTTTGTTGGACGTTATTATACTGTCACCAAATGGGCCAAATGTTAGGGCTGGGAATGCGACGCTCGCGCTATCGGCGGTGGGTTCGAGAAAAAGTGGTCGGTGGTCGCCAGTTCAACGGGGACCGTTGGCTCTCTGTTACTGTTCGTCGTCGAGGTCGTCAGCCTGAGCTGGCTGTACGCCCCCGGCGATGGACTCGTGGATGCTCGACTGCATCACATCGCTGAGGACCAACCCGAGTGAGACGTAGTGCCGAACTACCTCGGGGTCTTGGAGGGCGGCTGGAGCGCCCTCTTCCATTCGTTCAAATGTGTCTTCATCGAAAGCGACCCTAACCTGATGACTCATACGGGGTGGAAGTGGTGTGGGTCTACCATTAAGGCCGTTGGTTTAATCACATACTGTGTTTGTTAGTGTATAGCATATTATATTCGGACTGACAGTCCAATGCGAAGTTATAAGTTATCTTGCTATAGCATTACCTATATGGCAGAGGCAGAACCCGCGACGCTATACATGAAGTCTCCCGAGAGAGACTTGTTCAATAGCATGCGCGGTGACGTGAGCCAGTCGATGTTCCTTCTCGGCCTGCTCTCGGTACTGGACGACGAGCAGATCGAACAGGCCAGACTGGTCTCCAAAAGCTACTCGTACGAGGCTTTGCTTTTGAACGCGGCTGAAAGCAGAGGTCTCGTTGACGAAATTGCTAAGTACGAACGAGTGCGTCCGCTGATAAGTGCAGATGGCGGTCGGACTGTGGAGACCGAGGACTAAGGAGCGTTGAAGGTATGAGGAAACGAATAGCCGGGACCTGTGTTACAGCCGAACCGTTTGAAGCGGTTCGAACGGGTCTTGAGAGAACTCAAGCAGGTCACCAGCCTCGCTTTCACGAACTGTTGGGTCAGTTCGTGTTCGCCGCGATTGCACGTCGCGACGAGACGCGCCCACGCCTGAATGTGGCTCGTCAACTGAGTGTTGGTGGTCGGGGTACTAAAATGTTGACTTCGCTCTTTGCCCAAATTCCGGGTTATGAACCGGGTAAAGACGCAGAATTCACTTTTAGAAGTCGATTAATGCACCTCGAACGTCCCTCAATGTACATTTCGTGCATTCGGGGGGAGCCTGCCCCACCACAGGCACCTGAAACCGCGTGCAAGCGGCGGATGGTGTCGCCAGAAGCTACGTGAACCACACGGATACTCAAACGACGCGGAAGGCACAGCAGGCTGAGTACGATACCGAGTGCGGTGTCGGGGTGACTGAGTCGTGAGCGACGACTACGTCGACCTCGGGCTCACGACGACGGACGTTCGCGAACACTACTCGCGCGTCCGTCGCGTGTACGACGCGCTCGCGAGCATCGACGCCTCGGAAGGCTTCGCGGAAGCGACCGGCGAGGACGGCTACCCGACGCTCGGGTCGAACGACGCGGGCGGCTGGTACGTCAAGCGCGACAACGACGACCTGGATTCGCTCGAACAGGGCTTCGACCGCATCGGCCACGCGGCGACGTTCGCGAACGATTTCGACACGCTCGCCGGCCGGGTCGACCGCTGTCTCTACGCGCTGACGAGCTACAAGGACCCGACCGGCCTTCGCGAAGTCCCGTGCTACTACGACCGCGAGAACTCCGAAACCGTCTGGGACGGCCGGAAGCCGACGCCCATCGAAAAGGACCTCCGCGGCGTCATGGCGTGGGGCGACATCGACCTCGTTGACGAGCTGAAGCCGAAGCGCGGCGACCTCGACGGCGAGACGCAGGCGGTCGTCGAGGAGACTATCGCGGCGTACGTCGACGAGTTCGAAACGCTGTACGGATTCGACGATGCCGTCTTTGCACTCGACTCGGTCGGTGGCCTCTACATCATGGGAGCGCCGGCGGCGACGCTCCCCATCGCAGAGGCGTTCCACGGCGACGATGACGCCATCGAGCGCATCATGCAGGCGTTCATCACGCGCTCGAACGACTGGCTATCGGGCGCGCAAGAGCGCGTCGAAGAGCGCGTCGACGGCGCGGCAGAGGTCATCGACCCGGACTGGGTGAACAACCACAACCGGAAGTTCAAGGCCCCGCTGTCGGTCCACTCGAAACACGACGCGGTCGTGACGCCCATCGACACCGACGACCCGTCGTACGACCTGACGACGTTCGATGCCGTCGACGAGGACCTCATCGACGCGGCCGCCGCGTGGTCCGCGGACCTCACGGCGACCGAGTACACGTCGTGCATCAAATCGCTCGTTGAGGAACTGTGGCCCGACTACAGCGCCGAGTACGACGACTGGAAGGCGGCGCTGAAGGCGTGGGTCGAAGACGAGCGCGAGGAAGAACAGCGTGCGCAGGCGGCGCGTGAACGCGCTCGCGAGAACCGCCCGGACCCGTCGGAACTCGCGCTGACGACGGACGTTCGCGACATCTACGACGCACTCGACCGGCTCGACGCGGAGTCAGTCGCCGAGCGGACCATCGTTCACCAGTGGACCGACCAAGCGTCGGGAAAAACCGACAATTCCAGTAGCGGCAAGCGTGCGTTCATCCCGATTTGGGGGCGGAACTCCAACGGGTCGGCGACGTACATCGACCTCGAAAAGGGAACGTTCGTCGATACCGGCGACGGGAACAAGCACGGAACGGCCGTTGAGATGGCGCTCATCGCCGAGGAGAACTGGACGAAAGGCGACATCGCCAAAGGCTCCGATTGGGCGACGGGCGTCGACCACCTGCGCGGCCTCGGGTTCAGCATCCCGGTGTGGATACCGGAAGCGGGGTCCGAGAAACGCGACGGCGAGGAAGCGTACGAGACGATGCCGTTTTGGGCGGTCCGGCAGGCGGCGGTCGCGCTCGGCGTGCTCCCCGAGGACGCGTTTGTCCGCAAGCAGGGCGACGACGGGCGCTCGTTCAAGGCGTTCCCCGGAGCGACGACGTACAACCGTACGCTCGCCGCACTCGAAGACGAGGGGTTCGACCACGGTCGCGAGTACATGACCGACGACGGCGAGCGGCCGCCGGAGACCGACCTGTGGGGCGACGAGGAACTGGAGGCACCCGACGCCTCGGACGCGTCCGACACCACGGAGACGGCCGACACGGCGGCCTCCAACGACTCGAACGCCGCCGACGACACCGAAGCCGACACCGAAGCCGAAGACGCGGACGGCGGCGAACTCCACGAAACGACGAACACGACCCCGCCGGCAACGCCGGGGAGCAAGCCACCGGGCGAGAAGGTCGTCGCCGGCGCGGCGATAGACTACTCGGACGGCGGCTACGGCTACTGGAAGACGACGCAGGACGGCGACACGTACTACGAGGAGGTCACGAACTTCGAACTCGAAGCGCGGTCGTTCCTGCGCGCCGAGCGCGGTAACGAAATTCTCGTCCAGCTCACCGTCTGGCCGCGCGGGCCGGAGCCGGCGTACGAGCTGACGTGTTCGATGGACGTGTTCAACGACGTGCGGCGCTTCCGCGACACGGTCGTCCTCGGTCGGACGACGACGTTCGACGGCAGTCAGTCGGACCTCAACGAAGTGCGCAAGGTGGTGGGCCTGCAGGAAGCGCCCGAGCGCGACGGCACGCACCACATGGGCCTGCACCGCGACGAGTTCGTGACGCCGAACGGCGTCCTGCGCCACGACGGGTGGACGGACGACCCGACGCACGTCTACCAAGAGCGAAAAATCGACGTCGAGCGCGCGTGGTCGCTGTCGCCCGACAAGCACACCGAGTACGACCCCGCCGAGGTCGTGGACATGCTCGAACTGGTCCACAAGACGCGACACCACGAGCGCCTGCTTCCGGTCCTCGGGTGGTTCTACTCCGCGCCGCTCCGGCCGTTCATCCAAGACGAGGAAGGCCAGTTCAACCACATGCACATCCGCGGCGGGACGGGCGCGGGGAAGTCGTCGACAGTCGAGACGCTGACGCAGATGTTCGGCATGGACGGGTCGGGCAAGAAGGTCGACTCGACGACGTTCACGCTGATGGCCGCGATGGCGTCCTCGAACGCGGTTCCCATCTGGTTCGACGAGTACAAGCCGGGCGACATCGCCGACTACCGGCTCGACGCGTTCCAGAACCTGCTTCGCCTCAACACGAAGTGGGAGTACGACACTCGCGGGAACGCCGACAAGTCGACCGAGGAGTACCACCTGCGAGCGCCTATCGTCATCACGGGCGAGCAGGCCATTCAGGGAAGCGCCGAGGAGCGCCGGTCGATTCAGGTCGCCTTCCGCGACGACGTGAAAGGCGCGGGCAACCAGATGAACCGCGCGTTCGCCGAACTCGCCGGTCTCGACTGGGACGAGTCCGAAGACCCCGACGCGAAGACGCACCACTTCGAAGGGCTCGACCTCTCCCAACACGCGCTGGCGTTCTACCGGTTCGCGCTGTCGATGCCGTTCGACGATCTCCGCGAAACGTGGCGCGAATCGCGCGAGCACGTCCGCCGCGTCATCGCGCGCGCCGGCATGAACGAGCTTGACGACCTACCGCGGCAGGGCCTCCAGACTATCCACTTCGGGATGACCGTCTTCCGCGGCTTCGCGAAGATGATGCTCGCGGAACTTGACGACGGTCGCGAACTCTCGGACCTGGATATGCCGACGCGGACCGACGTTGACGAGGCTATCCTGTACGCCGCCGAGGAGATGGGCGGTGCGGGCGGTCGCGAGTCGCACCTTGACCAGTTCATCGGCCTCGCGCAGCGCGCGGCGCGTGCGGGCTACCTCGAACAGGAGACGCACTTCAAGTTCGTTCACGAGGACAAGGCGTCGGCGGAACTCCGCTTGAACCTCAACCAGTCGTTCGACGAGGTCTCGAAGTACGTCAAAGACCACGACCTGAGTTCCGAGGACTTCCTGAACCGGGCGAAGGACTACCGCGACCGGATGAAAGAGCAGGTCGAGCAGGGCGACGGCTACATGGTGACCCACTCGCAGTACACCGCGGGCATCGGGAACGCCTGCGGCATCCACGTCGCGAGCGCCGCGGAGCAGTTAGAAGACTTCTCGAAGGCGGCATGGACCGGCGACGAAGAAGACGCCGCGACCGACGAGTCGGCCGACGCCGAAGACAGCGAACCGGCCGCCGTGCTGGCGTCGCCGTCGAAAGGCATCGGCAACGCGACCGTTCGCGTGGACGAGATACTGGAGCCGCCGGAGTGGATGCAGGGCAAGGGCCACATCAAAGACGACGCCGGGAACATCGTCCCGTACGAGTGCGAGGGCACGGACCCGCTCGGCGAGGCCGGCGTCGAAGAAGGCGACACCGTCCGCCTGCGCAACATCAAGTTCCGCGAGACTGCGGAGGGCATGACGGCCGTTCTCTCGGGCATCACGGAAGTCGAAGTGAAGACGCGGAGTCCCGACCAGACCGGCCTCGACTCGCAGGAGACGGTCGCTGACGGTGGGGAGGACCAGACCGAGGACGCCGATGAGGCGTCCAACACCAACGGTGGGGACGGTGACGACACCAACGACGAACAGGTGGCGAACGAACGTGACGACGCCAACGGGGGTGACAGCGACGACGACGACGACGGCGGCGATGGCGACGACGGCGATGGCGATAGGATGACCCCGCGGCAAGCGGCGCGCCACGCGGCCGACGCGCTCCCGGTCGACGAAGTGGTGGACGTCGCGGAAGCGGCGAACGCGGTCGTCGACGCGTTCGACGACAAGGAACTTGGTCCGGCGATTCAGCTCCTCGACGAGGCGGCGTCGAAGTACGGTTTCGTCGAGAAACTTGACGGGGGTGGGTACCGCCGCATCGACTGACGCATCAGAAAGCACTCGACGTGCGAAAATGGGCGCTCGAAGTGCTACAATAGCCTTCCGTACGCGAATATTTAAGTCCCTGACTGTCAATGAATCTGATAACACTTCGCCACAAGACCCATAGTCCGAGAGACGTGGGTGAACCGCGGCCGGTCTTGGGACTCAAAGCCTGAGTCGGAGGGGCGGTGACGGCCAATTCCCGCGCGAGAGCGTCGGAGTGGTCGGATTGTTGGCGTCGAAACACAGCGGCGGCACTAGACTACGGCCGCGCTGGAAAATCCGACATAACCATGCCCAAAACAGCATCCGAACAGAGCGACAGCGCCGGCTCTCGACAACCGGAGTCGCGTGTGAAGTACGGTCCGAAAGGCGCGGGTGGAGGCCCACTGGACTGGTGGTACGACGACGGCGAAGGTCTCATCGACGAGAAGGACACTGGCGGCGACGACGAAGACGACGAACCCGAGCGCGATTGGGGTCACCACCACGACGAAAAGCAAGGGACGACGCGCGCCGAGTGGGTCGCCCACAACCTGCTCAAAGAGTCCGCCAAACTGTTCTGCCCGGTCACGAAACACGAGGAAAACCGACTCGAACAGATGACTAACCCCGAAGTCTACGTCGAGCGCTCGGTCGTGTTCGTCGACCGTGGGTTGGATGACGACGCCGGCGCGTCCGCCGACGAGCTGGAAGGCCGGGTGATGTACGCCGACCACCGGCGCTATCGCGTCTCGGAGCGCTCGGGGCACATCTCCGGGCCACTCATCGGCGACCAGCCAAAAGCGGAGTTCCTCGACGTCGTCGACCAAGTGCTCGACTACGCCCAAGCCGACGTGCGGTACTCGCTCCGGGAGCAGACGGCCTCACGCATCCGCTCGCTCGCGTGTGCGTACAAGTCGGCGCAGTCGCGGCGAAAGCCGGACGTGAAAATCATGGAAGAAGTCGTCCGCTGTATCGACGACCCCGACCGCCTCGACGGCCTCGGATTTTGAAAAGAAAACGTACGAACTAATTAATACCAAAAATGAAGAACTGCGCGCCGTTGACAGACCGACCCAATCTCAGACAGTTAGAAGCAGTCACGCTTTGCGGAACCGTAACTGCGTTCATTCTAACCCTGCTCTCGATAACAACTGGAGTTTCCACAGAATCGAATCCGCTGACTGCGGTGCTCTTCGAACAAATTGGGTTCGCACTTTCTGGTCTTTTCGCAGTGGTTGGAATTTCGCTCGCGTTCGCCGTCTTAGAGCGGTTTCATTCCGAGTTTCCAAACACTGTTCTTCTAGGTGCCACCGTCCTCGGCCTGTTTTCTGTTATGGACGTGCTACTGAACCTGTTTGTCATCTACGAGTCACCAGTCTTGATTATTGAGACGTTGAAGGTCAGAGTTCCGATCATCGAGACTGTGAACATTGTTCTCTCTGCAGTTGTCGTTTTCTTTGCGTCCGTGGTCGCGTTCTTTAGAAACGCCCCGTCAAAAATCGACGGTCGATAAACCAGACCAATGAAATCACAAAAATCAGACTCCGTGAGTGGCATCACCGCAGAACTAACACGCCGACAAATCGAAGAGGAGGCGTTTTGATTCATGATTGACAAAGCAGAGAAAGTCGGCCCGGTGGTTATGGTATTGTTAATCACATTTTCATTGTTTGCACCGACTGTGCAGGTTGCATCTGCTGTCAGCAATGATGACGAATATAATGTCACAAGCTTCGAATACTCCGATTCTCAGTTGCATGAGAATTGGATATTGTACGGGTATGAGAGTTCGTCTGGATACTGGGAGACGAACACATCGCTCGCGTATGATGGTGACCAGTCGATTTCGTTCATAGAGGGGAGTGATAGCAACAGGCACATCTTTGCACAAAACAGCACAAAGACATCATACGGGAACCCAAGAAACGTCTCTGTTGCTTACCATGGGGATGAAAACGTCTTCATGTGGGGGCGGGAATCAAGCACGAATTGGAACGTCTGGATTGAAATACAAAAAAATGGGGAGCTTTGGTACGGCTCCGTTGACGGAAATGGTGACGGGATTGAACAGAACACTGGATTGACAATAAACCGGACTACTGACGGGTGGAGACTGATTCGCGCTGAAAATATAAATTACACTTCGCAGACATACGACATTAAAATATTAGAGCCAGATGGGGAAGTCCTCGCTAACTACACTGGTGCAGAGTTCTCAAAAACTGACGGTGGGGACTTTGGGACTGTCGGATTGGGAATGGATAATTTGCCTGTTGATTCTCCGGTCCACTTTGACTATGTGACTCAAAATTCGAGTGTGTCGCAGATAACCCGTGGTGGGTCCTCAGGCCCCACAATCGACGGGACGGTCAAAACCCAGTCTGGCGCACCAGTTGAGAACGCGACCGTCGAGGCGATGGTCGCCACGCAACCGAGTGTCGCCCAAGCCGAAGACACGCTGTCGTCGCTTCAAGACCCGATTCCTTCGGTGTGGACGGACCAACTCGAATCGTCGTTCAACCTCTACGATGGTGGGGCGGGCCGACTCACGCAGATCGACGCGCAGTACGTCGGCGTCTACTCCGAATCGGATGTCGGAACAGCTCCGTGGATTCTCGACTCGTCGAACCTCCAAAACCCGATGTGGGCGAACGTGCCCGCAAACGAGGAACTCGCACTCGTCGTGGGCGACCCGTCGCAACGGGGCCGCTACCTGAACCAGCACGAGTACGACGCGCAGGTCCCCGGTCGCATCGTACAGGGGACGGCAGTCATCGAAAAGCTCAGCCCGACTGGCGAGGTCGTGACGACCTACCGCCGTGAAACGACAGAGACGGCCGGTGGTGGCTTCGCCGACCCGTCCGAACTGAACTACGCGACCGTCACGTTGAACGACGGTATCTACCGTGTGAGCGCTGAGGGGTCGGACTTCTCGTACCTCATCAAAGTCGGGGACCCGACGCCATCGCTCGACGACGCACTCAAAACCATCAACGGAACGCTCACCGACGGCGCGCAGGCAATCAAGGACCAACTCAACTCGGGCGCGCTCCAGCGGGTGACGACGACGACGAACGCGACGGGCTACTACTCGCTCGACGTGCCGTCGAACGCGAAGGTCGTGACGGTGACGGCGCGCAAAGCGCCGAACATCCCGATAGACCCGCAGAACCTCACCGAGCAGAGTATCCGCGACTACTACGAGGTCGACGCGGAGACGCTGGAGGACCTCAACGAGCAACAGACACAGCAGTCGCTGGAGGCCATCGAAAAGCTCCAGAACACGACTATCTACTCGCCGAGCGCGCCGGTGACAGTCCGGCCGCCGAAGCAGAACGTCGACATCACGTTGCTCGAAGTGTCGTACCCGCAGTACGGCAACCTCACGGCGTTCCAAGAACAGCTCGGCCTGCTCGATTCACTGTTCAACAACGAGTCGTTCTCGGAACTGCCGAGCGCGCTCCAACAGCGGATTGAAGACCTGACGCGCACGCAGAGGGAGGACCTCTACGAGGAGTTGTTCGACCTCAGAACACAGAACGACAAACTCCAAGAGCGGTACAAAGACCTCCTCGGTGACGACGCGGTCGGCATCGACCTCAACGAGACGAGCGATGCCGAACTCCGCGAACGCATCTCGAAGCTCCAGCAATCGCTGTCGGAACTGCAGTCGTCCATCGAGACAGGCGAGGAGACAGTCGAACGCGCAAGCGACACCGTCACATGGTCGCAGGAGTTCCTCGACGTCGGCCTCGACCTTGAGAACGTCATCGTGAAAGCGCACTACACGAACGGGACGAGTCAGGTCATCTCCGACGAGTACATCAACATCGAATCGTCGCCGGGGACGGCGGCCGGCTTCGGTTCGTCGACGGTGACCGTTGAGGAGTACCCGATGCCGAGCGACGTGGCAGGCGTCCGGTTCGACGTGACAGTCGCGAATGGCGACGGCATCGGCAAGGCGTCGTCTTCGTCGGTGTCGAACCCGGCGTACGACGGCGAGGTGCCGTCGCTGTCGTCGGTGTCGATGTCGACGCTGTCGCCGGGACCGAGCGACACGCTGTCGATGCGGCTGAACCCCGGCGAGGACTCGTCGTTCAAGAGCGTCGTGAGCGCCGAAGCGTACGGCCCGAACGGACAGACGCTCGCGACGACAGTCAACAACTCGACGGGCGAGGTGACGTTCCAGACGGGCGGGCAGGGCGTTCACACGGCGCGGCTGACCTTCGAGGACTTCGAAGGTCGCCAGCACGTCCTCCCGGTTCGCGTGAAGGCGGCGAGCGCTGACCGCGACCGGCCGACGGGCATCCGGGCGGTCGAAACGCCGTTCGGAACTATCGCGCAGGTCGGCGACGGCCTGGAAAGTGGCGCAGTCGACGTCGACTCGTCAGGTGCGGTTTCGTTCACCGCGCAGGTCGGTCAAGGCGATGACGTTCCGAACGTGGTCCACGTCTATGACTCCGGCCTCTCGGTGTCGTCGGACTCGACGCGGACGGTCCGCGTGGTTCGCGGCGACGACCGTGAGAGCGTGAACAGGCACGTGGAGGTCGTCTACCACACGGCGGCGCTCAACGACAACGCACTCCTCTACCGCGGCGACTCCCAACCCATCACGCGAGACGCGAGCACGCGATTCGGCGAAGTGTCGGGCAGTTCGTCATCGACGACGATTAGCAGTTGGACGGACGCTGACGGCGAGCTGTCGTTGCGCATCAACAACAACCCCGGAACGCTCGACCGCGTCCGACATTGGATTGCGGTTCGGACGGCCGACATCAACGTCCCGTTCGTGGGCACAGTCGCTGTCCGGGCGACTGCCGCGGTCCCGGCTGACATGACGCCCGCTCTCGGGTCGACAGCCGGCGGGAGCGCGGTCGCAGTCTAATAGAGGTCCATCATGCAACGCAAATCACTCACACTGGTAGTCGCAACGTTACTCGTCCTCTCGCCGATGGCCGCGCCGGTCATGGCCGCCTCTGGGTCGCCGTTCGACGGCGTCTTCTCAGGTGCCGCGACAGAGGCGACGTCGTACTGGGGTCTGGGGTCGTTCGACGACTCGGGCGTCACGAGTTACGACGGCCAACCCGCGTTCTACGTCACGTTCGAAGACGGCTCTGAGCGGTCGATGGAGACGTGGGCCGACTCGCAGGACCGGTCGCTCATCGCGCTCGACAACGAGTCGAACCGTGCGCTCATCGCCGCCGCGCCCGAAGACATCGGACTCGTCGGGGCGGCGCGCATCCTCGGGAACGGCCTCGCGGCGCGGTCGTACGTCGAGCACATCGACATCGCGTCGCGGGTCGATTACACGGAGCCGGTCACGACGCTCTCGAACGCATCTACATTCGCGAGCCCACCGGGGGCGCGCTTTGTCACGCTCGGTCGCGAGGCCGCGTTCTCGGCATCGGGACAGGCGTTCAACGAGGACGCCAACCAGTCTACGATGGCCGACGCTCGGCGCGCAGTTCGAGCTGACCCAGCGAACGTCTCGGTCAACGGGACGGGCGTGACGGTCGCGGTCATCGACTCGGGTCTCAACTACCAAGACTCGGCCAACGACTCAGTCTATCAGGACCGCATCGTTTCGCCGAAGAACACTATCACGAACGAGACGGGTCGCGCGGCCGTCGCTGACGGCAACGGTCACGGGTCGTGGGTGGCGGGCGCGATAGCCGCGAACCCGAACAACACGACGACCGGTGAACCGCTGGAAGGCGTCGCACCGGGCGCGAACGTCATGCCCATCAAGGCGCTCTCGGACAGCGGCGGCGGCAACACCCAAGATATCGTCGAGGGCATCGAGTACGCCGACGAGCAGGGCGCAGACATCATCTCGATGTCGCTCGGGTCGGCGGTCTACTCGGCGACCATCGCCGACGAACTCTCCGAAGCGCTCGAAGGCAACGTGTCGCTCGTCGTGGTCGCGGTCGGGAACTCGAAAGAGAACCCGGCGCTCCGCTACATCTCGTCGCCGGCCGACGTGCCCGAAGCAGGGGTCATCGGCGTCGCGGCGACGAACACGACGACGCCCGACAACGCGGGCGCGGCGTACTTCTCGGAGGTCGGTCCGGATGGCGGCGTCTCGGACTTCTCGAACGGCGTCACGAACGGCGAGGGGCCGGACGTCGGCGCGCCGGGGATGAAGCTCACCGCTCGCGTGTACTCCTCGTCGGGCCTGCCGACGAACTCGACGCTGTCGGGGACGAGCATGGCGACGCCCGTCGTCTCTGGCGTGGCGGCGCTCACGCTCGAAGCGAACCCGTCGCTCGCGGGTGACCACGAGGCACTTCGGGCGGCGCTCTTGGACTCGGCCGCACCGATGCCGAACGCCGGCACGACCGAGGTCGGAAACGGGATGGTCGACGCGTACAACGCGACGCGACTCGTCGAGCGCGACACGAGCCAAGAAGACGCGCGGACCGACGCGGCACGGGCGCGCGACCTCGCGAACGAGGGCTACTCAGGGTCGTCGGTCGTTCGCCTCTGGATTGAACTGACGGGGGCGGCGGCCTGATGCGAACCCGTCGAGAGTTCCTTCGGGCGGGTGGGAAGGCCCTCGCGGCCGGGGCGCTCGTCGGCGGCACGTTCTCTGCCGGCGTCTCGGCGGCGTCGGAAACTATCGACGACGCGACGCCGGACCACGTCACACGGACATACGAACCCGACCTGCTGAACCGCTACAAGCCGCGTCTGGTTCTCCGGGACCTCGGGACGAACACACCGACGGCGCTCTACTCGTTTGTGGCGCGGTCGACTGAGTTCGACGACACCGTATTGGTCTACTGGGCGGAGTACCCGTTCCAGAAGGGCGTTGCACTCGGCTACGACAGCCATTGGGGGGACCACGAACCCATCTACGTCCGGGTCAACGAGACCACCGACGAAATCGTCGACGTCGCGTTTTCCGCGTACCATTGGCTCCGCGGATGGAGTCGGTCGCCACCGACGGTCCTCGGCGACAGCGAGGGTGCGGTCCACCCGACACTCCACGTCGTCAACCCGTGGCATCACTACTACCTCACCGCGGAGGAAGGCCAAGACGTCGACCTCGAACACCTGTCAGATGACGAGATGCAGGCGTGGTGGGACAACGGATGGGACGACGCGATTTACCTCCGGTCGCTCACTCAGCCGTGGGTCATGACCGGCTTCGGTGGCCGGTCCGACTGGTGGCACAACACCGTCGGGTCGTTCAGCTACGAGGCTGGACTTCGACGCTACGTCTACCCGCTTGTCTACGGAGCCGGCGAGGGCGTGTCGCTCGACGACCTGGATATCGAGTTGTGAGATACGCAAGACCATGAGCTCTCGAAAGACACCAACAGCGACCTGTAGGTACGAGGGAGGAGGCGTCCCACCACCGTCGGCCGTGGCGGGACACTCCGGAACCGACGCGCAACCAACCACATCTCCAACATACAATGCAACACAGTAAACTGGCGAGCATCGCGCTCGCGCTGACCGTCGCACTCTCCGTCTTCGCGGGCGGGGCGTTCGCGGCGACCCCAAGCATCGACACCGAATCGACCAACACAACCACGACCTCCGACTGGACCGACGGCTACACGGTCTCTGGCTTCACCGCCAACGCCTCGAACTCCTCATACGTCGAAGTGACGTTTGACGCCAACGTGAGCGGGGACGCGAGACTGCAAATCCTCGACCCTGACACCGGCGAGACGGTGGCCGACATGGAGTCGGTCTACACCAACTCCTCGGCAGACGTGACCGACAGCACGAACAACCACTACGCGTGGAACATCAGCCACGACGAGTTCGAGGACCTCCCAGTCGGCTACGGTGAGAACAAGACCTTCAAGGTCCGTATCACGGACACCCAAGACACCGACAACGCGACGGTCATCGACGTCGCGTTCAACAACACGGCCGACCGCGCAGTCTACCGCATCGGCGACGCGTTCACGAACAACGACGTGACGGTTGAGGAGAAGCACCCGTGGCTCAGCCAGATTTCGTCGAGCTACGACACCAACATCGCGTCGTTCGAACTCGCCTCGGTCGCGACGGGTTCGAACGCGAGCCACGAGGTCAACCTCGCGAACGGCACGGTCGCTGACGCCTTCGCGCTCGCCGCGGAGGACAAGGACGACGGCGCGTTCCTGCCGCTCATGACGGTGAAAGCAGAGGGCGACGACGGCACGGTCCTCATCCCGGTGTTCGTCAACGAGAAGTCCTCCGAGTGGGACTTCCTCGACGATGACGAGGCGTACGCAGTCTACGACTCGGACGCCGAAGAACTCACCATCATGAACAACGGCGACGAGCGCTTCGACGGCGTCTCGGAGACGACGTTCACGCTCGCCGGTAACGACGGCCTCAGCTTCGGCGAGACGTTCGACCTGTTCCGTGGCCTCGGCGCTGGCTACACCGACAGCATCATCAACTCTGTCTCCAGCTACGGCTCGGCGGCGCTGTGAGGTAACTGATGCAACTCGGCACCTACCGACGACGGGCGCTGTGGCGGGTGTGGGCGATGGTGTGGCAACTCACCGTCGGCTACGTCGTCACGTTTGTTATCGGCATCCTCGGCGTCGTCTTCGCGGTCATCGACCTGCTCGCCGAGTTGGTGCTGAACCGCGACGGCCTGCGTTCGTCGTCGACGGTCGGCAGGTGGGTTCACTACTCACTCGAATGGTCGTTTGAACAAACGAGCTACTCGCTCACCGGCAAGGGTGAGTTCGAGTGGCTTCCGTCAATGGGGTGACGCGTGGCCCGGACTGACGCCGCTCGTCGCCTCCTTCTCGGCACTGTCGTCATCCCGTACATGGTGGCGGCCCTCGCGGTTCTCATCGTCGCGGGCATCCCTGTGTGGTTGCTCAACAACCTGTGGGCAGTCGCGACAGGCACGCCGCTCCTCGGCGAGAACAGCCGCGTCGGCTACTACCTGTACTGGGCGCAGAACAACCTCCAAGCGGTCGTCTC
>NZ_BMCI01000011.1:0-28272 GCF_014635105.1 Haloferax sulfurifontis
GTCTCGCGGCGCGACCGCATCGCTCGCAGACCATCCACTCATACTCATGAACTCACCCTGACACCATGACCCAAGCATCGAAGCGCCGCCTCGCGCTCATCCTCGTGGTCGCGCTCATCGCGAGCGCGGTTGCGCCGATGGGGGTGGCGGCACAGACAGACGACGGCGACACCGGCCTCCTCGAAGCGCTCACCGGCAAGGCGGTCGACATCGCCGAAGACCCGGTCGGCGCGGCAAAAGCCGCGAGTGCGTTCTTCAAGGGCGCGGCAGAGAACATCGCCTACGCGAACCCGCTTCGCGAACCGAAGCGCGACGCCCGCCAGTGCGCGCTCGACATCCAGTCGGAGTTCAACGCGAACAACGAGACGTACATCGCGTACGCCAACGAGCGCATCGTCGCGAACACCGACTACGACACGGTTCGCATCCGCTGTGAGACCGACACCGACGACGGCGACAACGGCCAGACTGTGTTCTTCGTCGCGGACATCAACCAGACGACCGGCAACGTCACGTCGGCGGAAATCGTCAACGAGACGAGTCGGAGCGTCGACAAGCGCGTGACGCTGTCGGGTCTCGCCGCTGAGGAAGGCCCCGACGACCTCGTGGACTTCCGCGAGGAGTACGTCGAGACCAACACGACGCCCGAAGGCGCGTTCGGCCGCCGAATGGCAGGGAAGTACGCCGGCCACGTCGAAGGAACGTTCGACTTCATCGGAGGTGACGAGTAGTGGCTTCGAGAGTCAGGCAGGCCGTCCGGGCGACGTATCGCGAGCGCCGTGAGGACGTCGAAGCCGACGAGATAGCGGGCGACGTGGCGGTCGGAGTCGTCTTCCCGGCCATCGGTCTGTACGGCCTGTACGCCACGGGAACGACGCCGACCACGACCACGATGGGGTTCGTCGGCGCGCTCGCCGTCGCGGGCATCGAACTCGCGCTCTTGTACTTCGGCGTCCTCCACGCCATCGCGACGTGGAACGTCTACCGTCGCTCCGAACCGACCCACCAGCACGGCGAGTCGTACGACGGCTTCGCGCAGTCCGGGGAGGGGTCCGAATGAGCATCCGCGGGCAACTGAGCGGCTTCGCTCGGAACGCGTGGGGCTACGCGACCAACTGGTCGCTCGACGACATCCTCCTGCCGAGCATCGTCGATACCATCAACTGGATAGCGTCGCTCGTCCCGAGGGCGCTCGGGATTCGCCAGACGACGCCGCGCGAGCAGATCAACGCGAACATCGTGTTCATCTTCTTTTGGGCGACGCTGTCGGTCATCTCGTTCGGGGCGACGCTCGCGCTGGTGTTCGTCCATCTGTTCCTCCTCGGCATCGGAGTGTGGCGGTGGCTCCCGGCGTTCAACGAGCTGTGGCGTCGGGGTCGGTCGCGACTCCCCATCCCCGACGACATCGACATCCCGTTCTGGAGGTCCGAGTGATGGGCTTGGAGCAACGCATCCGGCTCTGGCTGGAGAACGGCGAGCGCATCGGCTTCCGTCTCGGGGCGATGGTCGTCTTCGGGGCGGTCGTCCTCGGCCTCGTGGTCCTCGCCGTCGCCGCGAACTCGGTCCTCCTCGGCGTGCTCTCGGCGGTCGTCCTCGGTATCATCCTCCGCGAGTTCCTTCCCGAAGACCGCATCCAGTCGTGGGCGCGGTCGTATGCGACCGGCGAGGCCGGCGACCGCTGGCGGCGGCGCTACGACCGCTGGCTTCGCCGCCTCGGGAGGCTGGTGCCATGGTGAGGCTTCGGCACGTCCTCGCGCTCGTGCTCGTCGTGAGCATGGTCGCGCCGGCGGTCGCGACGCCCGCGGCCGCACAGACCGACACTTGCCAGACGTACGTCGAGCACCTGTCGTTCCGGACTGACGCGGCGACGGTCGACCGGGTCGCCAACGGGAGTGAGGCGACGTCGACGGCGAAGAACACGCGGGTCCGGGTCGTCGAAGACTCGGCGTTCTACCGCGTGACGGCCGACAACCCCAACGGCTACTGCGTGGCCTTCCGCGTCGAAGTCTCCGAAGACGCGATGCCGGCGGCACAGCTCCCCGGCGCGGTCGAGTCGACCGACGGCAACGTGAGTGCGACGTGGAACGCGATTCGCGACTGGAACGACTCGGAGACGTTCACTCGTATCGAGTTCACGCTCCCGCCCGGCACGTCGGCGACGTTCGCACCGAACCAGTACCGCGTGGAAGCGCTCTCGTGGTCGTCCGAACAGCGGACGCGAGCGACGGGCGCGTGGGAGCGCGTCAAGAGCGCGTTCGGCGACGAGTCGGACGTGACCCAACGCCACTACGAGTTCGCGCCCGGCGAGAAGACGACCATCACGGTCCCGCTGGAGAACCCACAGACGGGCGAATCGGTCGACGAGTGGGACGCGCTCTACGCGACAGACGGTGAGACGTGGAAGCGCGTCCCGACTGACTCGACGAAACCGGTGTTCGTGCAGACTGACGACGACGAGAACGCTGTCCGGTTCACGTTCAACGACGCGGACGCGACGGTGAGGTTCGTCGTCGAACCGACGATGCGGGACAAGGCATCGTGGGAAGTTGAGACGTACTTGTCAGGATGGAAAGAAATGCTCAACGGTCCAGATAGTTCGATTGGAGGGTGGTTCGATGGATAACCTGTACGTGGCGCTCGTCGCCGCGCTCGTGGGGCTTGTTCTCGCGCCGGCCATCCTCGCGGGTGGCGGGTTCATCATCGCCATCGGCCTCGTTGTGGTCATCCTCGCGGTCCTCATCGGCGGCCCCGAACTCTTGGACATCTACAAGACGAAGTCGATGGGGCAGTACAGCGGTCTCGACACGCGCGACCTCGTGCAAGGCAACGGCGACCGGAGGGATGACGAGTGACGGCCGCGACGCTCGCCCTCGGCTTCGGGGGCATCATCCTCGGCGTCGTCGCCGGGGAGTTCGTCGCCCGCCGATATGGCGGCACGGCCCGCGTGTACGGCGACCTCTCGCAGGCGCTCTACGCCGCGTTCATGCTCGTCATCGTGTTCGCGCTCGCGTTCGCGGGCGGCATCTACACCATCATCGCCATCCTGCTCACCATCCTCTACTACTCGATATTCCGGACGCGAACGAACGACGTCCGGCGCAAAATCAACGGTGGCTAACCATGTTCCCGAACCTGACCTCAACGCACAGACACGTCTGCCGACGCCGACAGGCCGGCCGACCAGTTTCGTTCGGTCGGGCCATTGTAGAGAGGCTACAACGGCCGTGACCGACCACGACCGCGTCTCTGTGAACCGAAACGGGGCGTCGCTTCAGGTCTATCTGAAGAAGGCGTTCACGCAGGACACCGCGTTTCCGCTGGAGGCCGGCGACGACTGCGTGGCGTGGGTCGCCGACGGCAAACTCGTCATCGCGCCGGTCGACGAGGCCGCGGCGATGGACGTGCCGGCGGCGCTCGACCCACCGCCTGACGACGCCCTGCCGCCCGAGTCTCGCCCGCGCCGCACCGCCGACGCCGAACCAACCCCTGCCCATCCTGAATCGAACGATGCCGATTGATACCAACGTCGGGAGTCCCAACTCCCGGCCCGACCACGAACAGCACAAGCGCCAACAGCAACGGCTCTCGCACATCGAAGAAGAGCTACTCGACATGCGCCCGGACATCCACGACGAGGACCTCCGCCGCGCTATCTCGAAATGGTTGCTCATCGCGACGCGGGCTCGCGCTGGCGACGCCGAAGAACACGTCTCATCGCTCCTCGCCGAAATCCGCCGGAACAACCCGATGTACCGGACGCGCGAGTACGACAGCGGCGACGCCTGCTTCCCCGACCGATGCAAAGACTGCGAACACTACGGGGTCGCGTGCCCGGTCGTCACGGACAACGACCAAATCGACCGCCGCGAACGCATCATGGAAACGGCCGACTCCCAGAGCGAACTGCGTCGTCGGCTCCGAGACTACGCTATCGACAACGGGTGCGTCGTGCTCCAAGAGGAGCTGACCGACATTTCCGAGACGGTCCAGCCGCTCGTCGAACACGGACAGCTCCTCTTGATGGCCGCCCAAGACGTGGTGTTCTTCCAAGACGAGTCAGAGGCTGTCGCTCGCGCACGGGCGGCGAAGGAAACCCTTGAAGACCTGTCTGTCGGCTCCGACGCCGCGGACAACCTCGACGACCTCGATGACCTCGAATCGCAACTCGAGGCCGCCGAAGAAACTGAGTGGGGCCACTGATGGCGGCCATCGACCCCATCTTCATCGCCGTCGCGCTCGTGACGTTCATCATCGCCGCGGTGGGCGTCTACGCCCTCCGGAAGCGCTTCGGGGACGACGACGCCCCCGAGTCGGCTGAGGAGCGACTGGAGGCCGCGACACAGGCTCGCGAGGACTACTCGCTTCCGGTGACGAAACGCGTCGCCGGGATGACATCGGTCGCGAAGTGGGCGCTCGGCGCGGTAGGCGTCATCTTCGCAGTCGTCGCCTACAACGTCTACTCGTTCTACCAGACCGGGTCGCCGGCGCAGATGCTCTACGCCCAAGAGACGCAACTGGCGGTCATCGTCCTCATCGCGACGGGCGTCGGCATCGGCTACGAGCGCCGGCGGTCGACGAAAGAGGGGACGGTGACGGTCATCCACGAAGCAGACCCCAACAACGGCGGCGAGGAGACCGTCCAGACGGTCTACTTCAAGACGAACGACATCCTCGAAGACGACCACGGCAAGGTCGTTCCCGAGTACAAGCGCAACCGGATGTTTGGCCTCTTCCGGCAACCAAAGCGGGTCGCCGACGACCGCCAACTCCGGGCGGACGGCGACGTCTACCGGCCACTTTCTGACAAAGTCATGCACAGACTTCCAGCCCACGCCGTCGAAGTCGCGCCGAGCCACTACGTCTTCCGAACTCAAGGGTCGAAGACGACGAGTTCGCCGACTGCGACGGCCGATTACGAGTACAAACCCCCGTTCAACCTCTCCCAAGAGAACCTGCGGCGCTACCGCTCGAACATGGAGATGATGCAGGTCGACCTCGAAGAAGCGAAGTCGCTCAACGCACAGCTCCACAAGAAGGTCCGCGACCTCCGCGAGCGGCTGACCAACTCCGAGACGGACACCTACCAGGAACTCCTCGAACTCATCGAGCAGGTCGCACGGCTGACGAACCGGACCGAGCAGACGACGCTCCAGCAGGTGCCGGCGGAAGCCTTCGGCGGCCGTCGGTCCCGGCAGGCACAGAACGGCCAGAGCGCCGGCGGGAACTCGCGCAACGGACAGTACGGTGGTGACGACCGATGAAGCGCGCACCACTCGTGCTGGCCGTCCTGCTCGTCCTGACGGCCATCGTGCCCGTGGGCGCGGTCGCGGCCGCGCCATCGTCAACGTCGACGCCGGCACTCGACTCGTCGACGACAGTCGCGCAGGTATCAGACTCGAACAACACGACCACGACGACGGGACCGACCGTCGCTGACCAAGCCCGCGTGACGGCCGTGACGTTCGACGAGGACTACCTGCGGACGACGCGGGAAGACGAGAACAGTTTCAACGCGACCGGCCCGTACGCCGTGTTCGCCGTCTCGCAGAACGTCGAAGCGGCGCGAGTGACCCAACCGAAGGCCGAGGCGAAGGTGCTCGACGGGGCGCGGACCGTCCGCGTGTCGTTCGCTCCCGACGCTGCGCCGCCGGGTCAGCGGTCGCTCTACACGCTCGAACTCTACTTCGAAGACGGGTCGACGCGGTCGTTCGACCTCTACGCCTCGCAGACGGACCAAATCGTCGCGAGCGCCGACCTGCGCGAGGCTCAAGACCTGCTTGACCAGATGCGCGCCGACGCTGAGGAGCGCGGCTACGCGACCGACGTGGACGGTTTGGAGAACTTCTACGAGTGGCAGAAAGAGCAGGCAGAGCTGTTCTCGAACCTGTTCGGCCCACAACTGGAGCAACTCTTTGCGTGGTTCATCTTCACGCTCACGACGCCGTTCGCGATACTGTTCATCGCGGCTGTCATCCTCGTGGCCGCGTGGCGACTCCTCAAAGTCCACGGGTCGAAACTGCGGTCGCTTCAGGGTGGCGTCGACCTCATCGACCAGACGCGACAGCAGATGCTCCTCGAATACCGGAACCAGCAGGACGCCGCCGACGAGGAGCGCCTTGAGGACGTGGCAGAAATCGGCCCGAACCACGTCTACTGGCAGGACGCGTTCGGCATCCAGTCTGTCAAGCAGTTGGCCGACGAGTTCGCATGGGGACGGCCGGTGACCGACACCGAAGGCAACATCGTCCGCGACACGGACGCCGCCCCACTGACCGACGACGACGGCGAGGTCATCACGTGGAGCGACGGCACGCCGGTCTACCCGGCGGTGATGGAGCACCGCGGGATTCAGGACCTCCTCGAAGCCGACAGGGTGGGCGACACGTGGCTTGAACCCGTCACCCGACGCGATATGCTCGGTGACCAGTCGACGGCGCTCGCACACGCCAAGCGCGCGCTCATGCGGATGACCACCCACCACGGGATGCCGGAGTACCGTCGCGCCCGTTCCGAGGTCCGGTCGATGATGCAGGACCTCGAACAGGCTCGGTCGGCGGACGGTGGGGCGGCCACGCGTCACCGTCGACAGCGACGCTCGGGGAACGGCGCTCCCGCGGGGGGTGACGACTGATGCGTGACCGACTTGACGACGCCGCCACGGGTGCGAAAGACATCGGCGGGTCGGCCGGCGAGTTTCTGAAAAGCGCTGGTCGCCGAACGTCGGCGTCGAAGCGGACGCCGCTGTCGCTCATTCGACGATTCGTCGCCCGGCTCATCGGGAGTCCCGAACAGCAGTCAACGCGGTTCCTCCTCGCGCTCATCGCCATCTCTGGGTTCGTCGGGTTCATCGGCGTGTTCTTCATAGCGTCGGGCACGGTCTCGGCGACCGCCAGCTCCAGTTGGCTTGTCCGCGCGTTCGCGAGCGTCGTGACGAACTTCGCGCTCTACTCGGCCCTCGCGGTCATCGGAGCGGTGGTCGCTATCAACCGCTGGTGGGACCTCGCGGCGGGGAAGACGGCCGAGCACACCCGCTACTCGAAGCGGACGGTCAAGCGGTTCGCGGCAGAGGTCAAGTCGACCGACGGAACCACACGCCTCATCGGCAACGCCGACCACTCCGAGAACGAACTGCGCGCGAAGTTGATGCGCGCCTTCGCCGGACAGTCGGAGTCCGAGACGCCCGACGAGGACGAGCAGGTCGAAGCCGTCGCGCCGGTCGACACGGGCTACGGCATTCCCGACGGGGCCGCCATCAACGAGCGGGCGGCAGAGGCGACCGACGACGTGGACTCGTCGCTGGAGGGCGTCAGCCTTCTCACAGCGAAGCAGGTTGTCCGTCTCCGCATCGGTCACCTCCAAGCGCGGCTTGTCGCCAACGACCTCGAAGACCACGGCTACCGTGCGGACCACGGGCGGCCGCTCCCGGCGGTCGCAGAGACGGCCGACGAGGACGCCGACGCTGACACCCACGGCGACGAGACGGCGGCCGTCGACGACAGTCCGGAGACCAAATCGTTCGCCGACATCTTCGCAGACTTCCGGCGGGCGAGACAGACCGCGCGGATGGACATCGCGACCTCGTTCAACGCCGACGAAATCCTGTGGCGCTTCGGCCTCCCGGCCATCGGGACCGTGTTCGCGGCCATGGTCGTTGCGCAGACGCCGTGGTTTGCGGGGTGGGTCTACCCGGTCCTCATCGCTATCGGCGTCGCGGTCGGCGCGACCTCGTACCTCACGTTCAAGTGGCGTCGTCGCCGGGCGGTCCGGTCGCTTCGCGAGGAGCGCGAACCCAAGCGCTGGCGGACGTGCGTCACGCTCGCCAAGCGCGTCGAGACGCCCGAGCAGACGCTGTTCGTCGCGTGGATGGGCGGCCACGTCTACGCCGACTACGACCGCCACCGCCTCGCGCGGAAGGTCGCTGACCGGTGGCACGCCCGCCTGCAGGGCAACGACGTCGCCCCGGCGATGCAGGAGAAGTTCGCGCGGAACGTCCGCCAGATGCTCCCGATGCTCCACCAGTTCGAGTACGGCGACGCCTACGAGGGCCGCAAGGCCATCATGGACGACATCATTACGACCGTCTCGGAAGCGCGCGACCCTGACGGGATGGTGCCGAAGTTCGAACTCGCCGAGAAAGTCGTCGAGCGCGGCGAGGGCGTCGGCCACGACCCGGACATCGTCGCCGAGGTCTACGAGGGCATGGTGCCGACCGTGCTGACCGAGACGGACATCACCGTCACGGACGCCGACGGGACGCCCCACGACATCACGGCGGTCCACCTGCGAACGATGGACATCCCCGACGACCTCGCGCGCATCCGCGCACAGTTCTCCAACCAGTTCGCCGTCGACAACATCGACGGCTACCCGCTCCCCGACATCCCGATGCCCGGCGGTCCGCGGCATCTGGTCGCCGGGACGGACAACGCGGCGGGGGGCCGATGACACACGACCCACCCCACGAGTTCGATTTCGACGAGTTCGACCACGACCCCGTCTGGTGTACGGGGTGCGGCCTCCCGGTGGCACTGTCGATGAACCGGAGCGACCAACAGCCAGTTCGCTACGAATGCCGGTGCTACACACTGTCGCCGGCAGAGGCACCACCCGACGAATGGAAGAACGCGACGGCCTGAACAACACCTTACCAACCTGACACAGCATGGAATCCTATCACGATAGCCACGCAGACATCCAAGGCCGCGACACCAGAGACGTCGAAGCGGTTGCGGCCAGCATCGTCCAACAGAAACGCGAGCGGAACGAGCGCCAACGCGACCTTGACATCGAGTCACAGGTCCGCGAGCACCTCGCGGCGGCCCAAGACATCCTCGCGGAGGACCCCGAAGCCGCCCGGATGGTCCTCGAAGACGTGCACTACATCCTCCGCGACGACGGCGACCTCGCGGAGGTCCTCAACCGGAACTCGGGGATGCTCGAAGACAAGGCCGGCCTCGACCCGGCGCGGGCCGCCGAGGTCCGGTCGCGGTTCCGCCGCCAACAGCGGATGCACGACCGCGGCGGCCGCCTCCCGAGCGTCGAACAGGAGTACACGACGCTCCTCTACATCGCCCGCGCGCTCGACTACTACTCGGCCGTCTCGGAGATGACGCCCTACGCGCCCATCACGCTCGAACAACTCGACGTGGCGGGCGTGACGCGGGCGGACAACCCCATCCCGGTCGGGCGTCGCCGACTCCCCAAGGGGACGAAACTCGACCCCGAGGACGCGGCGCGCGAAATCCCCCACGAGTCGTGCGACCACATCCTCTGTATCGCGCTCCCGCGGTCGGGGAAGGACTCGACGCTGACGAACATCGGGATGAACCTGTGGCGACAGCACGGCTACAAGTACATCAGCGTGTTCGACGACGGCCGGATGGAAACGCCGATGATTTCCATCCCGAACGACGACCCCGGCATCCTGAAGAACCTCGAACGGCTCGGGCAAGAGCCGCGGGCGTTCGACGCCGAAGTGTTCGTCCCGTCGACGCCGGGTATCCCCGAGCAGTTGCCGGCCAACTTCCGGGAGTTCACCATCGGCATCGACACGCTGACGCCGCACCTCATCCTCCGCCTCGCGGGCGTCCGAACCACCGATGCGACCGCCGAGGACCGCATCGAGCAGGCGCTGAACAAGACGCTCGAAGGGTCGGGGCAGGTGCCCGAACTCGTCGCTCGCATCCAGCAACTCGCGAAGGCCCAAGACACCGAAATCCAGTGGACTGAAAAGAAGGACAAGCACACGACTGGCGGCGACGGCAGTACGCACGTCGAAACCTACTCGGCGCGGTACTCCATGAGCCGGTCGAAGGCGCTGGAGAACGCGGCCGCCCGGCTGTCGAAGCTCGCCGGCGACGGCCTCGTGACCGGCGCAGACGCCGAGACGAACATCGACATGGCCGAGGTCATCGCCGACCAGAAGAAAGCGGCCGTCCTCTGTGCGAACTTCATGCCCGCCGGCATGGAGGGCCTGAAGTACACGCTCATCGACCTTTGGCTTCGGCTCATCTTCCGTGCTCGCGACGAGAACCCCCGGCTCCCGCGGGTCGCCCTCGAAATGCGCGAGCTGAAGAACATCGCGCCGTCGAAGACTGGCGACGTTCGCTACAAGGACGCCATCAAGGGCCTCCGGCAGACCATCTTCTTCCTCAGCACGCAGGGTGGGTCGCGCCGTATCCTGATGCTCGGGTCGACGCAGAAGCTCAACGACGTGTACAAGCCCGTGCGGACGAACATGGCGACGAAAATCCTCCTCCGACTTGGCGAGGAGGAAATCGACACGCTCGACCGCTCGTACAACTTCTCGTGGGCGCAAAAAGAGACGCTGACGAACTTCCGCATCGGGATGGGGATGCTCATCGCCGGCGGGGAGAAGACCTACCCCATCGAGTGGCGGGGTGCGCCGTGCGGCCTCGGCCTCGGCGACCAGCACTGGCTTGACCGCTACGGCCTCGCTCGTGGCGCTCGGGTCCTGCAGTCGCAGACGGCCGCGTGGCCGCCCTCGGACGGCAAGCGCGACGGCTGGTGGGTTCACGTGCCCGACGCCAGCGTGCGCGACATCGGCGACCGCCCACAGATGGGTGACCACTACTCCGAGTGGTACCTGCTCGAATCGGACTTCCCCGATGGGACCGACCCCGACGATGTCGACCGCGCGCTCGTCGAGGAAGTCCTCGCGGAGCGCCAAGAGTACCCGACGCCGTCGGACATCCACCTCGCCGACATCGACTGGGGCAACGTCCGCAAAGTGTCGTTCACCGACGAGGGCGCGTCGCGGTTCGACCGCGTGACGGACGCGCTCGGCGACGCCAACCTGTCGGTGGACCTCTGGCCGTGGATGCTCACGCAGGCGGACAAGTGGCGCGACGAGTCGGTCCGGAAGAACGCGACGGACGTGCTCGAAGCCGTCGAAGAACACGCGCCGACGTCGTACTCGGAACTCGAAGACTACGTCGACGTGAGTCGGCAGTCCATCTCGAACTACCTCCAAGAGGAGGAGCCGCTTGACGGCTGTCTCGACAAGGACGGCAAGGAGTACATCGTGACCGACCTCGGTCGGCAGGCGATGAAAGCCGACTGGGACGCCGTCGCCGACGCAGTCCAGGTCGAAGAAGAAAAGCCCGACACGGAGTTCGACTTCGATGAATAGCGCCGACCGCCTCGACGCCTATCTCGACCGCATCAGCGACGACGCGGACGCGGCGTCCGAGGCGTGGACCGACACGCCCGGCGGGGCGTCACTCCGGGTGGACTGGCAGGACTTCCACGAGTTCGACGACGAACTGGCCGACAAGTGGGTCGATAGCCCGCGGTCGACAGCGAAGTTGTGGTCGCGCCGGCTTCGCAACCGCTATCAGAACCCCGAGACGGACGACCTCGAAAAGCCCATCTCGAAGATGCCGGTACGGCCGGTGAACCTCCCCGACCGCGCGTGCTTCCGTCTCGGCGGCCTTCGCGAACGCCACCTTGGGACGCTCGTTGAGGTGCCCGTGGAGGTCGTCGAAGTCGAGTCGGTCGACCCGTGGCTTCGAAAGGCCGTCTGGGAGTGTCTGGAGTGCGGCGCGTTGAACCCAACCAGACAGGGTTACGGTCACATCCGGTTTGGGACGTGCATGTCGTGCGAAACCTCGCTCGACAAGAAAAACGCGAAGCTGATGGGCGACGGAACCGAGATGGTCGACTTCCAGAAGCTCGTCGCCATCCCGCGCGATTCGGCGCTCGATGACCCACCGGCGATTCAAGTGTTCCTGACCGGCGACATCGTCGGCAAGGTGGGCGTCGGAGACGAAATCACGGTTGTCGGGAAGTACCGGACGCTCCCGATGGCGATGCAACGCGAGACGCAACTGAACACGTTCATCGACGCGAAGGCACTCGACGTCGACGAGCGCCAACAGGCGGGCGCGCTGTCGGAAGACGAACTCGACGACGCCATCATCCGCGCTGTCGATGACCTCTGGTCGGAGGACGGCACAGCCTACGGCGTCCCGACCGATGACGCCATCTCGGCGGTCGTGGACCAGCACGGAGTCCGCTTTGCCGAGGTCGAAAACCGCATCGAAGCGCTCGAAGACGACGGCGAGTTCACCCTCGCCGCCGGCGCTATCATCAAGGACTGACAGCGCCCGTCAACGAGCGTCCGTTCCATCCCGCAACTCACGTGAGAGACAACACCCCATCGCGCGCGTCGTGCCGTCTCTCGCGCTTTTCAACATGACGCGGCCTGTGAGGCGTATCGACCATCAACGACGCAAGCGCCCAAGCACGCGCGTCTCACGGGATATACACTACAGTCATCGACCTATTGTTTAGAAATTGCTCACTATCGGACGCCGTGGCGTCGGCCGGGGCGGATTCTCGGGGGCAAACCCACTCTCAGGGAGGGACGGATACGAACGCGGGCGCGGTGACGGCGGTGACGGCGTAGGACAGACGTAGAAGTAGACTCAGCGGTCGTTCGCGTGCTGTTGGATGCGAGCGACGTTTTGGACGTACTCTCGGTCGGTATCGAACAGGGGGTCTTCGGGCCACGGCGCGTGGCCTTCGGGGACCTCCACGAGTGGCAACGCTGTTTCGTCGACGGCGTCGCGCGTCGAGCGCACCCAGTCGGCGAGGTCGGGGTCGTTGCGGAACTCCCTCAGCTCACGCAGGACGGGTTCGGCCTCGTCGAGCGCCTCGTTGTACCGGGTCGCCCAACTGACGACCGCGCCGATCTGTTCGTCGAGGCCGGCGTTGCGAATCGCGTCGCGGATGGTCGCGACCGTCTGCTCGCGCCACTCCTCGCGGGCCTCGGCGTTCTTCGCGGGGATGTCGGGGTCGATGTAGCGTTCGACACCCTCGCGGACGATGCGTTCGAACTCCTCGGGTCGGGCTTCGAGGGCGTTGAGTTCGGTCGCGCCCTTGCCCTTCCGGCGCTCCCAGTCGTCGACGAGCGTGTCGTACGCCCGGCCGCCCGTGCCCGTGTGTGAGGACTCTTCGATGGGCTTCCGCGGGAGGTCCAACTGTTCGACCTGCTCTTTGGTGAGCGCCAACTGCTCGATGGCGACGCGGTGGTCGACGTCGCCGCGCTCGTTGAGCCACGCCAATTTGCCACTCATTGCGGTCGACATGTGGTCCCCTTTTGCATCAAAATCTGACAGGTAGAGGATGACCGCGGGCTTCCCGGCGTCGTCGATGCGGCGGACGAGGTCGTGGGCGATAGTGAGCGACAGGTCGCCCTGCCCTTCGACGATGACGTTGACCCCGAGGGAGCGCGCGAGGTCGTGAATGTACTCGGGGAGCGTCTTTTCGGACCACAGCTCAAGATGGTAGGGCGCTTGCCGCGGCGCGTCGAGATAGAGGTCGTCTTCGATGTCGTCGACGACCGACTCGGCAACGAGGAGCGCGTAGTCGGTCGCATCGTCGAACTCGACGTTCTGGAGCGGTGTTTCGCCGCCGATACTCCGGGGGTCAAAGCCGAGAGAAGCCCGTTCCTCGGGCTTGGGAACACCGGGTGCGTCGATACCGGCCGGCGGCGACACCTCCTGCGTGTCCGCTGTTCTTCGGTGGTCGGAGTAGGTCGTGACGGTCATCTGGTCGTGTTTCTGGTCCTCGATACCGCCGAGCGGGATGGTCCCGAGGATGCGCGCGAGCATCGAACACTCTTCGAGGTAGTCGTAGCACCGCGACGTGTTCTTGTAGAGGTCCCACGAGCAGTTCGTCGGCGGTTCGATGTCTTCGCCGGCGCTCGCCATGTAGTAGTGGAGGCCGCGGACGTGGAGTCGGTCGGTCCCGATGGACTCGGTCGCCCGCTCCCACCACTCGGCGAACCACTCGGCTTTCGCGCGGTCGGCGTCGGTGCCTTTCCACATCGGGTCGCGGCGCTTGCTCTGGATGAGCAGGTCCGAGACGTCGACGCCGAGGTCGTCCGCCTGCGCGCGGACCCACGCGCGAAGCGCCGTCGGCTCTGTGGTGTCGTCAGTCACAGTCGATAGTCGGCGCAGAGTGCCATAAACCGACGCGAACGCACGGTGCGCGCGCATCGGCTCAGAAAGATGAGTCGCCGCACGGTGGGGTCGGTGGCCGGTCCTCGCCGGCCTCACGACCCGGCGGGATGTATGAGTCGAGTCAGGTCGTGGGTCGCGTTCCCGCCATCATCGCACGCCGAGCGGCGACCAACCCTATGTACCGGAGGCATATCAAGCGAAGCCTTCCGTGTAGAGTGAAAGTGAAGGATTCGGCGGAAGTGGAACTTCAAAGTGAGTCCTTCAGCGCCTCTGCGCGCGCATCGCCGACGTTGGGGACCGCCGTGAGTTCGTCGAGTGATGCGTTTCGAACGTCGTCAAGCGTATCGAAGCGGGCGGCGATGTCCCATGAAATCTGGTCGCCGATGCCAGACGTTCGTTCGACCGCCTGCCGGATGCGCTCGGCCTCCGGGTCTTCGATGACATCGAGTCGGCGTTCCAGCTCGCGCTCGTCGATTTTCCCCGTCGCGTAGAGCTGGTGGGCCCACTCTCTCGTACCCTCGTCGGGCGTCCGCCAGTCCTCGAACCGCCGATAGGCAGTCACAGCGCCCGCGGCGATGAGGATGGTGACGCCGACCCACGGGTCTGCGGCGGTCATGTGTCGGGTTCGACGTCGAGCAGGTCGCTCGCGCGCTCTGCGGTCTCCTCGGCTTCGATGTGCTGGTACGCCTGCCGGGTGGTCGAGAGCGACCGGTGCCGGAGCACGTCTTGGGCCACGCCACGGTCGTTCCGAAAGAGCGTGTCGCCGAGCCCGCGCCGCGCCCCGTGGGGTTTCAGCGCGTTCCCGTCGATAGCGACGCCCGCGGACTCACACAGCCGCTCGATGAGCCGGCGCGCGCCCTCGGTCGTGATGGCCGGCGGTGTGAGGTCGTGTTCGACGAGGAGTTCGTCGACGTCGCGCTCGGCGAGCAGGTCGTCGACGGCGTCCTCCCCGAGGTCGGGCACCAGCTCGTCGCGGACGGCGGCGTACTTCGACGGCGCATGGCCGGTCGGGAAGACGGGCCACTCGTCGCTCGGCGGGTCCGCGATGCGGTACCACCGCTTGAGCGCCGGCCTCGCGGGCCGGAGGATGGGCACCGTCTCCCACTCTTGGGACTTCCCGAGGACGCGCATGGTCTGCCAGTCGTCGGTGTCGACGTTGCGCCAGCGGAGGCCCTGCCGGCCCTCGCGACCGTCCGTGGTCGCGCGCACGACTTCGGCCCCTCGAACCCCGGAGTACGCGAGCACGTACACGAGCGCGCGGTCGCGAGCTTCGGCGACGGCGTCGCTTCCCTTCTCGTCGATAGCGTCGTGGGCGCGGTCGTCGACGAACTCGAGGAGCGCCGCGGCCGACTCTTCGTCCCAGAACTGTTGGTCGGCGCGGTCGGCGTTCGCGTCCGGGAGTGGTTCGCGTGCTCGGTTGGTGAGCGCGGGGTTGCGGGCGAGTTCGCCGTCGCGGACTGCGTACGTCAGGCAGGCGCTGACGACGTTGTAGTACGTCTCGGCGGTTGAGGCGCTGATACCGCCGCCAGAGACACGGCGCGCGAGGTACTGTGCGTAGCGGCGCATCATGATGGGGCCGCGGTCGCCGCCGAGGATGTCGAACTCGTCGACGTGCTTGTCGGCGAGCCACGCGTACCAGCGGGCGAGGATGCCGCCTGCGGAGGTCGCGTAGTAGCCGCGACCGGAGCTGTCGTCAGGGGCCTTCGACTTGGCGCGGACGTAGCGGTCGATGGCGAGCGCCACGTCGTTGCCGGCGTCGGCGGCGTCTGCGAGTCGGTTTCGAGGGTCTGAACCCCCGGAGTCAGGCGTGGACATGGGTCCGGCTTCACAGACAGCGGCGACCCCCAAAAAGACACGTGTGTTTATTGGTCTAAAACAAAGTGGGGCCAATTTTCCCTGATTCGCCCGCGTCGGCGCTCGTACCCCGCGAGAACAGCGTTTGACGGGGTTTGTATAGTGCATGTCGCTATACGAACTGCGGCGGCGTCTACGCATGCCGGGTGACACACTCCAGTTTACACACAGCGTAACCCTTTTGGAGTGGGTTACACATGTTGTAACCACGATGCAATCAGACAAGTCGCGGCCGACCGGCCCCGAGCGGATAGACAAGTACGAGGAACACGGTTTGTCGGGGAAGCAGGCGCGCGTCGTGGTGGAGAAAGAGCGCGGACGGACGGACGAAGAAGTCGCGGACGCCCTCGGGATGAAAGTCGGCACCGTCAAATCGCACTTGGCGCGGGCTCGGGCGAAGTACAGGGACGCGCAGGCGCTCGTGTCGCTGTTCGAGGAGAAGTACGACCCCGAGGAGGTATCGAGAATCCTGCTGTCTGGCGGCGAGTTCGTGACGCCACACGGCACGCTGACCGCCAGCGGGTGGGACACGATGCCGTCAACGGTGTTCGCGGAGTCGGATGCGAACCGGGATGTCGTCGACCGATGGGCGCTTGCCCCCGAGGACGAACCGACCGGACCGCTCCCGGACCTGACCGACCTGCTCGACGCGCAGGTTGACGACCGGATGCTCCCGGTCCTCGCGTGGTTCTACGCCGCGCCGTTTGCATCCGTGATTCGAAAACTCGGCGGTGGCTTTCCGGCGCTCAACGTCTACGGCGGCCCGGAGTCGGGCAAGACCGAGACGCTGGCGGCCCTCACGCAGATGTTCGGGTGGGATGGCACACCGTTCCCGGCAAGCAACACAACTGCGCGGCTGACGTTTGCGTTCAGCTCCTCTGAGTCGGCTCCGGTGTGGTTTGACAACTACAGCGGTGAGTGCGAACGGCTCCACAAGTACCTTCGGCTTGGCTACCGCGGAGGGACCGAAGCGCGGGGGAACGCCGATGGGACCGTGACCGAATACCAACTTCTCGCCCCCGTCGTCGTGTCCGGGCAGTCGGCGCTCACCGACCGGGCGTGTGAGACACGCGCTATCAGCACCGAGTTCGTCCCAGCGTCCACCAGAGACGAGGACTGCGCTGACGCGTTCGCGAGCGTCCGCGATGCCGACCTCCAGCGCCACGCGCTGACGTTCTACCAGTACGCGCTCACGCTAAGTGCGTCCGAACTCCTCGATGTGTGGGAACACTCGCGCCCACCGAGAGACGTCCGCGAGCAGGGGGCGTTGACCCCGGAGGAAGCGACGATAGTCGAGACGGTCAACTTCGGGCTGAACATCGCCGAGCGGTTTTCCGAGCGGGCTGACACCGGCGGCTTCGAGGTCGACGAGGCGACCAAGCGCCAAGCGCGGACGGCGGCCGGCGTCACGTTCGAATCGTCCTAATCGCCAGACGGGAGCCATTATAAGCACTTGTAGCGGTCCTGTCTGCGCTTCGAACCACCATGACCGTCGAAAGAAAGATGATAGTCGGGAGTCGATTCACCACCGCGAGACGCCCCTTGTGGGGGCTTCTACCTCGCGTTGAACGGTACGTCGCCGTCGTGGCTCTCAATCCACTCGACGGCGTTCTCCATTGACGAGAGACGCACGTAGCCAACACGCGGAGTCACGACGACGCCCTTCCGTTCGAGCGCGTTCAGCGCGTCCTTCGCGTCGCCCTGTGCGTGGGACGGAAGCCAGTTCGTCACGTCGTCGACGGCGACCGTCGACGCACCAACGAACTCCTTGCGCGCCATCTTCTCGACGATTCGGAGCTTGATTGCATGAAATTCCATGTTTTTCACCTCCTGTACTACCACATAGATGTTACACACTAATAAACCTACCTAACCTATGTTACAGCGGCGTAACTCACAGTAGCAAGTATTATAACACTCGTTGTCGTTGTATTACTCATGCCAGAACACACCCACGGTGAGGCCATCGACGAAGTGAGCGGGACGCGTTGGGAGGACCTTCTCGGCGACGGGTCGAAGCCAGCGATTCTCCTCGGGATGCTCGCACGCCGGCACGAAGACCTCAACAAGACCGACATCGCGAAGGCCGCCGACGTGACTCGGATGACCGTCGACCGGAACCTCGGCGACCTCCTCGACCTCGGCGTCATCAAGCCGACGCGGAAAGCCGGGAACGCGCAGATGTACCAGTTCGACGCTGACAGCCACGTCGGCGCGGCGCTCCTCGAACTCGACCGGGCGCTGATGCTCACCGCCGTCGACGACGAACAGCGTGAGTGAATCGCCCCGGAAAATAGCCCTGTTTTAGCGACCCGCGTCGCGCCGATCTGTTCGCGCCTACACGTCGACGGACGTCTCGGTCCCGAGATGCACGGGTTCGAAGTCGCGGCCGATGTCGGCGTAGTAGAGCGCGAGGTTCGCTTCTAAGTCGGTTCGAAGGTAGTGGTCGATGAGGTCGTGGAAGGCCGCCACGTCGTCGCTATCGGACGCGACCGCATCGAGGAACACCGGCCCGACCTCGCGGCCGAACAGCTTGTTCGTCACCGTGCGGCCGTTCCAGAGCGTCTTCGGCACCGGGAGGTCGTACGACTCCAGACACTCCTCCAGAGCCGGCCACTTTTCGCCCCGCTGGTCGGCGCGTTGCTTCCGGTCGGCGAAGATGTCGATATGCGTGTCGTCGCCGTCGAGTTCCGGACGTGGGTTGTCCTCCCCGAGACGGTACATCCGGTCGACCAGGAACTCCACGTCGAAGCCGCGGCCGTTGTACGTTACGAGGCCGTCGGCGTCGAGGCCGTTGAGATAGTCCATCGAGCGGGTGATGAGTGCCGGTTCGCCGTCGACGTCGCGATGGAACAGCTCGTACTCGGCTTCGCCGGCGGGCGCGCCGAGTTCGTGGTGGCCGATGCCGACGGACACGACCTCACCCCGCTCGGCGTCGTAGTGCGTCGTCTCGATGTCGAGTGTCGCGACCGTCCCAAACCCGTGGTCGTCTCGCTGAAAACGCATATCCGCCCAAGACTGTCTGCGATATTGAAGCTTTGTAGAACAGTTGGGTGGTTTCCCGACGTGCTCACCGGGATTTGGTGAGCATTTTCGAACTACTCGCTGTGGAGTATCGACACGTGCGGCTTAGAACGGTAGCCATGTTGAATCCACTCTGCGAGTTCGTCCCCATAGAACGTTCTCGTGAGCGGCGCTTCGAGGTCGGTTGGGGTTGTCACGACCTCCCAGATAGGCGCGAGGGCGTCGGTCCCAACACGGATGTCGACGACCTCGTACGAGAGCAGTGGCGACCACTTGTCAAGGATGAAGTCGCCGACAGATACCGGGTGCCGGGTGCCGCCGGCCGAGATGCTGACCCGGTCGATGCGCGGCGCGTCCGCACCACCAACCACACGGTTGACGTCCACTGCCGTCGACGAGCCTCGCGGCGTCCCGCCCGGACTTTGTCGGCGCGGCCGCAGACCCGCGAGCTTCAGTGCTCGATGCCAGCTCCCGAACCGTTGCTCGATGGTCGTGGTCCCGACTTGGCTCCGGGATTCGAACTCGTCGGTGGTTGGGGTTTCGGCCATCTCGTCGGCGACGCGCCGAATCTCTTTGAGGAGGTCCATATCGCCGTACTCGGGCGTGTAGCTCGGGCGGCCCTCGTTCGGCGTGAACCCCGCGGCGCTGACTGCGCCGTTCCAGGTATCGAAGTGATGCAGGATGGAGTGAAGCGACATCTCACCATGCTCAGATAGGTCTTCGACGGTCGGGGCCGCATCGCCGGGTTCGAGCCCCAATTCGCTCGCAACACGGCGAATCTCGTCGAGCACGTCTTCGCGAGTTATCGTCTTTCGAGGGTCAAGCCCCGCCTCGACGAGTGCCGCATCCCACGAGCCAAAAATTCGCTTATCAGTAGATGGTAGTACGGTTTCTTTATTCAGTTTCGCGTGTGAAACTGAAACGACTTCTCAACGCGCCCCGGCCCTGCTAAAATAACTCACCGAATACTTGTCTGGTTTCTGGTGGTTCGGTCGGGATGTCGAGGTCGTACGGGTCGTCCTCGATGGCCTGCATCAGCCGCCCCGCCGTGAACTGTTTGCCCTCGCTCAGGTCCACATCGAGTTCGTCCGCCCGCCGAATATTCGCTACCGTCCAGATGTTGTAGAGATGTGCCGCGAAGTTGAAGTAGAACGTCCGAACCACCGAATCCGGCGATGCCGACTTCGAGAGGAACTCCTCTTTGAGGACACGAAAGCCCGTTTCGATGCCCCAACGTCGCCGGTAGTCGCTGGCGAGTTCCTCCGGCGGCACCTCGCTCGGATCGATGTTCGTATAAAAGTACGTGTAGTCGTCCATCGGCTTCTCAGGCTTCGACTTGCGGAGTTTGGACTTCTTCTCGGACTTCACGCCGACCGCGTGGTAGTTGTCTTCGTCGAGGTCGCCGACGCCGTACGGGATGTACGACGACTCCATGTCCAGCCACCCCATCCCGTTCAAGAAATGCTTGATGTCAGAGCCGGACTTCCGGCCCTGCATCACCAACTCCAGCCCGAACTCGTTCACCGTCGAGATGGTGTCGGAGTTGTAGAACTCGGTGCCAGCGTCCAAGTAGACACGGTGAAGGTCGAGATACTGGTTTGCGAACCGGAGAAGCCGCCGGACGTACTGCGGAGCCTCCGACCGCTTCCTGACGGGAAGAACGAGTAGGATGAACGGCGTGTCCGTCCCAACGAGCGAGAGCGTGATGTACTTCCACGCTCTCGCGTAGTTCCGTCCCGGCTTCGTCCCGCGAACGTACTCGTCCGAGTCCGGGTCGCCGTAGTACGGCCAGTCCGTGATGTCGATGGCGACCTCTGCCCGGTCGGGGAAGTAGTCGTGGTCGGCGGCGATCTCGAAGAGCGGCTCGTTCGCCTCCATGAACATCTGCGTGATCTGCTCCCGCGTAGACTTCCGAATGTGGTAGATGAGCGTCTGTCCCGTGGGAATCTCCGACCCGTCGTACCACGGTTTGAGGTCGAGGTTCTCCGCCGCGTCGTTGACGAAGGCGTTGCCGTTCGCAGCGGCCACCAACACGCGCATCGCCGCGTCCTTCGAGACGCTCGTACTGGCGTCGCGCTTCAGCCGGATGTACTTGAACGTCTCCGAGCGCAGCTCGCGTACGAGCGTCTGGACCGGCGGAACGCCCTCGCCATCGGGTGCGATGGTGTCGGGCGTCGGGTTCCGCACCCAGTCCTCGTACTTTGTGTCCTGCCACTGGCGCACGAGCGTCTCGGTCTCACTCGCCAAGTAGTAGCGGCGCTCCTTGTCCATGCGTCCGGGCATCCGGTTCAGCGTGGATTGGCTCACCGAGTTCTCGATGTCGAGGGCGTCGCGGACGCGGGCCATGCCGATCCGGTCGGCGACGCGGTACTCGGGGAGTGGCGAGAGGTCCATGTACAGGTACACGCGCGTCGCTTCCTCGCCGTCGAGGTTCCGCGTGAGGTCGGCGTTGTCTCCTTTGTCCCAGTAGTGCGGAAACAGCCGTGTCTCGCCGATAGTCGCGGCGATAGGGTCAAAGATGTCTGCACCCGGCTCTCCCGTGAGGGAGTTCCGTTCCGTCCGCCACCGAACGCGGGATGCGCTATCGGCCAGCGCCTCCCACAGCGGCGGGATTTCGTAGTCTGCCGGGTTTCGGGTCGGGAGTTCCATGTAGCCCCACGGGTCGTCTGCTGGGCTGTCCGGGAGCTTCCGACGGGCCGCTCTGTAGCCCTTTCCGATTTCTGCCCTCTCTTCGCGTCGCCTGTTGATTTCGCCCTCCGTTTCGGGGTCGCGGTTCGCGTCTTTGTCCACACGCCCCGATGTCACTCATCCCCGATAAATCATGCCAGTCAACGCTACTATCGGCCCAAGAAGAAACTCAGAATCACTCGCCGCCGTCAGCGACCGGGCGCTTCCGGTAGTCGTCGGGGTCGCCACCAAGGTCTTCGGCGAGCGCGTCACGTAGCTCTTCGCCCTGTTTCTCCACCGCGTCTTGGAATTCTTCGAGTTCTTCGTCGGTCATCGGTTCCTCCTGATGTCGTGCCATTCCTCGAACCTCTTGATGTACCTTTCGCCGTGCTGGGTCAAGTGTTCTTCGGCGCTCGTGAGCGCGTCGTTCGCGGGCATCGGTGGGAAGATTTCCGGCGACCGAATCTTCTCGCCGTCCCGGTAGACGTCCATGTGGACGCCCTCGACAGTCACGTCATGGTCCTGTTCGCCCTCGGGGTCGTGGTCGAAGCGAACAACCTCCCGCCACCCGTCGTCAAATCGGTACTCCAGCTGAACCACGAACCGCGTCACCATCCCGTGGTCGTGGCTGTAGCCGATTCGACGCCGAACACGGAACTCCAGCGGTGTCGTGAACTCCCGGTCATAGTCTCGGGGACTGTCCTCGCCCCTCATTCATTTCCCTCAACCACATGCCAAACGAGTGCGCCACCAACTTTTCGACTCTCGACGCGGTTTTCGTCTTGCAGTTTTTTCAGCTTCTTGTACGCGGTGTCACGCGCACAACCGACTTCCTCAGCAACATCACTTGTTCCAGCCAATCCACCGAGTTCACGTATTGCTCTGAGCATCGCCTCTGCGGAGTACGTGTCGGTATATTGACCGCTCTCTTCATCGCGGTCTTTTCCGGGCATATCGTATTCTACATCGCCCATTATTCAAGTGGCTATTGGAGTCCGGACCTCATAAAACCATTAGTTGGTGAACGAATGGAAAGGCTTATACCATTATTCGATTAACTAATGGGTGTGGAAGCCCGGTCCCTTGGGACGTGACCCTTCGAGGAAACGTCCGAGTGGTTGGAACACTCGGACTGGGTTCCCCAGCAATTGAAGAACCCATGTCGAACGACGAACCCAGCGGTCAAAACGGCAACGGTAACGGTCTGCCTTCGGGCATCAGCAACCTCGCCTACAGCATCGAGGAAGCCCTTCACGAGGCAGAAACGAACGGTCTCCCCCGGCACGATGTCGCCGATCTCCTCGAACGCCTCGCTGAGTCGGTGCGGCAGGGCTACACCGAGATTCCCGAACACCGTGGATCGTGGTGGGAAGAAACGCACGATGAGGGGGGTGACGAATGACTTCGCGCCGTCAGTTCCTCGGGGCCGCCGCCGCTGTCTGGGGACTCCCGCACGGCGACCAACTCCGCCTCTACACCGACACGCCGCCGTCCGATATCAGAGACGGTGAGGGCGAGAAAGAGTTCCCGCGAGAAGTGCGTCACGAAGGTTTCTCCGGGTCGCTCACAGCCGAGAACTACAGTGATGAGGTGAACGTCTCCGTCGAGATGTACCCCAGTCAGACGGAGATTCCGGTTGCGCTGGAGGTGTTCTTCGGTGCCATCAACATGGGTGCGGCGATGGAGCCGGACGAAGCTCGCAAGGTCGGACAGTCGCTCATCGACGCCGCCAACGAGGTCGAAGAGTGGCGTGAATCCCACTGGGATGACCACATGATGAACCAATACGGCGGAGGTTCAGATGGCGAGTAACGCCCGCGTGACGGCTCGTATCGTCCGCACAGACGGTGGCGAGACCTACAAAGAGTACCGAGTCGGTGCGGTCGCCTACGGCTCCATCGAGGCGCTGGAGGCCGCGCTCGAAGCACGCTGAAACCCAAACACAAATGAAGACATCTGAATTCCGCGACGTGTTTGTCCGCATCCGCTCGGACCTACTCGTCATCGACGACAGCATCATGACCGACCGCCATCACGCCTCCAACGGCAACTACGAGGACAACGACCCGCAGAACCAGATCGGCGGCATCATCCCCGCGTTCAGCCTCTCGGGCTGGCTTCGCCACGGGATGGAGAAGGCCGTCCACGAACGCGACGGTACCGCCTGTCACCCCGGCGAAGCCAACGCCAACTTCCGCAAGGACGGCGTGTACTCGCGCGACCTCGACGCCGGGTATCACCCGAAAGGCGACTGCCTCGAAGACGAAGACGGCGACGGGTGCGTGATTCACGACCTCTTCGGCGGCTTCGGCAATCGCCCCGGCAAGGTGATGCGGCGGCCCATCAAGTTCTCGCCCGTCCGCTCCAGCGTGGACTACACGCGCGGACAGGCCGAAGGCCACTACCGCCGCCTGAACCGAAACATCGTCTCTCGCAACCGCGAGGACAACCGTGAACCGCTTCGGAACACCGAGGTAGACGCTGTAGCGAACCTCGACGGCGCGTGGCACCTCTCCTTTCGAGAGCCCAAACCCGAGTTCATCGCCCTGCTCGCTGAGGGCATCGACTACCTCGACGCCCACCAGACCGACTTCATGCACCAGCTGGGTGGCGCTCGGAACTTCGGCGGCGGGATCGTGGACTGCGAACTCGTGAACCCGCTCTACAACGAGACCGAACTCCGGCGAGTCTTCGACCGGGGCAAGGGCAACACGAAGAAGATGGACGCGAAAGACGACGAGTGGGCCGACGAGTACCTCCCCGAGTTCCAGTCGGCGCTCGCTGAGCGCGTGGAGGACGCCTCATGAGCGACGCGATGCTCACTGCGTACCGCCACGACGCCCACAAGTTCACTGGCGAGAGCCACGAGGACGCCCGCGAGGAGTTCGCTGGCGTTCCCGTGAACCAGTCGGTGCCTGAGGGCGCGGACGGCGATGCGGCGGCGCTCTCGCGTCCGCTGGACGTGCAGAAGCAGACTGTCCCGACGCACGCAGACCACTACCGGCTGTCCCTGCTCACCGGGGAGACGGTCTACGACCCGGAGACGTTCACGCGGACGACCATCGAGAGTGAAGTATCGAACCTCATCGCCACCGAGGACGCACAGGCCGCCCACGAGCGGTGGCTGGCGTCCGACGTGGCCGCCGCGTTCAGCGAAACAGTGTATCACCCGTACACTTCGCTGAAGTTCCACACGCTCCTCGTGGCGGCCCTGCTTGACAATTACCGCGACGGGCACGAGTTCGCCGACCTCCGGCTCATCGTGGACCCGGTGGGTGAGGTCGTCCCGTTCCGCACCGTCTTCGACGGCGATGAGTTCGCGCTCCGCATCGACATCGAGGACGGCGGGCGTCCCTCTGCCCGGCTCGGGAGTCGCCCGTGGCGGTCGTGGGCGTCGGCGTGGAACCGCCTGACGGCGCACCCGCTCGATACCGACCACGACAAGTACGACATGACGCTCGATGCGAACCTACGGCGGATGTGGTCGTGGAGTACCGCCCTCCAGTACATCGAGGACTTCGCCGCGTGGAGGCCCGACCGATGACGCGCATCCAGCAGGTCCTCTGGGAACTGCGGATGGACTACATCGGCCACCCCTACTACGTGAGCGGGAACGCCATCCTGCACGCTCTCGGCCAGCACCTCGATCCCGAGACGCACGCGGCGGTGTCGGCCAGTCACGGGGTGTTCGTGCCCGGTCAGTTCGGGACGTTCCCCGAGGAACACTCCCAGTCGGGCATTCGCCCGTACCTCGGGAGTGGCCTGCCAGACGTGGAGGCGTACGACGACCTGTTCCTTCAGCGGCAGGCGTCACATTCGTGGATGCTGGATACCCGCGCTCGGGACGCACTGAACACGCACGATCTCCGCGTTCACGGCGGCCACCCCGTGCTGGCTCACGAGACCATCATGGGGCGGCGGCCCGACCAACGCAAGGACCGCCAGACGACGAAGTGGTACGTTCACGCCTACCTGCACGCCGATGACCCGACGGTACTCCCGCTCGGCGAGGACGTGCTGGAGGGCATCCAGTTCGGCGGTAAGCGCAACTACGGCTACGGCGAGGTCGCGCTGAAAGACACCCAGATGGTGGACCTCGATGAACTGGACTACTCGCGGCTCGAAGGCGCGGAGACGTACCTCATCGAGTTGGTGACACCGTTCGTCCTCGAATCGGAGTACCCGGACACGAACGACCGGCCTGTCCCGTGGTGGTGGGCGGAGAACCGCGACGACCTGCGGCTCCGTGAGGAGAAAATCCTCGAACAGCGTGAGGTGTTCCGCCTTCAGACGGTTGACCACGGACAGGTCGTGAAGTACCTCGGAGACCGCCCGGTGGAGACTGCGAAGAACGGCCTCACGCGGGTCGGCTCACACTCCCGATACGGCTTCGGCGAACTCCGGGTGAAGCCGCTCGGTGAACAGTATCAGGAATCAGAGAAGAAGGACTGATTACGCTCGTGAGTAAATTCGAGAATGACGATGAATCGCCCGACAAATATTCGCGGTGCAGACTGAATAAAGAAATCGTATTACCATCAACTGTTATAGACGTTGTATGAATGCGGCCCACGATGTCTCATGTCGCGAATTTTGACCGACGCGGTCGGTCCCCTGCCGCCGTAGTTCGCGAACTCTCGAAGCTCCTCGATGAGTGTCCGGCGGTCAAAATCAGCCAGTTGGCTGTCGCGAGAGAGTCCGAGTTCGCGGAGCGCGCTTTTCCAGCCCCCGAACCGCCGTTGATAGACTGTCGTCCCGTACCGGCCGCGCTCGTCCATCTCGTCGCGCGTCGGGACGCGGCCCAACTCCCGCGTCAAATCGGCGAGTGCTTCGAGCAGATCGTCATCGTCGGGCGCGTCGATGTTCGAGCCGGGGTTCGCATCGAATCCTGCCGCGCGGACGGCCTCGTTCCACGTCCCGAAGCGGTCTTGGAACGTCCAGACGTGCGGCAGGTCCTCCGCGTCATTCACGTCGCCGACAGTGGGGACGCGGTCGAGGTCGTCGGCAAGGTCCCGAATCATCTCCGTGAGGTCGTCTTCGGTGAGCGGGCCAGCTCGAAATCCGGCCGCTTCGAGCGCCTCGTTCCAACTCCCAAACCGGCGCGTGTACGTCTGTGTACTTGGCGTCGCGGGGTGGGCTTGGTTCTCCGCCGCCGTGGGTTTCGACCCGAGTGTCTCGGCGAGGTTCTGGAGTGCCCGAATCAGGTCCTCGTCGGTGTACTTCATGTGCTCTCAGCCTCCTTGAGTTCCATCGCACCCTCGGAAACCGCATCGACAATTTCCGACAGGTGGGCATAGCGTGGGCCATCGACCCCCGTCGTCGTCAAGCACGCGACCCAACTTAGCTCTCCAAGAGTGTTCGTGACGGGGTGAAAGCCCTCGAATTGAAAGTGCCGGCGGTTCTTCGGAACCGACTCGAAAACCCGGCCCTCGGAGGCGAGAACGGTCCCCGTCCCGATGGAGCGCTGACGTCCGTCGACGATGATGCGAATCTCTTCCGCGAGGACGTCCGTCCCGGTCGTACCGATGTCGTAGTCGTCGAGAGTAACTTCTGCGAGTGTCATGGCAGTTGTCTGGCGAGTTAGTGTAGCGGCTTCACGAGTTCGACCGTGCGCTCGGCGGTCGCGAGCTTCTTGTCAAAGATGCGGGCGAAGACCGTCCCGACCTGCGACTTCGAGATGTCGAGCGCGTCGGCCGTCGCGCTGTGGCTCAGACCGGACTCTTTGAGCGCGTAGACCTCGGCTTCCTGTTGGGACAGCATCGTGTGCTCGGCGAGGAAGTTCGCCCGGCAGTGGTTGCACAGCGTGTCCTTGCGGTCGGGCGCGAAGTTGTTCGTCGGGCGCTGGTCGACGTAGACGCCGGCGTCGTGCTCCGGGAACGCGCCGCACTCGTCACACGTCGCGAGCGCGTCGTCGAGCAGGTCGTACTCGGCCCCGAAGTCGCCCGTGTGGTTCGCGTAGACCCACTCGCGCAGAGCGGAGTCGTACTGGTCGCGACGACCGCCCGTCTCGTAGAGTTGCTTCGACATCGACCACGTCTCGCGGCGCTCGTCGACGAGCGTGTCACTCTCGACGTGCCGGGCCTCGGAGTCGACGATGATGGCGTCGCGGTCCTCGTCGGTCATGTCGTCGGGGATGGCGCAGTACGTCCGCGTGATTTTGAGCGTCCCCTTGTCGCCCGTGACGGTCGCGATGGCCTCGGCGTTGTAGTTGAACGGTTGCTTGTACCCGAGGTCGTGGCGGATGCGCCACGCAACGTCGACGTCGCCCGCCGAGTCCTCCGGCTCGGCCTTCTGGATGAACACGCCGTCAGCGGTGCTCAGGGCGTTCACGGCCTGTTGCTTGCCGTAGCCGGTGAGCTTGCGCCCCCCGAACGACTTGAACTGGCGGTCGTGAGTCCCGCCGAGAATCGACGACAGACTGTTGAGCACGTGTTCGTCCGCGTCGATGTCGTTGCGAATCTCTTTGGCGACGTCGTTCCAGAGGTGCCCGCCGTCGAGCACGACCAGCGTCGACTCGTCTTCGGCGACGGTCTGCGAAGCATCCTCGCGAATCTCGGCGACGTAGTGCGAGAGGTCGTCCTGCGCGGCGGTGAGGACGGCGTCGACAACTGCGGTCGTGGTGTTGTGCATCTCGGCGAACTCCGCGACGACGTCGGCGTTGATGGGGTGGCTGTCGTTCGAACCGTTGTGGCTTTCTTCCATACAACAACATTTGTTGCACCCATAATAAGTGTTCCGA
>NZ_BMCI01000012.1:0-17412 GCF_014635105.1 Haloferax sulfurifontis
TCGTTCTCGAACCAGCTTCGGAACGTCGTCGTCGACAAGCACGACCAGGGCGCGCTCTGGGGTAGCCACCCGATTCTCGCGCTGGACGTCTGGGAGCACTCGTACTACCACGACTACGGCCCGGCCCGCGGCGACTTCGTCTCCGCGTTCTTCGAGGTCGTCGACTGGGAAGAACCGTCGGCCCGCTACGACCAGGCCGTCGAACTCTTCGAGTAAACCCGATACATCCCGACTTTTCTTTCGGACGCAACGCCGTCAGCGGCGGCGCTGTCCGCGTCGAACCGAACCGAACCGAGAGCGAGTCGTCTGCCGCGGGGTCGAGCCGCCGCTCAGGGGCGGCGGTCGCGGGCGGTCGGGTCGGAAAACAGCTCCGTCCCGCCGAACTCCTCGTTCAGCGCACAGATTCGGTCGTGCAGTGCCGCGAAGTCGCGGCCGTCGGTCCCGCGGTCGAAGCCGGCGAGGACGCCGGTGGGGTGGTCGCCGACGAACGTCCGAAACTGCTCGAACGCGTCGAACCCGCGGACGGTGTAGCCGTAGTCCGCGTAGTACAGCGTCTCGTAGGTGTCTCTCGTGACGTACCCGAACCGCTCGTTGTCGATGAATCGAGAGACGTCGAGAGATTCGAGCGCGTCGGACACGTCCTCCCTGAGATAGAGGTGTTCGTAGCCGTGGTGGTCGAAGACCCAGAGGTCCCGGAGGTCGTCCCCGCCGAAGCTACGGAAAGCCTCGACGAGTCGTGCGGGGGCGTCGCTCATCGTTTCGGGTCTCGCGTCGCGGCTGATAAGCCTACTTATGGGGCCGTCGAGGCCTGTGCGGAGGCCATGGCCGCACTCGTCAGCCACAGTGCCGTCGTCCCCGTCCCCGTCCCCGTCGCTCGCCGCCCGCGGTCGTCGGGGTTTTGCCCGTCGGCCGAGAAGCCTACGGCATGCCCAAGCCGAAAGACGACTTCGACACCCTCTACGGGTATCTCCTGTACGAACCCGCCGACATCCTCGACCCCGACTACATGTACACCGTCGGCGAAATCGCCCGCCTGATGCAGGGGCTGTCGCCGCAGGACGACCTCAGCGAGGAGACCGAAGACCGCATCGTCCAGTGGACGATTCCGTGGATCGTCGCCAATCAGGAGGACTTCGTCATCAACGACCCCCGGAGCGACGAACCGGGCTACTTCGGCCTCCACCCCGACGCCGTCCCCGAAGCAGACGAAGAGTAACGACCGCCGCGTCCCCGTTTCGCGGTTCGGCGTCCGCGAGTTCTTCCGACGTGAGACTCGCACAAACGGTTATCTGTCAGGTAGTTGTTTTCTCGCTCGTACTATGGCTCAATTCGACACCGAAGTCGCAGTCGTAACAGGCGCTGGCTCTGGAATCGGTCGCGCGACCGCGGAGGCGTTCGCCGCCGAGGGCGCGCGCGTCGTCGTCTCCGACGTGAACGTCGAAGGCGGCGAGGAGACCGTCGCGCGCATCGAGGAGGCCGGCGGGACGGCGACGTTCGTCGAGACGGACGTGACGGACGGCGACGCCGTCGCCGCGATGGTCGACACGGCGGTCTCCGAGTACGGCCGACTCGACTTCGCCTGCAACAACGCGGGCGTCGGCGGCGCGCAGAAACCGACCGCCGACCTCTCGGCCGACGAGTGGCAACAAGTCATCGACGTGAACCTCAACGGCGTCTGGCGGTCGATGCGACACGAGATTCCCGCGATGCTCGACGGCGACGGCGGCGTCATCGTCAACATGGCGTCGATTCTCGGGAAAGTCGGTTTCGCGAACGCGAGCCACTACGTCGCCGCCAAACACGGCGTCCTCGGGCTGACGAAGACCGCGGCCATCGAGTACGCCGAACAGGGCGTCCGCGTCAACGCGGTGTGTCCGGGCTTTATCGACACGCCACTGCTCGGCGAGGGCGGCCTCGACGACCCCGAAGCCCGGAAGGGAATCGAGTCGCTCCACCCGATGAACCGCCTCGGCGACGTGGACGAAATCGCCTCCGCGGTCGTCTGGCTCTGTTCGGACGGCGCGTCGTTCACGACGGGCGAAGCGCTCACCGTCGACGGCGGCTACACGAGTCGGTAAGAGGCGTCGACGAGGCGGTCGAGGCGGCGACTCACCTCGTCCGCGCCGCCTTCGCCGCGAGTTCGAGGTCCTCGCTCGGACGTGTCGTGACGCTCGGCCCGTGGCCGACGTGGAGTTCGGTCAGGTCGTCGCCGACCACCTCGCGCAGGCGGTCGATGCTCTCGACGAGCGCGCCGCGGTCACCCTCGGGGAGGTCGGTCCGACCGAAGCCGCCGTCAGCGAAGACGAGGTCGCCCGCGAAGCAGACGCCCGACCCGCGGGAGAAAAAGCACAGGTGGTCGTCCTTGTGGCCCGGCGTGTGGACCGCCTCGAACACGTCGTCGCCGATTTGGACGCGCTCGCCGTCGTCGATGCGCCTGTCCACGGCGAGGTTGCCGGTGTCGTAGCCCCACGTCTGCACGTCGAACGCCTCGCGGACGGCGTCCACGTTTCCGATGTGGTCGGGGTGCGTGTGGGTGAGGTACACCGCGTCGAGCGAGTCGGTTGCCTCCCGGACCTTCGGCACCACGTCGAAGTTCGCCCCGGCGTCCACGAGCGCGGTGGTCTCGCCGTCGACGAGAAAGACGTTGCTCGTGAAGGCCCGAGTGTCCCCTGCGAGGTTGCGAATCATGGCCACAGGTACGAAAAGCGGGGTATTCGGTGTTGTGGGCGAGCGGAAATCCGCGCTGATACGGGGAAGTTTAGTATGGTCCGACCACGACCAACAGTCAATCAGGGCACCTCTCATGCGCCAATATCTCGACCTCGTGACAGACGTTCTCGGCACCGGGCGACACAAACCCAATCGGACGGGCGTCGACACCATCTCGGGCTTCTCGAAGCACTACAGCGTCGACTTGCAGGAGGGTTTCCCGCTTCTCACGACGAAGGACCTCTCGGGCTTCCGCTGGAACTCCCTCATCCACGAACTGCTGTGGTACCTCTCCGGCGAGGAACACATCCGCACCCTCCGCGAGGAGACGGGCATCTGGGACGCGTGGGCCGACGACGACGGCCATCTCGACACGGCCTACGGTCGGTTCTGGCGGCGCTACCCGGTCCCCGAGGAGGGACTTTCGGGCGAGGCGTGGCCCGACGACGGCCACCGCTGGATGAACGACGAAGGGACGTTCGACCAACTCGCGTACGTCCTCGACACGCTCGAAGAGAACCCGAACTCCCGCCGGATGGTCATCAACGCGTGGCACCCCGCCAACGCGGCCGTCTCGACGCTCCCGCCGTGTCACTACACCTTCGTCTTCAACGTGCAGGGCGACGAACTCAACCTCCACCTGACCCAGCGCTCCGGCGATATCGCGCTCGGCGTCCCGTTCAATCTCGCGGCGTACGCCATCCTCGCGCAGGTCGTCGCCCAGCGCGCCGGCTTCGAACTCGGGTCGTTCGCCCACACCATCGTCGACGCCCACGTCTACTGCGGCACCGGCGAGCGCGGCGCGTGGTACGGCGACCACCTCGACGAACTCCAGTCCCGCCTCGCCGACGTGCAGTCGCCCGAAGGGTACCTCGACGTGCGCGAGTGGCTCCTCGACGCGGCACCCGAGGAGGCCGACGGAGAGGAGGACTACGACCACGTTCCCGGACTGCTCTTGCAGGCCTCGCGCGAACCCCGCGAGCGCCCCACGCTCGACGTGGCCGACGTGCGGCTCGAAGCCCTCTCGTTCGAGGACATCGTCCTCCGCGACTACGACCCGGCCGACGGGATTCGCTTCGCGGTGGCCGAATGAGCGGCGAGGAGATGGCCGAAGCCGAGGCCGACGACGCCGTCGGTTCCGCGGTCCGATTCGTCCTCGTCGCCGCCGTCGCCGACAACCGCGTCATCGGCCGCGACGGCGACATGCCGTGGCACCTCCCCGAGGACCTGAAGCACTTCAAGCGGACGACGACCGGGCACCCGGTCGTGATGGGCCGCAAGACCTACGAGAGCATCGCCCGCCAACTCGACGGCCCGCTCCCGGACCGCCACAGCGTCGTGCTGACGAGCCGCGACCTCGACCTTCCCGAGGGCGCTGAAGCGGTCGATTCGGTCGAATCCGCGGTCGCCGCCGCCGAGACCGCGGCCGCCGAGATGGGCGTCGAGACCGTGTACGTCGTCGGCGGCGCGACCGTCTACGAGCAGTTCCTCGACCGCGCGGTGGGGCTGGTTCTCACCGAACTCGACGCGCCCCACGAGGGCGACACGCGGTTCCCCGAGTGGGACCGCGAGGACTGGGTCGAGACCGACCGCGACGACCGCGACGGCTTCTCGTTCGTCACGTACGAGCGCCGGAAACGCGGGGACTCCGCGGCGGCCGGTGGAGCCGAGTTCGACCCGGAAGAGTCCGATGACTGACACCACCGCCCCCGGCGGCGAGTGGGAGTACAAAATCGTCCGCACGGCCGACGGCGGCCTGTTCAGCGGCGACACGTCCCCGATGGAAGACGCCCTCAACTCCCTCGGCGGCGACGGATGGGAACTCGTGGACACGATTTCCGACTCGCGCGGCGCCGGCGCGAACAGCGGGCAGACGGCGCTCGTGTTCAAGCGGCCGACGCGCTGAGACGCCGGGGGTCGTCTCGGGGGGCGCTCGCGAACGACCCGTGTTTCCCGCGACGGTCCACGAGTAGCTTTATTGACGCGAACGACCTCCTAAGAGGGAACGAAGCTTTCCCGTCCGTCATGACCACTCCGACACTCGCAGACCGACTCCGCCAACCCGAGTACACCGGCGAGAACCGATGTACTCCGTGTACCGCCGTGAACGTCGTCATCGCCGCCGCGTTGAGCCTGGTGCTCGGCGTCGCGTGGCCGCCGCTCGCGCTCGTCTCGTTCGCCCTCTTCGCGGGCGCGATTTACTTCCGCGGCTACCTCGTTCCCGGCACGCCGACGCTCACGAAGACGTACTTCCCCGACCGGGTCCTCCGGTGGTTCGACAAGGAGCCGACGCCGACCCAGACTCGCGTCGGGGCCACCGCGTCCGCGCCCGGGTCGGCCGCCGGCGACGACGCTGACGCCGAATCACCGGCCGGCGAGGTCGAATCGGGGGAGTTAGACGGCGATGGCGCGTCGGTCGCGGCGTTCGACGTGGAGGCGACCCTGCTGGACGCCGGCGCGTTGGAGGTGGACGAGAGCGGCGACGAACTCCGCCTCGCCCCGGCGTTCGAATCGGCGTGGAACGACGAAATCGCGCGCACCGACGAGGCGGTCGCGCGACGGTGGCTCGCCCGCTTGACCGGGGTCGACGAAGCAGACGTCTCGCTGGAATCTCGCTCCCGGAGTCGGTGGCTCGTGGCGATAGTCGACGGCACCACCCTCGGCACTTGGGAGTCCCGCGGCGCGCTCGTCGCGGACGTGGCCGCCGACGCCGCCCTCGACGGCCGCCTCGACGACTGGGACCGCCTGACGGCCGAACAGCGGAGCGCGCTGGCGAGGGGACTCCGCATCTATCTCAACCGATGTCCGACCTGCGGCGGCGACGTCCGATTCGGCTCGGAGACCGCCGAGTCGTGTTGCCGGTCGTGGGAGGTGTTCGCCGTCCGCTGTGAGGACTGCGAGGCGCGACTGCTGGAAGTCGACGCCGAGGCGCTCGAACCCGAAACCGCCTGAGGCGACCGGGCCGGCGCGGCGGCCGCGACGCTCCGCCAGCGAATACATTTTTGTCCGTTGACAACAGATTCTCAGTATGAGCAAGGCGCACTTCGAGGTGTTCGTCGACGCGGCGGACGACTACCGCTGGCGGCTCGTCCACGACAACGGGAACATCCTCGCCGACTCGGGCGAGGGCTACGCGTCGAAACAGAAGGCGAAGCAGGGCATCGAGAGCGTCAAGCGGAACGCCCCCGACGCGGACGTGGTCGAAGCGTAGTTCCGCGGCTGGTGGCCTCGATTCGTCGGAAATCGGAGGATTGACCGCCGATTCGAGTACGAACCCCACACCGATGCCGGGTGTGGAGGCTTTTTCCGCCTCCGGGACTGACCGGAGAGTAATGACGAACGTCGCCGACGCGAGCGAGGAGGTCGCACGATGAACCGAAACGACAAGCAGGCCTACGACCGCGGGACGTCGCTTTTCTCCCCCGACGGACGCATCTATCAGGTCGAGTACGCCCGCGAGGCCGTCAAGCGCGGCGCGCCGGTCCTCGGCGTACGCACCGCCGACGGCGTCGTTCTGGCGGCTCTCCGGTCGACCCCGTCGGAACTCATGGAAGCCGAGAGCATCGAGAAGCTACACAAGCTCGACGACGCGCTCGGCGCGGCCACGGCCGGCCACGTCGCCGACGCGCGGAAGCTCGTGGACTTCGCGCGGACGACCGCCCAGCGCGAGCACCTGCGCTACGGCGAACCCATCGGCGTCGAGACGCTCACGAAGACCATCACCGACAACATCCAAGAGAGCACGCAGTCCGGCGGCACCCGCCCGTACGGCGCGTCGCTCCTCATCGGCGGCGTCGAAAACGGCTCGGGCCGCCTCTTTGCGACCGACCCGTCCGGGACGCCCCAGGAGTGGAAGGCGGTCGCCATCGGCGGCCACCGCGAAGACGTGCAGGCCGCCCTCGAAGACGGGTACGCCGAGGACCTGTCGCTCGAAGACGGTCTCGCGCTCGCCGTGAAGGCGCTCGTCGCGGCCGACGACGAAATCGAGAGCGACGAGCTGAACCTCGTCACCGTCTCCGAGGCGGGCTACGAAATCGTCGACGAGGAGAGCATCGCCGAGCTGTTCGCCGACGCGACCGCGGACGACGGGTCCGACGAGACGGACGAAAGCGAGGAGTAGATGACGGACGGGAGCCCGACCGACGACGACTCGTCGGCGCCGACCGCGAACGCGACCGCCGGCGCGGCGGCCGTGACGCTCGACCGCATCGCGGTCTACCCGGTGAAGTCGCTCGACGCCGAGTTCGTCGACGCCGCCGACATCGTCGAGAACGGCGGGCTCCGCGGCGACCGCGAGTACGCCATCTTCGACGGGGACGACCAGTACGTCAACGGCAAGCGCGAGCGGGCGGTCCATCGCATCCGAAGCTCCGTCTCGCTCGCCGACGGCACGGTCGAACTCTCGGCCCCCGAGATGGACGACTACGACGGCCCGATAGCCGAGGCCGACGACTGGCTCTCGGCGTACTTCGGCTACCCGGTCGAACTCCGGCGCGACCCCGCCGGCGGGTTCCCCGACGACACCGAAGCCAGCGGCCCGACGGTCATCTCGACGGGAACGCTCGACGCGGTCGCCTCGTGGTTCGACGGCGTCGACGCCGACGAGATGCGCCGCCGCCTCCGGCCGAACCTCGTCCTCGACGCGACCGAGCCGTTCTGGGAGGACCACCTGTTCGACCGGCGCGGGACGGTCGTCGAGTTCGGCGTCGGAGGAGTTTCCTTCGAGGGCGTCAACCCCTGCCAGCGCTGTGTCGTCCCGAGCCGCGACCCCGACACGGGCGCTGAAACGGCCGACTTCCGGACGACGCTCATGACGAAGCGCCGGGAGACGCTCCCCGAGTGGTCCGGCGGCGACTGGTTCGACCACGACTTCCGGCTCATGGTCAACACCGCGGTTCCGGAGTCGTCGTGGGGCGAGACGCTGTCGGTCGGGGACGTCGTCACCGTCGGCGACATCGTCCCCGAGTGAGTCGAGCCTGTTTTCGTCGCGTTCGAACGCCGCGCAGACGGTTCGTTATTCTTCGTTGACACCCGCGGCTTTAGGTCACCTGCCCCGGTTGAGAGACACATGTTCACGCTATCCGGCGTGCGGGTCGTCGACGCCGACGGGGGCCGCGAGGCGAACGTGGTGATAGACGAGTCGACCGGGCGCATCGCGTCCGTCGGCGACGAGGTAGAAGGCGAGACGCGGGACCTGTCGGGTGCGGTCGTCGCGCCGGGACTCGTCGACGCCCACGTTCACCTCATGATGGACGGCCGCCCAGACGTGGCCGCCTACCGGTCCGAGCCGGTCGAACGCGCCTGCTACCGAGCGGCGGCCAACCTCCAGAAGACGCTGGCGGCGGGCGTCACGACCGTCCGCGACCTCGGTTCGCCCGGCGACACTGCGACGAGCGCGAAGGCCGCGGTCGCCGCCGGCGAACTCGACGGGCCGCGCGTCCTCGCCGCCGGGGAGAACATCACCATGACGGGCGGCCACGCCCACTGGTTGGGCCGGGAGGCCGACGGCCCGAACGAGGTTCGAAAGGCCGCCAGAGAGCAACTGAAGCGCGGCGCGGACGTGGTGAAATGCATCGCGACCGGCGGCGTCCTCACCACTGGCGCGGTCACGGGCGCGCCCGAGTTCACGGAAGCGGAGATTCGCGCCCTCGTCGACGCCGCGAGCGCGAAGGGCGTCCCGACCGCGGCCCACGCCCACGGCGAGGCGGGTATCAAAAACGCCGCCCGCGCGGGGATTTCGAGCGTCGAACACGGGATGTTCATGGACGAGGAGGCCGCGGAACTCATGGTCGAACACGGCACGTACTGGGTGCCGACGGCCTCGGCCGTCCGCGAAATCGTCGAGGCGGGCGTCGAGGGCGGCATCCCGCCGGAGGCCGTTGCGAAGGCCGAAGACGCCGCCGAACGCTTCGAAGGCGCGTGGGATCGCGCGCTCGACGCCGGCGTGAAAATCGCCATGGGGACCGACGCGGGCACGCCGTTCAACGACCACGGCGAGAACGCGCTCCGCGAGATGGAACTGCTCGTCGAGTACGGCCTGTCGCCCGCCGAGGCGCTCGAAGCCGCGACCGTCGGCGGCGCGGACCTCCTCGGATTGGACGACGTGGGGAGGGTCGCCGAGGGCTACGTCGCCGACCTCGTCGTGCTCGACGCCGACCCGAGCGAGGACGCGGGCGCGTGGCGGACGGTCCAGCAGGTGTACCGCGAGGGCGAGCGAATCGTCTAATCGCAACACGGCAGTCGGTATCACACCCGATTTGAAGCGACAACCTTTTACAATCACGAGCAATACGGAATGGTGTACCAACGTGCTCTGTTGGTGTAGTCCGGCCAATCATATCACCCTCTCACGGTGATGACCAGGGTTCGAATCCCTGACGGAGCACTTCTCTCAACCCTGAACCGCGAGCGACAGCGAGCGTGTTCGGTTCCGAAATGCGACGAAGGGTTCGAGCAACGAGCAACGCGGAGCGTTGCGAGTGAGTTCGAATCCCTGACGGAGCACTTCTCTCAACCCTGAACCGCGAGCGACAGCGAGCGTTCTCTTCGCCGTCTACGCGTCCGGGTCGCCGAGTCGCGACATCACGATGTCTTCTGCGGTTCGCAACCGGTACTGAACAGTCGAACGCGGCACGTCGAGCACGTCGCTGAGGTCCTCGACGGTCACCTTCCGCGGGCGCTCGTAGTAGCCGTGTTCGACGGCTGTTTCGAGCGCCTCCCAGTGGGCCGCCGAGAGGTCGGCCGCGATGCGCGCCTCGGCGTCCCAGTTGCCGGCGTTCGTGAGATGTTCAACGTCCAGTTGCAGGCCTTCCCTGAGTTGCGCCTCGATGGTCTCGTACAGTTCGCCGAGCGGGTGGTCGCCGGGGTAGAGGATGCGCCAGCGGTACTCGCCCGCGCGGCGGGACGACTCGAAGATGACGCCCGGTCCGACGTGTTCGAGGACGTACCGGGGAATCGAGTGGCAGTTGCTCACCTCCTCGCGGTAGGTGTAGACGGTCATCGAGTGGTCCGAGCGGTCGAGGACGTGGTAGTCGCGGTGGGTGTGGCAGTCGGGCGCGTCGAGGCACTCGTTGCACCGCGTCTCGTCGGTGAACACCTCCTCGAACGCCGACAGCCCCTCCGGCGTGCCGACGACGTGGTCGACCCGCCACATCACGTCCTCCGTGGACGAACAGACCGACGAACGAGAGCGCAGACTCGGGTACTCGTAAAACAGGTCCATCAGCTCGTCGGTCCCCTCCGAAAAGCGAACGACGAATTCGAACTCGCGCATTCGGTCTTCGTTCTGTCGCGGAGTGACTTAGCATGTACTAATCCGACATCGACTGTGTTCTCAGCCCCTTTCCGGGTCACATTCGTTTTTGTCACCGCTTCGCGACCAGGGTTAGCAGGTGCTAACGAAATAGTGAGGCCAGTTTAGCACGGAGCGAAACACGAGCGAGCAGACCGGTGCGACACGGCAGACACGGGTTCCGCCCGTCGATTCGGAAACGTACGTGTGGCTCGGGGGCGCTCGCTCGCGGGGACCGGTTCCGACCGTCCCCTCCCACCACCGACCGCATCCGTTCACTCCAACCAACCTCGGACGGCGGCCGGGTCACCACCTATTTGACGCCCGGTCGTCTACCCGCACGAGGATGTTACTCGCGGGTACGGTGGTCGCCGACGCGTCCACCATCATCGAAGAGGGCGCCGTCGTCGTCGACGGCGACCGCATCGTCGCGGTCGGAGCGCGCGCGGACCTCACAGAACGGTATCCAGACCACGAGCGACGCGAGTTCGGCATCGTCGCGCCGGGACTGGTCGGCGGCCACGTCCACTCGGTGCAGTCGCTCGGCCGTGGCATCGCTGACGACACCGAACTGCTGGACTGGCTCTTCGACCACGTGCTCCCGATGGAGGCCGGCCTCGACGCCGAAGGGATGCGCGTCGCCGCCGAGCTCGGCTACCTCGAATGCATCGAGTCCGGCACGACGACGGTCGTCGACCACCTCTCGGTCAACCACGCCGAGCAGGCGTTCGAGGCCGCGGGCGAGATGGGCATCCGGGGACGCATCGGCAAGGTGCTCATGGACACGAACGCCCCCGAGGGACTCCAAGAAGACACCGACGCGGGCCTCGCCGAGTCCGAGCGCCTCATCGAGCGCTATCACGACGGCTTCGACGGCCGCATCCAGTACGCCGTCACGCCGCGGTTCGCCGTCACCTGCTCGGAGGCGTGTCTGCGGGGCGTCCGCGAACTCGCGGACCGCTACGACGGCGTCCGCATCCACACCCACGCCAGCGAGAACCGAAACGAAATCGCCACCGTCGAGGCGGAGACGGGCATGCGCAACATCCACTGGCTCGACGAGGTCGGTATCACCGGCGACGACGTGGTGCTGGCCCACTGCGTCCACACCGACGACTCCGAGCGCGAGGTGCTCGCCGAGACCGGCACGCACGTCACCTACTGCCCGTCGTCGAACATGAAGCTCGCGTCGGGTATCGCACCGATTCCGGACTACCTCGACCGCGGTATCAACGTCGCGCTCGGGAACGACGGCCCACCGTGTAACAACACGCTCGACCCCTTTACCGAGATGCGACAGGCAAGCCTCCTCCAGAAGGTCGACGCGCTCGACCCGACGAGCACGCCCGCCGCGACGGTCTTCGAGATGGCGACGCGAAACGGCGCGAAGGCCGCCGGCTTCGACCGCGTCGGCGAACTCCGCGAGGGGTGGAAAGCGGACGTCGTCGGCATCGACACCGACCTCACGCGGGCGACGCCGCTCCACGACGTGCTGTCGCACCTCGTGTTCGCCGCCCACGGCGACGACGTGGTGTTCACCATGGTCGACGGCGACGTGCTCTACGACGGGGGCGAACACGTCCGCGCAGACGCCGACGACGTCCGAGAACGGGCGCGGGCGGTGGCCGCCGGTCTCGACTCGGCACCGACGAGCGACTGAGTACCCCCGCTCACGAGACCACCTCGCACGCAAGACCGGCCGGCCGTGTCCGCGAGGCCCGCCGCCACCGTCGCCTCTTTCTCTCCGCGCGACCCCACCTGAGTCATGACTGTCCGACTCCGTGCGGCGACGACGTCCGACCTCCCGTCGATTCGGGAAATTTACGCGCCGTTCGTCGAAGACACCGCGATTTCGTTCGCCTACGACCCGCCGAGCGTCGCTGACCTCGAAGCGAAACTGGAAACGAAGACCGACTACCCGTGGCTCGTCTGCGAACTCGACGGCGAGGTGGCCGGCTACGCCTACGCCGGGGCGATTCGGGAACGCGTCGCCTACCAGTGGGCCGTCGAGACCTCGATTTACGTCCACCCGGAGTTCCAGCGCCGCGGCGTCGCTCGCGGTCTCTACACGGCGCTTTTGGACCTGCTCGAACGGCAGGGCTACGTCACCGCGGTCGCCGTCATCACGACGCCGAACCCCGCGAGCATCGCCTTCCACGAGTCGTTCGGGTTCGAGCGCGTCGGCCGCTTCGAGCGCGTCGGCTACAAAGGCGACGCGTGGCACGACGTGGAGTGGTGGAGTCTCGACCTCGGCGACCGACCCGACAAACCCGACGCGCCGCTGTCCGTCGCCGACGCTCGCGAACGTGACTGGTGGGACGACGCGCTCGCCCGCGGGGCGGCGCTCGTCGAAAACAGCGCATAACGGTTCCCGGTTCCCGGTCCCCCCGAACCGGGAGCCCTTCTTCCCGTCAGCCCGCGCGTTCAGACGCCGGCTTCGAGCGAGTCTTCGGTCTCGGCGTCCGCCGAGTCGCCTCCGTCGGCCGTCTCGACCTCGTCGAGCGCCTCAACTTCGTCGGCCGGGTCGCCGGTCCCCGCCTGTTCGAGCACGTACCGCTCGACGCCGGCCGAGAGCATCTCCTGCCAGTCGTCGAACTCGGTGTTCGACTCGACGTACCGGTCCCACTCGTGGGTCGGTATCGACTCGAAGGAATCCTGATCTGCGACCGCGAACCCGCTTTCTTCGAGGAATTCACTGATCGATGCCGCCTGACAATGTGACTCGACCCACAACGACGGGAACAAGTCGGCCAGCGTCACCTCGCCGCCGAGACCCCCAATCTCGACGTCGAGTGTCGCGGCCGTCGTTTCGGCCTCACCCATACCCGGGTCCTACAGCCACGGATATAACGGTGTTGCGGTTGGCGTCCGAGAGAGTCAGTTCGTCGAGACGATTTCGACCACGTCGCGGTGCGAGAGCTCGTGGTCCGACCCGATCTGACGCTTCGAGTGGCAGTCGATGCCGTGGAGGAGACCGTCGCCGATGTCCGAGTGCAGGTGGTACGCGAAGTCCTCGGTCGTCGAGCCCTCGGGGAGGATAAAGCAGTCGCGGAAGACGCCCTGCGAGTCGCTCTTGCCGTTCGCGCTCCCGGGGAAGATGGCGATGGCACCCATCACGTCGAACAGCGCGTTTTCGAGCGACTGCTGGACGCCCGTGCCGCCGAACTCGGTGACGAACTCGCGAATCTGTTCGAGCCCCGCCTCCTGTTCGTCGCTCACGTCGCCGACGATGTCGAAGTCGTCGTCGCCGGGGCGGTAGTCGACGACGCCGCCCTCGTCTGCCTTCTTCAGCGCCTTCTCGGCGTGCGCCGAGGTCGGAACGAACGTCAGGTGCTCGTAGTCGGGGTCCGCCGTGATTTCCTCGTAGTTCTCCTGGGAGACCGGCTTGTCCATCTTGTTTGCCGCGATGATGATGGGCTTCGTGCGCTTCCGAATCTCGCGGGCGAGCGACTCCTTGTCCGCGTCGTCCCACTCGTCGGGGTCGAGCTCCAGCCCGAGAGAAAGGATTATCTGCTTGATTTCGTCTTTGTTCGTCTTGAACGCCGACATCTGCTCCGCGAGGTCGACTTCGATGTCCTTGTCCTCGCCGTGGTAGCCCGAGCGGTAGCGGTCGATACCCTTCTCTAAGACGTCGAGATACCACATGTCAAGTTCGTTTTCGAGGAAGTCGATGTCCTCGCGGGGGTCGTGGCCCTCCGTCGCCTCGCCTTCGATGTCCGTCTCACCGGAGAAGTCGACGACGTGGACGAGCACGTCCGCCTCGTTGAGGTCGGTGAGGAACTGGTTCCCGAGGCCCTTGCCCTCGTGTGCACCGGGGATGAGCCCCGCCACGTCGACGAGTTTGACCGGGACGAACCGCATCCCGTGGTCGCAGTAACCGACCGAGGGCGTACACGACTCGTCGAACTCCGGGGCCGCACACTCGACGCGGACGTACGCCTCGCCGATAGAGGGGTCGATGGTCGTAAACGGGTACGCACCCTCGGGCACGTCGTTCATCGTCGCCGCGTTGAAGAAACTCGACTTCCCGACGGATGGCTTTCCGACGAGACCGATCTTGTAACTCATTCGTTGGTCGGACTGGTGTCTCGAACGCTAATAACCGTTCGAGGTTCGTCTCGCTATGCGTGAAATTCACACGCCATCGGTGTCGAGGAGGTCGGTTCCCCGCGCTCGACTCCCGGGTTCGAGCGCCGGGGACGCGACTCCGTCGGCGAGTTCGCGGCGGGGAGAGCCAAGTCGAATCCGCGAGCCGACGGTCGTTCCGCGCCGGGCGCGGTCCCTTCGGCCCACGTCCGGTGCACCTTTGTCTTCACGTCACCGACTGCCGGGCATGACCGACCGCGACGAGACGGCGAGCGAAACCGCATCCGCGCCGAACGCGAACGCCGACGCGGCCGCCGCCGAGCCCTCGCCGGACGACACGGCCGACGCGGACACGTTCCGCGTCGGCATCCACGTCACCGAGACCGAGCTCCGGTTCGTGGTCAACGTCCCGTCCGACATCGACTCGGGGTGGACCGACCCCGACGCGTTCCAGCGCCTCGTCGAACGCGTCACGTGGGAACAACTCGACCAGCGGGAGACGCTTCAGACCGTCGCAACCCGCGCCGCCGAGGGCGAAACGGTGTTCCTCGGGACGGTGACGCTCCGACCGGACGAGACCGTCGTCGACCACACCCTCCGCGTGCCGCCGCTCGACGGGGCGTGACCAGACTCAGCGTCAGATGACCGAACCCGCGACCGAGACCGCGATTCGAGAGATTCAGGACGCCGCGCTCAGCCGCGCGCTCACCGACGACGACCACGCGAGACAGTCGCTCGCCGTCGCCGGCGCGCTCGAAACGGCCAGAACGGAAGCGACCGACGCCGCGTTCGACGACGGCGGCGTGACCCTTGCGGCGTCGCTGGCGTTCGTCTCGACGCTGTTCGCACACCGTCGCCTCCGCGAGTCGCTCCGGTCGAGCGTCCGCGCGTCCGACGATTCGGCGTGGTATCCCAGCGGCGCACCCGCCCGCGTCGACGACGACCTCGTGGTCGCGGGCGCACGGCTCGCGGTTCGACGGTTCGACGTCGACCCGGCGCTCGTCGGCGCGCTCGGTGACGTTTCGATAGAAGAAATCGCGTCGGGCGAGTGAGTAGCCCGACCGTCAGCCTCTGACAACGACGGTCGAGGGCGTAGTGGGATGGGGTGCCTCTGACCCACAGTACCCTCCCGGACGCGGATGGCTGAAACCCAAGCCCACGCTCGATGCGTGGGAAACCCGTGCCCGATTAGTTAGTTGTTGGCGTGGTCCGGCGGGCCACCGCCGTTGCCGTTACCGTTCGAACTGTCCGAGGAGTCGTCCGAATCGTCCGAATCGTCCGAATCGTCCGAGTCGTCCGAATCGTCCGAGTCGTCCGAGGAGTCGTCGTCTGACTCGTCGTCAGCGTCGTCTGCGGTCTCCTCGTCGTCGCTCTGGTCGTCCTCGTCGGTCGCCTTGTCGTTGTTCGCGTGCTCCGGCGGACCTCCACCGTTGCCGTTCTTGGCGTTGGCGGAGTTCCCGGGTGCGTCCTCGTCGTCGTCAGCGTCGTCGCTGTGCTTCGGACCGGCGTGGTCCGGACGCTTGTCGTCCGCGTTACCCGGGTTGTTCTCGGTCACGAAGTCGGAGACGGCCTGTCCGAGCGGGCCGTCACTGCCCGTGTCCTTGAGACGCTCGACGAAACTGCTGACGAGCTGTCCGAACGGGTCGTCCGCGGCGACTTCACCCTGCAGGGTGACGGTCGTCTCGGCGGTGAGGCCGTCGTATTCGGCGGTCACGTCGACCGTGACGGTCTGCAACGGCGAGATGAGGTCGACCGTACCGTTCTCGTCCGTCTCGTACTCTCCCGCGTCCGTGTAGTTCCCATCGACCGCGACCGACGCGTTCTCGACGGGTTCGCCGTCCTCGGTCACGGTGATGGTGACCGACTCGTTTCCGTCCTGCGAGACGGAGACGTTGAGGTCGTCAGCCTCGACGGCGACCGTCGTCTCGGCGGTGAGGCCGTCGGCGGTCGCGACGAACGTCAGGTTCGTCGTGGTCGTCGGCTCTGCGACTTCGACAGTGCCGTTCGCGTCCGTCGCGTACGTTCCGTTCCCGGCGTAGTCGGTCCCGTTGACCTGAACCGATGCGTTCTCGACGGGTTCGCCGTCCTGCGTGACGGTGGCGACGACCGTGTCGTTGGCGTCGTCAACCTCGGCGGAGACCGAAAGGTCGTCGGCCTCGACTTCGACCGTCGTCTCGGCCGTGAGGTCGCCGTCCATCGCGACGAACGTCAGGTCCGTCGTGGTCGTCGGCTCGTCGACCTCGACGGTGCCGTCCGCGTCCGTCTCGTACGTTCCGTTCCCGGCGTAGTCGGTCCCGTTGACCATGACGGACGCGCCTTCGACGGCGTCACCGTACTGGGTGACGGTGGCGACGACCGTGTCGTTGGTGTCGTCGGCCTCGACGGACACGTCGAGGGACTCGTCGAGCGGGACGAGGACGACGGACGTGCTAGTCGTGTTGTTCCCCTCGGAGACGGTGAACGTCGCGTTCACGCGTTCCTGCGGATTGGGGAGGTCGACGGTGCCGTCCGCGTCCGTCGCGTACGTTCCGTTCCCGGCGTAGTTATCGCTCGATTCGACGACGACCGTCGCGTTCTCGACGGTCGTCTCGTTCCGTGTCACGGTCACTGTCGCGTCGCCCGTGTCGGCGTCCTGCGTGACGCCGACATGGAGGGCATCGGTGCTCGCGGCACCGACGGTCCCGGGGACCATCGCGACGGCGAGCATCGCAACGACCATGACTACGGTGAGGTGTTTGCTGCCGCGCATGCAACCGTTCCTTCTAACCCTGATACGGTAAAAGGGGAGAATCGTAACCCCGGTTTTCGCTGAATTTCATCCCAATCAACGCGTTCGAAATCGGGCCTTCGTCTGTCGATTTCGTCGAGTTTCGCACCGAACGACTGACTGGGTCGCATCGAAACGCCCTCACGGTCGAGCTTAGGGGTGCATCGGAGGCGGCCCGCACTGCGAGAGTGTTGCCACTCTCGAACGACGAGAGAGACGCGACCGGAGTGCGGTCGCTGTCTGTGTGTGATGGGCGGGCGGACCATCCGCTCGCTATAAATGAAAAAAGCCCACTGGACCGAAGTCCAGTGGGCTCTATATGAGTGGGGGCGGCGAACTGGATTTCCCAGAGGATCGCTCACTCCAGTACTGACCAGAACGCAGGTGAGCTTAACTTCCGTGTTCGGGATGGGTACGGGTGGAACCTCACCGCTCTGGCCGCCTTAATGCCGACCAACGGAATCGAACCGTTGCCATACCAATATCGGTCGGGCCGTCGTACCAATGTATACGTGCAATCCAGTTTGCGCCTGGACCCGTTCTCGGGTCTCAGTGCGTA
>NZ_BMCI01000013.1:0-11405 GCF_014635105.1 Haloferax sulfurifontis
CTCCGCTTCAACTCCTTTGATTTAGCGCCCCATCCCGACGCCGTCTAGTGATTCAACACAGCCGGCACAGGCAAGTCGGCTACTTCGAGGCAAGTTGTTAGGAGACAACATGTGTTTAAAGCCTACACCGCCCCGCTAAGCGAAGAACCGGTTTCTTAGAGACCAGAGCCCTTTGGTCACCGAGAATACCGTCAAGAACTACCAAGCCTGCTTACGCCAGTTATGTGACTGGTTAGACGACCAGCGGGTGGGAATCTTAACGAACTTGACAGCAAGCACAGATATCGGAACAAGGGGTGCCGGCTGTCCAAGGCCAGGGTCACCACCGCTCGACAGGACATGATCACGATAAAGCAGTTTATCGAGTTCTGTGAGCACATCGCTGTGGTCCCACGCGGGATGGGAGACATGGTTCGGATACTATCGGTCAGTAAGCAAGACGAGATTTGTGGCGACCTGTTGACCCGAGACAAGGCTACTGAAATCATCGACTTCCTCGGGAAGTGCGAGTACGCGAGCAAGCACCACATCACACTCCTCATTTTGTGGAAAACCGGGATGCGGATGGGTGGTCTCAGTACCCTCGGTCTCGGAGATTACGACGAAGGAAGGCCCGCGTTGGAACTCCGGTATCGAGCAAAAGCGGGAACTCCACTGAATAACAAAGAGAGGAGCGAGCTGGACGTCCTTATTACACCTGAGACGGCTGATGTTGTCTCCGATTACATTACACAGGCTCACCTGACGGAGAGGACGAACACGGGAGAGACCTGCTTCTTGTCCCTGAGAGTGGAAGGGTGGTGGTACGACTATCCAGCGGTACGTGTAGACTGCAAGTCGGCCCTGCTACTACAACGGTGGGGAGCCCCCTTTGACCGAGATTTGGATACTTGTGATGACATGTCTCGGAACGCCTCGTCTAAGTGTCCGGGCTCGGTGAGTCCCCATGCATTACGTCGAGGGTACGTGACTGCCGCTCGGAATGCATGATAGCCGAAGAATGTGACTGGGGAGCGGGTGAATATGAGCGGGAAGGTGCTGCACAAGCACTACGACAAGGGGAGGAGTGCAGAGAAGGCTGAGAGGAGGAGGAACCACATCGGAGACATATAATTCAAGGTTAGAAACACACATTTCCACAATCTCCTACAAACTCCCGGAGAAAACTATTTATGAGCCTACAACAACTTGGGAGTTAGAGGAAGAGTGTAATGAACATCAATATCGACCTTCCGAAGGACATGGTGGTCCGGATCCGCCAAGCAGTCGAGAGGGGGGACTACGAGAGTCCACAAGACTTCGTCGAACGAGCGCTCAGGAATCAGCTCGAACACGACGAAACTCCTGATACAGAAGCCATGACTCTCGAGGAGGCGTTTGCAGCTGTTGATACAGAGGCATCGGTACCACGCCCCGAACCGGAACCACCTTCCGATGCTGTTAACAGCCGGCAGGAAATCGAGATACAGCCAGCAGAGGCGACAGAGGTACACCTCACCCTGCTCGAAACAGACAAGGCTGTTCCAACAGTCCCAGCACCCGACAGGTCTCGCTTAGAAGACGGTCCACTGTGGGGCCAGTACAACCGCATTTTCCCAGTGAAAATCGTGGTTAGAGCGTTGGGAAACAGCGTCTCGGATGCGCCAGCCGGATCTGACGAGAAAGCGGGTTGGATACCGCACTCCTCCTTCGGGGAATCGGTAGCTGAGACCGCTCGCATTCTCGGAATGAAGATTGCGCAATACGACAAGCGGAGTGGCCGTGGCCGTGGAGAGAAATTGTCGACCGGCCTGCCAGTCGGCGACGACCCGTCAAGGTCAAAAGAACGCTTTGTATCCCACTTTGTGGGAGAAACTGAACGAGATGACAACCTGACAGGAGCTGCGCCGCAGCTCCAATTTGTCAATATCCAGAAGACAGGCACTGGTATCGATATCGGACTCACAAAGATGGGTTGGGAATTCGCGGCGCTCGAGAACCCGCTGCTGGATGGTGGTGCGGGGGCACAAACAGCCCTATCAGCGGACGAGCGCGCTTTCTTCCTCGCGCATGTGCGTGAACACTACACCGAGGAGTACGACGCCATGGCGACCGTGGTAAAAGCAATTCACGATGGCGACGACAGACCGGATTCTCTGACCAACCGTGTGGCGTATCTCAACACCGAGTGGTCCGCGTCCCACGCGAGAACTATTCGGTCTGGACTCACAGGCCGGATGTATGAGCTCGGGCTGCTGGACCGATATCGTGTCGGCCAGCGAGGCGTAGGGTACGAACTGACCGACGAGGGGGCATCCTTCCTCGACGAAGTAACTGCGGGCGACTACAACAATTAACAATCTAATGACGTCAAACGGCTCATCCACGACTGAACAGACCATCAACAATCTCGCTGTGGGCGACATCTGGCCCTTCCACTACCGAGGGTTCGGGTTGAGTACCAACCCGTCTGGTGAAATCTGGTGGCAGGCCTACAACGGCACCGACAGGCTCTATCTAGACCCGGTGCCGTCGGACCTCATCGACGACCTTCTGGAGATCAAGCGGACTGCAGGAGCAATCCGTGTCACAGAAGCAGGTCGGGTCATCACACAAGTCGACACAACACCAAACCAGTCGCAGTCCACCTACGAAACCCAGTACGTGGGGTCGGTGGACTTAGATGGAAAACTGGTCCCAGAGAACAAACCAGGCCGAGCCGTCGAAGTCAGCCCTAACGGAGTCTCACCGGGCGACCTCTGGCCTGGCGTCTACGATGGTGCTAAATACTCATTTTCTGGTGAGCGGTTCTGGTGGGAAAACAGCGATACCAAACTTCGCCATTCATTCGCAGACAGCCTCCCCCAACCTATCGTCGACGAACTCAATCGCCTGCGTAGGCAGGGCGGGTCGTTCCAAATCACGCCCGCCGGTGACGTTTTGACCCAGATTCCGACAGCAAAATCACCGCCTGATGTCCGGTCGCAGTTTAGGGACCTTCCCCGCGAGGTGAAACGAATCCTCCAACTTCGCCGGGACCGTGGGAAAGTCGACATGCTTCCCGTGTATGTTGGGCATCTCGAGCCGTCCGAACGGCCGATTTTGGTCAACGAACCGACGAGGCTGACCGACCCTCTAACCGAGCAGGAGGAAGCTGGGCTCGAAGCGTGGGCAGCAGCGATGGGCTCCTACGACGAGAGTGAGTTAGACGAGGACGACCATCGGGCTGGTGGTTCCCGATGAGCTCGCAGGGCACTATTTCCAATCTCAATCGGACAAGTACGGTCGTTCCGGTCAACGACAACAAGCAGCTGACCGTCGAGCCTGGCAGTCCTTGGCCTTCGGCCTACCGAGGGTCAAAGTACAGCTTGGTCTCCTCACGGCTACACGGTGATGTCGTTCAGTGGAGCCACATGGGTGATGTCCAAGCGTTGACAGACGCCCCGAGGGGATTGCAAGATGAGTTGCGACGTCTCGGCAAGCAGGGAGGGTATGGGAGTTTCAAACTCACCGCCTCAGGCGAAGTACTGACTAAGGTACCCGCAGATAACTTCCCGAAAAGTGCCCAAGCGCCAGTCAACCGTGGACACATCCCAGTCTACGTTGGCAAGCTCAACGGTCAGTTCGACTTCGAAGTGGTCTCTAACGACCCAGCCACAATTGACCCCGGTGAGATTCAAGTTTGGAGGGGTCTCCCGTTCAAACACGGCGAAACGTGGGCAGTGTGCAGTGACGACGTGTTGCGGTGGACCTGGCGGGATTACTATTTTGAATCCGCGTTCGACCATCCCGATATCGTCACGACTTATAAGCGACTACGACCGATGGGCGGACGGATATACATCAACGAACACGGTCACATCTGGGGGGGCATTGACCGAAGTGTCGTTCCTGCTGGGGAACAACCTCGTGTCGCTGAAGCATTCACTACATGGCAACAGTCCGCCACTTCCGCAGAGAAGCGACTCGTTGAACGACGACTCGAGCGGACGCAAAGTCAGGCTGTCGAGAACGGACTCCTCCCAGTCCATCTCGGACATCTTAGCCAATTCGACGACGGGATGGTTCCAAAACCGGTTGTGACGGACAAGAGGTATTTCAGGGACACGGTCAGGGACCCCGATGCGTAACCAGCAATCAACACACAGGATAGTCTAATAATGGGACGACGCTTTCCACCACCGATAGTCGGCATCGAACGCGGGCCAGAGTTGGTCCCGAAACTGGTAGCATTAGCCAAAGAGTACGACGCTGAACTGTCAATCGACGAGTTCACCGAGATCTGCCGTCAAGAACTCAAAAAGCCAGACGGTGGGCAATACAGCAAGCAGTACTTCAGTCGTATCCTCTCTACGTACGAGACCCTTGGTGTGGTTCGCGAGGACGATGACGTCATAACCCTCTGGGAGTTCGCACGCCAATTGGACCCGTCAGACGCAGATGAGTACGCCACAATGTTGTGGCGGGGCATTAAACAGAGTTGGGTCCTCTCAGCGAACTTCCCGGAGGGTATCGAAGGTCTCCGGCGGACTCAGTACGTTGTCACCCATGCGGACGAGCCACTCACTACTGAAGCGATTCGAGAGCAGTTGACTCAGCAGTTCGGGTATGAGTACAACGATAGCGGTATCCGTGGGTATCCAGAGTTGCTCACCCAGCTCAAGGCGCTCAAGAAGACCGACGGTGGCTACGTCGCGGGTCCACGAGCAAGTACATTCGAGGGTCGCTGGCGAGACGTCGATATTTTCCACCGTCTTGAGCGGTGGATCCATCACCAAGGCCCCACGGTTGAACCACCGGACGACAAGGTCAAGCGGGCACTGATGAAGTATTACATGTATCGTGAATCCGGCGGGTTAGGGAAACATAAGCACTTCTACAAGCAATTTCTCGAAGACTACGTTCGGGAAACCTCACGAGAGAGTGACGTTGCCAATCCACAGATCCATCTAACCGACAAATATCAAGACCCTGAGAAGGCTCGCGAAGAACTCAGAAAGCAAGTTACGTCTAAATTCCCGGATATCAATGGGCGGGAACTGGCCGGCCTGTATGCAGAAACACTAAAAGATATTCTCGCAGCAGATTCGGCTCCCGAAGCCCGCGAGATTAAGTCCAGTTCCAGCCCCGGCATATCCCGCCGAGACGTCCAAAACTGGGCCAACTCCGACAGGGATGCCTACAATTTCGACGACGAATTCGAATTGTACGATTGGCAGCAGGGGGCCATCAAGGCTTGGTTCGACGACGATTCCACTCCATCCGAGCGAGGTATTGCGCAAGTTGTTACTGGGGCTGGGAAAACCGTGATGGCGCTCGGAGCAGTTAGAGAATGGCTTCAACGCCACCCTGACGGTGTCGTTACGGTTGTCGTCCCGACGAAAGTCCTCATGCGGCAATGGTTGGAGGAGTTCGTCACGAAGTTGAACGTCCCGCCATCAGACATCGGTTGGGTTGGGGACGGTCACAAAGACACCCACACTGACCATCGAATACTCGTGACTATCGTCAACTCGGCAGTCAAAGACGATTTTCTCAAGCAGTCAATCGAGGCAACTGACACTGAGAACCACCTGCTGGTGGCCGACGAATGTCACCGCTACACTGGTGATGTACACTCGAAAGTCCTCAACTATCCCAACTCGTCGAGTTTGGGACTCTCAGCGACTCCACTGTCCACGGTTGACCCCACAGACGAAGAGTTGACCGAGGATGATAAACGACTCATTCAGAATCTGGGGCCATTATTCTACGACTTGAGTTATGAAGAGGGCGTAGAGCGAGGCCTGATTTCTGAGTTCACTATCAGATACGTTGGGTTCGACCTCAGCCCGGCATCACGTCATACCTACGAACAGTTCTCGAAAAAGGTCTCATCGGCTGTCCAAGACATCGAAGCCCGCTACGGGCACCGACTTCCGGAACTCAATGGGACTTACCCACAAAAACTCCAGACGATCAGACAAAATAGTGACCGGCCGACGCCAGCCATTGCCGACTTCTTCGAGTACACTAAGCGACGCCGGGAGCTTGTTGCGGAGGCCTTGCCGCGGCAGGCAATCACGTTAGAACTGCTGAAACGGACGATTAAAAAAGAGAACAAGGCCATCGTGTTCCAAGAGCGTATCAAGCAACTTGAGGAGATGGTCGCGTCCCACGATTCGCGTATGGCAAAAACACAGACTGGCAAGTATGGGTCAAAAGACCCCGCGAAAGTCGAGCTCTACGAACAGTACGAGGAGGAAAGAGCTCAGGTCAACGGAGATCTCGAGGATTTCTTTGTTAGAGGCCAGTATGCTCCTGTTATGTATCACTCTGGTCATCAAAACCCAGAGTGGAACGACTGGGGCATCGACTGGTTCCGAGACGACGGCTTTGCCAACGTCATGCTGAGCGTACAAGCGCTGAAAGAAGGGGTTGACGTCCCTTCGGCAGATGTAGGCATTATTAGAGTGTCTTCCGGGAACGTCCGCGAACGGATCCAGACGCTCGGTCGGATTCTCCGGACAGGCCATGATCCAAAGGCACCGTCGACACTCTATGTTCTTTACGCTCGCGATACAGTCGATGAGAACATCTTCAGAGATGTCGACTGGGAGTCAGCTATTGGAGGGAATCACGAATACTACACATGGGACACCGAAGAAGGACATGTAATTAAGGGGGAACTGTCGGAGCCAAGCCCCGACAAGAAACCAGAAGTCACAGCCTATCAGCCAATCCAAATTCCGGACGTCGAAGACCTAGCGCGTGGTGATACGTACGAAGGGCCACGCAGAGGCAGGTCCATTAGCGTTGACAGTCAGGGTCGACCGTTCAAAGATACTGCCGATGGACGCAAGTACATCACAAATACGGAGATACAGGACCTTGCTGACTACGTCTTCGATCTCCGCAACGGTGGTGGGCGGATAATCATCAATGAAGCAGACCACCTGGTTACAGTGACCGAGAACGGACCGGTGTTCCTAGGCGAGTTAGAGGTTGAAAAATTCGATTACGCCGAAGAACACACAGGTACAGACGGTGTCCCCGAGAGTTTTGAGGACTTTGTCGGGAGTGAGTAAGATCTTTTTTAGTGGAATTATTAGTGAGGTAATCTGGAGGTTCCGACTAAGGAAGTCAAATGCTTTGAGGACAGTCAGGGGCTGAAGGGTCACCCTCACAGCCGTCGTCTCTCTGACCGACGAAAGACGTTCACGGACAATGGGGAATAGGATTGGTAGGTGTAAAAACAGGACAATACCTCCGAGATTCGCCTACCAGCCGACATGGATAGGGCGGAGACAGGTGTTTACTTTTATGTTAGCACGATTTGATATTTTGGGCAATGCCTTCAGAGAAGCTCGTGCCTTATTCACTCGAGATATATGAACATCGCAACCCCGACAACGGATATAACCTCACTCAATTGCAGGCACACGATACGGCGTTCGATGAAAATCACATCCTCGATTTGATGGAAACTCTGTTCTCGAAACAGGACACCAATCTTGAACCTTCGACCAATGACAAGACCTTCGTTATCGAAGAATACCATCGGGATGGGAACATCATCGAAGGAATCGTCTCTACTGGTTACCACGGATACGAGGCCGAAATCCGAGATGTTGAATCAGGTGACATGACCCACCTGAAAGGGGAAGATGAAGCCGAGCAAATGCCGCTGTACTTTCTCATCTATCTCCCACATACACACGAAGGCAAGCCGTACAATAATGGGAAAACTGCCTTAATCATCCTTCACCAAGTCAACCGGATTGGTGTGAAGGGGAAATTGAAGAAACATATCGAACAAACGTGTCTCTCGGGAGTGACCGACTATACGATGAAGATGGAACCTGTCTCTACAGAAGAGGTACTTAAAAAAGTCATAGAGGCAGACAGGATTGCCAAGTTGGACATCAACGTCCGGAAGATTCCAGGAGATGATGAAAGCCGGATGGAACTGGTGAAGGGATTAAGCACCGAGGAAGTTGGGACTCGGTCCATCGTCCTACGTCCAGAACATGGGGGGAGTTTTGAGAAGTTGAAACGTAAGGCGGCGAGTCTCAAAGACCGAGATACGCACTTTGGGACGATTGTCGGCAACGACGTGGAAGACTTCACCGTGACTATTCAGAAAGATGGTGGTAGGAGCGAGACGTTCTCGCTGTTGAATGAGGAAGTGGCTATGCGGAAGGACCTCGATAGTGAGGAACTGCGCACTGACTCCGGCCTCATCACCGCACGTTCTCTCCGAAGTGAAGCAAACGACTTGGCCAATGACATTTTGGATCAGCAGATTGTAGAACCAGTTACCGGGACAGCCAACGTCAAAAAATGATATTCGGCAACATTGGAAGTATTATCAGCGACCACTATTCGTCTCTCGGCCAAGAGACTGGTCTGAAGAATCCATTTGATTATGCCGTACTGGCTGTAATATTCGCTGCCTTCCCCGCAATTGTCGGATTCGCTCTGGCCAACTACGTCGTGCTCTGGTCGGGATTCATCACTGCCTCTGCTTCTGTGTTGAGTGTCCTGACGGGATTCTCAATCAACACTATTATTCTGCTCATGAGGTATGATGAGGACGGTAGCCACCCCTACGAACAGCGGACTGTGAGAAAGACGAAAGAGTTCACTCTCTACGCCATTCTGGCAGGTGTTGTTCTAATCATTTGTTTGGTCTTCGGAATCGTGGTGTCGCGTATAGGTGGCCCCGCTGGTTCGAGACTCGCATTCGTCGTGAGTGGAATTGTCTACAGCCTGATGGCACACTACTTCTTGACGCTGTTAGTCATCACTCACCGTTTCTGGTCCTTGATACATGGCGACGTTCTTTGAGAGTCGAGTTTACAGAGCCACTGTATCCGTTCACAGGGTGTGATATAGTGGAAGTAATTTCGTGACAGCACAGGATGAATAGGGACGCTGTTAGTGAGTCTGTCGAACAGTCTATAGCCGTTCTCGGCTCTTCTTCACAGATGGACGAGGTCAACACGAAGGCCGCCGTTCTACATGACTTCTTGGCCCTTCTCGACTGACAGATTCCGCAAAACACCAAACATGAATACTTCATTGAGGCGTTCGGACGACCTATAAGATGGACTACGCACTGTTCTCAACGGTTAATTGGAATTATGTCTCAATTTGACGTTGCCCAATTAGACCGGATATGCGTAACTGTCTCCGTCTTGGACGGAGTGTGCAACGTCGACGATGTCGTCGATCTCTTCGCCATTGTAGAACTGTCCAAGACCGGCTTGCCAAGCCATCTCTCTGACTTGGCTGTAGCGGTAATCACACCACCAAGCAAGGTCGAAGATGAGTGCGCGGGCTGCCTCTTCCGGCGACTTATATGCTCGGGAGGAGTCTTCCCAGTTCCCTTCGAGAAGGGGAACGACCCGATCGCTATTCGAGGCACGATGGATTGTAGCTTCGACTTCTCCAGGTGTAAATAGTGGGTCTCGACTGGGGGTGGCTGATCGTTTCTGTGCGTGGCCAACTGTAGTTGGGCTTTGTTGTGATGACATTGTCTGGGTGCGGGCGCTCGCGTCGCATTTCGCGACGCGTGCGCTCCACTGCGCTGAGGCGCACGCACGCGCCGTCCGGCGGCACAGCACAGTAACCAGATGTCAATAGTCTTAACTTACTGATGTCAAAGCAATTTGAACTCTCACGTATAGAGTCTATACGTAATACTTCGAATTAGACTTCGGAACAACCTGTACTGCTGTATTGCTGTGCCGCCGGACGTTACTCTTGCGAACAAATTTCACATTTGATTGGATGCTACTGCGAACGGGGGTATTTTAATCTTTCCCAGGTAAAGACACATCTGCAACAATCGACGCTGAAACCAGATTGGCAGGAGTCCACTCATAGGGTTGGGAATCGGTCCGGTCAACCAGCCCAGCTTCAAAGAGCCGAGCAAGCATCTCACGGACGTGCCTCTGAGTATAGTCGAGAGACGCTCTGGCAGCGATTTCTTTGACTTCTCCACCTCCCTCATTGCGTAGTGATTTGATGACGGCTCGCTCTCCATCCTTTCTTGTACGCACGACTGTTTCACCGTCATTGGGTTGTTGAGCAAGTTCTTGTAGCCAGTCAGGGATGGCAGCAGTGTGCACATATACGGTAGCTGGCGATGAACGTCCAAAGCGGAAAATTGCCTGAGCTACCTTGTCTTCCCTGAAATGTTGGAGGAATGGCGAATCCTTAATTCCATAATCAAGATCGATGCCTTTCCCCTCACGTAGAGCGGGATAGCCTTCAAATGCTGCAGCAATCTGGATTGGGGCATCACCTGGGTGTGGCGAACCGAGAACTACGCCGACAGGCTTTCCTTCAAATTCGTTACTGCTCTTGAGGTCACCGTAGTGTTTTATATCGGTGACAAACTCAGTGATTGGCGGTTCTCCAAGATAGGCTTCGTTCGGTGTGGACTCAAACAGTCTCTCCTCTGCTTTCTGACTTGTGATAATCGGGACTGGATGGTTGTATTCATCATGTACTGCTTCGAGTAACCCATAACATTGTGCTCGGTTGACGTGGTTACCACTGCTGTAAGGATTCGAGGCAGTCGTTGTTTGCACTAAATCGTACCCAACGTACTCGGCGAGATAGGTTCTACGACAGGAGTCACAGAGGAGTTGTCTGTGGTCCATCTCGTCTAGCCCCAGTTTACCCTTCCAAACCGCGACCTGTGGGGTACCGTCCAATCCAACGATTGCGCTGGCATCAGATAGGTCCGGAGGCCGCCTTATATGAAGTTCTCCGCTGTTCAGATCATCGACTACTGACATTCCATCTGCCAGTTGAACATAATCGAGATCTAAGTTTTGTCTAAGTGAGGCGGCGTAGGTGTCATTCGTTTGGTTGCCCGTCAAATCTGTAGATTGTTGTTTCTTTAAAAGGAAGGTGGCGAGGGTAATTGAGGGCGCCTCGGCGTGACCATTACTCTTGAGTACTTCGGTCTGACGAGTGGCTGCGTCGATGGAGCTCAATTCCTCAACAAGTTCCTCGGATTCGACACCGCCAACCTCGTTCAAGAGCGCCAAAGCCTCCACTTGATCAATCCTATTGATATCCAGTTTGTCGTACCCTTGAAGGAATTGGTTAACTGCTCGGGTTCGGGCCGTTGCTGGAAATACAGTCTGATAAGCATCTCCTGGGCTTTCGTCGAAAATTAGTACACGGCCGGCAACTAGGTCTTGAGACAGCGCGTGTGTAGGGTGTCCAATAAGAACGTCCGCATCCTGTGCAGCTTCCCGCTGTTCAACATATGGACAATCCCCTTCTTCCATACAAGGTAACTCGTTCTGACGCCGCTTATGAAGGAAATATGGGGAACCCCCACGGGCATTCTGATCAAGTGGCTGTGTTGAATCACTAGACGGCGTCGGGATGGGGCGCTAAATCAAAGGAGTTGAAGCGGAGAG
>NZ_BMCI01000014.1:0-11088 GCF_014635105.1 Haloferax sulfurifontis
ATATTTAATACTAAAAATATAACTACATTACTTTTTTAATATATATAATAATATATATATATATATATATTAATTATATAAAATATAATACTCTATATTAAATATTATTTTTATCAATATTTATTTATATATATAATAATAATAATAATAATAATTATTAATTATTTATATATATAAGATTAATATTATTTAATATATTATGAATAATTTAATTAATAAATCTTTAAATATTATCATAAAAATATAAATTAAATAATTTCTTATTTATAATAAAGAATAATAATATATATAAATATAATAAAGAATGTAAATAATATATATATAATATAATATAATATAATATATATATATATATATATATATATATATTTATAATAGATAATAATATTTTTATATAATTTATTTTATTATTAAGTAATAAATAATAAAAAAATCAATATATTAAATAATATATTTATATTAGTTCGGTTTAGTTGGTATTTTGTAATGAGTAAAAAGTAATATATAATATTAAATAATAAGTATTGATATAAGTAATAGATATAATAATAATATTATTAATATTTTATATAAATAATATTAATAATATAGATTATGAAAGAGAGTATTAATATCATTAAATATATATATATGTTATATAATTTAAATGATTTTAATATATATATATATATTATATTATAGATTATGATACATTTATATAAATAATATATATATAAAAATTAATTATACTATTACTTTATAATATAATAATATTTATTTATAAAGATATAAAAGAATTGTTTAAAGTTATAACTAAAATATTATATAGTATTCATTAATAATTAATATTATAAATTCAACTATTGTTATATTTATAAATAGAATAATATATTATTATCCTTTAAGATATAACAATAATTAATTAAATTAAATTAAATTAAATTAAATTAAATTTTTTTTTTAATGAATATAATAATAATAATATTATTAAAATTAATATATAAAAAAAAAGTAAAAATGGTACAAAGATGATTATATTCAACAAATGCAAAAGATATTGCAGTATTATATTTTATGTTAGCTATTTTTAGTGGTATGGCAGGAACAGCAATGTCTTTAATCATTAGATTAGAATTAGCTGCACCTGGTTCACAATATTTACATGGTAATTCACAATTATTTAATGGTGCGCCTCTCAGTGCGTATATTTCGTTGATGCGTCTAGCATTAGTATTATGAATCATCAATAGATACTTAAAACATATGACTAACTCAGTAGGGGCTAACTTTACGGGGACAATAGCATGTCATAAAACACCTATGATTAGTGTAGGTGGAGTTAAGTGTTACATGGTTAGGTTAACGAACTTCTTACAAGTCTTTATCAGGATTACAATTTCCTCTTATCATTTGGATATAGTAAAACAAGTTTGATTATTTTACGTTGAGGTAATCAGATTATGATTCATTGTTTTAGATAGCACAGGCAGTGTGAAAAAGATGAAGGACCTAAATAACACAAAAGGAAATACGAAAAGTGAGGGATCAACTGAAAGAGGAAACTCTGGAGTTGACAGAGGTATAGTAGTACCGAATACTCAAATAAAAATGAGATTTTTAAATCAAGTTAGATACTATTCAGTAAATAATAATTTAAAAATAGGGAAGGATACCAATATTGAGTTATCAAAAGATACAAGTACTTCGGACTTGTTAGAATTTGAGAAATTAGTAATAGATAATATAAATGAGGAAAATATAAATAATAATTTATTAAGTATTATAAAAAACGTAGATATATTAATATTAGCATATAATAGAATTAAGAGTAAACCTGGTAATATAACTCCAGGTACAACATTAGAAACATTAGATGGTATAAATATAATATATTTAAATAAATTATCAAATGAATTAGGAACAGGTAAATTCAAATTTAAACCCATGAGAATAGTTAATATTCCTAAACCTAAAGGTGGTATAAGACCTTTAAGTGTAGGTAATCCAAGAGATAAAATTGTACAAGAAGTTATAAGAATAATTTTAGATACAATTTTTGATAAAAAGATATCAACACATTCACATGGTTTTAGAAAGAATATAAGTTGTCAAACAGCAATTTGAGAAGTTAGAAATATATTTGGTGGAAGTAATTGATTTATTGAAGTAGACTTAAAAAAATGTTTTGATACAATTTCTCATGATTTAATTATTAAAGAATTAAAAAGATATATTTCAGATAAAGGTTTTATTGATTTAGTATATAAATTATTAAGAGCTGGTTATATTGATGAGAAAGGAACTTATCATAAACCTATATTAGGTTTACCTCAAGGATCATTAATTAGTCCTATCTTATGTAATATTGTAATAACATTGGTAGATAATTGATTAGAAGATTATATTAATTTATATAATAAAGGTAAAGTTAAAAAACAACATCCTACATATAAAAAATTATCAAGAATAATTGCAAAAGCTAAAATATTTTCGACAAGATTAAAATTACATAAAGAAAGAGCTAAAGGCCCACTATTTATTTATAATGATCCTAATTTCAAGAGAATAAAATACGTTAGATATGCAGATGATATTTTAATTGGGGTATTAGGTTCAAAAAATGATTGTAAAATAATCAAAAGAGATTTAAACAATTTTTTAAATTCATTAGGTTTAACTATAAATGAAGAAAAAACTTTAATTACTTGTGCAACTGAACTACCAGCAAGATTTTTAGGTTATAATATTTCAATTACACCTTTAAAAAGAATACCTACAGTTACTAAACTAATTAGAGGTAAACTTATTAGAAGTAGAAATACAACTAGACCTATTATTAATGCACCAATTAGAGATATTATCAATAAATTAGCTACTAATGGATATTGTAAGCATAATAAAAATGGTAGAATAGGAGTGCCTACAAGAGTAGGTAGATGACTATATGAAGAACCTAGAACAATTATTAATAATTATAAAGCGTTAGGTAGAGGTATCTTAAATTATTATAAATTAGCTACTAATTATAAAAGATTAAGAGAAAGAATCTATTACGTATTATATTATTCATGTGTATTAACTTTAGCTAGTAAATATAGATTAAAAACAATAAGTAAAACTATTAAAAAATTTGGTTATAATTTAAATATTATTGAAAATGATAAATTAATTGCCAATTTTCCAAGAAATACTTTTGATAATATCAAAAAAATTGAAAATCATGGTATATTTATATATATATCAGAAGCTAAAGTAACTGATCCTTTTGAATATATCGATTCAATTAAATATATATTACCTACAGCTAAAGCTAATTTTAATAAACCTTGTAGTATTTGTAATTCAACTATTGATGTAGAAATACATCATGTTAAACAATTACATAGAGGTATATTAAAAGCACTTAAAGATTATATTCTAGGTAGAATAATTACCATAAACAGAAAACAAATTCCATTATGTAAACAATGTCATATTAAAACACATAAAAATAAATTTAAAAATATAGGACCTGGTATATAAAATCTATTATTAATGATACTCAATATGGAAAGCCGTATGATGGGAAACTATCACGTACGGTTTGGGAAAGGCTCTTTAACACGTGGCAACATAGGTTAATTTGCTATTTCATTTTTAGTAGTTGGTCATGCTGTATTAATGATTTTCTGTGCGCCGTTTCGCTTAATTTATCACTGTATTGAAGTGTTAATTGATAAACATATCTCTGTTTATTCAATTAATGAAAACTTTACCGTATCATTTTGGTTCTGATTATTAGTAGTAACATACATAGTATTTAGATACGTAAACCATATGGCTTACCCAGTTGGGGCCAACTCAACGGGGACAATAGCATGCCATAAAAGCGCTGGAGTAAAACAGCCAGCGCAAGGTAAGAACTGTCCGATGGCTAGGTTAACGAATTCCTGTAAAGAATGTTTAGGGTTCTCATTAACTCCTTCCCACTTGGGGATTGTGATTCATGCTTATGTATTGGAAGAAGAGGTACACGAGTTAACCAAAAATGAATCATTAGCTTTAAGTAAAAGTTGACATTTGGAGGGCTGTACGAGTTCAAATGGAAAATTAAGAAATACGGGATTGTCCGAAAGGGGAAACCCTGGGGATAACGGAGTCTTCATAGTACCCAAATTTAATTTAAATAAAGTGAGATACTTTAGTACTTTATCTAAATTAAATGCAAGGAAGGAAGACAGTTTAGCGTATTTAACAAAGATTAATACTACGGATTTTTCCGAGTTAAATAAATTAATAGAAAATAATCATAATAAACTTGAAACCATTAATACTAGAATTTTAAAATTAATGTCAGATATTAGAATGTTATTAATTGCTTATAATAAAATTAAAAGTAAGAAAGGTAATATATCTAAAGGTTCTAATAATATTACCTTAGATGGGATTAATATTTCATATTTAAATAAATTATCTAAAGATATTAACACTAATATGTTTAAATTTTCTCCGGTTAGAAGAGTTGAAATTCCTAAAACATCTGGAGGATTTAGACCTTTAAGTGTTGGAAATCCTAGAGAAAAAATTGTACAAGAAAGTATGAGAATAATATTAGAAATTATCTATAATAATAGTTTCTCTTATTATTCTCATGGATTTAGACCTAACTTATCTTGTTTAACAGCTATTATTCAATGTAAAAATTATATGCAATACTGTAATTGATTTATTAAAGTAGATTTAAATAAATGCTTTGATACAATTCCACATAATATGTTAATTAATGTATTAAATGAGAGAATCAAAGATAAAGGTTTCATAGACTTATTATATAAATTATTAAGAGCTGGATATGTTGATAAAAATAATAATTATCATAATACAACTTTAGGAATTCCTCAAGGTAGTGTTGTCAGTCCTATTTTATGTAATATTTTTTTAGATAAATTAGATAAATATTTAGAAAATAAATTTGAGAATGAATTCAATACTGGAAATATGTCTAATAGAGGTAGAAATCCAATTTATAATAGTTTATCATCTAAAATTTATAGATGTAAATTATTATCTGAAAAATTAAAATTGATTAGATTAAGAGACCATTACCAAAGAAATATGGGATCTGATAAAAGTTTTAAAAGAGCTTATTTTGTTAGATATGCTGATGATATTATCATTGGTGTAATGGGTTCTCATAATGATTGTAAAAATATTTTAAACGATATTAATAACTTCTTAAAAGAAAATTTAGGTATGTCAATTAATATAGATAAATCCGTTATTAAACATTCTAAAGAAGGAGTTAGTTTTTTAGGGTATGATGTAAAAGTTACACCTTGAGAAAAAAGACCTTATAGAATGATTAAAAAAGGTGATAATTTTATTAGGGTTAGACATCATACTAGTTTAGTTGTTAATGCCCCTATTAGAAGTATTGTAATAAAATTAAATAAACATGGCTATTGTTCTCATGGTATTTTAGGAAAACCCAGAGGGGTTGGAAGATTAATTCATGAAGAAATGAAAACCATTTTAATGCATTACTTAGCTGTTGGTAGAGGTATTATAAACTATTATAGATTAGCTACCAATTTTACCACATTAAGAGGTAGAATTACATACATTTTATTTTATTCATGTTGTTTAACATTAGCAAGAAAATTTAAATTAAATACTGTTAAGAAAGTTATTTTAAAATTCGGTAAAGTATTAGTTGATCCTCATTCAAAAGTTAGTTTTAGTATTGATGATTTTAAAATTAGACATAAAATAAATATAACTGATTCTAATTATACACCTGATGAAATTTTAGATAGATATAAATATATGTTACCTAGATCTTTATCATTATTTAGTGGTATTTGTCAAATTTGTGGTTCTAAACATGATTTAGAAGTACATCACGTAAGAACATTAAATAATGCTGCCAATAAAATTAAAGATGATTATTTATTAGGTAGAATGATTAAGATAAATAGAAAACAAATTACTATCTGTAAAACATGTCATTTTAAAGTTCATCAAGGTAAATATAATGGTCCAGGTTTATAATAATTATTATACTATTAAATATGCGTTAAATGGAGAGCCGTATGATATGAAAGTATCACGTACGGTTCGGAGAGGGCTCTTTTATATGAATGTTATTACATTCAGATAGGTTTGCTACTCTACTCTTAGTAATGCCTGCTTTAATTGGAGGTTTTGGTAACCAAAAAAGATATGAAAGTAATAATAATAATAATCAAGTAATAGAAAATAAAGAATATAATTTAAAATTAAATTATGATAAGTTGGGACCTTATTTAGCTGGATTAATTGAAGGTGATGGAACTATTCTAGTTCAAAATTCATCTTCAATAAAAAAATCTAAATATAGACCGTTAATTGTTGTAGTATTTAAATTAGAAGATTTAGAATTAGCTAATTATTTATGTAATTTAACTAAATGTGGAAAAGTGTATAAAAAAATTAATCGTAATTATGTATTATGACTTATTCATGATTTAAAAGGTGTATATACATTATTAAATATTATTAATGGATATATGAGAACACCTAAATATGAAGCATTTGTTAGAGGTGCTGAATTTATAAATAATTATATTAATTCAACAACAATTCTACATAATAAATTAAAAAATATAGATAATATTAAAATTAAACCATTAGATACATCAGATATTGGTTCAAACGCTTGATTAGCTGGTATGACAGATGCAGATGGTAATTTTTCTATTAATTTAATAAATGGTAAAAATCGTTCTAGTAGAGCAATGCCTTATTATTGTTTAGAATTAAGACAAAATTATCAAAAAAATTCTAATAATAATAATATTAATTTTTCTTATTTTTATATTATGTCTGCAATTGCACTATATTTTAATGTTAATTTATATAGTAGAGAACGTAATTTAAATTTATTAGTATCTCTTAATAATACGTATAAACTATATTATAGTTATAAAGTAATAGTGGCTAATCTATATAAAAATATTAAAGTAATAGAATACTTTAATAAATATTCTTTATTATCATCTAAACACTTAGATTTTTTAGATTGATCTAAATTAGTTATTTTAATTAATAATGAGGGTCAAAGTATAAAACTTAATGGTAGTTGAGAATTAGGTATAAATTTACGTAAAGATTATAATAAAACTAGAACTACGTTTACTTGATCTCATTTAAAAAATACATATTTAGAAAATAAATAAATAAATTATTATTACTTTCTTCCCCTCCGAATCCGTAATATATTTACGGATATATAATCTCGTAGTGTAAAAGGTGTAACGAGATTATTAATAAGTTGCCGTAATATATTGTAAAATATATTATTATTACAACACTATATGCGGGAAAACCCTAAAGTCATAATATAATATTATCCCCACGAGGGCCACACATGTGTGGCCCTCGCGGGGTATGGTAAATTTAATTAAGTTATAAATGTACTATAGTATTAAAAATTATTATGAATAATTTCCCCACCCCCATGCGAAGCATGGGGGGGGGTATAAGTATGGACAATCCGCAGGAAACCAAATAATAATTAATATCCTGAACAAAGTAAGTGAAGGAGATATCTTAAAATATATATAATATATATTTTATAAATTATTATGTAGGATCCTCAGAGACTACACGTGTTGCACCCATTATATTATGTATAATGGGTTGAAGATATAGTCCAAATATAATTGAAAGATTATAATAAAATGAACTATTTATTACCATTAATAATTGGAGCTACAGATACAGCATTTCCAAGAATTAATAACATTGCTTTTTGAGTATTACCTATGGGGTTAGTATGTTTAGTTACATCAACTTTAGTAGAATCAGGTGCTGGTACAGGGTGAACTGTCTATCCACCATTATCATCTATTCAGGCACATTCAGGACCTAGTGTAGATTTAGCAATTTTTGCATTACATTTAACATCAATTTCATCATTATTAGGTGCTATTAATTTCATTGTAACAACATTAAATATGAGAACAAATGGTATGACAATGCATAAATTACCATTATTTGTATGATCAATTTTCATTACAGCGTTCTTATTATTATTATCATTACCTGTATTATCTGCTGGTATTACAATGTTATTATTAGATAGAAACTTCAATACTTCATTCTTTGAAGTAGCAGGAGGTGGTGACCCAATCTTATACGAGCATTTATTTTGATTCTTTGGTCAAACAGTGGCCCTTATTATTATATTAATAATATATAATGATATGCATTTTTCTAAATGCTGGAAATTATTAAAAAAATGAATTACAAATATTATAAGTCTATTATTTAAAGCCTTATTTGTAAAAATATTCATATCTTATAATAATCAGCAGGATAAGATAATAAATAATCTTATATTAAAAAAAGATAATATTAAAAGATCCTCAGAGACTACAAGAAAAATATTAAATAATTCAATAAATAAAAAATTTAATCAATGATTAGCTGGATTAATTGATGGTGATGGATATTTTGGTATTGTAAGTAAGAAATATGTATCATTAGAAATTCTAGTAGCATTAGAAGATGAAATAGCTTTAAAAGAAATTCAAAATAAATTTGGTGGTTCTATTAAATTAAGATCAGGTGTAAAAGCTATTAGATATAGATTACTTAATAAAACTGGTATAATTAAATTAATTAATGCAGTTAATGGTAATATTAGAAATACTAAAAGATTAGTACAATTTAATAAAGTTTGTATTTTATTAGGTATTGATTTTATTTATCCAATTAAATTAACTAAAGATAATAGTTGATTTGTTGGATTTTTTGATGCTGATGGTACAATTAATTATTCATTTAAAAATAATCATCCTCAATTAACAATTTCTGTAACTAATAAATATTTACAAGATGTACAAGAATATAAAAATATTTTAGGTGGTAATATTTATTTTGATAAATCACAAAATGGTTATTATAAATGATCCATTCAATCAAAAGATATAGTATTAAATTTTATTAATGATTATATTAAAATAAATCCATCAAGAACACTAAAAATAAATAAATTATATTTAAGTAAAGAATTTTATAATTTAAAAGAATTAAAAGCTTATAATAAATCTTCTGATTCAATACAATATAAAGCATGATTAAATTTTGAAAATAAATGAAAAAATAAATAAATTATTTAATAAAGATATAGTCCAAATTATATATATATAATATATATATATATATTAAGCACCCTGAAGTATATATTTTAATTATTCCTGGATTTGGTATTATTTCACATGTAGTATCAACATATTCTAAAAAACCTGTATTTGGTGAAATTTCAATGGTATATGCTATGGCTTCAATTGGATTATTAGGATTCTTAGTATGATCACATCATATGTATATTGTAGGATTAGATGCAGATCTTAGAGCATATTTCCTATCTGCACTAATGATTATTGCAATTCCAACAGGAATTAAAATTTTCTCATGATTAATAAATCCCTTTAGCAAGGATAAAAATAAAAATAAAAATAAAAAGTTGATCAGAAATTATCAAAAAATAAATAATAATAATATAATAAAAACATATTTAAATAATAATAATATAATTATAATAAATATATATAAAGGTAATTTATATGATATTTATCCAAGATCAAATAGAAATTATATTCAACCAAATAATATTAATAAAGAATTAGTAGTATATGGTTATAATTTAGAATCTTGTGTTGGTATACCTCTATATACTAATATTGTAAAACATATAGTAGGTATTCCTAATAATATTTTATATATTATAACAGGTATTTTATTAACAGATGGTTGAATTGATTATCTATCTAAAAAAGATTTAGATAAAAAAACAATTATAGAAATTAATTGTAGATTTAGATTAAAACAATCAATAATTCATAGTGAATATTTAATATATGTATTTATATTATTATCACATTATTGTATAAGTTATCCTAAAATAAAAATTGCTAAAGTTAAAGGTAAATCATATAATCAATTAGAATTTTATACTAGATCATTACCATGTTTTACTATTTTAAGATATATATTTTATAATGGTAGAGTAAAAATTGTACCTAATAATTTATATGATTTATTAAATTATGAATCTTTAGCTCATATAATTATATGTGATGGTTCATTTGTAAAAGGTGGAGGTTTATATTTAAATTTACAATCTTTTCTAACTAAAGAATTAATTTTTATTATAAATATTTTAAAAATTAAATTTAATTTAAATTGTCTATTACATAAATCTAGAAATAAATATCTTATTTATATAAGAGTAGAATCTGTTAAAAGATTATTTCCTATAATTTATAAATATATTTTACCTTCTATAAGATATAAATTTGATATTATATTATGACAAAAAAAATATAATATGATTAATTAATTAATTAATTAATTAATTAATTAATTAATTAATTTTTTGATATATATAGAGGCAAACTCGAGGAAAACCATATAATTAGAATAAGTAATAATTATATGACAACCGTCGAACTAAATCATATTCAAGAAATTAATATGTAAAAGCGTAGAGATTAGACGCCTCTGGTTATCTAAGTAATATATATATATATATTATATGATAACATAAGGTATAATCCAATGAGATCAGTAATGATTTTAAAACAATAATTTTGTTTTAAGTATTAATAATAATATTAATATTCGACCTCTTAATTGAGGATATTATAATCATAATTTTTTATATTATAATATAAAATTTAACTAGCTAGATAATATTATATAAAAAAAAAAAATAATATTATATAAATTAATTAAAATAATTTTTATTAATTGAAACTGAAATGTTTTAAAGTTAAATAAAAGAGCTCTAATCCATGGTGGTTCAATTAGATTAGCACTACCTATGTTATATGCAATTGCATTCTTATTCTTATTCACAATGGGTGGTTTAACTGGTGTTGCCTTAGCTAACGCCTCATTAGATGTAGCATTCCACGATATTAATTTAATAAGTGTCGTGCTTAAAATTCACTAAAATAATATATAATAAATTATAATAAATATATAAAAAAAATAAAAAAAATAAAAAAAAATTAATATCTTATGATTAATTTTATATAAATAAAAATTTATTAAATATTATTGGTTATATATATATATATA
>NZ_BMCI01000015.1:0-2500 GCF_014635105.1 Haloferax sulfurifontis
GATGTAAGAGACAAGTGAACAGTGAACAGTGAACAGTGGGGACATTTTTTTTTTTTTTTTTTTTTTAAGTAAATGGCAGTTTCTAGGGAATGATGATGGCAAGTTCCAGAGAGGCAGCGTAAAAGGATGAGGCTACTGGGAAGAAGAAAGAGGAAAAGTGCAAGATGAATAGCCAGTGCAATATATACATGTATACTTAACAGATATGGAATGGTTGGCGAAGTAAATTTTTGGCGACGCGGCGACGCGGCGACGCGGTATGCGGAGTTGTAAGATGTACTACGATCATATAGTGTAATGCGGCAAAATGTTAGTGCAGGAAAGCGGGAAGGAATAAGAAGCAACTAAACGAGGGTGTAGAAAAAGACGAAGAGGAAAGTATTAACCGTAGAAGAGAGGGAAATGGAGGGAAGAGAACAAAACCGGAGTGTTTTTTTTTTTTTTTTTGTAGGAATATCGGAGGAGAATATTGTTTGTACATATCAAGTAGTAGCAACCCAATGAGCATAATGGAGTGCTTAACTCTTCAGAAGAAGAGTGCAGCTGGATAGTGCGAATTTTTCTGAATCGAATGGTAGGTTAGTTATGGGATTTAGCATAGGAAGCCAAGAAACTAGAAAAAAAAAAAAAAAAAAAAAAAAAAAAAGAAATAAAGATTGCAGCACCTGAGTTTCGCGTATGGTCACCCACTACACTACTCGGTCAGGCTCTTACCAGCTTAACTACAGTTGATCGGACGGGAAACGGTGCTTTCTGGTAGATATGGCCGCAACCGATAGTTTAACGGAAACGCAGGTGATATGAGGGCAGGGTCCAGACATGTTCAGTAGGTGGGAGTGAGAGGTGTTATGGGTGGAGGACAATTTTTATTATATTTCATCTAATAGCAATAGGATATGACAGGTGAAAAAGCAAAAGCAATAGTGCATTGTGATGTGGAGAATAAGGTGCATACGATGAAAAAGGTGATTTGTCATTTACAAGAGGTAGGTCGAAACAGAACATGAAAGTTGGTCGGTAGGTGGCATGCAGAGGTAGTTTCAAGGTGACAGGTTATGAAGATATGGTGCAAAAGACAAATGGATGGTGGCAGGCATAGTAAAATGATGGTGTGGAAGACATAGATGGTATTTGTTTTGCATTTACGGCACCGGATGCGGGCGATAATGACGGGAAGAGATTTAGTATGTGGGACAGAATGTCGGCGGCAGTATTGAGACCATGAGAGTAGCAAACGTAAGTCTAAAGGTTGTTTTATAGTAGTTAGGATGTAGAAAATGTATTCCGATAGGCCATTTTACATTTGGAGGGACGGTTGAAAGTGGACAGAGGAAAAGGTGCGGAAATGGCTGATTTTGATTGTTTATGTTTTGTGTGATGATTTTACATTTTTGCATAGTATTAGGTAGTCAGATGAAAGATGAATAGACATAGGAGTAAGAAAACATAGAATAGTTACCGTTATTGGTAGGAGTGTGGTGGGGTGGTATAGTCCGCATTGGGATGTTACTTTCCTGTTATGGCATGGATTTCCCTTTAGGGTCTCTGAAGCGTATTTCCGTCACCGAAAAAGGCAGAAAAAGGGAAACTGAAGGGAGGATAGTAGTAAAGTTTGAATGGTGGTAGTGTAATGTATGATATCCGTTGGTTTTGGTTTCGGTTGTGAAAAGTTTTTTGGTATGATATTTTGCAAGTAGCATATATTTCTTGTGTGAGAAAGGTATATTTTGTATGTTTTGTATGTTCCCGCGCGTTTCCGTATTTTCCGCTTCCGCTTCCGCAGTAAAAAATAGTGAGGAACTGGGTTACCCGGGGCACCTGTCACTTTGGAAAAAAAATATACGCTAAGATTTTTGGAGAATAGCTTAAATTGAAGTTTTTCTCGGCGAGAAATACGTAGTTAAGGCAGAGCGACAGAGAGGGCAAAAGAAAATAAAAGTAAGATTTTAGTTTGTAATGGGAGGGGGGGTTTAGTCATGGAGTACAAGTGTGAGGAAAAGTAGTTGGGAGGTACTTCATGCGAAAGCAGTTGAAGACAAGTTCGAAAAGAGTTTGGAAACGAATTCGAGTAGGCTTGTCGTTCGTTATGTTTTTGTAAATGGCCTCGTCAAACGGTGGAGAGAGTCGCTAGGTGATCGTCAGATCTGCCTAGTCTCTATACAGCGTGTTTAATTGACATGGGTTGATGCGTATTGAGAGATACAATTTGGGAAGAAATTCCCAGAGTGTGTTTCTTTTGCGTTTAACCTGAACAGTCTCATCGTGGGCATCTTGCGATTCCATTGGTGAGCAGCGAAGGATTTGGTGGATTACTAGCTAATAGCAATCTATTTCAAAGAATTCAAACTTGGGGGAATGCCTTGTTGAATAGCCGGTCGCAAGACTGTGATTCTTCAAGTGTAACCTCCTCTCAAATCAGCGATATCAAACGTACCATTCCGTGAAACACCGGGGTATCTGTTTGGTGGAACCTGATTAGAGGAAACTCAAAGAGTGCTAT
>NZ_BMCI01000016.1:0-4893 GCF_014635105.1 Haloferax sulfurifontis
TGCTTCGGTTACTTCTAAGGAAGTCCACACAAATCAAGATCCGTTAGACGTTTCAGCTTCCAAAACAGAAGAATGTGAGAAGGCTTCCACTAAGGCTAACTCTCAACAGACAACAACACCTGCTTCATCAGCTGTTCCAGAGAACCCCCATCATGCCTCTCCTCAACCTGCTTCAGTACCACCTCCACAGAATGGGCCGTACCCACAGCAGTGCATGATGACCCAAAACCAAGCCAATCCATCTGGTTGGTCATTTTACGGACACCCATCTATGATTCCGTATACACCTTATCAAATGTCGCCTATGTACTTTCCACCTGGGCCACAATCACAGTTTCCGCAGTATCCATCATCAGTTGGAACGCCTCTGAGCACTCCATCACCTGAGTCAGGTAATACATTTACTGATTCATCCTCAGCGGACTCTGATATGACATCCACTAAAAAATATGTCAGACCACCACCAATGTTAACCTCACCTAATGACTTTCCAAATTGGGTTAAAACATACATCAAATTTTTACAAAACTCGAATCTCGGTGGTATTATTCCGACAGTAAACGGAAAACCCGTACGTCAGATCACTGATGATGAACTCACCTTCTTGTATAACACTTTTCAAATATTTGCTCCCTCTCAATTCCTACCTACCTGGGTCAAAGACATCCTATCCGTTGATTATACGGATATCATGAAAATTCTTTCCAAAAGTATTGAAAAAATGCAATCTGATACCCAAGAGGCAAACGACATTGTGACCCTGGCAAATTTGCAATATAATGGCAGTACACCTGCAGATGCATTTGAAACAAAAGTCACAAACATTATCGACAGACTGAACAATAATGGCATTCATATCAATAACAAGGTCGCATGCCAATTAATTATGAGAGGTCTATCTGGCGAATATAAATTTTTACGCTACACACGTCATCGACATCTAAATATGACAGTCGCTGAACTGTTCTTAGATATCCATGCTATTTATGAAGAACAACAGGGATCGAGAAACAGCAAACCTAATTACAGGAGAAATCCGAGTGATGAGAAGAATGATTCTCGCAGCTATACGAATACAACCAAACCCAAAGTTATAGCTCGGAATCCTCAAAAAACAAATAATTCGAAATCGAAAACAGCCAGGGCTCACAATGTATCCACATCTAATAACTCTCCCAGCACGGACAACGATTCCATCAGTAAATCAACTACTGAACCGATTCAATTGAACAATAAGCACGACCTTCACCTTAGGCCAGGAACTTACTGAATCTACGGTAAATCACACTAATCATTCTGATGATGAACTCCCTGGACACCTCCTTCTCGATTCAGGAGCATCACGAACCCTTATAAGATCTGCTCATCACATACACTCAGCATCATCTAATCCTGACATAAACGTAGTTGATGCTCAAAAAAGAAATATACCAATTAACGCTATTGGTGACCTACAATTTCACTTCCAGGACAACACCAAAACATCAATAAAGGTATTGCACACTCCTAACATAGCCTATGACTTACTCAGTTTGAATGAATTGGCTGCAGTAGATATCACAGCATGCTTTACCAAAAACGTCTTAGAACGGTCTGACGGCACTGTACTTGCACCTATCGTAAAATATGGAGACTTTTACTGGGTATCTAAAAAGTACTTGCTTCCATCAAATATCTCCGTACCCACCATCAATAATGTCCATACAAGTGAAAGTACACGCAAATATCCTTATCCTTTCATTCATCGAATGCTTGCGCATGCCAATGCACAGACAATTCGATACTCACTTAAAAATAACACCATCACGTATTTTAACGAATCAGATGTCGACTGGTCTAGTGCTATTGACTATCAATGTCCTGATTGTTTAATCGGCAAAAGCACCAAACACAGACATATCAAAGGTTCACGACTAAAATACCAAAATTCATACGAACCCTTTCAATACCTACATACTGACATATTTGGTCCAGTTCACAACCTACCAAAAAGTGCACCATCCTATTTCATCTCATTTACTGATGAGACAACAAAATTCCGTTGGGTTTATCCATTACACGACCGTCGCGAGGACTCTATCCTCGATGTTTTTACTACGATACTAGCTTTTATTAAGAACCAGTTTCAGGCCAGTGTCTTGGTTATACAAATGGACCGTGGTTCTGAGTATACTAACAGAACTCTCCATAAATTCCTTGAAAAAAATGGTATAACTCCATGCTATACAACCACAGCGGATTCCCGAGCACATGGAGTCGCTGAACGGCTCAACCGTACCTTATTAGATGACTGCCGTACTCAACTGCAATGTAGTGGTTTACCGAACCATTTATGGTTCTCTGCAATCGAATTTTCTACTATTGTGAGAAATTCACTAGCTTCACCTAAAAGCAAAAAATCTGCAAGACAACATGCTGGCTTGGCAGGACTTGATATCAGTACTTTGTTACCTTTCGGTCAACCTGTTATCGTCAATGATCACAACCCTAACTCCAAAATACATCCTCGTGGCATCCCAGGCTACGCTCTACATCCGTCTCGAAACTCTTATGGATATATCATCTATCTTCCATCCTTAAAGAAGACAGTAGATACAACTAACTATGTTATTCTTCAGGGCAAGGAATCCAGATTAGATCAATTCAATTACGACGCACTCACTTTCGATGAAGACTTAAACCGTTTAACTGCTTCATATCATTCGTTCATTGCGTCAAATGAGATCCAAGAATCCAATGATCTTAACATAGAATCTGACCATGACTTCCAATCCGACATTGAACTACATCCTGAGCAACCGAGAAATGTCCTTTCAAAAGCTGTGAGTCCAACCGATTCCACACCTCCGTCAACTCATACTGAAGATTCGAAACGTGTTTCTAAAACCAATATTCGCGCACCCAGAGAAGTTGACCCCAACATATCTGAATCTAATATTCTTCCATCAAAGAAGAGATCTAGCACCCCCCAAATTTCCAATATCGAGAGTACCGGTTCGGGTGGTATGCATAAATTAAATGTTCCTTTACTTGCTCCCATGTCCCAATCTAACACACATGAGTCGTCGCACGCCAGTAAATCTAAAGATTTCAGACACTCAGACTCGTACAGTGAAAATGAGACTAATCATACAAACGTACCAATATCCAGTACGGGTGGTACCAACAACAAAACTGTTCCGCAGATAAGTGACCAAGAGACTGAGAAAAGGATTATACACCGTTCACCTTCAATCGATGCTTCTCCACCGGAAAATAATTCATCGCACAATATTGTTCCTATCAAAACGCCAACTACTGTTTCTGAACAGAATACCGAGGAATCTATCATCGCTGATCTCCCACTCCCTGATCTACCTCCAGAATCTCCTACCGAATTCCCTGACCCATTTAAAGAACTCCCACCGATAAATTCTCATCAAACTAATTCCAGTTTGGGTGGTATTGGTGACTCTAATGCCTATACTACTATCAACAGTAAGAAAAGATCATTAGAAGATAATGAAACTGAAATTAAGGTATCACGAGACACATGGAATACTAAGAATATGCGTAGTTTAGAACCTCCGAGATCGAAGAAACGAATTCACCTGATTGCAGCTGTAAAAGCAGTAAAATCAATCAAACCAATACGGACAACCTTACGATACGATGAGGCAATCACCTATAATAAAGATATTAAAGAAAAAGAAAAATATATCGAGGCATACCACAAAGAAGTCAATCAACTGTTGAAGATGAAAACTTGGGACACTGACGAATATTATGACAGAAAAGAAATAGACCCTAAAAGAGTAATAAACTCAATGTTTATCTTCAACAAGAAACGTGACGGTACTCATAAAGCTAGATTTGTTGCAAGAGGTGATATTCAGCATCCTGACACTTACGACTCAGGCATGCAATCCAATACCGTACATCACTATGCATTAATGACATCCCTGTCACTTGCATTAGACAATAACTACTATATTACACAATTAGACATATCTTCGGCATATTTGTATGCAGACATCAAAGAAGAATTATACATAAGACCTCCACCACATTTAGGAATGAATGATAAGTTGATACGTTTGAAGAAATCACTTTATGGATTGAAACAAAGTGGAGCGAACTGGTACGAAACTATCAAATCATACCTGATAAAACAGTGTGGTATGGAAGAAGTTCGTGGATGGTCATGCGTATTTAAGAATAGTCAAGTAACAATTTGCTTATTCGTTGATGATATGATATTGTTCAGCAAAGACTTAAATGCAAATAAGAAAATCATAACAACACTCAAGAAACAATACGATACAAAGATAATAAATCTGGGTGAAAGTGATAACGAAATTCAGTACGACATACTTGGCTTAGAAATCAAATATCAAAGAGGTAAATACATGAAATTAGGTATGGAAAACTCATTAACTGAGAAAATACCCAAATTAAACGTACCTTTGAATCCAAAAGGAAGAAAACTTAGCGCTCCAGGTCAACCAGGTCTTTATATAGACCAGGATGAACTAGAAATAGATGAAGATGAATACAAAGAGAAGGTACATGAAATGCAAAAGTTGATTGGTCTAGCTTCATATGTTGGATATAAATTTAGATTTGACTTACTATACTACATCAACACACTTGCTCAACATATACTATTCCCCTCTAGGCAAGTTTTAGACATGACATATGAGTTAATACAATTCATGTGGGACACTAGAGATAAACAATTAATATGGCACAAAAACAAACCTACCAAGCCAGATAATAAACTAGTCGCAATAAGCGATGCTTCATATGGTAACCAACCATATTACAAGTCACAAATTGGTAACATTTTCCTACTCAACGGAAAAGTGATTGGAGGAAAGTCGACAAAGGCTTCGTTAACATGCACTTCAACTA
>NZ_BMCI01000017.1:0-3802 GCF_014635105.1 Haloferax sulfurifontis
CCTTACCCGGCTTTCTGACCGAAATTAAAAAAAAAAAATGAAAATGAAACCCTGTTCTTTAGCCCTACAGCACTTCTACATAGCCCTAAATAGCCCTAAATAGCCCTCATGTACGTCTCCTCCAAGCCCTGTTGTCTCTTACCCGGATGTTCAACCAAAAGCTACTTACTACCTTTATTTTATGTTTACTTTTTATAGATTGTCTTTTTATCCTACTCTTTCCCACTTGTCTCTCGCTACTGCCGTGCAACAAACACTAAATCAAAACAGTGAAATACTACTACATCAAAACGCATATTCCCTAGAAAAAAAAATTTCTTACAATATACTATACTACACAATACATAATCACTGACTTTCGTAACAACAATTTCCTTCACTCTCCAACTTCTCTGCTCGAATCTCTACATAGTAATATTATATCAAATCTACCGTCTGGAACATCATCGCTATCCAGCTCTTTGTGAACCGCTACCATCAGCATGTACAGCGGTACCCTCGTGTTATCTGCAGCGAGAACTTCAACGTTTGCCAAATCAACCCAATGTGGTAACAACCACACCTCCGAAATCTGCTCCAAAAGATATTCCAGTTTCTGCCGAAATGTTTTATTGTAGAACAGCCCTATCAGCATCGACAGGAATGCCGTCCAATGCGGCACTTTAGATGGGGTAACTCCCAGCGCAAGCTGATCTCGCAAGTGCATTCCTAGACTTAATTCATATCTGCTCCTCAACTGTCGATGATGCCTGCTAAACTGCAGCTTGACGTACTGCGGACCCTGCAGTCCAGCGCTCGTCATGGAACGCAAACGCTGAAAAACTCCAACTTTCTCGAGCGCTTCCACAAAGACCGTATCGTCTTTTGCCTCCCATTCTTCCCGGCACTTTTTCTCGTCCCAGTTCAAAAAGTACTGCAGCACCTCTGTCTTCGATTCACGCAAGTTGCTCCATACTTTATAATACAACTCTTTGATCTGCCTTCCAGACATGCGGAAAACTTGGCTCCCTTGCTTGCCTCTTGTCGAATCCAATACACTAATTGTTTCTCTTCTTCTAGTAATGGCCAGGTACCAAGCATAATTTCTCTGTATCTGAGAGTAGATCTCTCCCCTTTTTACGCTAAAATATTTCAAATATCCTACAGGGTCCCCATGATATGGCTCGATGTCTTCCAAGTATTCTTTGTATTCCTCGTCATTTCGCAGCATTCTCTCCACAGCTAGTGCTTCCCAAGCCATCCTCCGATACGATACTTTCTGGCCAGCCCAACAGACACAGAGCTCGAACATCTTTTGACAGCCCTTGCATAATCCGTATTGTGTGAATACTCCCTCTGGGCAGAAGTATACGTCAATACCATAGAGGAAAAGATGTTTAATTTCGTCAGACCGAAATCCAAGAAACTGTAAGACATTCATATTCTCGGAAGTATTGGGAAATTGTGCTTTCAGTTTCTTTCTCTCTAGCAAAACCATTTGACTCCCTTTCCGCTTATACGACTCTTTGTTAATGTCGGTGACTGGATGGAATCTATTATCCTCAGCATTGCCATCTTTATTGGCGTCCTCCTTGGCACTGGAGTTGGTACTTTCAGTGGTAGTAGCATTAGTGCTGGAGTTGGTGCTAGCAGTGGTAGTAGCATTAGTGCTGGAGTTGGTGCTAGCAGTGGTAGTAGCACTAGTGTTGGAGTCGGTACTTTCGGTGGTAGTAGCACTAGTGTTGGAGTCGGTACTTTCGGTGGTAGTAGCACTAGTGTTGGAGTTGGTACTTTCAGTGGTAGTCGCACTAGTCCTGACGTTGATGCTGGCAGTGGTAGTAGCACTAGTCCTGACGTTGATGCTGGCAGTGGTAGTAGCATTAGTGCTGGAGTTGGTACTCGCATTGGTACTGGCATTAGCACTACCATGAATGCACGTGTCGCTGTCCTCATCACTGCTGCAATACTTTCTGCACCTGTCACTGCTATTGCTCTCCTGGAAGCTAGACGGTAACGCAACGATCGACATGGAAGCTGTCGCCTGTTTTTCAGCCAATCTGTCCATTCTTTCTATCAGTTCCACTGTGTCAGCAGACAGGTCTGTCCTGGAGCCACAGCATCCAACATGCTGGCCCTTTTTTCCTTTCTTTGATTCAAGTCCATAGAACTCGCGTACCTGTTCGGTTATACAGCCTTCCTTAATCGGTGGTAATTCACCCTTACGATTCCTTGCCGCCCAACTGTTTTTTCTAGATAATAGATAACAGAGGCCCCCATCTCTTAGTCTCCCTACGCCTTGAATGAGCTCAATAATATTAAGTCTATTATCAAGCATGATCACCATCATCAATTGCTTAATGTCAATTCCTTCAGTCACTAATTTCGTTCCGATGAGAACTCGCATGCTACCGTCAGTGACAAACTCCTTTGTGCGAGACACCTTTTCTGCAGCACCCAGCTTCCCGTGTATCCATACCACCCTAAAATACTTTCTCCAAGAGCAGGCCAATTCTTCCACTTCGTTGGTTGTGCTTGCAACTACAATGGCCTTCGACTCTGGTTCAATTTCAAAGAGGGCTAAAAGAAGCTTCAGTGCTTCTTCGGGCTGTGATTCCACTTTCTTCCAAATTTTATGAACATGCCCTAAAGGCACCTCGGATTTCTCCTTGATTAGATTAAACATCCGTGTTGGATAGCTGGATAGACCTCTGCTGAGATCTTCCGACCGTTTGAGCTCGTTGATGTCCATCGACTTCTTGGCCAGTCCCGTAAGCCCAATACGCTGCAACGCAGCATCAGCTACAGCCTCAGGTGCTGTGCCGCTCAAAAAGATTGCTTTCTCAAAAGCGTCAAAATCAAGGTTAGTTATGCCCCCAAATTGCGACTGCCGGTAGACCTCCGTTTCAAAGTTGTGAAACTCATCTACAATGAGGTAACCCAATTTTACGTTGTTGGTCCTAAAGGTGCACTCAACAATATTCTCCCACGCAGCTATCCTGTCTGTGAAATTAGTGCTAGCAAGATCATCGTAGATCCCCACGTATAAATCAGTAACGCCATCGCAACCTTCTTCAATAAAGTTTCTTACAGGGGCCACATTCAAGCAACCGCATCGGCTCAACCTGATCATGCAATTAGCAAGCAACACTGTGTACGGTACAAACAGAAACGACACATATTTCACGTCGCCCTTAGACGCCAGTGCTATCAAGGGGAGATGAAATAACTCCGTCTTACCATAGCCCGGTGGGGCCTGTACTGCCACAGAGGGTGTGTCTGCCATGTATATTTCATGACATAAGCGCAACTGATGCAAGTCCCTGAATTCAAAGGAGCTGCCAAAGAGTTTCTGGCCTGCGACGAGGATATCGTTTGTACTCTTGGGCTCTCGGGGCCTTTTTCGCGTTACTCTTGAAATTTTTTGATCATGATCTGAACTCGCCGCCTCACCTGCCACTACGTCTTCCGCATTCCGAGTACTAGAGAATGAACAATGGTAGTCGCTTTCAAGGCCTAACCATTGAATCCAGCGCTCGGAAGTGAGTCCGTCAAGCGTCTTTAGTCGAGGCTCCGATGAACCGTTCTTGTTGTATCGTCGACGTATACGTTGCGCTGTAGCTCTGGATAACGGTAAGCGTATCACCGTAAGCTCGTCAATTATTTTTGAGAGCCGCGGTCATTTTGTTAGTATCTCTTCTCAACTTGGGCAGCACACATGCAAAACATCACCCAATCGGTCCTTTTTGTTCATCATATCGTTACATATCTGTGAAAAGTACTTTATCTCAGTGGGTTTACGTGGGCATAGATCACGCTTCAGCCG
>NZ_BMCI01000018.1:0-3458 GCF_014635105.1 Haloferax sulfurifontis
GGTCTTCGCTTCCCCTTGGGGGTCTCCAGACTCCGCACTGGAACGTACTGTTCACCGGGCCCAACGTTGGGACAGTGACGCTCTCGTTGATCCATTCATGCAAGCCGCTACTGAAGCGGCAAGGTACTACGCTACCTTAAGAGGGTCATAGTTACCCCCGCCGTTGACGGGTCCTTCGTCCCATTGTAATGGGTGTTCAGATACCCGCACTGGGCAGGATTCAGTGACCGTACGAGTCCTTGCGGATTTGCGGTCACCTATGTTGTTACTAGACAGTCGGAGCGTCCGAGTCACTGCGACCTGCTCGGTCAAGAGCAGGCATCCCTTATCGCGAACTTACGGGACTAACTTGCCGAATTCCCTAACGTCGGTTGATCCCGACAGGCCTTGGCTTGCTCTGCCAGCGCACCTGTGTCGGATCTCGGTACGAGCTTCTTGCTTGTCTTTTCACGGGCTCTAGGTACCGCCGAGTTTCCCTATCTCACCATTCGTTCGCTTCGTGCCGTTACGGCTTCCACGAATTTCGGTGATTCGACGGGGCGAAGGCCCCGCTCGGTGTTTCCTAAAGCGTCGACGTTTAGTGCAAGAAGGTACTGGAATATTAACCAGTTTCCCTTTCATCTAATTCGAATTACGGTTAGACTTAGGATCGACTAACCCTCGGCTGATTGACAGTGCCGAGGAACCCTTGCGCGTAAGGCCGTCGGGGTTCACACCCGACTCTCGCTGCTACTGAGACCATGATTTTCGTTGCTGCACGGTCCACACGAGTTCTCACCCGTGCTTCCACCCATGCAGTATGCCAACCTACGGAATCGTGTCGTATGACACGCCGCCAGGTCTCGGAGGTGGATTTGAGTCCCGATCATTTTCGACGCCTCGAACCTCGGCCGGTAAGCTGTTACGCTATTCTTAGAGGGTAGCTGCTTCTAAGCTCACCTCCCGGCTGTTTAGGGCTCGAGACAATCTTCAATCACACTTAATCCACACTTTGGGTCCTTAACCTGGCTCTGGGTTGTCTCCCTCACGGTGCACAAGCTTACCCCGCACACCGGACTCCCTGAGTCTACGACGTTCGTAAGTTCGGAGTTTGACAGGGAAGCGAACTCCTCTCGGAGTCCGGATTCCCAATCGGTCGCTCTACCTCACGAACTATCTCATCAGAGGTCATGCTTCGACATGTTTCGGTTGGAACCAGCTGTTGCCAAGTTCGATGGGCCTTTCACCCCTACACCAGAGTCACGAGAGGGTATTGTAGGACACCAACTCTAACGGGCCTCCACGCAGCTTTCGCCACGCTTCGCCCTGCTCCGGCGTAGATCACTTGGTTTCGGGTCGCATCCGGTTGGCTCCCCGCCCTTGAAGACGGTGGCCCTGGTCAAAGACTGCGGCCGTATCGGTTTCCCTATGCCTCCGGGGGTTCACCCCTTAGACTCGCCAGTCAGATGCACTCCATGGTTCGTTTTTCAAAACGCACGACGCAACATCGGCTTCACTCAAGTCTTACTACGGGATCGCTCCCAGTTCATTCGTCGAGTGACCTTGTATGCCACGTCGCTCTATCGCCAACTGATTTCAAGCCCTATTGCACCGCCCTTTTCGGGGTGCTTTTCAGCGTTCGCTCACGCTACTTGTTCGCTATCGGTCTCGAGGAGTGTTTAGTCTTCGCAGTTGATGCCTGCGAAATTCACGAGGGATATCCAACCCCCGCTATTCTGGAACAACCCCGGGATCTGGTTCTTATGTTACGGGGTTTTCACCCTGTATCACGCTCCATTCCAGGAGACTTCACATAAGATCCAGGTCCGTTATGGGTAGTCCGTACACCACATTGCCCGAAGGCTTCGGTTTGGACTGTATCGCGTTCACTCGCCGTTACTAACGACATCGCGGATTGCTTTCTTTTCCTGTTCCTACTAAGATGTTTCAATTCGGAACGTTCCCCATTGCGCGAGGCAATTGCGTGGGGATTCCCATTCGGAGATCCTCAGTTCTTTCCCTCCATGCGGGTCCCTGAGGCTTATCGCAGCTTGGCACGTCCGTCATCGGCTCTCGAGCCGAGCTATCCACCAGCTGGCACAGTAGCCAGTTGATATAGTCACTGTGACCCGGAGAACGGGTCCAGTGGACGCCTGGATTGCACGTACACACGGTTTCATCAAACACCCTCGGTGATCTCCGAGGCGTGTTTTCGACCCTTCCCAACCTCGCTTGCGCGGGATGGTGCATCTGTCGTCAGTATCCATTCTGTCGAAACGTCTTGCCACACTTAAGGGGCACGATCGTTTCGGAGTGGAGTACTGCTTACCATGGACCCACAGGGATTCGAACCCTGGGCATCCTCCTTGCAAAGGAGGCACTCTACCACTGAGCTATGGGCCCGTGTTAGCCCTAGTAGTTCTAAGGTGTCCGAACGGGTGTCATTGGTGAACTCGGAAGATCGCGTGTGAGCCACCCCATCGGGGTGGTCTCGGTCGTTAGGAGGTGATCCAGCCGCAGATTCCCCTACGGCTACCTTGTTACGACTTAAGCCCCCTTGCGAAGCCCAGATTCGACCACCGTGTGGTGGCCTCATCCGGACCTCACTCGGGTGCTTTGACGGGCGGTGTGTGCAAGGAGCAGGGACGTATTCACCGCACTCTATTGAAATGCGATTACTACCGAATCCAGCTTCATGAGGGCGAGTTTCAGCCCTCAATCCGAACTACGATCGAGTTTAGGAGATTAGCGTTCTCTTTCGAGATAGCAACCCATTGTCTCGACCATTGTAGCCCGCGTGTAGCCCAGCTCATTCGGGGCATACTGACCTACCGTTGCCCGTTCCTTCCTCCGCTTTAGCAGCGGCAGTCCTTCTAATGTACCCAGCCAGTCGAAACTGCTGCTGGCAATTAGAAGTGCGGGTCTCGCTCGTTGCCTGACTTAACAGGACGCCTCACGGTACGAGCTGACGGCGGCCATGCACCTCCTCTCTATAGCGTCGTGATAAGGTCATCAACCTGATCGTCATCACTATAGTCGGAGCTGGTGAGATGTCCGGCGTTGAGTCCAATTAAACCGCAGGCTCCTCCGGTTGTAGTGCTCCCCCGCCAATTCCTTTAAGTTTCATCCTTGCGGACGTACTTCCCAGGCGGCTCGCTTCTCGGCTTCCCTACGGCACAGCACAGGCTCGTAGCCTGTGCCACACCTAGCGAGCATCGTTTACAGCTAGGACTACCCGGGTATCTAATCCGGTTCGAGACCCTAGCTTTCGTCCCTCACCGTCGGATCCGTCTTCTCGAGGTGCTTTCGCCATCGGTGGTCCGTCCAGGATTACAGGATTTCACTCCTACCCCGGACGTACCCCTCGAGCCTTCCGGTCCCAAGCCACATGGTTTTCACCGGACGCCCGCCAGTTGAGCTGGCGGATTTCCCGATGAACCTTCGTGGCCGGCTACGGACGCTTTAGGCCCAATAATATC
>NZ_BMCI01000019.1:0-810 GCF_014635105.1 Haloferax sulfurifontis
ATTCGGTTGTCCATGACACAAATCTCCCGCTTCACTAGTGAGATTGTGCCGATTGCTCAAGTTGTTACCGGTGATGGAGACGAATCCGCCGCCCCGGAAGGTGGCGGCGGATTCGCCGACTATGCCCTCGTTTCCCTCCACTGTCTCCGGATTTACCTCGACACGTCCTACAGAATGACCATCGACCTGCTGAAGGAGATGCCGCAAATAACCGGGGAGATCGGCCTCAGCGCGGCCGATCTCCCCTCACCATCCACGTTGTGTAAAGCGTTCGACCGGATTAGTATGGGCGTCTGCCGAGTGCTGCTGCGCCAGTCGGCGCAGCTGCACGACCCCTCGAAACACGGTGCAATCGACGCTACGTTCTACGAACGCTCAGCAGCGAGCCGCCACTACTGCCAGCGAATAAGCTACCGCGTACAGAAGCTGAAGGTCACGAAACTCGTCGATACAGACTCTCAAGCCGTCCTTGACGTTCACTGTTCGACGAACCGTGAAGGAAGCGACGCAGACCTCGCCGAGCAGATCGCCCGCCGGAACGCGGGCGATCTGCGGTCTCTCGCTGCCGATAAAGGCTATGACAAGCAGTCGCTCCGCGAATCCCTTCGTGACCTCGGGATTCGCCCGCTCATCAAACATCGCATCTTCGCACCGTACGACCACGCGCACAACGCCAGAATCGACGAACAGCGCTACAATCAGCGCTCGATGACCGAGACCGTGAACTCGGCTGTGAAGCGCTCGCTCGGCTTCGCCGTGCGAGCGCGTTCGTGGTTCCGTGAGTTCCGAGAAATCGCCCTGATGTGTGCG
>NZ_BMCI01000020.1:0-652 GCF_014635105.1 Haloferax sulfurifontis
GGTCATCACTTGAGCTGCCGGTATTACCGCGGCGGCTGGCACCGGTCTTGCCCAGCTCTTATTCCACGACCGCCTTACAGTCGTGAAAAGCGAGGACTATATGCCCTCGCACTTGGGGTCCCCTTATCGCACTTGCGTGCAGTGTAAAGGTTTCGCGCCTGCTGCGCCCCGTAGGGCCCGGAATCTTGTCTCAGATTCCGTCTCCGGGCTCTTGCTCTCACAACCCGTACCGATTATCGGCACGGTGGGCCGTTACCCCACCGTCTACCTAATCGGCCGCAGACACATCCTACGGCGCCGGAGCGTTTGGGAGAGTCGGCATTTCCAGCGCGACTCTCCTATGAACTATTAGCCTCAGTTTCCCGAGGTTATGGCTCTCCGTAGGGTAGTTTGTCCACGTGTTACTGAGCTTTCCGCAACGAGTCTAAGCTCGTACAACTAGCATGGCTAAATCGGACCCCAATAGCAATGACCTCCGGCAGGATCAACCGGAATGGGTCGCGACCATTTAAACCTGGTCGCGGGGTGTTGGCGGGTGAATGGCAGCGTATTGCTGTCAAATCACCGTTCAAAGGTCCGAGTTCGTATGACATCCGTTCGGATGTCACCGAACTACTAGGGCTAACATCAGATACCGTCTTGCGGCGTACCG
>NZ_BMCI01000021.1:0-651 GCF_014635105.1 Haloferax sulfurifontis
TGAATGTGGCTTGGACTGTTAGTGCTCGCGGGCTTAACAACTCGTTGCCTCGTTGCGTACACCCCGAGTCTATCGAACTCGTCTTCTACGAGTGTCCTCAGTGGAACTTCTTTTCCGTGTGGGTTTCGAGCTTAGATGCGTTCAGCTCTTACCCCGTGGTGCGTAGCTGCCCGGCATCTGCCCTCTCGGACAACCGGTACACCAGTGGCACCCATTCGTAGTTCCTCTCGTACTATACGAACGTTCACGTCAAGTTCCTTAACACCCCCAATAGATAGCAGCCGACCTGTCTCACGACGGTCTAAACCCAGCTCACGACCTCCTTTAATAGGCGAACAACCTCACCCTTGCCTGCTTCTGCACAGGCAGGATGGAGGGAACCGACATCGAGGTAGCAAGCCACCCGGTCGATATGTGCTCTTGCGGGTGACGACTCTGTTATCCCTAAGGTAGCTTTTCTGTCATCTACGGGTCCCATGAATGAACCTCGTAGGTTCGCTAGACCACGCTTTCGCGTCAGCGACACTCGTTGGGAATGTCACTGTCAGACTTCCGTTTGCTCTTGCGCTCTTCCACGAGTTCCCGACTCGCGTGAGGAAATCTTTGGGCGCGCTCGATATCTTTTCGAGCGCGTACCGCCCCAGTCAAACT